>NZ_JBITCK010000001.1:0-819911 GCF_044453135.1 Nocardia sp. NPDC051750 | reverse complement strand
GAGTCCGAGCGGATCCGAAACCGCGCCCCTCGACCGCTGGGCGGGGTGATGAGCGTCGAAACGATGTTGATGTTTCCCGTGAAACATTGGAGATTCGGGGCGGAGGTGGGCTCGAATGTGTTTCTGTGTGGTGAAACCGGACGAGTTCCGCGTGTCGCGGGCGCGTCGCAGCGATTCAGCTTTCTTCTCGGGCCCGCTGCTGGCAAGCTATTGAGCGTCGGGCGTGAGCATCGGTGCCACGGAGGGATCTTGGTGTTGCAACGGTGAAGCTCCGTTCGATCGACTGGCGGCTCAGCATCCGCGCCGGAGGAGGTAACTTCGCGTGACCGTGCAGCGTTGCGAAGTCGCCCGTCCGCACGGGTGTGGTTCCGGTCGTGGATCGTTGTTCGATCCTGCACAGCTTGTTTCGACGACACGGCGCCGGCGTCCGCCAGGCCAGGTGATCTTGCAGTTCTCTCGTTAGGAGCGGTCTATGTCGAGCGGTTCAGCGAATGTTTCACGGGAAACATCGCGGGTGCCGGGAATGCTGGATGGCAGCAATATCGGCCCGGAGGCATTCGGAAGTACACCGTATGGGCACATCTCCCCTACCGAGACGCCGATCGCCGCCGAGGCGCACCGCGCTAGCCAGCTAATGCATCCAGGAAAGGTGACAGTGCCCAAACCTCATGAGCAACGCATCATCACCGTCGCCAACCAGAAGGGCGGGGTCGGCAAGACCACAACAACGGTGAATCTGGCAGCAGCCCTGGCACACCAGGGGATGAAGGTGCTCGTGATCGATCTGGATCCGCAGGGCAATGCCAGCACCGCACTCGGGGTTGAACACCACTCGGGCGTGCCGTCGACCTACGAACTACTGCTCGGTGAGATCAAGGTCCAGGACGCCATTCAGCAGAGTCCGCACAGCGACAATCTACTGTGCATCCCGGCGACGATCGATCTCGCCGGCGCCGAGATCGAGCTGGTCTCGATGGTGGCGCGGGAGGCGCGGCTCAAAGGGGCCATCCAGGAAGCGAATATCGCGGGCTACGGGATCGACTACGTGATGATCGACTGCCCGCCCTCGCTCGGACTGCTCACGATCAATGCGATGGTCGCGGCCCGGGAGGTGCTGATCCCGATCCAGTGCGAGTACTACGCACTCGAAGGCGTGGGGCAGTTGATCCGGAACATCGGGCTCGTGCAGTCCCACCTGAACCCGGAACTGCATGTGTCGACCGTGGTTCTCACCATGTACGACGGGCGCACCAAGCTGGCCGACCAGGTCGCCGAAGAGGTGCGTAGCCACTTCGGTGATGTCGTACTCCGCTCGGTGATTCCGCGCAGTGTGAAGGTGTCCGAGGCGCCCGGCTACGGTATGACGGTTCTCGATTATGATCCGGGATCCCGCGGCGCCCTGAGTTATCTGGATGCGGGCCGAGAGATCGCCGCGCGCGGAGCTGCCAAGCAGGCCGCGCTGGCGGACGGCGCCCAGTGAGTGGATCGGGTATGGCTGTGGATACGGGGAGTGGAAAGGGTAGGCCGGTGAGTCAGTCGAAAAAGGGTGGGCTGGGACGCGGTCTGGCGGCATTGATCCCCACCGGACCGGCTCCGGTGGCGAGCGGTTTGGGAACCGAGGCGGCCAATGCGGTGATCGGCCTCGACCCGGGACCGCGGCCCGCGTCCACGTACCTGCATCAGGTTCCCGAGCCCGAAGCGGTCGTCGATCTTGCCTCGGCCGGTGACGCGGTGTACCGGGAGATCGCCCCCGGCAAGATCGAGCCCAATCCGAAGCAGCCGCGCCAGTATTTCGACGACGAGGCGCTGGCCGAGCTGGTCCACTCGATTCGCGAGTTCGGCTTGATGCAGCCGATCGTGGTGCGGGAATTGGAGCGCGGCGCGGACCGCTATCAGCTCATCATGGGTGAGCGGCGCTGGCGTGCCTGCCAGGAGGCGGGGCTGGAGGCGATTCCGGCAATCGTCCGCGAGACCAATGACGATGCGATGTTGCGCGATGCGCTGCTGGAGAACATCCATCGCGTGCAGCTCAATCCGCTCGAGGAGGCGGCTGCCTATCAGCAGTTGCTGGAGGAGTTCGGGGTCACCCAGGAGGAGTTGGCGGCTCGGCTCGGACGTTCCCGGCCGGTGGTGACCAATATGATCCGGCTGCTGAAACTCCCGATTCCGGTGCAGCGCCGGGTCGCGGCCGGGGTGCTGTCCGCCGGGCACGCCCGGGCGCTGCTCGGTCTGGAGGGAGGCGCCGACGCTCAGGAGGTGCTGGCGGCTCGGATCGTTGCCGAGGGGCTGTCGGTGCGTTCCACCGAGGAAGCGGTGAAGCTGGCGAACCGGGAGCAGGAGCCGGCCAAGCCGCCTGCGCCGCGGCGGCCACCCATCCACTCCCCCGGGTTGCAGGATGTCGCCGATCGCCTGTCATCGTCATTCGATACGCAGGTTTCGGTGAGTCTTGGGAAGCGGAAGGGCAAAATTGTGGTCGAGTTCGGATCCGTGGACGATCTGGAACGGATCGTCGAGATGATGCTGCAAACCTCGCTGAACAACTGAAATTTCGGCTTGTTTTACGCATGTTGTCCACCCTTGGCCGGAAACGTCACTGTGACAGCGTCCGGTCGGCGGGCTGGTGATCCGAAGCAGGCTCGAACCCGAGATCTAGTGACGCGAAATGAGGCGGTTTCGTTTGATCGCATATTCTTGCTGGCGAGAAAACATTGATGCGGCGTGAGCGTAGACGAATCGGATAGCTGGAGGCTGAGCAGAGCGGTGTCGACCAGCGTCACAGGACTAACCCTGGAAAATATCAGCCGGCTACCGGCGCATGCCCGCCGCTGTGTGTTCTGGGAGATCGATCCGGCGGTGGCGGCGGACTCCTGCGGGTTCAGCGATCCGGTATTCGAAAAAGAAGCCTGGATCTCGACGGTGATGCTCGAATGGGGCTCGTGTGGACAGCTCGCGACGATCGACGAGAAAACCGTCGGTTGTGCGCTCTACGCACCACCCAGGGTGGTGCCACGCTCCGGCCTCTTCCCCACGTCACCGGTGAGCCCCGACGCCATCCTGCTCACCACCCTCGGCACCGAGTATCCCGATCTGGATGGTGATATCGCCTACCGGATGGTGCAGGCGGTGGTCACCGATCTGGTCCGGCGTGGTGTGCGCGCCTTGGAGGCTTTCGGGATCCGCAGCCCTTCCGGGAGCACTGCTCTCTCCGATCGCCCGACCGGGACCATGCGCTTGATGGAACGAATCGGGGTCCCCGCACGCGGTGCCCGGCGATCGGTACTGGACTGCAGCCCGGAGAATTGCATGATCGACGCCGATTTCCTGCAGGAGGTCGGCTTCGAAGTGGTCGCACCGCACCACCGTTTCCCGCGGTTGCGGTTGGAACTCGACACCGACCACGGCTGGAAAGAGGATGTCGAGCGCGCTCTCGATCAGTTGCTGGCCGCCGCGTCGATGACCGTGCCGACCCGGATCCTCACCCTCTGAGGCCGGGGCCGGGGAACTCGTTTATCCGCTGTCCGCGGCGGCGAGTTCCTCGGCGAGCAGTTCGGCGAAAGTGTATGTGCCGGTGGGCTGATCGTCCTGACCCAGCAGGTAGAGGCGCTTCACCGAGATCAGAATCGCCTCGGCGATGACATCACGCATCCGCGGATCGGCCAGCACCGACGCGTCGTACTGATTGGTGACGTAACCGAGGTCCACCTGAACGGTCGGCATCTTCGTAAGTCGCAGCAGGTCCCAGGTCCGCGGATGGGTTCGGCAGTCCTGCAGTGAGGTCCGGGCGACCACCTCACGCTGGATGAACCCGGCCAGCACCTGGCCGATCATGGATACCGAACCGTGCGAATTCCCGAAGTAGAACCCGGCGACACCATTGGCCATCGGACTGGAGTTCGACGCACAACGCAGCGAGATCATCAGATCCGCGTCGAAGGCGTTGGATGTTTCGGCGCGCTCCACATCGGTGGGGTTGCTCCCCCACGGACGGGACAGGAACGTTTCCATCCCGGTGGCGGCCATCCGGCCCTCCAGCCGGCTGGCCAGGTCCCAGAGGACCTCCTGCTCGTACACATCCCCGAAGTCGGTGGGAACCGCACGCCCGCGGTCCGGGCCGCCCAAACCGGGGTCGATGACGATCCGTTTACCGGTGAGCTGCGGGCCCGCCCGATGGACCACTTCTTCCTCGGCGATCCGATGCGGATTTCCGCCGGTGACGCGCGCGCCGAGCAACTCGAGCGAACGCAGGGTATCGGGGCCGCAGATGCCGTCGGCCGCCAAGCCGATCTCGCGCTGGAACGAGGTCAGCCCCTCATGTGTGTGCGGACCGAAGAAACCGTCCACCCGGTGCACATAGAAGCCGAGGTCCTGGAGCCGG
Organism: Nocardia sp. NPDC051750; assembly: GCF_044453135.1. NCBI lineage: Bacteria > Bacillati > Actinomycetota > Actinomycetes > Mycobacteriales > Nocardiaceae > Nocardia > Nocardia sp. NPDC051750. The sequence continues at coordinate 815,536 of NZ_JBITCK010000001.1, read as the reverse complement.
CGTTGCAGGGTCGCCACATCGTCGCCGTACAGCGGCGCGGAGAGCTGGTAGATGAGCGTGCGGGCCCCCAGGCGGTATGACGCTTCTTTCAGCGCCCGATAGGTCGCCGGGCCGACCACACCGTCGACCAGCAACCCGCGGTGCTGCTGGAAGGCACGCACCGCGGAATCGAGCTGATAGTCGAAAGTGGCTTCGGTATCTTTCCAGTACTCCGCCGCGCCGTTGGTCCGCGCGCCGTTGTGCGACTGCAGGAACCCCAGACTCGCCAGGGTGCTCCGAACCTCTGCTACGGCTGGACCGGTGTCGCCGTGACGAAGTCGGTGCATGCGTGAGGGCCCTTCCTTCCGTCAATCCCGGGTACCCACTCATGCGACGGATATACCCTCGCACGACGGAGCGTGGTCGATTCTGTCAGACCCGGACCGGAATTCGACAATCTTGGTCAGGGCATACTACGGCGCGTCGCCGTGTGACGGGCGCCGGATGGCCTATTCGAGACGTCAGATAACGTCTTCGATTTCCCGCAGGAGTGCGGCCTTACCCTTGGCTCCGACGATCTGCTTCACCGGCTTGCCACCGGCAAACAGGATCATAGTCGGCACGCTCATGACCTGGTAATCGCGGGCGGTATTGGGATTGGCGTCGATATCGAGTTTGGCCACGGTGAGTTTCTCCGCATGCGAGCCCGCGATCTCCTCCAGTACCGGGGCGACCATTTTGCACGGTCCGCACCAGGTGGCCCAGAAATCGACCAGCACCGGCTTTTCGCTCTGCAGCACGTCGTCGATGAACGAGGTGTCGGTGACGGTGACCGTGTTGGTGCTTTCGGACATGGCTGTTCTCCTTGATCTCCGGACGCTGAGTGTCCGGGGGCTCAGTTGGCGGTCGAAACCGCGACCGGCTGGTCGGCGTGCGGCAGTGTATTGCTGGTGATATCGCCCTTTTCGGCGAGCCAGCGTTCGGCGTCGATCGCCGCGCGGCAGCCCGTGCCGGCAGCGGTGATGGCCTGCTGATAGGTGTGATCGACGAGGTCGCCGGCGGCGAAGACACCGGTCACGGTGGTTTCGGCACTCGGGTCGCGCACCAGCACATAACCTTCGGCGTCCAGGTCGATCTGACCTCGGACGAGTTCGCTGCGCGGATCGTGACCGATGGCCACGAAGAGCCCGGTGGCGGCGAGTTCGGCGGTTTCGCCGGTGCGGGTGTCCCGCAACGTCAGCGAGGTGACACTCGTCTCGCCGTGGACCTGGACCACTTCGGCGTTGGTGCGGAAGCGAATCTTCTCGTTGTTCTTGGCGCGTTCGAGCATGATGCGCGAGGCGCGGAATTCGTCACGCCGGTGCACGAGGGTGACGCTCGCGGCGAACTTGGTGAGGAAGATCGCTTCCTCCATCGCCGAATCACCACCGCCGACCACCACGATGTCCTGCCCCTTGAAGAAGAACCCGTCGCAGGTGGCGCAGGCGCTGACACCGCGGCCGAGCAGCTCTTGTTCACCGGGGACGTTCAGGTACCGGGCGGCCGAGCCCATGGCCAGGATCACCGCATGCGCTTCGTAGACGTCGTCACCCACGGTGACCTTCTTCACCGGACCGCTCAGATCGATCGCGTCGACATCCTCGGTACGGATTTCGGCGCCGAAGCGTTTGGCCTGCTCCCGCATCTGCTCCATCAGGTCGGGGCCCATGATTCCGTCGCGGAAACCCGGAAAATTCTCGACCTCGGTGGTGGTCATCAATGCCCCACCGAACTGGGTGCCCTCGAACACCAGCGGCTCTAGTTCGGCGCGGGCGGCATACACGGCGGCGGTGTAACCGGCCGGTCCGGAGCCGACGATGATCAGGTCGCGAACTGGCGTGCTCATGGGGCCCTTCCGGAGAAAGCTAACGGGGACGTTTCGGTCAACAACAGGGTAGACGGCCTTTGTTCCCCGATGTGGTCGCAGCTGCCGCCGGTCGTATCCGGGGCATCGGTGTCGAAAAGGCCGGGCGAACTCGAGTACACGGCGGGACCGCGGCCGGATCGGCTCGGGCGCATCAGCCGATATCGGCGGTCGTCAGTAATTCCGGGTTTCCCGGGCCACACCCCGGGCCGACGATGAGTGCGGTGACCTGCGCGTCACCCCGGCCACCGACGAGTATGAGCACGGCGTCGTCGTGATTACGGAAGCGCATCTCGGTGGAGCCGAGTACCGGGCGGTCGATTCCGGCGGCCCGGACACACGCGGTGAGGGCGGCCGGATCGGCCAACCGGCCGCGCACATCATTGCGGCCCAGCGCGCGTAGAGCCACCGCTGTATCGAGCTCGGCCCCGGGTTCGATGCTTTCGGTGGGGCCGGGTGCGGCGGTCGGTGTGGTGTCCCGATCGGGGCGGCCGCTGATGAACAGTGCGGCGCCCGCGCAGATCAGGATCACCGCGGCGGCGGCGACAGCGGCGGCGACGCGGCGCCGCCGGCGGTAGGCATCGAGCGAAACGGGCTCCGCCGGGTAGGGCCTCGACGAAGGGACGGGCGCAATTGCGCCGCCGGGAGCCCGGCCGGTGAATACCGGCGCTCCGGCGTTGGACTGTGCGTGAGCGAGCCCGCCGATCTCGCCCAGCGGTTCGGTGACCTCCACCCCGCCGGCCTTGTCGTCGGCCGCTTCGCCGCCGAGGGATTCGGCCAGTGCCTCCAGCCGCGTCGCGATGTCGTGCGGTATCGGGTGGACCACGCGGTCCGATTCGGCCAGGCCGGTGAGCGATACGCGCAGCGAGTCGAGCGAATCCAGGTAGCGCCGTGCGTCGGGATCCTGCCGGACGGCGGGCCACAGCCGGGCGCTGAGTTCGGGGTCGATATTTCCGGCATGCAGATCGGCGAGCAACTCCGCGGGGAAAGGAGGTTGCGGAACGGGGCTCATGACCTTCGCACCTCCAATGCTGCTGCGTCCATCTGGCTCGGGTATCGATTCCTGGGGTCGGTGGGGAGTACTCCCCGAGTACATACCGTTCGGGAGGGAAAATGTGTCACTGGTTCTGACGCGCCGAAGCTACATCTGGTTCCCCTCCGCGTGCAGTGAATCCAGTTCCGATTTCAACCGTTGCCGGGCCCGCGCGCATCTGCTCTTGATCGTGCCCACCGGGACACCGAGCAGGTCGGCCGCATCGGCAACGCTGTAGCCCTCGACGTCCACGGCGACGACCGCCGCCCGCTGATCCGGCGGCAACCGGAAGAGTGCGCGCTCGAGCACGATCGACACATCTATCCGGCCGTATTCATCGGAGTGATCCGAGATTTCGGGCCAGATTTCGGGCGGGAGCACAATGGCACGCTGCGCTCGATTGCGGCGTATCCGGTCCAGGCAGGCGTTGACCACGATCCGGTGCAGCCAGGTGCGCACCCCCGATTCGGCGCGGAAGGCCCCGGCATTGCGATGAGCCGACAACAGCGCTTCCTGCAGCGAATCCGCCGCGTCCTCGGGCGAATAGCAGACGCGGGCCGCCGTCTGCCACAGATGCTCGTTATGCCGGCGGATCAGCTCGGCGAAGGCATGTGGTGTGCCGGCCGCATGCGCACGCAGCAATTCTGTATCCGATACGGCATCGAATCCGGACCCTCGCGCCCCCGATTCCGGGGACGGCATCGTCCCCCCGCGAACCCCCGCATTCAATTCGGACGACAATAGCCAACCCCTTGGACAACCGCTCACGACAGCAACGGCGACCGATAGCCGGCTAGTGGCGATTACTGCGTGTTCATCAGCGAGCGGGACCGTACCCCTGATCCCACCGGCCCCCTACCGAGAGCGCGGATCGTGATCATATCCCGGCAACCATTCGGCGGCAACCGGATTCGGGCGGGTCGGATATGGCGTAGCAGGTGGGAAGAAGCAGGTCAGGGCTTCGCTTCGAAGCCCAGCTCGGCGATCGAACTCTGGAACTGCGCGCCCGAATTCCCCAGTCCGGTAACCCAGACCAGAACGTATCGGGCCGCCTGATCGGTCTGCACCGGCACCTCGGTCACGCCGTCGCCGAGGACCGCGGTGCCGACCAGCTGAGTCTGATCGAGGGTGGGCGTTTCCGTGGGTGAGGTCCGGATCTCCACCGACGTTCCCGGGGTCGACGAGGTGATCGTGACCTTGGTCAGTGTCGTCGGGCTGGGCAGGGTTGCCAGCAGGCCGACACCCTTCTTCAGAGCCGGGAACTGCTGGAAGTACTGATCGGTGCTCCAGGAGGTGGCCGGGTCGCCGTCCATCGCCGCGGCCGCGCCGCCCGGATCGTCCGGGGTGCCCTCCGGCGAGAGCACCGTCATTCCGGCGATGGGCACCGGGACGCCGTCGGCAGCGGCGGCGGTCGTGGACGGTGCCGCCGACGGCTCCGACGCTTCCGGCGCGCGGCTGGTCGTGAGACCGATCACCCGCTGTTCGTTGAGCGGTTCGCTGGAATCGCCCGGGGCGAACACGCTCACCAGCCACCAGATGACGATCCCGACCACGAGCGCGGTCAGGATGCCCAGCGCCACCATGATCCACATCATGCGCTGCGATTTCTCGCGTTCGGCGGCGAGCAGGTCCGGATCGGCCAATGATTCGTCGGCCGGTGCCGGACCCCGCTGACCCAACCGCAGAACCGGGATGAAATCGGTCTTCTGGTCGACCACCGAGGCCTGTTCCAGCACGTGCTGGATGGTCGCCGCGGTGCGGACCCCCTTGTTCGGTTCCAGCGAGCGCACTGCCACCGCGGAGATTTCGAAGGGAACCTCGGGGCGGATCTGGCGCGGCTCGACCGGCGTGCCGTCGGCACCGAAATCGGCCGGGTACAGACCACCGACCGTGACGGCGCTACCACTGACGCCGACCGTGCGCAGCGGCCACCGAGCGGTGATCAGCGCGTACAGCATGGCGCCCAGACCCCGCACATCGCTCTGCGGGTCGGCGTCGCCGAGCGTGCCGGGGAACGCCAGGACGGCGTCACCGGATGCGCTGATGCGGATCCGGTCCGGATGGTCGATCGACAGCGCACCACCGCTACGGTGCGCCATTTCGGTGGCCGAGGCGAGGACCCGGATGGCGCGGGCGGCCCCGATCGGCGACGGTACGGTCTCGGCCATTTCGCGCAGCGAACGCCCGGGGGTCCATTCGGCCACCACGATGCCGCCGGAACTACCGCGTACCACATCCAGCACGCGGGCCAGGCCCGGTGAATTGATCCGGCCCAGCCGCAGCGTGCGGGAAAGAATGGCCTGCGGGCCGTCCTGCCCGGAGTCGCTCGCCGCTTTCTGATCGGCATCGACGAAGGTCAGCGCGACTTCCCGGTCGAGTTTGATATCGAGCGCCTGCCAGAACTTCAGGCCGCGTGCACCGCCGTGGTCGGCGAGCAGCCGGTAGCGTCCACCGGCGACGGAGGCACCGGGGATGAGCTTGGGTCCGCGCTGCACGCGGCCGGCCTGCGTCATCGGCGGTACCGCGATCATTCCGGTGTCGTAGACCGGGTCGGTCGCCGATACTGTGGCGCCGGTCCGGTGGACATACTCCTCGGACAGGTGATCGTCGGCCTCGGCCGGCTCCGGGCCGGTATCATCGCGTCCTGATCCGCCGCCCGGCGCCTGCTCGGGCAGGTGTGTGGATTCGGCGGTTCCGGTGTCCGCACGCTGGGTGCGCGGGTCGCCCGGCTCCGACCGCTCCGGGGGAACATCGGTGGACAGGCGGCCCCTCGCCGGATTCGCGGAAGAATCGGCGGCTGGGTCCTCGCCCACCGCGTCGTCGCTCACCCTCGGACCTCCTTCGCCCTGGTATGCCGCAAACTGGGCGGATCTGCCACTTGTGCCGGTCTGCCGAACAGGGTACGGGAACTGACCGGTCCCGGTGCGATCAACCGAGTCCGGCCGGATCACCGGCAGCACCATTGTGCTCTGCGCATCCATGGCCGAGTCGAAGCCGGAGTACGCGAGGTACTGGTCGTGCCGGCGCAAGATACGGGTGGTGTGCTCGTCTTCGGCGGGTTCGCCGAGGTCGAGCGGCGGTGCCGGCGGGGTGATGCCCAGACGCCGCGAGATCGCCACCGTGATGGCGACTACCTCGGGAATCCCGGCCAGACGCATCAGCCCGAACGCCACCGCGAACATCACGACGGCGGTGATGCCGACCCGGATGAAGGATCCCGGACCGCCGAGTGATTCGGTCAGCCGGTCGAGGCCCATGACGCGGTCGGCGATGAGCATGACGGCGCCACCGGCCAGCGACGCGAGCAGCACCCGGCTGACCGTTCGTCCCACATTGGCCATGCGCAGATCGCCCAGACTGCGGTGCAGCAGGTAGCCGCCGATCACCGCGCCGGTGGTGAAGCCGAGTCCGGTGGCGACCCCGAGCACGATCACGACCTGTTCGCTGCTGTCGGCGATGAACGGGGCCAGCGCCGAGAACAGGATCTTGACGGTGGTGATTCCCAGGATGATCCAGGTGGGTGTCCAGGCCTGTTCCCGCGCGTAGAACACCCGCAGATGGATCAGCACCAGGGAGTACGGGATCAGCGTGAAGGCCGAGAAGCTGACCGCAGTACCGAGCCGGGAGGCATCGTCGGCGAACTTCGCGTACCCGAACAGCGCATCGCCGACCTGCGGGCCCGCCACCGTGAGGAACGTGACGATCGGAATCAGCGCGATCATGGTCAGCCGGGTGGCCGCGGAGAGGTCGTCGACCACCGCGGGGGTGTCGTCGTTGGCGGCATTGCGGCTGAGCCGCGGCATGATCGCGGTGAGCAGGGTGACGCCGATGACCCCGTAGGGCAGCTGCAGCAGCAGCCACGCGTTCTGATAGATCGCGGGACCGGCCTCGTCGGCGTGCGAGGAGATGTTGTTCGCGAAAATGCCGCCGATCTGACTGATCAGGACGTAGAGAATGATGGCCGCGGCCATCGTGCCGAACTGCCTGAGCCGATTGTCCAGGCCCCACAGCGGGCGCAGATCGATCCCCTGGCGGCGGATCGCGGGCAGCAAGCTGAGGGCCTGCACGATCACGCCCAGCGTGACACCGCAGCCGAGCACCAGCAGTTTCGGATCGCTCATCCGGACCGGGTCCAGCGTGATCTCCCCGGGCGTCAGCGCGTAGAGGCCGAGGACGACCAGCACCACCACGTTGTTCAGCACCGGCGCCCATGCGCCGGGTTTGAACGCTCCCCTGGTGTTCAGGATGGCGGTGAACAGGGCGGACAGCCCGTAGAACAGGACGGCGGGGACCAGCAGGAAGGTCAGGGCCGTGGTGAGCGCGGTGTTGACCTTGCCGTCCGCGGAGACGAAAACATGGGTGGCCAGGACCGGGGCGGCCGCTGTCGCCAAGATCGCTGCTGTCCCGAGAATGACGGAAGCCGCGGTGACGAGCCGCCGGATGAATGCCGCGCCCTGGTCGGGGTCCTCCTGTTCGGCCCGGACCAGCGTGGGAACCACGATCGCGGTCAGCACGGCGCCCAGCACCAGCTCGGCGATCATATTCGGAATCAGGCTCGCCGAGGTGAACGAACTGGCGATGGCGGGTCCGAGTACGGCCAGCAGGAGGAGCTGTTTGCCGAAACCGGTTACCCGGCTGATCAGGGTGGCGATCGCGATCGAGCCGGAGTCCTTGAGCAGCCTGGCCTGACTGTTATCGGGTTTGTCCGGTGCGACCGCGGGCCGTTCGTCCACGGCGACCGCGCTCATCGGCCCGGTGTGCGGCCGATTGCGACCGGCGACCGCTGGAATCCGCACGGGAGCGGCGCGCTGCGGTTCCGGAGCGGGAGGTACCCGGCGCAACGGCTGCGACGGCGGTGCCTGACGGTCCGGTGGCGGCTGCTGTCGTGGCGGCCGGTCCGGGAGCGGTGCTTGCCGGCTCGGCTGACGCTGTGGTCCCGGTGCGCCCGGGGGCCGGCCGTGCGCGGGCGGCGGGTTCTGCCGGTCGGTGGGTCCGGGTGGCCGGCCGGGCGGCTGATTCTGCTGAATCGGGCGCATGCGCTGCGCAGGGAAAGGTTCGGAGGGGGGCCCTCCAGCGGGGGTGCCGCGCTCGGGACGGGATCGGAGCGGAGGCGCCGCCGGGTCCGGATGTGCGGGCCCGGGCTGTTCCGCGCCGTGTGCCGGTTGCGGACGGTTGGGCCTGCCCGGCTGCTGCCGACCGGCGGGCGGCACCGCGGGACGGAAAGCCGCGGGTCGTGCGGGCGGCACGGCCGGGCGGGCGCCGGACGGCGGGTTCGCGGGCGCGCCGGGTCCGGGTGCAGATGGCGGCGACGAACGCTGTTCCGGGGGAACTGCGGGACGCGCGCCGGATGGCGGATCAGCGGGACGTACCGCGGGCCGGGCGCCGGAAGGTGGATTCGCGGGCCGGGCGCCGGATTGCGGGTTTGCCGGACGCATCCCGGGCCGGGGGCCGGGGGCCGGGTTCGCGGGCCGTGCGGGTCCCGCGCTACGGGCGTCCGGTTCGGGATGCCGCGGACGGTTCGCGCCGTACCGGTCCTCGCCCGGATGCGGACCCGGGCGAGGACCGGATCGCTGATCGGGCGGCGCCGGCCGCGGCGGTGGATCGGCCGGCCGGTCGGGCCGGCGCAACTGGGGCGGCGGCTCCCCGAACGGTTCGCGGCCCCGATCGGTATCGGGTGGCCGGCCGCTCATATCCGGCTCCGATCCGGGAGGCACCCGCTCCCACGGTGCGCGAGGGGCCCGCCGGCCTCGTGGACCGTCGGGCTGTCGACCGGGCTGCTGCCGATGAGCGGAGGATTCATCGTCGCTCATCATGCCTCCTGTATCGCCCGGACCCCCGCTTGCCGGTTGTCACCTGTGTCGCGTCGAACACTTCGTCCGATCCGCCGCGCGCAACGAACCGTACGGCAGGTGCGGCCCGACGTATCCGACCGCGCACCGGTGCCGGGACGGACCCGGACAGCCGGTGCGCGCATCCCTCCATCTTCCACGGGTCGCGACCGCGGGTCACCCTCCTGGTCGCCCGGCGGCCGATCCGCCCGGCGGCGTGGTCCGGGGGCGGCGGCGGGTTACACCCGCTCCCGGTGGCCGGTGCGCTGCGCTTCGTCACTGAGCTGGGGTTCGGCCCGGGCGGTTTCCCGGCGCCGCGCCCGGCCCAGCCGGATGACGCGCCGCCGGACCCCTGGATCGACCCCCTTGTCGGCCGGATCGTGCTCGCCGTGGAAACGCCGCCACAGCCGGCGCCCGGCGAGCAGGAAGAGCAAGGCGGCCGCGCACGCGGTAATGATCGCCAGGATCTGGCCGTAGGCGTTCGACCGCACCGAGATCGAGGTGGCATGGCCGAGCGGTACCCCTTCGGGCGTGCTCAGCGATATCGGGACCACGAGGTTGCGGCTGTCGCTCACCTCGGTCGGAATCTGGAACGATCGGGTGCCCCGGGGCGGGAGCAGCTGCTCGCCGATATCGGTGATCTTGGTTTCCGGGGGCGCGTCGATCCGGAACCGGATGCGCATCGAGATCGGCAGATCGTTGCGCGCCACCAGCAGCAATGGGCTCGACTCCGAGGCCAGCGTGTATACCCCGCCCGGCGGCAGCACCGTCACCGACCGGTAGATCTCGTCGAGCGCCGCGGTCGCTTTCTCGATGCGGCGCTGCGCGAAAACCTCGGCCTGCGCGGTCGGCCCGCCACGGCGATCGGACAGCGAGAGCGCGCGCACCAGATCGTCGCGCAGCGGATCCAGATAGGCGTGCGGGGTCGGCTGGGTGTCGGGAACTTCCACCATGGCCTGCAGCAGCTCAGTGATCCGATGTGACTGGTCGCGCGCGGGCGGCGCGAAATGCGTGGGTACCGCCTCCATGGCGGCCTCCGCGAGCGGAGCCAGCTGATAGGGCGCGGGATCCGGCGCCTGGCCGACCAGGTCGTCGAAGGGCCGGGGATCGACCAGTTTGTTCTCCACCAGCAGCTCGATCTGGCGCAACAGCGCGACGGCCTCGTCCCGGTTGGCGCCCCACTGCTGCGGCGGCATGATCAGCTGCGAGCGTGGCCGGCCGGGATCCGGGTGCAGCGCCTGCCACGACACGGCGCCCAGCGCGTCCTGCAGCCGGGCACTGCGCGAATCGTTGGTCACCGGGTAGCGGGCCGGTTCGGGCACGAAGGCCGGTGTCGGCGGATTGGAGCCGATACCGGCGAGCGCGGCCGCCGGCCAGATATCGAACGGTGCCACGCGCAACGCCGGGTCGCCCGTCGAGGCGCTCCCACTGCCCGCCTGGTTCGGCTGCACCGGTGCCGTGGGTGCCGGCTGTCCCTCGGCCGGCGCCGGTTCCCCTGCCGGTACCGCCTCCTGCTCCTCCACGTCGTCCGGGGCGGGAGCCGGTGCGGGCGGAGGCGTGGCAACCCCCGGCAACCGGACCAGATCGGGCACCGCGGCATTCGGATCGCCGACCCCGCCTTCCGGTGCGACCGCGCTACTCGCGAGCACCGTGGTACCGAACCCCTGCGACTTCAGCAGTTGCGCCGCCGCCGGGTCCAGACTGCCTGCATCGGGCAGGCTGACACCGCGCACCGACCGCGTGTTCAGGATCGAATCGACGATCGATGCGGGCGCCTCGAGCGCTCGAGTAGTGAGCGCCGGATCATTGGCCGCCGCCAGCGCCGCGATATCGACCTGGGCGAACGGCAGCGCCACCGTGCACATGGAGGACGCCAGGTTGCGCAACCGGTCCAGCCAGAGTTTCGCGGCCTCGGTACCGGTACCCGGCCGCGTCGCACCGTCCGGATCCGACGGACTGGCCAGCACCCGGTAATCACTGGTCATCGCCTGCACCGTGAGCAGGAGGTCGGGGTCCACGGCCAGGCATACGGCCGAAGCCGGACCATCGGCGCCGCGGTCGTCACCGAACACCGATTCCAGCGCTCCGACCAGCTCGTCCAGCCGTCCGCCGCGGCTCAGCGAGGCGGCGAGTTCGTCATCGGTCAGCTCGGGCGTCCGGTCCAGCTCACCGGTCTGACCGGCCACCATGCGCGGCCGGTCGGCCAATGGCCACAGCAGCGTCGCCGACACCGGCGGATTCGCCGGGGCGGGCAGCGGCGGGGCGCTACCGTCCGCGGCCGCGGGCAGACCGAGCACCGGCAGCAGGAACCGGGCATCGTCCAAACGTGCCTGGCCACCGTAGTCCGGGGTGCCGTTGACATTGAGCAACAGCGGATACACACCGGGTTCGGTGATGTTCAGGGATTCCCCCGAGCCGTCCCGCAGCGGCACCGACAGCGTGAACTGCTGCCGCTGACCGGGCTCCAGCCGCGGCGCGATGTCCTGGAACGGTGTGGGGTAGTCGTAGTTGACCTGGTCCAGCTTCAAGGTGGTGCGCAGCTCGCTGGGGTCGGCCACCGCCCGCGACCGCTGCACCCGGACGGTGACAGCGTCCACCCCGCGATCGCCGATATTGGTGACCGTCCCGGTCACCGTCAGCATCGGTTCGCTGGTGGGGGTCACCGTGTCCGGGCTCACCGAATCCAGGGACAACTTCAGGAACTGCGGGGCGGCGGCGTCCTCCGCGGACCCCGTCGGCTGGGCAGGTGCGACGGAAGCGGGCAGCGCGGACAGCGCCGTCACCGCAACGAGGATGGTCAGGATCACGAGCACGATCCGACTCGGTCCACGCGTCATCGTTTGCCGGTCTCCATCCGGTCGATCAGGCGGTTCGCCACCTCGGCCAGCCTGCGTTCGTCGGCGTAGGCCAGCCTGGAGTTCAATTCGGTCAACGGCACCCAGTCGACCTGGGTGACCTCCACGTCCGCGTCGGATAGTTCACCACCGACCGAACGCAGCAGAAAATGGTGCACTGTTTTGTGTACCCGCCGCCCCTCGGTGACGAACCAGTAATCGATATTCCCCAATTCGGCGACCACCACGCCCTGAATACCGGTTTCCTCGGCGACCTCCCGAATAGCGGTCTGCTCCGAGGTCTCCCCTTCTTCGATATGCCCTTTGGGCAGCGACCACAACAGCCGCCCACGCCGATCGGTCCGCCCGATCAATGCCGCACAACGCCCCTCCGGTGGCCCATCCAAACCATCGACGACCAGCCCCCCGGCCGAGGTCTCCCGCACGGTACGCATACGCGGTTTCGCCGCACCACCGGCCGAACCACGGCGCCGGGGCTGGCGGCGTCGACTGTTCGCGCGATCGGCCGGAGACACTACGCAATACTAGAGGAGCGTCGCTGTGTTTTTCGGCGCGCCTCCGGTGCGCTGGTTTCGGCCCCCCGTGGGCCCTGATTTCAGCCCTCGGGACTCGCGGCTGCGCCGCATGCGCTTCGAGGACTGAAATCAGGGCCGGGCCAAAACCTCCAAGGGCCTCGCTGAACTCGGCACCGCCGCTGGGTACGTTTCGGTCGGGTCTCAGGGACCTCCCTGACCTCCCTGGACTCGGCACTGCAGGCGGGAGTGCCGGGGCGGGCCGAATCTCCGGTATCGACCGGCAACTCCGGCTGGGCGTTCGACCCAGCTGCCGCCGGGAGGGCCGAACCCGGCGCGTCGGTGGCGCGCCCATAAGCTTCTGCTGTGGTTTCGACCGAGTCCGACGACGCTGTGCTGGATCGCCGTACCCGTTTGCTCGCCGCGGCGGCGGTTACACTGGGCCGGCTTTCCGATGTTCTGACCCCGCTCGGGGAAATGTTCGCTGCCCGTGGTTTCCACCTGTACCTGGTCGGGGGCAGTGTGCGGGATGCGATTCTGGGGCGGCTCGGTACCGATCTGGATTTCACTACCGACGCCAGGCCCGAACTGGTGCAGCAAATCTTGAACGGGTGGGCGGATCAGTTGTGGGATACCGGTGGGCTGGCGTTCGGCACCGTCAGTGCGGCCAAGGGCGGTCAGCAGCTGGAGATCACCACATTCCGGAGTGACACCTACGACCGGGTTTCGCGGAATCCGCAGGTCAGTTTCGGGGACAGTTTGGAAGGTGATCTCGTTCGCCGCGATTTCACCGTCAATGCGATGGCGGTGAAGATCGCCGCGGATGGTGCGCTGGAATTCGTCGACCCGTTGAACGGGATGGAGGCGTTGCTGGCGGGTCTGCTGGATACACCGGCCGCTCCCGAAGACTCCTTCAACGATGATCCGCTGCGGATGTTGCGCGCGGCGCGGTTCGTTTCCCAGCTCGGCTTCGACGCGCATCCGCGGGTGCGGGCCGCGATCACCGAGATGGCGCCGGAGATCGATCGGATCACCGCGGAACGCGTCCGCACCGAACTCGACAAGCTGATCGGCGGCGCCTACCCGATCGACGGCATCAACATGATGTGCGAAACAGGTCTGGCGCAGCGGGTGCTGCCGGAGGTGCCGGCGATGAAGCTGGAAATCGACGAGCACCACCAGCACAAGGATGTCTATTGGCATTCGCTGACCGTGCTGGAACAGGCGATCGACCAGGAAGAAGGCGACCCGGACCTGGTACTGCGCTGGGCGGCGCTACTGCACGACATCGGCAAACCGGACACCAAACGCAACGAACCCGGCGGCGGTGTCAGTTTCCACCACCACGAGGTCGTGGGCGCGAAAATGGTGCGCAAACGGATGCGGGCGCTGAAGTATCCGAAGCAGTTCACCGAGGATGTGGCGCGGCTGGTGTTCCTGCATCTGCGGTTCCACGGTTACGGGAAAGGGCAGTGGACCGATTCGGCGGTGCGGCGCTATGTCACCGATGCCGACGAGTTGTTGCCCCGGCTGCACAAACTGGTGCGCGCCGACTGCACCACCCGCAACAAGCGCCGTGCCGCCGCGTTGCGCGCCACCTATGACGATCTCGAGACGCGGATCGAGCGGCTGCAGGAACAAGAAGATCTCGCGCGGGTCCGCCCGGACCTGGACGGTAACGCGATCATGGAGTTGCTGGGGCTGCCGCCCGGCCCGGAGGTCGGCCGCGCGTGGCGCTATTTGAAGGAACTGCGCCTGGATCGTGGTCCGCTGACCCATGACGAGGCCGTCACGGCCCTGCGGGAGTGGTGGCAGGACCAGCAGTGAACCGCCCGGTCAGAACACGATCAGTGTGGTGCCGGCGACGATGGCCGAGCGGATTTGCGCCAGATCGAACGACCCCCGGACCGGGGACAGTTCGATCCGGAACCGGACCAGGTCACCGTCGCGGACGGCGTGCCTGATCCGGGCGCCGCGGGGCAGTTCCGGTATCTCGACGGGGCGCAGCGTCCGCCAGCGCCGGGGTACGGGCATCCCGAGCCAGTTGGCGCGCTGTACATCGAGTCGCAGGATGTCGTCGGCGATCGATGCGTCCAGTTCCGCGCTGATCCGGCGACGCCGATGGACCGCGCGCACGAGGCCCTGTTCGGTCACCGATAATTCCCACTCGAGCTGCCGCGATGCGAGCCAGCCGAGGACGGTTTCCAAGGCGACGGTGCCATCGACATCCACCCGGTTGGCGCGGACCCGGGTCGGCACGCCCGGTACGAGGCGGACCTCATGGGAGACAACAGTGACCTCCCGGATGGACCGGTCGTCCCAGTTCAACTCCCGCAGCACCGCCTTGGTCTGGAAATGGGCGCCGCGGCGCCGCACTTTCAGCAGGTCGAGGGTGCCGGTCAGTTGATGGCCGAGCAGGGTCGCGCTGATCCGCTGCCCACCGAACCGGCTCAGGATGCCTTCGCTGAGGACGGTGAGCAGGGTGTCGGGCAGGAGTGCCGTGACGGTACCGGCGCCGAGATCGGCCACCGGCTCCACCCAGGCGGTGGTATAGGTGATCCACTGCTCCAGCCAAGACTGCTCGAACAGTCGTTTGCCGAGGTCGACCGCCCACAGAGGAGAGAACGGGAAGGCCGATCGGGGATCGGGATACGCCGTCATGATCAACCCCGAGAGTACTGGCCCGACCCGCCCGGAACTACCGGTAGTCGGCAGCGTCACCTTGCCGGCCTGCCGGCCGGATGATTCTGATGTACCGGGCGCCGGGGGTTACCGGTGCGTCCCGATGATCAATCCGCGCCGCGGCTGTCCGGTTCGGGTAGGTTCACTGCGACAATAGGACTCGACAGGAGACAGCATTTTCGGCGCCGCCTCCGGCGGCGCGGGTTCGGGGCCCCCTCGGTCTCGGTTCTTCACTCCTCCGCTTCGCTCCCCCGCTCCGTCGCTCCAGAACCGAGACGGCCCCGAACAAAGGTAGGTGACCAGCCGAAGGATGTATGACCGGGATCCGCTGTGCGTTCTGAGTTCTTCACCTCCGTTGCTCCGCTCCTCCATATCGTTCCGCCGCGTTGTCGATCTGCGCCGCTTTCGGCGTCGCGGGGCGGTGGGCAGTGACGGGGTACCTGCCGGGGTTGTCATGGTCTTAGGGGTGTTGTTCATCGGGTCGGTCGCGGTACCGGCGCCCGCGCAGGCGGCGCCGCATCCGTGGGCTCCGCTGCCGGTGAACAGCTGTGGTGAGGTGGGGTTCGACCCGCTCGATCGTGCGCCCGATCCGTCGGCGCCGCCACCGCCGCTCGTGCAGGTACCGCCCCAGATCGATATACCGATCCCGGTGCCGCAGCTCACCCCGGTACCGGTTCCCGATCCCCCGCACGACAACACCCGGATCGTCGCGGACCCGCTACCTGCGGATCCGTGCCGCAATCCGTGCCCCGATATTCGCGATACCCCGAAACCGGAGACCTCGAAACCGGAGGCCCCGGAGGACGGCGAGTCCGAGGCGCCGGATGCCCCGGCGAGTGGATCGGGCAGTGGTTCGGCCGCCGGCAGCAGTTCGGGTAGCGGCTCGGGTTCCGGGGACCCGGTGAAACTGCCGAAAATACAGTTGAAACCGGAGATCGAGCCCATTCCGATCCCGATTCCGGGGGGACCGGGTGAGCCACCACAACCGGCGCCCCCGCCGGTTGTGCATCCGGCCGAACCCGGTCCTGTGGCCGCGCCGGTCGCCGTGCCCCAGGTGGAGTCGGTGCGGTTGGTCGAGCAGGTGACCGGCCCCGGCTCGCCGAACCGCACCGATATGCGCTGGCAGGTCGACGGCACCGATCTCGGGCTGATGTGGGAGACGAAACCCGGCGAGGTTGCCGTGGTGTTCGGCGATACTTTCGGCAAAGGCTGGACGCCGGGCGGTGCCGGCGGTGACGACGAGGACTGGCGCAGCAATGTGCTCGCCTACAGCACCGACCGAAACCTGTACGACGGCCTGACCCTGGACACCATGGTCCAGGACAGCCGCTGCCACGCCGCCGAGCTGCTGGGTAGCCGGAAGCTCAGGAACTGGGAGACGACGACCATCCCGACCTCGGGTTTCGCCCTGGGCGACCGCCAGTACATGAGCTATATGTCGGTGAACCGCTGGAGCAAGATACCGGGCCTGTGGTGGACGAACTACGGCGGAATCGCCTACTCCGACGACAACGGCAGTACCTGGGTCAAGGATCAGCACGCCAAATGGGAGAACCTGTTCGGGCTGGGCCGGTTCCAGGTGGCGGCGATGGTGCCGCACGGTGACCACGTGTACATGTTCGGTACCCCCAACGGCCGGATCGGTGTGATCGGGCTGGCCAGAGTGCCGAAGGCCGACGTGTTGAACAAATCCGCCTACCAGTACTGGGTGAACGGTAACTGGGCGCCGGCAGCCGAGAATATGGCCACGCCACTGGTGCCGGGTATGGCCAGTGAACTCTCGGTGCGTTTCGACGACGAGTCCGGGCAGTGGCAGATGAGCTATCTGGATTCCGCCAGAGGCGCGATCGTGCTGCGTACGGCTACCGAACCGCAGGGCACCTGGACCGAGCCGGTCACGCTCGTATCCACCAGCGACTACCCCAAGGCATACGGCGGCTTCATTCATCCGTGGTCCACCGCGCAGGACCTGTATTTCACGCTTTCGGAATGGGATTCCTACAACGTGTATCTCATGCATGCCCGCCTGACACCGACGGCCTGACCCGTACCGGGTCAGGCCGTCCGGGCGCGGCGGAACCGTATCCGTTCGCCGGGCCGGGCCTGTGCCATCAGGTCGACATCGGCGTCCAGGACCACCGCGACGACCGGATAACCCCCGGTGATCGGATGGTCGGCGAGAAAAACCACCGGCTGCCCACTGGGCGGTACCTGCACCGATCCGAGTGCGACTCCCTCGGTCGGCAACTCCGCCGAGGTGGTGCGCCGCAGCGGTGGACCGTCGGTGCGGTCCAGGCGGGCGCCGACGCGGTCGATGTCCTGGCTGACCGTCCAGTGCCCGGCGAACAGGGCGGCAGGGTCGGTGAACCAGTCATCACGTGGCCCGAGGAGGGCGCGGATCTCCAGCGGTGCGGGCGGCCGGCGTTGCGGGGCCTGATCGATATTCGGCCAGTCCGGTGGCGGCGGGCCCGCAAGGATCTCCGTTCCGGCCCGCAACGGTGCGGGTCCGATGCCGGAGAGCGTGTCGTAGCTGCGTGACCCCAGTACCGGCGCGATATCGACACCGCCGCGTATCCCGAGATAACTGCGCAACCCGGTGCGGGTGAAACCCAGCCGCAGCCGCTGACCCGCGGCGAGGCAGATCACGCCGGCATGGCCGACCGGAGTGCCGTCGACGGTCGCGGGTGCGGGCGCCCCGGTGACCGCCACCAGCACGGTGTCCTCCGCACGGAGCGCCAGCCCGCCGAGCAGCACCTCGATGCCGGCGTAGTCCTCCGGGTTCCCGACCAGCCGATTCGCCAGCCGTAGTGCGCCCCGATCGGCGGCTCCGGCCGGCCCGACCCCCGAATCGAACCAGCCCGGACGACCCAGATCCTGAACGGTCGCCAGCGGGCCGGACTCCTCGATCACGATCATGTGCCGGTCTCCGCGTCGACGAACCGGACGGGCCACCCGGCTCGGATCAGGGCGGGCGGATCACGTTCGGTGTCCCACATGGTCAGCTCGGTACGTCCGATGAGTTGCCAGCCTCCGGGCGTTTCCCGCGGGTAGACCGCGGAATAGCCGCCGGCCAGGGCGACGGCGCCGGCCGGAATCCGGGTCCGCGCCGCCGGGCGCCGCGCGACGGTCAATCGTCCGTCCGGGGATTGCAGGTAACCGAAGCCCGGCGCGAACCCGACGAAGGCGCAATGCCACACCGTGCCGGTATGCGCCGCGACGACCTCTTCCGGGCTGATACCGAGCGCGCTGGCGACTTCGCCGAGGTCGGGCCCGTCATAGTGGACCGGAATCCGCACCGGCTCGGCCGGGTGCGTCGATGTTCCACGGGAAACATTGCCCGAATCGCCTTCGTTCACGGAACCGACCAGCCGCTCCAGTGCCGGGCGTAATCGATGCGCGCTTGCGGGCGAATCCAGGGTCACCAGAACGGTTTCCGCCGCGGAAAGCAGATCGACGACACCGGGCAGTGACCGTACGGCCAGCTCCGCGGCCAGGGCAGCGACCCGGTCCGGGCGCGGGACGAGCAGCAGCGCGCGGTCGCCGGCCGGGCGCACCGGCACCGCTTCCGGACGTTCTGGAGGCCGTGACAGATCGCTCACCCCGTTCCAGCTCGATCAGGTGAACGACGCTACCGCGATCCCCGCATCCTCGAGTGCGGTTCGGATCCGCTGAGCCATCCGGACCGCGTCCGGGGTGTCGCCGTGCACGCAGATACTGTCCGGCGACACCGTGACCGTGCCACCCGCGATCCGGGCGGTGCCGGTTTCGGCCAGTGTCACCGCTTGGGCGAGCGCCGTATCGGAATCCAGGACCGCGCCCGGGGTATCGCGCGGGGCCAGTCCGCCGGTCGCGGTGTAGGCGCGGTCGGCGAAGCCCTCGCTCACGTATCGGATACCCGTGAGCGCGGCCGATTCCTGCAGGTGGGTGCCTGCGGGCCCGAGTAGCGCGAGCGCCGGATCGTATTCACGCATCGCGGCGAGAACGGCATCGGCCAGGGCGGGCTGGGCGGCCGCGGCATGGTAGAGCGCTCCGTGCGGTTTCACATACCGCACCCGATCCCCCGCCGCCCGGGCGAATCCGTCCAGGGCGCCGAGCTGGTACAGCGTTTCGTCACGCAGTTCCGCGGGAGCGACGGCCAGTGCCCGCCGCCCGAAGCCCGCCAGGTCGCGGTATCCGATATGCGCCCCGATCCGGACGCCTTTCTCCACCGCGAGTGAACAGGTACGCCGCATGATCGCGGGGTCGCCGGCATGGAACCCGCAGGCGATATTCGCGCTGGTGACGATATCCAGCATGGCGGCGTCGTCCCCCATACTCCACGCCCCGAACCCCTCGCCGAGGTCGCTGTTCAGATCGAGTCCCACCGGACCTCCTTCCGCCGCGCTCCATTGTCCCCGCAGATGAGTCCGCACGACAGACCTCGACCGGCCGGGTCCTTGATCGCTCTCGTGGCGGTGATCCTTTTCACAGAAAAACCCGGGCACGATAGGGAACCGGTATCGGCCGATGCGGAATATCCGAGGTCCGCAGCCGGAGTTTTTCGAGCGTACGAACGACCGAGCGAAACCTACTGGCAATTACTCGAATACCGGTAATTTTTGGTGCCACCGATCAATTCAGCTGCGCAGTCCCGCTGATCGGGATCCGTGGAACCGGACGTGTCGAGTGCCGGGTAATTCCACGGCAAATTTTGTGACGCAGGAATGGTGATCCGTTCCCCGGCAATGTTTCTCGCGGTTCTGATCGGACTTGCGTGATCGGTGCACCGCCGTAGTACTGTCTGGCCGCGGCCGGCCCAACACAGGGCTGCCGGATTCTTGGGGAGGATCGAAAAGATATGAAATTCGGAAAGTTCAGTGCTGTCGCTTTCATGGCTGTCGCCGCCGTCGGTATCACCGCCGGATCCGCGAACGCAGCGCCCGCGACCGCGACCGAAGGTGTGACGACGGCCGGGCAGCAGCAGGGGATCGAATACCAGAGCACGCTCTCCGGCGATGCGCGTGCGGTGACCACGACGGTCGAGGCAGGGACCTTCACGCTCACCGACAACGGCACCACCGTCACCCTGATCGCCGCCGACGGCGCGGAGATCACCGAGGTTCCGCTGACCTTCGAGGTCGCGGGCCGCTCGATTCCGGTCGGGCACCAGATCGCCGACAACGGCCAGAGCCTCACGCTGACACCGGAAGTCAGCCCTGCCGATATCGCCGAGCTGAAGAACATCAGCTCCTTCGACCGGTTCCTGGATCAGGCCAATCAAAATATCGTGGGCCTGATCGCGGGCGGTGTGATCGGCGGCTTCGTCGGCTCGCTGCTCGGGCTCGGTATCTTCAGCATCGTCACCGGCCCCCTCGGCACGATCGCCGGAGCGCTGGTCGGCGGCTCCATCCAGGGCGGCCAGCCCTTCATCGACGCGCTGACCGCCGTCGCGACGGGCCAGCCCTGACCGTCATCGAATATCGGAGCGGGCGCACCTCATGGAGGTGCGCCCGTTTCTTATATCCGACTGGCTCGGGATCGTCCCCTCGACCTGCGGTTGTTCGCCAGCAGCGCGACGATGCCGGCCGCGTAGCAGCCGGCACCGGCCAGCACCACCGCGACCGACCGCCCGTCCGCCGGGACGACCACCGCGGTCAGCGCGACAGCCAGGACGAACGCGATATTGAACACCGTGTCCTGCAGAGCGAACACCTGGCCGCGCCGATCGTCGGCGATATCGATCTGCATGGCCGCATCGCCGGTGAGCTTGATCGTCTGACCGGCCAGGCCGAACAGAAATGCGCCGGCGAGCAGCAGTTGGTGGGCGCGGTGGGTGGCGTCCGGAGAGTCGGCCAGCGCGGTGGGCAGGACCAGCGCGAGTTGTACGGCGATCGCGCAGGACAGTCCGAGCAGGACCGTGCGTGGCCGGCCGAGCCGTGGGATCAGGAACGGAGTCAGCAGGGCGGCGACGAGCATACCGGCGGCGGTGGCGGTAATAGCGACCCCGAAGCCGATGAGGCCGCCCTCGACGGTGGTTCCACCGGACGGCGATTCCCGCAGCACCAGCACCATGATCAACGTATTGGCACCGAAAACGATTCGGTGGGTGCCGATCCCGATCATCGCGGTGGATACGTCGGCCGACTGCCGCACGGCACGCGCCCCGACCACCAGACCGGTGAGCACCGCATGGAACGCACCCACCGCCTGGCCGGCCGTCGACTCGGGACCGAGCGTCCGGGGCCGGAATCCGGCGGCGAGCACCACCCCCGCGACCGATCCGGCCGCGCTCACCGCGACCGCCACCGCCGAGCCGGTGTCACCCGCGCCGACCAGGCCGATAAGGGCCACCGCCGCGGCCGCGCCCACCGCCGCGCAGGCCGAGCCCGCCGTCGCCAGCACCGAGTTGGCGGGCACCAGCCAGCGCTGGGCCAGCACCCGGGGTAGCGCCGCCGACACGCCGGCCGCGGTGAATCGGCTGATCCCGACCACTGCCAGGGCCAACAGCAGCAGCGGGTTCGCGCCGACGCCGGCCAGCAGTCCCAGCGCCACGGCCGCGATCAATATCCCCCGCATGATGTTGGCGAACAGCAGCACCAGCCGGCGGTCCCAGCGATCCAGCAGGGCGCCCGCGTAGGGTCCGATCACCGAATACGGCAGCAGCAGAACAGCGAAACCGGCCGCGACGGCCAGCGGGTCGGTTTCGCGTTCCGGGTTGAACAGGATCGCGCCCGACAACGCCGCCTGGAACATCCCGTCCCCGAACTGACTGGTGAACCGCACCAGTGTCAACCGGACGGCGCCGGGACTCGCCCGTATCGCGGCTCGCACCGCTCCCAGGCTGTGTTTGCGCCCGCCCGTCCCGGTCACCTGGTCCGGCGTGCAAGGTTCGGGCGTAGCGCTGGACACGGCCGCGACGCTACCTGTTCGGCGGGCCCGAACGTATTCCGGCCGGTCCGCGCTCCTCGGTGATCAGCAGATCGACTGCCTCACGCATATCCGGGGCCATCGGCAGGGTGCCCAGCGCGTCGGCGTCGATCCAGGCGTAGGCGTCGTGTTCGTCGGGTTCCAGGGTTATCGCACCGGGCTCGGCGTCGGCCAGGAAACTGAACTTGCGCACCTTGGGTTTGGTGCGGGTCGCGTAGTCGAACCAGCCGAGGAATTCGGTGATACACCGGGCCACCAGCCCCGTCTCCTCGAAGAGTTCGCGGACCGCGCTCTCGATCAGCGTTTCCCCGGCCTCTACTCCCCCACCCGGTAGTTCGTACATTCCGCCGAGATCCGCGCCCGGCACCCGGCGCACCACCAGCAGCTTTCCGGCACGGAATACCGCGACACCGACTACCAGATCGGTGACGCCGTCACGCCGCGCACCGGCACGCAGCCGCTGCTCTATCCGCGCGAGTGCTTCGGGGCGCATCCTTCACCTCCCGATCCGATATATCCATTTTCGACGCGTATGTGCCGTACCGCTATTACCGCCCGCCGTTGCTCACCAGCCGTTCACCCCGAGGTCGCTCGCGTAAAATGCCGAGGGCGGACAATCGACGAAGTGGGGTATCGGGGTACTCCCTGCGAAGATGGTAATTGTGCCCGAGCCGGAAAGGAGGCGTGTGATGTCCACACCGCCGACCCCGCATATCGAGGTCCATCGTGGGGGCGACCGGATGAAGACGCGGATATCCTGGCTCGATTCCAAACACTCGTTCTCCTTCGGCGAGCACTACGACCCCGAGAACACCCATCACGGTCTGCTGCTGGTGAACAACGACGATATCGTCCTGCCCGGTCAGGGCTTCGACACCCATCCGCACCGGGATATGGAGATCGTGACCTGGGTGCTGGAGGGGTCGCTGGTACATCAGGACTCGCTGGGGCACAGCGGCGTCATCTACCCGGGTCTCGCGCAGCGGATGAGCGCCGGTACGGGCATCCGGCATTCGGAGAAGAACGATTCCTGGCGCGTCGATTCCGGCCGGTCCGAACACGCGGATCCGGTGCATTTCGTGCAGATGTGGGTGCTGCCGGACGAACCGGGTATCGAGCCCGGCTACCAGCAACTCGAGATCGACGCCGAACTGGCCGCGGGTGGGCTGGTGACTGTGGCGTCCGGCTTGCCGCGGTATCGCGATCGTGCCGCGATCGCCATCAACAGCAGCCATTCGGCACTGCACGTGGCGAGACTGGCTCCGGATGCGGAGCCGAGCGTGGACCTGCCCGACGCGCCCTACGTTCATGTTTTCGTTGCGCGCGGCGCGGTCGAGATGGAAGGGGTGGGCCGGCTCGACACCGGCGACGCGGTGCGCCTCACCCATTCCGGCGGGCAGCGGCTGACCGCGCCCGAACCCGCCGAAGTGCTGATCTGGGAGATGCACGCCCGGCTCGGCGCCGCCTAGACCTGCCACCGCGTGCACTCCGGCAGTGAGCTCCACCGCGTTCGCTCCGGCCACGCGCTTTGTGGGTACCTCCGCGTTCGCTCCGGCCGCGGTCTTCGTGCGTACTTCCGCGTTCGCTCCGGCCATGCGTTCCCTGCCGACTTCCGCAGACGCTCCGGACATGCGCGTCCTGTGTAGTGCGGCCTACGCTCCGGGCGCGGATTCGACCCGGACGGCGGCGACCGTCGACAATGGTCGGATGGACTCCGCGGTCGCGCTCGTGCGGTACCGCCGATGATCGTGACCGGCTCAGCTGAGGAGGAAATCTATGACCTACCCACCACCGGCGGGCTACCCCCCGCCGGACCCGTATCCGGGACCCGGCGGTACGCCCCAGTACTGGCAGGAATCGCCGAAGACCAAGGGGATGGCGATCGCCGCCCTGGTGTTCGCGATTCTGGCGGTCCTGAGTTTCTGCACCGTTTTCGGCGGAATTTTCTTCGGGCTCATCGCCGTGGTCCTCGGCGTGATCGCGACGGTGAAGGCGCGCCGTGGTACCGCGGGGGGCGGGGTCATGGCGGTGATCGCCTTGATCCTCGGGGCCGGTGCGATGATCGCGGCCGCCGTGTTCGGCGTGCTCTTCTGGGGGATCTGGCAGGATTCCGGAGGTCAGGATTTCCTCGACTGCACCACCCGCGCCGGGGGTGACCAGGCGGCGATCGCCCGGTGTGAAGATCAGTTCAATCAGCGGCTCGAGGACCAATTCGGGGTGACGATGGTGCCGCCGGAACCGACGAACTGAGCAGACCGGCCGGTCGCACATCATGTCGTGCCGCACCGGGCACCGGCATACTGGATTGCGTGACTTCCGACGTGACCAGCCCCTCCGGTATCGATCTGACCCATCTAGCCCCGGCCGTCCGGGTACAGGACGACCTGTTCACGCATGTCAACGGCGCCTGGCTGACCGGGTACGAGATCCCGGCCGACCGGGCGGTGGACGGTGCCTTCCGCAAGCTGTACGACCGGGCGGAACTGGATGTCCAGGAGATCATCACCTCCGCGGCGGGCGAGCCGGGCAGCGATGCCCGCAAGATCGCCGACCTCTACGCATCCTTCATGGATTCCGAGGCCGTGGAAGCCGCGGGCCTGGCGCCGGTCGCCGAGGAGCTGGGCGCCCTGGCCCGCACGACCGACCGGAGTGAATTCGCCGCGTTGCTGGGCCGGCTGCAGCGCACCGGGGTATCCGGAGCGGTCGCGGTCTACGTCGATACCGACGATAAGAACTCGCAGCGCTACCTCGTCTACGCGACCCAGTCCGGTATCGGCTTGCCCGACGAGTCGTACTACCGCTCCGACGACTACGCCGAAGTACGGGAACGCTACATAGCCCATATCGACCGCATGTTCGCCCTCACCGCGGCCGACCCGCGGATCGCGGAACTGCTCGAGTCGGAATCGGCGGGTTCGCGGGTATTCGACCTGGAGCGCAAACTCGCCGCGGGGCACTGGGATGTGGTGCGCCGCCGGGATGCCGAACTGAGCTACAACCTCACGACATTCACCGAACTCGCCGAGCACAACCCGGAATTCGATTGGGGTGCGTGGTCCGACGGCCTGGCCGCGGGCGTTTCCGGCGACGGCTCGCTGCTGCTGTCGGAACTCGTTGTCCGGCAGCCGGATTACCTGCGTACTTTCGCGCAGGCCTGGGATTCGGTGCCGGTGTCGGAGTGGCGCTTGTGGGCCCAGTGGCGGGTGCTGCGGGCCCGCGCGCCTTACCTCACCGAGGCGCTGGTGGAGGAGAGCTTCGATTTCTACGGTCGTACCCTCACCGGCGCCCAGGAGAACCGGGAGCGGTGGAAGCGCGGGGTTTCGCTGGTGCAGGATCTGCTGGGCGAAGCGGTCGGCAAACTCTATGTGGCCGAGCACTTCCCGCCGGAGGCCAAGGCCGCGATGGTACGGCTGGTGGAGAACCTGCGGGAGGCCTACCGCCGCAATATCGCCGACCTGGAATGGATGACTCCGGCCACCCGGCAGGCCGCGCTGGCGAAACTGGAGAAGTTCACACCCAAGATCGGGTACCCGGACCGCTGGCGGGATTATTCCGCCGTGACGGTGGATCCGGCCGATCTGGTGGGCAACTACCGGCGTGGTTATGCCGCCGAGCACGATCGGGACCTGAACAAACTGGGCGGCCCGGTGGACCGCGACGAATGGTTCATGACACCGCAGACGGTGAACGCCTACTACAACCCGGGAATGAACGAGATCGTCTTCCCGGCGGCGATCCTGCAACCCCCGTTCTTCGATATGAATGCCGACGATGCCGCCAACTACGGGGGTATCGGCGCGGTGATCGGCCACGAGATCGGGCACGGGTTCGACGATCAGGGCGCGAAGTACGACGGTGACGGCAATATGGTCGACTGGTGGAGCGATGCCGACCGCGCCGAGTTCGGTAAACGCACCCGTGCCCTGATCGACCAGTATGATCTGCTCTCCCCCGCCGATCTGCCCGACGAGCACACCGTGAACGGTGAGTTCACCATCGGGGAGAACATCGGTGATCTGGGCGGACTGTCGATCGCCCTGCAGGCGTACCGGATTTCCCTGGACGGGCAGGAACCGCCTGTCATCGACGGCCTGACCGGATTGCAGCGGGTGTTCTTCGGGTGGGCGCAGGTCTGGCGGACCAAGGTGCGTCCGGAAGAGGCCGTGCGCCGGCTCGCGGTGGACCCGCATTCGCCGCCGGAGTTCCGGTGCAACGCCGTGGTCCGCAATATCGACGCCTTCCACGAGGCTTTCGAATTGACCCCGGAGGATGCCCTCTACCTGGCCCCCGAGGAGCGGGTCAAGATCTGGTGAGCTCCGCCCCCTGAACAAACGAACGGCGGTGCACCCCGCGAGGGTGCACCGCCGTTTTCGGCTCGTGCGGGTCAGGTATTCCAGTCGCCGAGTCCGTCGCCGGCGTTGAGGGTGCCGCCCTGAGTGTTCTGGACGACCACCGCGTCACCTTTCCCCACGTTCTCGTAGAACCACTGGGCGTCCTCGGTGCTCACGTTCAGGCACCCGTGGCTCGTGTTGGAGTATCCCTGCGAACGGACCGACCACGGTGCGGCGTGCACGAAGATACCGCTGTTCGAGATGCGGGTCGCGTATTCGACGTCGAGCTTGTAGCCCTCGGGATCGTCGATCGGCACACCGTAGGTGGAGGAGTCCATAACCATCTCGCGCAGCTGCTCACCCACGATGTAGGTGCCGTTGGGGGTCTCGTGGTCGGTTTTGCCCATCGAGGTGGGCATGGTGCGGATGACCTCACCGTTGCGGGTGACGGTGATCATCTTGGTGTTGTCGTCGGCGGTGGCGATCACCGCGTCCCCGACGTGGAAGGCGCTGCGGCTGCCGCCGGCCTCCACCACCACATCGGTCTGCGCGGGCCAGAACTGGTCCGGCCGCCAGCGCACCTGCTTATCGCTCCACCAGTAGAAATGCCCGGGTACCTCGGTCGACGGGGTGATCTTGATGGCCCGCTCGGCGGCGGCCCGGTCGCCGATCGGCTCCTTGAAGTTGATGATGACCGGCTGGGCGATGCCGACATCCTCACCCTCGGACGGGTTGATGGCCGGCGGCGCGAAGTTCGCCTTCGGCGGGGTCGGCTCGGTCTCGGTGATCCCGGTGGCCGAACCCGACGGGATATTCGGTAGTGCGTCGGCGGGCGCGGTGGCCAGCGTGGTGGCGGTGGCGATCGCGGCCGTCAACAGGACACCCTGCCGAAGCCGGCGAGCGGCCCGGCGCGCGGTCGGCAGCGACCCGGTGTTCTCGGTGACATGCATAAGAGTGTTCGTCCGTCCATTCGACTCTGGAGCGTGCGGTTGCCTGTGGGCTACCGGCACGTCCGGCGGAGCACCCCGGCGAGTGTTCGCGGAGTTGTGGAGCACCTCCACGGCCGCCGAGCCCGTGATCTTCTCGGAAGCCGGAACGTCCTGGCCGGTCGTGGAGTTGTGGAGCGGTCCCGACGGGTGGTGGCGCCACGCGGAAGCCGTGCCGTCCATGGCTGGTGCGCCTCCGCTCCGAAGTCCTTCCTACTGCCTTCATCTCTTCGTGACCAACTGGCCATTTCGTTACATAGCCGTTGGACATCAGATGTGGTGTGAGCCACGGGCGAAGTGGTCGATGTCTGACTTCGGCACGGATGGGGCTGCCACGTGGGCTTTTCCCGCCATCGTGGGCGCCGTCTCGGAAAATGGGCACAGAAGCGGATAAACCTCTAGATGAGATATGTCACGAGCGGGCCGCGCCGGCGTCGCCGGCTCGATGTGCCCGGGCCCTTCGGCGGACGTGCGGGGTCTCACCGAGTCGACGCTCGCGCCGCGATGGTGTATTCATGGCGTGTTGTTCGATGCAAAGCTGTAGTGAGGTTCGGATTCGAGGCGGGGGAAGGGTTCGGCGTCGCAGCGGGAGGACTGTGCGTGTCTGGATGGACTTCGTCTCGATGGACGGTGGCGATTGCCGGGATGGCGACCGCGCTGGCGGTGGCCGGTTGTGGTTCCACCATCGACGGCCTGGCGCAGCCGGTGACCGAGACCGGGACGGTGGATGCCGTGGACGTGACCGGGGCTCCCGGCACCGGTGCGGAAACGACGAGCCCCACCACGACCACCAGCGCGCCGACCACCACCGAAGCCGGCGCTGTCGGCTTCGAGGCCGAGGTCGGCGATTGCATCCTGCTCGGCGGTACCACCACCGACGCCAGTATCGAGGAGGCGTCCTGCGGGTCCGGTGCGTCGAACTACCGGGTGATCGGTAAGGCCGCAACCAGCACCGAATGTGTCAGCGACGCCGACAACTATTACGCGGAGAGCCGCAACGGTATCGAGATGGGCGCGCTGTGCCTCGATATCGACTGGGTGGTCGGCGGTTGTATGGACGTCGGCACCGGGACCACGGGCCCGGAGCGGATCGATTGCACCGATACCACCGCTACGGACGGGGTGAAGGTGCTCGCCATCGAGCAGAATGCCGACGATGTGAGCGCCTGCGGTGCCGGTAGCAGCGGGTATGTGTACCCGGAACGCCGCTTCGTGGTGTGTGTCGACGAGCTCTGAGCTGCTTCCGGAAAACAAAAAACGAGCGGGCCGGGCGGCCCGCTCGTTTTCTGTTGCCGGTGTGCCGGGGTCAGACCGGCCGGAATCCGGATCCGACGCTGCCCCGGCCGTCGATATCGCCCATGATGGTCGACATATTCGTGCCCACCTCGGGGCCGAAGCAGGCGATGGCGAGATAGGCGTTCACCATGCCGACCAGCGTCGATCCGACGACGACCGGTGCGCCCGAGTCACCCTCCATAACGCACATCTGCGACCAGGTCTCCATACTGCTCGCGAAGATATCGCCGTAGGCGATACCGCAGGTGTTGCCTGTGGTACGGCCTTCTTTGCACACGATATTCGGGAACTGCGCCGGCGCGCCGACTCCGGTGATGCTGAGGTTGCCGACCCGGTTGACCGGGGTGACCCGGCCCGGGTCGAATTGCAGCACGGCGTAATCGAGTTCGGAGTTCGAGTAGACGAACCGGCCGAGAGCGCCCGAAGCTGGGTCCTGCTCGGAATAGACCTCGTGCCCGGGGGTCCCGCAGTGCCCCGCGGTGAGCCCGACCAGCCGGCCGGCCCCGTCGTAGCCGATCGTGGTGAGCGTGCACTGGATCGCCATATCGGACATATGACCGGCCTCCGAGGAGACGATCAGCCCGGATCCGCCGCCGAGTACGGGTCTGCCGGGATCGGCCGCGGCCGTCCCGGAGCTGAGTAGTGCCGCACTCAGCGCGACGGCGAAGACGGCACCGGCCGCCTGGGCGAGTTTCCTGAACATATCCCTCCAGACCTCGAAGCCCGCACGATATCTCACTGTGTGGCACCTCATCGTGGCAGCACCGGCCGCGATGCGCGCCCCGAGTTGCCGTTGCTCGTGGGTTCTGTTGTGCCACTGCCGAGTTCGGCTCTTCGGTCGAACATTCGGCCGGATGATCGCCACGCACGGCGCAGACTGCGCGAACTCCGGCCACGATACCTTCGGAAGAATAGCCTAACGCTATTAATTGACGCCGATTTCGCTACGCGGGTCGAGTAACGGTCGAATCTCCATGTCGCCGCGAATTGGTAATTTTCAGGAAAATCCTCCGTTATTTATGTGAACCGCCGTTCTGCCTCCAAGTCATCGCTCATCGCGCTTTATCCCCCGGTCAGCTGTATGTTCTTCCAGAATCGCGGAAGTCCCATTGGGAAGTGCACCAAGACTTGGCTGATAACCCAATGGTCACGCCGCGGAGTGCTGAACGTCTATGACAGCCATCACGCGTCTATGGTGTGTTCCGCACTACTACGTAGTAAGGTGCCTCAAGCAAACCAGTCGTCGGGGTAGGTAACCGACGTCGAGAGGGGTTAGTCAGTGCAGTCGACCAAGAGTCCACCAACAGGTCCTCGGTTGAGCGGAGCGGTCGAGTGGACGCGGGACTATTGGCGCGACCACCCCAGGCGTTCGCTGGAGACCCTCGGTCGCCAGATGACGATGGGTGTCGAGGCCGTCACCGAGCTCGTGGTCAGTATTTTCCGCGGCCGATTCCCGCTCGCGGAGTTCATCCGGCAGTGCGCCTTCATGGCAAACGTGGCCGCGGCTCCCACCCTGCTGGTCGCGATTCCGATCGGCGTCATCGTATCTATCCAGGTCGGATCGGTTGCGCAGCAGGTCGGCGCCACCTCGTTCATCGGTGCGGCCAACGGACTCGGCATCATTCAGCAGGGTGCCCCACTGGTCACCGTATTGATGATCGCCGGTGCCGTCGGTTCGGCCATCTGCGCCGATCTCGGGTCCCGGACCATCCGCGAGGAAATCGACGCCATGAAGGTCATGGGCGTTGATCCGCTGCGCCGCCTCGTCGCGCCCCGCCTCGGCGCGGCAATGGTTGTCAGCGTGCTGCTCTGCGGTTTCGTTGTCTTCGTCGGATTTTTGACCGGATACATTTTCAATATCTTCGTCCAGGGTGGCACCCCGGGCTCATATATCTCGACCTTCGCGTCCTTCGCGATTTCGCTCGACCTGTTTGTTGCGCTGGTGAAATCGCTGTTGTTCGGTCTGCTTGCGGCAATCATTGCTTGCGATACCGGGTTGAACACCCGCGGTGGTCCTGGTGGTGTCGCCAACTCGGTGAATACCGCCGTTGTCATGTCCGCGGTGATGTTGTTCGGAGTGAATGTGATCTTCACCCAGGTGTACAACACCTTGTTCCCGCCACAGGTGGTGTGATCAGGTGTCCGCAACCTATGTGCCGCCGCTGCTCAAACCTTTACAGCAGCTGCGTAAAGTCGCCGGTGCGCCGGGCGATCTGCTCGCCCGGCTCGGACACCAGGTGTTCTTCTTCCTGCGGTCCATCGGTTCGATGCCGCTGGCGTTCAAGCAATACCCCAAAGAGGTGTGGCGGCTGCTGTCCGACGTCACCTGGGGCAACGGCAACCTCATCGTCGGTGGCGGAACCATCGGCGTGGTGCTCATCCTCAGCGCCTTCGGCGGGATCACGGTCGGTCTGCAGGGTTACACCTCGCTCGACCTGCTCGGCCTGAGCCCGCTGACCGGCGCGATCTCCGCATTCGGCACCACCCGCGAATTGGGACCCCTGCTCGCCGCACTGGCTTTCGCCGCCCAGGCAGGGTGTCGTTTCACCGCGCAACTCGGTGCGATGCGGATCTCCGAAGAGATCGATGCGCTGGAATCGATCGCGATCCGGCCGCTGCCCTACCTGGTCAGCACTCGCATGATCGCCGCGATGATCACCATCCTGCCGCTGTACTGCCTCGGTCTCGCGATGGCCTACATCTCCTGCTCCGTCACTGTGCAGGTGATCGGCGATACCGCCAGCGGAACCTATGAGCATTACTTCTATCAGTTCCTGATTCCGACGGATGTCCTGTATTCGCTGCTCAAAGCAATACTCTTCGTTGCGATCACCACGTTTATCCAGTGCTACTACGGCTTTTTCGCCTCGGGTGGCCCGGAGGGCGTCGGCGTGGCGGCCGGTCGCGCGATCAAGATGTGCATCATCGTGGTCGTTTTCGTGGACCTCTTCATGACCTTGGCCATCTGGGGTGTCGACCCCGGCATCAGGATCTCGGGGTAGCCGAATGATCATCGATCCGAGTGGGCGTGGGCCCACGATGAAGCAATTGTTCATCGCCGGCATCTGCGGCCTCGTTGTCTTCGCCGTGGTGCTCGGTTTCCTGATGGCGCGTTACCAGGGCTACTTCGTGGAAAAGGTGCGGGTGACCGCGAACCTGACCACCACCGGTGACGGCCTGCCGCAGAAAGCGGACGTGAAGTTCCGTGGAGTGCTGGTCGGTGCGGTCGATACCGTGTCCGTGGCCGCCCAGGGTGAACTCCAAGAGGTGAAAATCGAGCTGAAGCCGGAGTTCGTCGAGCAGATCCCGGCGACGGTCACCGCCCGGGTGGTGCCCAGCAACCTGTTCGCCGTCACCTCCGTGGAGCTGCTCTACAACGGTCCGAGCGAGGGCCACCTCGAAGAAGGCGCGGAGATCGCCGAGGACAAGAGCCAGGGCACCATCGCCCTGCAGGACACGCTGACCACGGTCCAGAACATTCTCGACAAGATCGACCCGATGCAGTTCGGGCGTGTTCTGGGCACCCTGTCCTACGCCCTCGACGGCAGCGGACGGGTGCCCGGTTCGACCGTCGAACGGCTCGACCACTGGCTCACCACGGTCGACCAGTCGATTCCGGATCTCGGTGTCTTCCTGGACGATTTCGCGAATTCGGCGCATGCGCTGAACGAGTCGGCGCCCGAACTGATGGATGTACTGGCCTCCTCGGTGCAGACGGCGAGCACCATCGCCGACCGGCGCGAGCAGCTGGTCAATGTGATCAGCGGTGCCAGCAGCATGGTCGACCAGGTCAACGATCTGTTCGCGCGGAACCCGAATATCGGCAAAGAGCTCACCGTCGGTACGAACCAGACCTTCGGTGCGCTGGCCGCCAATCCGGCCGCCATCACCAACGCGATCAGCAACCTGAACGACTCGGCCCGGGCCCTGAGCACGACGTTCACCTGGGGGCCGCAGCGGCAGATGGTGTGGAACGCCGGTGTCTCGTTCACGCCGTTCAACCCGAACACCGTCGCGGACTGCCCCCGCTACGGCGATCTGGCCGGACCGAGCTGTGCGACCGCGCCCGCTGTCGCTGACCCGGGGTACATCCCGGAACAGCTGAAACCGCGCCGGCTCGCTGCCGCAGACGGACTGCCGGTGCTGCCGCCGATCCCCGGCCTGCCGCCGATCCCCGGTTTCACGACTGAGGCCGGCGCGCCGGCTCCGGCCGCGCCTCCGGTGAACAACCCGTTCGCCGGCACGCCGCTGGAGGGTTTGTTCCCGCAGGGGCTGCCGCAACTTCCGGGTA
This sequence comes from Nocardia sp. NPDC051750, assembly GCF_044453135.1. Taxonomy (NCBI): domain Bacteria; kingdom Bacillati; phylum Actinomycetota; class Actinomycetes; order Mycobacteriales; family Nocardiaceae; genus Nocardia; species Nocardia sp. NPDC051750. The sequence continues at coordinate 782,934 of NZ_JBITCK010000001.1, read as the reverse complement.
TGCCCGGTGCACCGGCCCCCGCGCCGGCCGCGCAGCCCGGTGACCAGCCCGCGGCTCCGCCGGCCGAACCCGGTGCTGCCGCACCGGCGGCGGACAGCGGTAACGGCGCCGCACCCGCGGCCCGGCCGATCACCTATGAGGGCGACGCGGCTGTGACGGCCCTGCTCGGCCGGAAGCCGACCTCAGTGGAGTACCTGATGTTGAGTTCGATTCTCGAAGGCGGGACCTTGCAAGTGACCGAGGAGGCGTCCGCGTGAAGGGGGTCCGGAAACCGCTGATTGGGTTCGGCCTGTTCGCGTTGGTATCGGTGCTGGTCACCGTGCTCGTGTGGAATACGCTGGCCCGCACGGTCGACGGCGGTACGAAAACGTATTCCGCGGTCTTCACCGATGTGCTGGGCCTGCGCGAGGGCGACGATGTCCGGATGGCGGGTGTGCGGGTCGGGAAGGTCGAGAATGTCGAACTGACCGACGACTCCAACGCCAAAGTGACCTTCATCGTCCAGGATGATCAGACCCTCTTCGGCAACACGAAAGCGCTGGTCCGATACCAGAACCTGATCGGTCAGCGCTATGTGGCGCTGGCGCCGGGCTCCGGCGGGGATGCGTCCCAGCTGCCGGAGGACGCCACCATCCCCGTCGACCGCACCGAGCCTTCCTTCGATGTCTCGGCGCTGCTCAACGGATTCCAGCCGCTGTTCGAGGTGCTCGAACCCGAGCAGGTGAACCGGCTCTCGGAGACCTTCATCCTCGCCCTGCAGGGCGATCGGGTCTCGTTGAGTTCGTTCATCACCCAGGCCGCCACCATGGCCACCGATTTCCAGCGGCGCGACGCCATCCTCAGCGATGTGATCACCAACCTCAGTGGCGTGATGGCTGGTCTGGCCAAACGAGGGGACGAATTGGAGACGCTGATAACCCAGACCCGGGCGCTGATCGGCGGCCTGTACGAGCAGGGCCAGTCGCTGCTCGGGTCGACCGAGCAGATCGCGGGGGCCACCACCGCGCTCGTCGGGATGGTGGGAAATATCCAGCCCAAGCTGGAGGCGGTCCAGAATTCGACACGTGACGCTTTGACCCTGTTCCTGGCCAACGGCGCCAAACTGGATCAGGCGGCAATCGACCTGCCGGCCATCCTCGCCGACGCGGGACGTTTCACCTCCGAAGGCGCCTACGCGAACGCGTATATCTGCCGGCTGGATGTCTCGCTGTACGGAGTCCTGTTCCCCCGCGGTCTGTTCTCGCAGATCGGCGGCAATTCTCAATCGGCGGTGTGCCGGCCATGATGACGAAATTGAAGACCTGGTTCAACAACAATCGGTATTTCGGCCTCGGCATCGTCGGTGTCGTAGTCGTCGCTGCACTGGTGCTGGCGTCGACCCTGTTCAGTAATTTCGGTCTAGGAAAGCAGTCGATCAAGGCCGAGTTCGTCCAGTCTGCGGGCATCACGGTCGGAGACAAGGTCGATGTGGCCGGCGTGCCGGTCGGCACGGTGTCCGGGGCCGAGCTCGAGGGTGACCACGTACTGGTGACCCTGCAGGTGGACGGCGATGTGGAACTCGGGCCCGACGCCCGGGCGTCCATCAAGATGGCCACCCTGCTCGGTGCGCGCTACGTCGACCTGGAACCCGGTGACGGCTCCGGGCTGCCGGACAACCGGATCCCGAAGAACAACACCGCGGTTCCCTACGATCTCGCCGACGTGGTCGACAAGGGCACCCCGGAGTTCCAGGAACTCGATCCCGGCAAACTCGCCGAATCGCTGAATCTGTTCAACGATCAGCTGGCGGGTTCCCCGGAACTGGTTGTCCAGTCGCTGGACAGTATCGGTGCGCTGGCCAAGGTGATCGACGGCCGTAAGGACGATGTCAGCCAATTGCTGAAGGACCTCGACCGGGTGACCACCATCCTGGCCGACAACCGCAACAGCGCCCTGCTGATCATCACCCAGGGTGAGGCCATCGCCTCGCGGGTGGTGGAACGCCAGCAGCTGCTGCGGACCCTCTTGGACAATGTGGCCACCCTGACCGCACAGCTGCAGGCGATCGGTGCGCAGAACAACGACCAGTTCAGCGGCACGCTGGACCAGCTGAACATCATGGCCTCGGGCCTGCAGAAGAACAAGGACAACCTGGACCGGTTGCTGTCGATCATGCCGCCGTCGGTGCGCTACCTCACCAATGCCTGGGGTAACGGCAACTACGCCGAGGTCGGCATCCCGTGGCTGTTCCCGGACAACTGGTTGTGCTTCGCCCAAGTCGCCGAGGGGTGCCAGGGATGAATCCGTTGAACATCGGCCTCGTGAAAAAAACCGCCAAGGCGGTGGCCATCGGCGCGACGGCGCTGGCGCTCGGTAGCTGTTCGATGGTGAACAGTGCGGTCGGTGGCGATATGAAGATCACCGCCGATTTCGAGAATATCGCCGGTATGTTCGAGGGCAACCCGATCACCGTGCTCGGGCTCCAGGTCGGCACGGTCGACAAGATCGTTCCGCATGGTGACCTGGTGGAAGTCCACATGACCATCGACGGTGACGTGGAAATCCCTAAATCGGCGATGGCCGTGGTGGTTTCACCGTCGATCGTCACCAACCGGCATATCGAGTTCACGCCGCGCTATGTCGAGGGCGACACGCTCGAAGACGGCGACCATCTGCCGCTGGAGAAAACCGACGTCCCGGTCGAGCTGGACACCATGCTCAAGACCATCGACCAGTTCGCCGACGCGCTGAAACCGCAGGAGGGTCAGGAAGGGCTCGGTCCGCTGTCGGGCCGGGTGCTCTACCCGATGCTCAACGGTCAGGGCGAGAAGATGCGCGACACCCTCAATGCGCTGTCCGGCGCGTTGAAGGTCGGTGTCGACAACAAGGGCGCCATCGCCAACATCATCACCAAGCTCAACGAGCTGACCACGATGCTGGCCGAGAACGACCAGGCCGTCCGCGATTTCAGTAACCAGGCCACGCAGATGACCACCATGCTGGCCGAGCAGGCGCCCGGCCTGCAGGCTACGCTGCAGCAGCTCTACGACTTCCTGAACAACACGAGCTCGATCTTCGGGCAGCACCAGGATCAGCTGGTGGACACGCTGACCCGGATGAACACGGTGATCGACCAGCTGCGGCAGAACGCCCACGGCGTCACCGAGGTGGTCGACGTCGCGCCGATGCTGCTGCAGAACATCCACCGCTCGATGAACTACGAGCAGGGCTACGTCCGGTTGCACGCGCTGATCGGCACCAACCTCGCGGGCGGTGAAATCGTGAGCCTGTTCTGTGAACGGATTCAGATGAAATCCGATGGCTGCCGGACCGGCCGGCCCGAAGACTTCGGACCGGACTTCGGACTCACCGCCGCACTGCTGGGACTGACGAAATGATGCAAACAATCCGACGGGCCCGCCGCACGGTAGCCGCCCTGGCGGCGGCCGGGACGGTGCTGCTGGCCTCCGGCTGCGGTTTGACGGTGGAGGATATTCCGCTGCCGAAACCGGGGACCGGCGGTGAAACCTTCACTCTGCAAGCAGTATTCGACAATGCGCTGAACCTGCCAGATCAGGCGAAGGTGAAGGTCGGCGGTTCCGATGTCGGTGTGGTCACCAAGATCGAGACCCGGAACTTCCAGGCCATCGTCGATATGGAGATCCGCAAGGACATCGAACTCCCGGTCGGGACCACCGCCGAACTGCGCCAGGCAACCCCGCTCGGCGATGTTTTCATCGCGGTAGCCAAACCGCAGACCGAACCCGGAACGGCGCTGCTCGAGGACGGCGACAAGCTGACCCTCGAGCAGACGTCCGCCGGTGCCACGGTGGAGGAGTTGCTGCTCTCGGTCTCGCTGATGTTCAACGGCGGCGGTATCGCCCACCTCACCCGGCTGGGTACCGAACTGGATTCCATTGTCGGCGGGCGCAGCGATCAGGTGGTCCACCTGGTCAACGAGATCACCGGCGTGGTGTCCAGTATCAACGCGAATTCGGCGCGAATCGACAGTGTGCTGGCCGAATTCGGCACGCTGGCCGACACCCTCGACAACCGGCGCACCGAACTCGGCCAAGTTGCCGATACGCTGCCGGATATGATCGGCGCGGTCGCCGAGAACAACCGGGCGCTCGGCGATCTGCTGAGCAAGATCGCCACCACCAGCGCCGCCCTCGGGGATTACGCGAACACCACCGGCGGCGATCTGGCCGGCACGCTGGACGGCCTGAACAGCCTGATGGGGGCACTCGCGGCCACCGGGGACAAATTCGGTGCGCTCATGGATATCCTGCACGAACTGCGCGGCCCGGTGGATGCCACTTTCCGTGGCAGCAGCCTGGCCGCCCAGGTCAACGTCACCAATCTCGATATCGCGATGCTGACCGCCCCGGGCACCAGCCACTTCTACGACGTGCGCGATCTACAGGATTTCGCGGGCAGCCTGATCCAGATCCTCCAGGTCGTCCAGCAGCGCGTGGGAGGCCAGTGATGTTCAAGAGCAAGATCCTGTGGTCGAATATCGGCATCGTCCTGGCGCTGCTCATCGGCGGAACCTATCTGCTGGTCAATGTGATGCGGGTGAACCCGCTGCGCAGCACTTACACGGTGGTCGTGAACCTGGACCGCTCCGGCGGTCTGCAGCCCGGTAACGATGTCACCCTGCGCGGCTTCCGGGTCGGCGAGGTGAGCAGCCTCGAACTCGTCGACAACGGCGCCGGTATCCAGGCCGAGGCCGAGATCGATTCCCGGTGGGATATCGCGGTGGACACCGACGTCGCGGTGCAGGCCCTGTCCGGGGCGGGTGAGCAGTACATCGACTTCCGCCCCGCCACGGACCAGGGGCCGTATCTGACCGACGGTTCGGAGATCACCTTCGATCCGGAGCGCGTCAGCACTCCGGTGCCGATCTCCGCGGTGCTGGAGAACTCCAGCGATCTCATCGCGCAGGTCGACCCGGAGCACTTCTCGGTGATCCTGCGGGAACTCGACACCGCGCTCAGCGGTGGCCCGGACCAGATGCGTTCGCTGATCGAAGGCGTCAGCCTGGTGACGGCCGGGTTGGACTCGCTGCTGCCGCAGACCACGAACCTGATCGCGAATCTGCGCACCATCGCCGCGACCACCTCCCAGGCCCAGCCGGATCTCGGTACCCTGACCGCGAATTCGCAGGTGCTGTTCGATCAGTTCAACAAGGCGAATGCCGAGCTGATCAATGTGCTGGATCAGGCGCCGGGCCAGTTCGCGAGTGTCACCGCGACGCTGGACGCCACCAGCGACCCGATCACCGCCCTGGTCAACAATTTCGTCGCGGTGACCCGGGCAGCCCAGTTGCGCACACCCGCGCTGGCGGCGCTGTTCCCCGCGCTCGAACAGGGCGGCGCGGCGCTGGGCGTTCCCGCCCACGACAACGAGTTCCACGCCATGTTGGATATCTGGTTCCGGCCGTACTGCCAGTACCAGTCCACTCCGATCAAGACCCAGGTGGTACAGGACGGCACGCTGCCGATGTGGAACTACTGCGACAACCCCGGCCCCGGACAGCAGATCCGTGGCGCGGCCAACGCCCCGCGACCGAACGTGCCGGACAACGGTGCAAACATGCCGCCGGGGGTGGATCCGAACGAACGTACGCTGCCGCCCGTGCGGTAGCAGAGACCGGTCGTCCGGCGCCGGGTGCGACGGTGCATACTCTCGCAGAGATGCCCGCCACACCCGGCGGTCCTTTTTCCGACCGGTAGATTACGGCGCTCGTGCAGCTGCGCCGGAAAGGTGTGAACAGTACAGATGTCCACAGAAAAACCCGTCTCCGACCCTTTGGAGCCGGAAGGCACTGGTGTGCCAGCGGACGCCGCGGCTGAGCGCACCACCTCCGAGAGCAAATCCACAGCCGGCGCCGAGACGCCGGCGGCGTCCGAACCGTCGGGCGATACCGGTGCCGCGGATTCCGGCGACACGGACGCTACGGTGCAGGCCGAGAAGCCGGATCCGGACGCGACCGTGAAGGTCGACAATCCGGATCCGGACGCCACAGCGAAGATCGAGAAGGCCGCGGCCGCCGAGTCGTCCGGCAGCGGGGACAAAGCGGAACCGGCAGCCGGAGACGAGACGGTTGTGCTCGGCAAGGCTGTGGAGGCGTCGACGGTCGCGGCCGGGAAATCCGCTGCTGACGACACCGCCGAGCCCGGTGCCGACGAAACGGTCGAGCTGGGCAAGTCCGCTTCGGATGATCCGGCTTCCGAAGAAACCGTCAAGCTGAACAAACCCGGCGCAACCTCCGGCGCCGGCGCCGAGAAATCGGAGTCCGGCACCGAGGCCGGGAAATCTTCGCGTCTCGGTTCGCGTTTCCCTATTCCGGTCGTAGCCGGCGCCGCGGTGCTGCTTATCGCCGCGCTGGTGGCCGTCGGGGTGTTCTTCTTCCTCGCCGGCGATCGCCAGGACGAGCTGGACCGCCGCGCCGCGGCCACCAAGGCCGCCTGCGATTTCGGGACCAGCTTCGCCACCTACACCGGCGACAAGGCCGACGACTACGTGACGCGGCTCGATCAGACCGCCACCGGCGAATGGAAGAAGCTGGTCTCCCAGATCGGACCCGACCTGAAGGCGCGGTTCGCCGAGACCCAGGTCAACTCCACCGCCGCCGATGTGCAGTGCGGCTACGAGTCCGGTTCGGACGACAAGGCCCGGGTGGTGCTGGTCATCGACCAGCAGTTCACCACGGTCGGCGGCCCGCAACAGCAGGCTCCGGGACGGGTCAAGGTGGCGGCCAACGTCGATATGGAGCGGGTCGACGGCACCTGGCTGGTCGCCAATTTCGATACGCCGATGATGCAGCAGTAGCGGCAGCCGCGAGACGAACCAGAAGTTAGGACTCGAAGCTATGGCGAAGAACGAGACCGCGGCAGCGCAGAACACCGACGGCAACTCCGGGATACTCCCGGTAGTGGTCGCTTTCGTCACCGGTGTGGTGCTGGTGGCACTGGTCGCCGCGGGAGTTGTCTATTTCCGTGCCTTCCAGCAGAACCAGGGCGAATTGTCCGCGCAGGATGAATCCACCCGGGCGGCTTGTGATTTCGCCCGGGAAACCAACACCTATGACTACCAGGGCGATCTCGACGGTTTCCTGAAGGCGATGAAAGAGGGTGCCACCGCCAACGTGGTGCAGTCGCTGGAACAGAACTGGGACGTCCTGCGCCAGCTGCTCACCGAATCCAAGGTGAAATCCTGGGTCGACGAATCGACCTGCGGTTTCCAGTCCGGTGACGAGAAGAGCGCGAAGGTTCTGGTCAATATCGCGCTGATGAAGACCAACTCCGTGACACCCGAACCGAAACGCCAGGACATCGCGGTGGTCGCGGGTCTGCAGAAGGACGGCGACCGCTGGATCGTGAACCAGTGGGAGCTGGCCATGCTCGCGGGCGGGGGCGGCGATCCGGCCCAGCAGGCTCCGGCGGGTCCCGCTCCGGCGGCTCCCGGAGACCAACCGGCTCCGGCACCGGGTAACTGATTCCGGGCGCCTCCGGCGGTGGGTCGAGCCACCACCGCCGGAGGCTATTCGGGCGGTATCCACATATCGGTAGTACAGCGACAACAGCGCGGGCGCTGCGCCTGGTTCAGAACAGGTGGAGCGCCTGCGCTGTTGTCGCGTAGCCGGCGGCCGGTACGGCCGTCGGTTCCGCAGCCTTCCCTGCTGCTGCGGAGGTTTCGGGGGCCGGGCGGGTGTCGGCGGTACTCGGGGCCGGGGCAGTGGTGACCGTTGCGCGGTCTTCGCGCGGTGCGGTCGCGGCGGCTTTGCGGGCGGCGGATCCGGCCAGGGCGTCGGCCTGCTCGTTGAAATAGTTGCCCACATGTCCGCGTACCCAGCGGAACCGGACGGGGCCGGGGCGGGCCGCGATGGCGTGGTCGATATCGCGGATGAGTTCGATGTTCTTCACCGCGGCGCCGGTGGAGGTGCGCCAGCCGTTGTTGCGCCAGTTGGGTAGCCATTCCGAGGCGCATTTGATCGCGTAGAGCGAATCGCTTTCGATCAGCAGCGGATCGGAGCCCGGATGGGCCCGGATGGCCTCCAGGACCGCACGCAGCTCGGCGATCTGATTGGTACCTGTTGCCGCGCCGCCACTTTCGGCGCCGCCCGCGTGATCGACCCACGCCCAGCCGATGGCTCCGCCGGGGTTTCTCAGGCACGAACCGTCGGTACTCACGATGATCATGGCAGTACCTTACGCAAGTCGGCCGACAAGATCGGTGCCATGGACTTCTTCGATAGCCGCGCGCAATCGTGATTCGGTGCGGCGCAGCGCGGTGCGCAGCAGAGCGTTCCGCGGCTTGTCCCGGAGCGGGGCGGCGAAGCCGCGTGATCCGGTGTAGTCGAGTTCGGAGGTGAGTACCGACCGCCCGCGGCCCAGCGGATCGAAGCGCAGGGTCAGGCAGGCGGTGAGAGGCCCACCGGTGAGGGTGTAGCCGAGAACCGCGTCCTGCCGGTGCTCGGTGACCTCGCAGTGCAGCACGGGTCGCCATAATCCGAGCCGGAGCCCGATGTCGTACCGGGCGCCCAGACCTCGCTCGATATCACCGCGCGGCGTGATCTGCTCGGTGTACGCCAACCAGTGCGGGATCGTCCGGGGATTGCCGGCATAAGCGAAGGCTACGGTGATCGGCGCCGTCACATCGCTTGCATACTTGATGAAGCCCACGGGCCCTCCCTCCACGGCTGCCCGACAAAAGTACTATAGCCTTCCGGTTTATTTCTGGCAGTCCGGGATTCGATAGCCGTACAGCTGGAGTGTGAGCTACCGCCGAGTGGCCGGGCGATCCTATCAGGGCAGGTCGCTGCCGGGCCGGGGCGATAAACCACTCTCATGGCGAGACGATCATCACATTCCGGTCGAGATCCTGCGGTGTGGCCCGCCCGGCTTTGCCCGCCGGGTTTCGTGGACTGTCGCCGGGGTACCTAACACCCGCCGGCGAGCGCCGTACTCGACTGTCGTGCGCAGGCACCCCGGCCAACGACGTCCGGCTGTCGCGGGAACCTGGTTCGACGCTCGCCGGTCCCCGTCAGCTGAAGACGCCCGCTTCGCGGCCTGTCCCCGGCGGGCCCGCGAAGGCCTGCGCGATGGTCAGCCACTCCATCGCCTGTTTCCCGGTCGCCTGGAGCGCCAGATCGTCCGGATGGCGGCGCTGTGTCACCAGCAGGCAGAAATCGAGTGCCGATCCGCTGATCCGCTGTGCTGCGTCCGCTGGGCCCCAGGACCACTGCGCTCCCGACGGTGCGGTGAGTTCTACCCGGAACTCGTCCGCCGGGGGCGGCAGCTCCCGGACTGCGTAGGCGAAATCCCGGGTGCGGACACCGATATGGGCCACCGCGCGCAACCGGTCGGTCGGCTCGCGGCGGATACCGAGCGCGTCCGCGACATCTTGGCCGTGTGCCCAGGTTTCCATCAGCCGTGCGGTGGCCATCGAGCCCGGGCGCATGGGCGGCCCGAACCAGGCGACCTTGGCGTCGGCGGGCACGGCGCGAAGCGCCTCGGCCAGCACGGCGCGCCCGTCCTGCCAGCGCTGTAGTAGCTCCGGAACCGGTGCACCGGCGGCCAGTGCGGCGGCGTCGTCGACGAAGGTCGCTATCCGGGGGGCGGCCTCGGTCAGCAGTTCGGTGAAGTCCGTGCTCCCGGTGCGGGCGTCGGTGGCGGCCAGCGTGGCGACCTCGTCGGTCCAGGTCAGATGTCCGATCTGATGGGCGATGGTCCAGCCGGCGGCCGGGGTGGGCCGCGCCCACTGCTCGGGCGGCAGGGGTGCGACGAGTGCTTCGAGTTCGGCGCTCTCGGCAGCGAGATCGTCGAGCAGGGAGTTCAGGTCGGCCATCGGTTCGTTCGCTTCCATGCGGCACCCGGCAGGTGCGTTGTGCGCCCCGCACCGGCAGGTGCGCCGTAGGTTCCGGCGCCGGCCAGGTGCGTCGTTCCTGGCCCGAGGCTGTCGGGCCGGCGGGAGGGCGTGGTCGGTTCGGCACGCCGGGTATCGGCGGTGTCTGCTCAGCATTCCAGCGCCGTGCACCGAATACAAGCAAGCGTGCTTGGTTTTTCCCTTGGTGGGAGGCGGAGGTACTACCAGCCGAAGATCAGGAGATGGGTGGCGCCGACGCACAGGCCCAGCACCGCCCCGTGCAGATACAGCAGCCAGGCATCCTGTTCCACCGACGCGTAGAACATCTCCATGAACTCGCCGGGCGTCAGCTGCTGGAGTTTGCGGGCCGCGAATTCATCGATCTTCTCGGCCTGCTCCCGGGTGAAATCGGCGTCCTCGACCAGCGTCGGGGCCAGCCCCACCGCCGCACCGGCCGCCCCGACCTTCAGGTTGTCGAACTGCCGGCGGCCGAACGCGGCCCGCACCACCGAGGTGGTGCGGCCGAGCTGGCGGTGGATCTCATCGGAGATGAGCTGTTCGAGCAGCAGCCGGGTCTTGTCGCCGTTGGGTCCGTTCAGCAGCTCGTTGGACAGGTTCGGCAGGGTGAGGACCTGATACGCGAGAATATGCGCGAGATCGGTGGCGGCCTGCGGCTGCCGTTTGGCCAGCAGTGCCTGTTTCCACAAATATTTGTAGCGGGGCTGGGGATCACCGGGGGTGAACACCACGCGAATAGCGATGATGTTCACCACCACACCGATAAGGGCTGTCACCAGTAGCACGATCACCCAGGACGGAACCCACCCCCAGACCGGTATGTCCTGGTGAATATGCAGATATAGGGCCAGCAGCAGACCGAACGGGGCTCCGAGTAAACCGATCCGCACCATGAACTTCAGTTCCGGCGCCGCGATGGTGGTGGTCAGGTCCTTCAGGATCTGCGGATTGTCCTGCAGATAGCGGATGACGAAACCCTTGATATCGATGAGTTGATCGACATTGTCGCCGAGCGACGCGAACGCCTTCGTGCACAGATCGGGCATTTCCCGTTCGACCCGCTGGTAGATGAGCTGGCGCATCTGCCGCGGCAGGGTCTGCCACAGATCCGGGTTCTCCCGGTTCATCACCTCGTCGACGATGGGTTTGACCTGTTTGCCGGCCAGCGCGGCGACATAGTCCGCGATACCGTCGAGGTCGAGTTCGTGAATGAAATCCCGGGGACTGCCGATCCGCATCAATGCTTTGTCGACGCAGATACTGGCCATTTTCTCGGCCCGGGCCGGAATGAAACCCTGGAAGCCGAGCCGGGAACCGTCCTCGGAGAAAGTCGGCAGAACCTGCACGCGCCGGGGTAGGTAGGGGTACAGCACGGCGAGTCCCGGAATCCGGACGCCGCGGAAGAGCAGCGGCCAGAAGAGCATCACGACACCGGTCCAGTTGGTGAACCAGCCGGCCGCGGCGCTGAAAATCGGAAAACTGATCAGGTCGACCACGAATTTGGTCTGGCCGGTGAGTTCCTCCCAATCGATCAACACTCCGGACGAGAGGGTGATCATCGCGCGCTCCCCTTCGGACCGGATTGTGGATTGGAGTGGATCGGAGATGATCACATTGTCACCGGGCCGTCCCGGGTGTCAATCAGGGCCGGACCGGGTTGCGAGCGCCGGCCCGGCGCACGCTGCCGGTCTGCTCACCCCGGCGAAACCGGAATAAGGTGCGGATATGACCGACCCCCAGGCCGCCGCCACGACACTGCCGGCTTTCCTCGACGCCCTCACGACCGGACGGCTCGAAGTGGTCGACCTGACCACTGCGCTGAGCAGCGCGACCCCGGCGCTGCGCCTGCCCGCCCCGTTCGCCAACCTGATCGATTTCAGTCTCGAGGAGGTCAGCGCCTACAACGAGCCCGGACCGTTCTGGCGGCACAACAATATCCACACCGGGGAACACGTCGGCACCCATCTCGACGCCCCGGTGCACTGGGTGACCGGACGGGACGGTGACGATGTGTCACAGATCCCGGTGCGCCGGCTCCTCGGGCGCGCCGCCGTACTCGACCTGACCGATCAGGTCGCCGCCGACCCGGACTACCTGCTCACCATCGCCGATGTGGAGACCTGGGAGCAGGCACACGGCCGGCTGGCCGCGGGAACGTGGCTGCTGCTGCGCACCGGCTGGGAGTCGCGGGGCCACTCCGAGGCGGCGTTCCTCAATGCCGACGACACCGGCTCGCATACACCGGGTGTGGCGGTCGACTGTGCGCGGTGGCTGGCCACCGAACGGGACATCACCGGGCTGGGAGTGGAGACGGTCGGGGTGGACGCGGGCCTGGCCGGAGGTTTCGACCCGGCCTTCCCGGTGCACCACTACTTCCTCGGCAACGACAAGTACGGGATCACCTCGCTGCGCAACCTCGGGCGGCTGCCCGCCTCGGGCGCGCTGCTGGTCGTGAGCCCGCTGCCGATCGTGGGGGGCACCGGGAGCCCGGCCCGGGTGCTCGCCGTGATCGATCCGGACGGTGCGCTCGGATGACGCCCGGGAACCGGGCAGATTCGATCGGGCGGGACAACGCGGAGCGGCGGGTTTACGGCCCGACGGTGGCGGATGTGGTCGGCCGAGCCCTGGCCGATCTGGGTGCCGGTCATGTCTTCGGCGTGGTCGGCAGCGGCAATTTCGTGATGACCGAAGCTCTCCGGCAGGGCGGGATGCCGTTCACCGCCACGCGGCACGAGGGCGGTGCAGCGACCATGGCCGATGCATATTCGCGCATGTCGGGCCGGGTCGGCGTGGTCTCCCTGCACCAGGGCTGCGGACTGACCAACGCGATGACCGGTATCGGTGAGGCCGCCAAGAGCCGCACCCCGATGATCGTGCTGACCGCGGACAGCCCGGCCGCGGCGCTGCGATCCAATTTCCGGATCGATCAGGAGGCGCTGGTCCGCAGTGTGGGTGCGGTGAGTGATCGGGTGTATTCGGCGCAGACCGCGGTCGCCGATGTGACGCGCGCCTTCCGCACGGCCGCGGGCCAGCGGCGCACAGTGGTGCTCAATGTGGCGATCGATATCGCGGCAGCGGCCTGCTCCGCGACCGGACCGATCGCGGCCGCGGTGACTCCGGCGCCTGTCCGGCCCGATGGGGACTCGATGGCTCGATTCGCCGAACTTCTGCGCGGTGCGCACAAACCGGTCTTCGTGGCCGGTCGCGGCGGTCGCGCCGCCGGACCCGCCATCGCCGAACTGGCCAGGATCTGTGGTGCGCTGGTCGCCACCTCCGCTGTGGCGAACGGCTTGTTCAACGGCGACGAATTCGCCCTGGGAATCTCCGGCGGTTTCGCCTCACCGGTCACCGCCGAACTCATCGCCGGCGCCGATCTGATCGTCGGATGGGGCTGTGCGCTGAACGATTGGACGACCCGCCACGGCCGCCTGATCTCCCCGGGTACCAGGATCGTGCAGATCGACGACGATATGGCGGCCCTCGGCGTGCACCGCCCGGTCGACCTGGGAGTGCTGGGCGACTGCCGGCAGACCGCCGACGATGTCCTTACCGCGATCCGGGAGTCCGGTACGGAGGCCGTAACCGGCTATCGCACCGCGGAGGTCGCCGCGTTGATCGCGAAATCGAGTCGCTGGCAGGATGTTCCGGTGGCCGACACCTCGACGGGTGACCGGATCGATCCCCGGGCGCTGACGATCGCGCTCGACGAGATCCTGCCCGCGGAGCGGATCGTCTCGATCGATTCCGGGAACTTCATGGGCTATCCCGCCACCCATCTATCGGTACCGGACGAGTTCGGTTTCTGCTTCACCCAGGCGTTCCAATCGATCGGGCTCGGACTGCACACCGCGATCGGCGCGGCCTTCGCCCAGCCCGGCCGGCTTCCCGTCCTCGGGGCCGGTGACGGCGGGTTCCTGATGGCGGTCGCCGAACTGGAGACGGCGGTGCGCGCGGAAATACCGCTGGTGGCGATCGTGTACAACGATTCCGCCTACGGCGCCGAGGTGCATCATTTCACCACCGCGGACCACACCACGGTGACCTTCCCGGAGACCGATATCGCCGCCATTGCCGCAGGTTTCGGTGCGACCGGCGTCACGGTTCGCTCGCTCGGCGACCTCGCCGCGGTGCGCGAATGGCTCGACCGCTATCGGCAGAACGGTAAGGCGCGGCCGTTGGTGATCGACGCGAAAATCACCAGTGACGGTGGCGCATGGTGGCTGGCCGAGGCATTCGCCGGACACTGACCGTCCGGTCCCGGAGGTGCCCGCCTGTACGCACCACCGAAGGTACGGCCAGGGGAGCGCAGCGACGGCGTGGGGTACCCGGATCGACTTCTTCGCCCTGGGCGAACATCGGCGGGCAGCGGAACAATGACCACCTCCATGAAGTTGAGTCGGGATAGCTCAACTATTGGAGGTTGTGTTCGTGACTACACCACTGAATCTTCCGGTGCTGTTCCTGACCGATCCCATCGTGCTGCCGGGCATGGTCGTCCCGATCGAACTGGACGAATCAGCGCAGGCCGCGATCGATGCCGCGCAGGCCGCGAAGACCGGAACCGTACTGCTCGCCCCCCGTCTGACCGAGGGGTACGCCGCCTACGGCGTGATCGCCACCATCGACCAGATCGGCCGGATGCGCGGCGGTACCCCGGCCGCGGTGCTGAAGGCCGAGCGGCGCGCGAAGATCGGGCACGGTGTCACCGGCCCCGGTGCCGCGCTGTGGGTCGAGGCCGAGCCGGTCGAGACATCCGCCGCCGACGGCCGGACCCGGGAACTGGCCGACGAGTACAAGAAGCTGGTCGTCTCCGTACTGCAACGCCGCGAGGCCTGGCAGATGATCGACGCCTTCAACCAGCTCACCGATCCCTCCGCCGTCGCCGATACGGCCGGTTATGCCGCCTACCTCACCGCCGACCAGAAACGGGAACTGCTCGAAACCCCGGATACCGCGGCCCGGCTGAACCGCCTGATCGAATGGACCAAGGCGCACATCGCCGAGGCAGAGGTCACCGAGAAGATCGGTGACGAGGTCCGCGAGAACATGGAGAAGAGCCAGCGGGAATTCCTGCTGCGCCAGCAACTCAACGCCATCCGTAAGGAACTGGGCGAGGACGAACCCGACGGCGCCGACGATTACCGGGCCCGGGTCGAACAGGCCGACCTGCCCGAATCCGTCCGGGAGGCGGCCTTGCGCGAGGTGGGCCGGTTGGAGCGGTCCAGTGACCAGAGTCCGGAAACCGGCTGGATCCGCACCTGGCTCGATACCGTGCTCGAACTCCCGTGGACGGTGAAAACCACCGATTCCACCGATGTGTCGGCCGCTCGGGCCGTGCTCGACGCCGACCACCACGGCTTGGACGAGGTCAAGGACCGGATGGTCGAATACCTGGCGGTCCGGGCCCGGCGGGCCCGGCGCGGGCTGGAGGTCGTCGGCGGGCGTGGGTCGGGCGCGGTCCTGGTCCTGGCCGGTCCACCCGGTGTCGGCAAGACTTCGCTCGGGGAATCCGTCGCGCGGGCGCTGGGCCGGAAGTTCGTGCGCGTCGCGCTGGGCGGGGTCCGGGACGAGGCCGAGATCCGCGGTCACCGGCGTACCTATGTCGGCGCGCTGCCCGGCCGGATCGTGCGCGCGATCAAAGAGGCCGGTTCGATGAACCCGGTGGTGTTGCTCGACGAGGTCGACAAGCTCGGCGCGGATTTCCGCGGCGATCCCGCATCGGCGCTGCTCGAGGTGCTCGACCCGGCTCAGAACCACACCTTCCGGGACCACTACCTGGATATGGACCTGGACCTGTCGGATGTGCTGTTCCTGGCGACCGCGAATGTCATGGAAACCATCCCCGGCCCGCTGCTGGACCGGATGGAAGTGATCACCGTCGACGGCTACACCGAAGACGACAAGGTGGCCATCGCCCGCGATTTCCTGCTGCCCCGGCAGCTGGAACGCAATGCGTTGACCTCCGACGAGGTGCGGGTCACCGATGCCGCGCTCCGCGAGATCGCGGCCGACTACACCCGGGAAGCCGGGGTCCGGCAGATGGAACGGCTCATCGCCAAGGCGCTGCGCAAGGCCGCGACCCGGCTGTCCGGCGCCGACATCGAAACCGGACTCGGCCACGACACCGGAGCGACGGAGCAGCCGGCTTCGAGCCCCGACCGCGAAGCATTGACCATCGATGTCGCCGATTTGAAGGAGTACCTGGGCAGGCCGCGGTTCACCCCGGATTCGGCCGAACGTACGGCGGTGCCGGGCGTGGCGACAGGGCTGGCGGTCACCGGGCTCGGCGGTGACGTCCTCTATATCGAGGCGAACAACGCCGAAGGCGAACGGTCGCTGACGCTGACGGGGCAACTGGGTGACGTCATGAAGGAATCGGCGCAGATCGCGCTGACCTACGTGCGGTCGCATCTGGGCGAGATCGGTATCGAGTCCTCGGTCCTGGACCGCAGCCTGCACCTGCACGTCCCGGCCGGCGCCGTGCCCAAGGACGGTCCGTCCGCCGGTGTCACCATGGTCACCGCGCTGGTTTCGCTGGCACTGGGGCGTCCGGTTCGTTCCGACGTCGGAATGACCGGTGAGGTCACGCTGAACGGCCGAGTGCTCCCGATCGGCGGAGTGAAGCAGAAGCTGCTCGCCGCCCAGCGCGCCGGTCTGAAGACGGTGTTCATCCCGGCCCGCAACGAGCCTGACCTCGACGACGTTCCCGCCGATGTGCTGGCCGAACTCGATGTCCGCCCGGTGGGCGATGTTGCCGAAATCCTGGCCTACGCCATAGAGCCGGTCCGGGAACCGGCGTTCGACGGTGGCCAACTGGCCGTCTCCGTCTGATCGCACGCAGCAACGGGTCGTGGCAGTCGCGCAGGACTGTCACGGCCCGTTCCTACGCGGACTCTCGGCCCGTCTGCCCATCCGCGCCGTCGGGCAAGCCGAACTCCGTCCTGCAATGTTCGCTGTGCGACCAACGAGGTCGTCCCGGCCGAAAGTGACGGAAATCCATGAAGAGTATGCAGCGTGTTGCGCTCCTGGCTGCGCTTGTCTCCTCGACTGCGCTCATCGGCGCGACAGCGTGCACCAGTGACGACAGTTCCGCGGGCACAGCGACTTCGGCGACCGGCTCGACGACAACCACCGCGGCCGCGGATGATCCGGCTGCCGGTCTCGTCGGTCCAGGTTGCGCCGACTACGCCGCACAGGTGCCCACCGGTGCGGGGTCGGTGGCCGGCATGGCAGCGGACCCGGTCGCCGTGGCGGCCGCCAACAATCCGATGCTGAAAACCCTCGTGCAGGCAGTGTCCGGCCAACTCAATCCGCAGGTGAACCTCGTGGATACGCTCAACGGCGGCGAATTCACCGTTTTCGCGCCGGTGGATTCGGCATTCGCGAAAATCGATCCGGCGACTCTGGAAAGCCTGAAAACCGATTCCGCGGCGCTGACCGACATCCTCACTTATCACGTGATCCCGGGCCGGATCGAACCCGGCGCAATCGCCGGCGACCATCCGACCGTTCAGGGTGACACCGTGACCGTTACGCGGGACGGCGCCGATATCGAGGTAGCGAACGCATCGGTGATCTGCGGTGGAGTGCAGACCGCGAACGCCACGGTCTACATGATCGACGGGGTGCTCATGCCGCCTGCCTGACAATTCTCCGGCGTCCCGGCACTCGATGGACAAGACTGATCCCATGATGCGTCCGCCTCGTAGAAGTGACCTGCGCAACAGCTGGGGTTTCGTGGCCATCCGGGTGAACATGCGCGGCGAACACCTTGCCATGCAGTCGAGGGCACGATCATGACGAACTGGCCGGAATCCGACTCCGGGCCGATCCGGCTCCGGATCGCCGGGCCGGGGGCCGAGGCCGGCGATAACGAGGCGGCGGCCTGCCCGGTCCGATCCGAAGGCCACGATGACCGCGCGACCCAACTCCGGCTCGCGGATCTGCTGCACGCGGCGGGCAATGGTGACCGGGAATCCTTCACCCGGTTCTACCGGGAGACCAGTCCCCGGGTGTTCGGGCTGGCGCGGCGGGTCCTGCGCAGCCCGGCGGCTGCCGAGGAAACCACCCAGGAGGTGTTTCTCCAGGTCTGGTCTGCCGCGGCCCGGTACGACCCGGCGCGGTCCAGCGCGATCGGCTGGTTGATGATGATCACCCACCGGCGCGCTGTCGACCGGGTACGTGCTGAGGAGTCGGCCGCCGGGCGCGATGTCGTGTACGGCCACCGCAATTTGGGGCGTGACCACGATATCGTCGCCGAAACGGTCGACCAGCGGTTCGACGAACAGGCCGTCCGCGAGTGTCTGGAAGTGCTGACTGCCACGCAGCGCGAGACCATCGCACTCGCCTATTACGGCGGACGCACCTACCGCGAGGTGGCCGACCATCTCGATTCACCACTGCCCACCATCAAGAGCCGGATCCGTGACGGTCTGAAACGGCTCCAGAACTGTCTCTCAGGGGTTGCTACCGATGCCTGACACCTCCCCGCCCGATTCACCGGGCAGCAACGGCGACCTGGTCGATCTAGCGATCCCGTACGCGCTCGACGCGGTTTCGGCCGCCGAAAGCGACGATATCGAACAGCGATTGCGTACCGCCGATCCGGCGGACGCGCGGTCATTCGAAAACGTCGTGCGCGATATCCGCGAAGCGATGGGTGCCCTGTCCATCCTCGATGCGCAGGCGCCGCCTGCGCGCGTGGAAGCGCGCATCCTCGCGGCGCTCGATTCCCGCCCGGGGGCGCGGTCGGATGTGCACACCGGCGAGCGGCAATCCGCTTCCGCCGGACGGGACCAGCTGCCCGGGACGGATACGCCGGCGTCGCGGGATTCGGCAGGAACGGGCAGCGGCGTGCCGATCGCGTCCGGCGCGTCCGCCGGTGACGACACCGATGAGCTCGAGCGGGCCCGGCAGCGCAGAATACGGCGGGTGGGATGGTTCGCGGCTGCCGCCGCGGTGGTGGTGGCCATCGGCATCGGCATCGGCATACTCGACCAGCGCACCGGTGAGCCGCCCGGCGGTACCGTCTCGGCGCAGGAGGTGCGTGACCAGCCCGATGCCCGGACCTCCACCACCGAGCTCGGCGGCGGAACGCTCACCGTCCACGTTTCCGCCGAACTGGGCGCGGCCACCGTTTCCTTCGACGCGGTGGCCGCGCCGCCGGACGGAAGCGACTACCAGTTGTGGTTGATCGATGCCGCCGGGGTTCCGCGCTCGGCGGGCGTGCTGGACCGATTGCCCGCCGAAGGTTCGCCCTATGTCACCGAGTTCGCCGTTTCCGACCAGCTCGCGGTGACCCTCGAGCCCGACGGCGGTTCCCCGGCGCCGACCGGTACGCCACTGGGGGCGATCGCGCTGGGCTGAGCGCTTCCGGCCGATATCGAGACCGGGAACCCGCGAGTACCGCGAGCAGGTAACGATCTGTAGATCGGCAGCTGCAGATTCCTGACGGTTCGGTGACGCCTGACCCGGCTGCCTTCACCGGTTGTGCCCGCAGTGACACCATCCACAACGGGTGGATCGACGAATTCCCGGGCAGGCGGGTCGACGAGCCCGATGGAGGAGCGCAGATGCACGAGACAATGGACCCGGCCGCTGGGCGAACCCCGGAACCGGCCGCGGGGCGTGGGACGCCGGGAGCGGGCGCCGCGGGTGTGTGCGGGCTCGTGGCCGCCGGGATGGTTCTCGGTATCGCGGAATTGTTCGCCGGTCTGATCGATCCCGACGCCTCACCGTTCGTGGCGCTCGGGGCAACGGTGATCGACCATACACCGGAGGCGTTGCGCGAGTTCGCTATCGAACAATTCGGCACCCAGGACAAGCTGGTCCTGTTCCTCGCCATGGCTGCGGTGACGGCGGTCCTCGCTGTTGGCGTGGGCCTGCTGGAACGGCGGCGGCCGTACGGTAGTGCGCTGCTGGTGGTGCTCGGACTCGCCGTCTGCGTGATCGTGCTGACGCGGCCCACCGCGACCGCGGTGTTCGCGATTCCTGTCCTCCTCGGTACTGCGGCGGGCATTCTCACCTTGCGGTTCCTGATAGCCCGCGCACCGCGCTCGGCACCGGATGCGATGCCCGGAGCAGGTGGGTCCATGGATCCGTCCAGGCGCCGGTTCCTGATGCTGGCGGCGGGAGCCACCGCGGTCGCGGCCGGAACCGCGGTGGCCGGACGCTGGGTCGGGGAGCGGATGCGCGCGGTCACCGCGGATCTGGAACGTTTCGTCGTGCCGCGGCCCCGAGTCGCCGCGGCGCCGCCACCGGCGGGTACCGATCCCCCGGTGTCCGGGCTCACCGAATTCGTCACGCCGAACGACACTTTCTACCGAATCGACACCGCGCTGCGGATCCCGGCGGTGACGAGTGAGAACTGGCGGTTGCGTATCCACGGCATGGTCGACCGTGAGATCGAGCTGACCATGGACGATCTGCTGCGCCGGCCCGCGGTGGAGAAGATCATCACACTGACCTGCGTCTCCAACGAGGTCGGGGGTGATCTGATCGGAAACGCGAGGTGGATCGGATATCCGCTGGCGGAGCTGCTGGCCGAGGCCGGCGTCCGCCCGGACTCGGATATGGTCCTGTCCACCAGTGCGGACGGATTCACCGCGGGGACACCGGTGGCGGCGCTGACGGACGGTCGCGACGCGCTGCTGGCGGTCGGGATGAACGGTGCTCCGCTTCCGGTCGAGCACGGGTATCCCGCCCGGCTGGTGGTCCCCGGTCTCTACGGATACGTCAGTGCCACCAAATGGGTGGTCGATCTCGAACTCACCAGATTCGACAGGGCACAGGCTTACTGGACCCGGCGCGGGTGGTCGGCTCGGGGCCCGATCAAAACCGCGTCCCGGATCGACGTTCCCGCCTCATTCGCACGGGTCGCTCCGGGGCAGACCGTTGTTGCCGGGGTGGCCTGGGCGCAACATCGCGGTATCAGTGCGGTCGAGCTCCAGGTCGACGACGGCCCCTGGCAACCGGCCGACCTGGCTCCGGAGTATTCGCTCGATACCTGGCGGCAGTGGACCTGGCGCTGGGACGCGACACCCGGGGACCACACGCTGCGCGTCCGCGCCACCGACGGGGAGGGCCGGGTGCAGACCGAACAGCGGGCCGATCCGGTACCCGACGGTGCCACCGGATGGCATTCGCGGTCCTTCCGGGTGCGATGACATCGGCAGCCCCGGTACCGGCCGGATGGCCGGTACCGGGGATCGCGTGGTTCCGGGCAGCCTGTGGATGAGCTGCGCCCTTCAGGCCGCGGCCGGAGCGGGATCATCGGCGAATTGGGTGCGGTAGAGCTCGGCGTAGCGCCCGTCCGCGGCGAGCAGCTCCGGATGCGATCCGTGCTCCACGATCCGTCCGGCCTCCACCACCAGGATCTGGTCGGCGGCGCGAACGGTCGAGAGCCGGTGCGCGATCACCAGGGCCGTGCGTCCCTGCAACGCTTCGTTCAGCGCGGCCTGTACCGCCGCTTCGGAGGTGGAGTCGAGGGAGGCGGTGGCTTCGTCGAGAATCACCACCCGCGGTTGTTTGAGCAGCAGGCGGGCGATGGTCAGGCGCTGGCGTTCCCCGCCGGAGAGCCGGTAGCCACGCTCCCCGACCACCGTGTCCAGCCCATCGGGTAACGAGGCGACCAGGTCGGCCAATCGGGCGCGGCCGAGCGCGTCCCACAGGTGCGCCTCGCCGGCATCGGGTGCGGCCAGTAGCAGGTTGGCCCGGATGGTGTCGTGGAACAGGTGGCCGTCCTGCGTGACCAGGCCGACCGTGTCCTGGATCGAGCCGGTGGTCAATTCGCGGACGTCCGCCCCGCCCAGCCGCACGGCACCGGAATCGACGTCGTAGAGCCGCGAAACCAGCTGGGCGATGGTCGATTTACCCGCACCGGAGGAGCCCACCAGAGCGATCAGTTCGCCGGGTTCGGCACGCAGGGAGATGCCGTGCAGCACTTCCTCGCCGCCCCGGGTATCCAGCGTCGCTACCTCCTCGAGGGAGGCCAGCGAGACCTTGTCGGCAGCGGGGTACCCGAAGCGTACGTCGTCGAATTCCACCGAGACCGGGCCTTCGGGGACCGGCCGGGCGTCCGGAGCGTCCTGGATCAGCGGTTCCAGGTCCAGCACCTCGAATACCCGCTCGAAGCTCACCAGTGCCGACATCACTTCCATCCGCGCGCTGGCCAAGGCGGTGAGCGGGGAGTACAGCCTGGTCAGCAGCAGTGACAGGGCGACGACCGCCCCGGCGTCCAGCTGCCCGCGCAGCGCGTACCAGCCGCCCAACCCGTACACCAGTGCCACCGCCAGCGCCGACACCAGCGTCAACGCGGTGACGAATACGGTCTGCAGCATGGCGGTGCGGACGCCGATATCGCGCACCCGCCGGGCGCGCAGGGCGAATTCGTCGGATTCCTGCCGCGGCCGGCCGAAGAGTTTCACCAGGGTTGCGCCGGGTGCGGAGAAGCGTTCGGTCATCTGGGTGCTCATGGACGCGTTCAATCCGGCCGCCTCCCGCTGGATATCGGCCAGCCGATTGCCCATTTGCCGGGCCGGTATCACGAACACCGGTAGCAGCAACAGCGCGAGTAGCGTTATCTGCCAGGACAATTGGAGCATCACCACCAGGGTGAGCGCGACCGTGACGAGATTCGCGACCACCCCGGACAACGTATCGCTGAACGCCCGCTGCGCCCCGATCACATCATTGTTCAGCCGGCTGATCAGTGCGCCGGTGCGGGTCCGGGTGAAGAAGGCGATCGGCATCCGCTGCACATGATCGAACACGGCGGTGCGCAGGTCGAGGATCAAACCCTCGCCGATCCGCGCCGAGAGCCACCGGATGACGAGGCCGAGCCCGGCGTCGAAGACGGCGAGGCAGGCGATGGCCAGCGCCAGCAGGATCACCGTCCGCGGCGCGGAGCCGCTGACGATACCGTCGACCACCCGGCCCGCGAGCAGTGGCGTCGCGACCGCCAGGACCGCGGCGACCACGCTGAACGCCAGGAACGCGCCCATCCGGCGGCGGTGCGGCTGCGCGAACCGCAGGATGCGCCGGGCGGTGGCGAGGCTGAAGGCACGCTGTTCCTCGGGCGCGTGCATGCGCCGGTACATCTGGTCCCAGGCGACCGATTCCATGCTCATCTGACATGTCCTTCCGCTCCGGAGCCCTATTCGACTCCAGTGCACCGACACTAAAAGCTAAACCTTTATTCAGGTCAAGGCGCCGGGGCGGCAGAATCTTCCACGGGAGCGAGTTCCAGCCGGACACCGAGCAAGCGGACCGGCCGGTCCAGCGGGAAACGATCGAGAATCCGCAACGCGGTATCGGTGACTGTGGCGATATCGACAGTCGGTTGCGCCAGCTTCGACTGTTTGCTGCGGGTGTAGAACGTGCTGGTGCGCACCGTGACCGCCACCCGGACCGCGACCCGGCCGGCCGCCGCGATCTCCTCGGTGACTTCGGCCGCCAGGCGCGCGACCTGGGCGCGCATATCCTCGCGTTCGGTGAGGTCGCGCGGGAAAGTCTCCGATTTACTGCGCCCCACCGGGGGCGGCGGTTTGGTGACCACCTCGGTGTCCCCGGCTCCACGGCCCATAACCCACAGGTAGGGCCCGTTGGCAGGCCCGAATTCCGCCGCCAGCACAGCCCGGTCGGCAGCCATCAGGTCCCCGATCGTGTGGATATCCAGTTCGGCCAGCCGGGCGGCGATCCGGTTGCCGATTCCCCACAGTGCGTTCGTCGGTCGATGGGCCATGACCCGCGACCAATTCTCGGCGGTGAGCCGGAACATTCCAGCGTCGGCGCCCGGATGTTCTGCGGGAGTGTCGGGGGACTTCCCGACCGATTTCGCGAAACCCGTCGCCAGCTTGGCGGTGAGTTTGTTGTCGCCGATTCCCACCGCGCAGCCGAGGTCCAGTTCGGCGATCGCGGCGCGGATCGCGCCCGCGAGCTGTTCGGGCTCGTCGGTCTCGGCCGCCACGAAGGCCTCGTCCCAGCCCCAGACCTCCACCTGGTCGGTGAAGGTGCGCAGCAGCGCCATGACCTCGTCGGACGCCTCGTCGTAGCTGGGAACGTCCAGGGGCAGGAACACGGCGTCCGGGCATTTGCGCGCTGCCGTCCGCAACGCCATTCCGGCCCGGATACCGTAGCCGCGGGCCGGATACGACGCGCAGGTCACGACCTTGCGCGGTTCTTCGGGATCCCCGTTCCCGCCCACGATCACCGGCCGGCCGCGCAGTTCGGGATGCCGCCGGAACTCCACCGCGGCCTGGAATTGGTCGAGGTCGACATGTAACAGCCATCTGGCCACGTCTGCAGTCATACTCCACCCGGGTGACAAGTAGCTGGATATCGCGCAGAGTCGGGTGTGCCCGCCGGGCCCCTACCCGACTCGACCGAAAGGCCGCGATGTCCGATCCAGCCCCCCTCGACTTCGATCTCGCCAGGAAAGTGCTGGCGGCCCAGCCCTTCGCGAACCTGGTCGGCACCGAACTGGCCGCGTTCGACACCGGTTCCGCGACCCTGGTGGTAGCGATCCGTCCGGAACTCGCCCAGCAGTTCGGCTATGTACACGGCGGGGTGCTGTCCTACCTGGCCGACAATGCGCTCACCTTCGCCGCCGGAACGGTCCTCGGCGCGAACGTGCTGACCGGCGGCTTCTCCGTCACCTACCTGCGGCCCGCCCGCGGTGACCGCCTGCGCGCCACCGCCACCGTCACCGGATCCACCCGGCGCCAGGCCGTCGTGAACTGCACCATCTCGGCCGAATCGGACGGCAGCGACCCTGTCGTGTGCGCGTTGGCCCAGGGCACGGCCCGCGCCGTCGACCGAGCTCTCGGCGAATCCTGAACCAGCGGACGCGGAGGTACGCAGAGAGCGCATGGCCGGAGCGGACGCGGAGGTACGCAGAGAGCGCATGGCCGGAGCGAACGCGGAGGTACGCAGAGAGCGCATGGCCGGAGCGAACGCGGAGGTACGCAGAGAGCGCATGGCCGGAGCGGACGCGGAGGTACGCCTAGGCTGGTCGATGTGACCGACCAGGACAGGCGACGGGATGCGCTCGCCCGTGGGTTGCGCGCCCGAATCGGTGCGGATGTCGTGGACGCCTCCTACCGCCGTCGGGTGGAGTACTCGTCGGATGCGTCGAACTACCGGGTGCTGCCCGAGGTCGTGGTGTTCCCCCGTGCGGAGGCCGATATCGCGGCGGCGCTGGAGGTTGCCCGTTCCGAGGGCGTACCCCTGACCCCCCGCGGCGGCGGCACCTCGGTGGCGGGCAACGCCGTGGGCCCCGGCATCGTCCTCGACTTCAGCCGCCATATGAACGGAATCGCCGAGATCGACCCGCAGCGCCGGACCGCGCGGGTCCAGCCCGGCGTGGTGCTGTCGGCACTCCAGCGCCGAGCGCGCGAACACGGCTTACGATTCGGGCCCGACCCGTCGACGCAGAACCGCTGCACGCTCGGCGGGATGATCGGCAACAACGCCTGTGGCCCCCACGCCATCGCCTGGGGCCGTACCTCCGACCGGGTCCGTGAACTGCGGATTCTCGACGGTACCGGCACGCCGCGCCGGCTCGCGGACGATCTCGCCGCGGTCCCGGGATTGGCAGAGTTCACCCGCGACTCGCTCGCCGTGCTGCGCACCGACCTCGGCCGGTTCGACCGGCAGGCTTCCGGATACGGCCTGGAATACCTGCTGCCGGAGCGGGGTGGTTCGGTGGCCCGTTCCTTCGTCGGCTCCGAGGGCACCTGCGGTGTGCTGCTCGAGGCCGAGGTCGAACTGGTGGAGATCCCGGCCGCGACCCTGCTCGTGGTGCTCGGCTACCCGGATCTGGCGACGGCCGCCGACGATATCGCCGCGGTGGTGTCGGTAGCACCCGTCGCGGTGGAAGGTATCGACGCGCGGCTGGTCGAGATGGTGCGCGCACACGGCCGGCAGGTGCCGGATCTGCCGCGCGGCGACGGCTGGTTGTTCGTCGAGCTGGCGGGCGAGAATCCGGTCGCGGTGCAGGGCGCCGCCGAACAGTTGTGCCGGGTGGCCGGAGCCCTGGATACCCGGATCATCGCCGATCCGCGCGCGGCCGCGGCGCTGTGGCGGATCCGGGCCGACGGCGCCGGGCTGGCGGGGCGCACCCGGGACGGGCAGCCGGCCTGGCCGGGGTGGGAGGATGCCGCGGTTCCGCCCGCGCGCCTGGGACCCTATCTGCGTGATTTCGACGACCTGATGAGCGAGTACAAGCTCGACGGGCTGCTCTACGGGCATATCGGCGACGGTTGTATGCATGTGCGGCTGGATCTGCCCATCGCCGAGGCGCCCGACCGTTTCCGTGCGTTCCTCACCGATGCGGCACATCTGGTGGTCCGGTACGGCGGTTCGCTGAGCGGCGAACACGGTGACGGCAGGGCCCGCTCGGAACTTCTCGAGATCATGTATTCGCCCGAGGTCCGCGCGGTTTTCGCCGGCTACAAGGCGCTGTTCGATCCGGCCGGTGTGCTCAACCCGGGAGTGCTGGTGCGGCCCCGCCCGCTCGATGCCGACCTCCGCCTCCGCGGCCTGACCCCGGCGGCGCCGGCGGGCGGTTTCGCCCTCGGCGGCGACGCCGGGGATCTGTCCACCGCGGTTCATCGCTGTGTGGGTGTGGGCAAATGCCGGGCGGATACGCGGGCCACCGGCGGGTTCATGTGCCCCTCCTACCTGGCGACGGCCGACGAGAAGGACACCACCCGTGGCCGGGCCCGGGTGTTGCAGGAGGTCGTCCGTGGCGAGCTCGATTGGTCCGCGCCCGCAGTGGCCGAATCCCTGGACCTGTGCCTGTCCTGCCGGGCCTGCGGTTCCGACTGTCCGGCCGGGGTCGATATGGCGACCTACAAGTCCGAGACCCTGTACCGCCGTTACCGTGGCCGGCCCCGGCCACGTGATCACTACTCCCTCGGCATGCTGCCGCGGTGGCTGGCGGGTGCGACGCGGATGCCGCGGCTGGTCAACTCCGTGGCGAGGATCGAGACGTTGCGCCGGTTGGGCATGCGGGCGGCGGGCGCCGATCCACGGCGCCGGGTGCCGGAACTGGCCGACCGCCCGTTCCGCCGGATATGGCGCGCCGAATCAGGAAAACAGCAGGTCACCGACCCGGTGGCCACCGTGATGCTCTGGGTGGACACCTTCACCAATGCCTTCGACCCGGACATTGCGCAGGCTGCGGTCGATCTGCTGAACTCGCTCGGATACCGGGTCGTGCTGCCCGGCCGGCAGGTGTGCTGTGGGCTCACCTGGATCAGCACGGGGCAACTGGACGGCGCCCGTGCCCGGCTGCGCCGAACCCTCGACCACCTCGATTCCCATATCCGCGCCGGCGGGCTCGTTGTCGGCTTGGAACCCTCCTGCACCGCCGCGCTGCGCACGGATCTACCGGAGTTGCTGCCCGACGATCCCCGAGCCCGCCCGGTCGCCGCCGCCGTGCGTACGCTCGCCGAGTTCCTCCTGGCCCAACCGAATTGGCGCCCGCCGAGCTACCCCGGCCGGTCGATTGTGGTGCAACCGCATTGCCATCATTATTCGGTACTGGGTTTCGAAGCCGATCGCCGGATATTTGCCCAGATGGGTCTGAATGTGACCGAAATCGCAGGATGCTGTGGTCTGGCCGGGAATTTCGGAATGCAGCAGGGGCACTACGAAATATCACTCGCGGTGGCCGGCAACGGAATACTTCCGGCTTTGGCAAACGCCCCGGCCGATGCCGTTTTCCTGGCCGATGGCTTCTCCTGCCGAACACAGGCAGCTCAGCTGGACGCCGGCAGAGGTCGGCATCTGGCACAGATTCTGTTGGGGCAATGGTGATTTCGCAGAACAAAGGGTCAGGAACGGTGGCGCCGGGGTCCGGTCACCGGACCGGTGGCCCGGCGCCGGCGGCTCAGCTACTGCCGAACGGCAGAGTGCCCGGCTGAATCTCGTATCCGGAACTTCCGGCGAAAACGGTGCCCCAGAGATCGAGTAACCAATTGAGCGCTTCGGTGATCATGAAAACCTCCAGTCATGACAGCAGCCACGTATTTGCTCAACTCGATGCCTATCGTTGCGCACTTCGGCCCTGTTACCCGTGAAGGAGGCACAATGGCGTGGTGCCTCCTCGCTCAGCGGGGCCTCCGGAAGGGCCCGGAGTTACCCGGGAACTCACCACCAGCGCCCCGATCCACCTCGCGCATACCCTCGCGCCGCTACGGCGGGGGCCGGGCGACCCCTGCCATCAGATCGACCGTGACGGTGCGCACTGGCGGGTGTCGCGGATGCCGGCCGGACCGGTCACCTACCGACTGAGCCAGACCGCTCCCACCACCGTCGTCGCGCACGCCTGGGGCGCGGGTGCCGCGGAATTCCTGGAACAGCTCGATCGCATGCTCTGCGTGGACGAGAACACGGACGATTTCGTCGCCATTCATCCCACGGTCGCGGCCGCACATCAGCGGTACCCGGGTTTACGGATGCTGCGCACCGGACTCGTGTTCGAATCGCTCGTTCCCGCGATTCTGGAGCAGAAGGTCACCATTGTGTCGGCCCATGCCGCGTGGCGGACCCTGGTGCATCGTTTCGGCGAGCGCCCGCCGGGGCCGGCGCCGGACGGGATGCGAGTTCCGCCGGACGCCGAAACCTGGGGCAGGATCCCGTCGTGGAGCTACCACCGCGCCAATGTCGGTCCCCAGCGCTGGCAGACCATCGTCCGAGCCGCGCGGGTGGCCGATTCGCTCGAGCGCACCGCTGGGCTACCTCCGGCAGAGGCGGCGCGCCGGCTGCGCACGATCCGCGGTATAGGGGAGTGGACGGCCGCGGAGACAGCGCAACGCGCTTTCGGAGACGCCGATGCCTTGTCGGTCGGGGATTTTCACCTGGCATCGGTGGTGGGCTGGACCCTGCTCGGCCGGGAGATCGATGACACCGAGATGATCGAATATCTGGAACCGGTACGCCCACATCGCTACCGGACGATCCGGTTGCTGGAGATCAGCGGTCAGGCCCGTAAACCGCGATTCGGCCCGCGCGCTCCGATCACCGACCACAGCCGGCGCTGATAGGCCGTTATTGCAGCGCGCGATTGTCCAGAACACAGCGGCCGGATTCCACGAGGGTGGATCGGGCGCGGCGGCGGACACGACACATATCGACCGTGCAGTCGAGGTGCAATTGCATTGCCGAATGCGCTTGTTCGAGGGTCATCGCACCGGGATCGTCACCGCAGTCGAGCAGCGTGGGGATCCGGGTACTCAGATTCAACCGCATCACACGACCTCCTTGTGAACCCGCGGCGATCCTGTTGTCCGCGGTGGGTTTCCGGGTGTGCACATACGACCAACAGCTCACCATAGGCCGAGAACCGTCCGAATCGGGTGATATTCGGCGTTTTTCCGGCACCGAATTTGCGCAGTACGACAAGGGGGATATCCGGCCCGGTGCGGCCGTCCGGGCGCGTAGCATCGCGATCGACGCTTGTGGCGCGCGCTGCCGCGCCCGATAGACCACGCTGGGCCGATGGAGGAGAAACCCCGGATGAGCATCGATGACGGCACGAAGGTGGATCTTTCCGGTGCTCAGTGGCTGAGCAGTCCGGTGGAGGGCGCACCCGGTGCGCACAGCGTCGAGATCGCGATGCTCGCCGGCGGCCATGTCGGGATGCGGGACGGGAAGAACCCCGACGGGCCGGTGCTGGTCTTCACTCCGGGCGAATGGGCGGCCTTCACGGCCGGCGTGCGGGACGGCGAATTCGACCGCCCGTGATGTTCCCGCGATCGTGCGCCGGATGATCCGGCCTGGTCAGTAGGGGTTTGCCCGGCTGTGTAACGGGTAGACAACAATATGTGGACCGAGGGATCAAGAATTCCCATCTCCGGCTTCGCAAATTCGGGCCCAGTGACGGTGTTGCCTGGTTGATCGTCGGCCTGCTTTTTGCGGCGGCTGCGGTGGGTGTGTTCGTACTCACCGGCTCAGTGCTGTCGGCACTGTTCGTCGGCGTGCTTGTGGCGCTGGTCGCCACGGGTGTGGTCGCCATGCTGTGACCACACCCGCAGCGCGGTGGATCAGCGCCGGAAGAGTTTGTTGCCGAGCCAGACGACCGGATCGTATTTCCGGTCGGCGACCCGTTCCTTCATCGGGATCAAGGCATTATCGGTGATCTTGATGTGCTCGGGGCACACCTCGGTACAGCATTTGGTGATATTGCAGTAGCCCAGACCGTGCTGCTCCTGAGCCTCGTTGCGCCGGTCGGCCACATCCAGCGGATGCATCTCCAGTTCCGCGATCCGCATCAGATACCGCGGTCCGGCGAACGACTCCTTGTTCTCGTCGTGGTCGCGAACCACATGGCAGGTGTTCTGGCAGAGGAAACATTCGATGCATTTGCGGAACTCCTGCGACCGCTCCACATCCACCTGTTTCATCCGGTACTCACCGGGTTTGAGATCCGGCGGCGGCGTGAAAGACGGTATCTCCCGCGCCTTTTCGTAGTTATAGGACACGTCGGTGACCAGATCGCGGATGACCGGGAAGGCCCGCAACGGCGTCACTGTGACGATGTCTTCGGGAGTGAAGGTGGACATCCTGGTCATGCACAGGAGCCGCGGACGTCCGTTCACCTCGGCCGAACACGAACCGCATTTACCGGCTTTGCAATTCCACCGGACCGCGAGATCCGGAGCCTGGGTGGCCTGCAACCGGTGAATGATGTCGAGTACCACCTCGCCCTCGTTCACCGGCACCGTGAAATCCTGCAGTTCCCCGGTATCGGAATCACCGCGCCATACGCGGAATCGGGCGTCGTAACTCATCGCCTCACGCCTCCTCGGTATTCGATTCGCGGCCCTCGCGGATATCCGCCGGGCCGCCCTCGGCCGCCGGATGTCCGGAGAGTTCGGCCGGGGTGTAGTACTTCTCCAACTCGCCGAGGTCGAACAGGGCCAGCAGCTCGGCTCGCATCGGCGGTTGGTCGTGCACGGTCACCGTGACATCGGGTACGCCGGTATCGGACGGCTCACCGTCGACAGCGCAGACCAGCAGTTTGTTGCGCCACTGCGGGTCCATACCCGGGTGGTCGTCGCGGGTATGTCCGCCGCGGCTCTCGGTGCGCTGGAGCGCGGCCTGCGCCACACACTGGCTGACCAGCAGCATATTGCGCATATCGAGCGCCAGATGCCAGCCCGGATTGAACTGGCGGTGCCCCTCGATGGTGACCTGGGCGAACCGTTCGCGCAGCGCCTCGAGGCGGGTGATCGCCTCGCGGACCTCGTGCTCCTTACGGATGATGCCCACCAGATCGTTCATCGTCTGCTGCAGATCGGTATGCAGGGTGTACGGATTTTCGCCCGACGCACCTTCCGGGGGATCGAACGGGGCGAGGGCGATCTCGGCCGCGGCCGCGATATCGGTCTCGGCAACCGCCGGCCGGTCGGGCAGCATCCGAACGTATTCGGCCGCGCCCAGACCCGCCCGGCGACCGAAAACCAGCAGGTCGGACAGTGAGTTCCCGCCGAGCCGGTTGGACCCGTGCATTCCACCGGAGCATTCCCCCGCAGCGAACAGCCCGGGCACATGTGCCGCACCGGTATCCGGGTCGACCTCGATACCGCCCATGACGTAGTGGCAGGTAGGACCCACCTCCATGGGCTCCTTCGTGATGTCCACGTCGGCCAGTTCCTTGAACTGGTGGTGCATCGACGGCAGCCGCCGGGTGATCTCCTCGGGTTTCAGCCGGGAGGCGATATCGAGGTAGACCCCGCCGTGCGGCGTGCCCCGGCCGGCCTTGACCTCTTCGTTGATCGCTCGCGCGACTTCGTCCCGGGGCAGCAGATCGGGGGTCCGGCGCGCCGAATCGTTGTCACGCAGCCACTGATCGGCTTCCTCTTCGCTCTCGGCGTACTGCCCCTTGAACACCGCGGGGATGTAGTCGAACATGAAGCGCTTGCCCTCGGTGTTCTTCAGGACCCCGCCGTCGCCGCGCACCCCCTCGGTGACCAGGATGCCCTTCACGCTCGGCGGCCAGACCATCCCGGTCGGATGGAACTGCAGGAACTCCATATTGATCAGCCGGGCCCCGGCGCGCAGAGCCAGCGCGTGACCGTCGCCGGTGTACTCCCAGGAGTTCGAGGTGACCTTGTACGACTTCCCGATACCGCCGGTCGCGAGCACCACCGCCGGGGTTTCGAACAGGATGAAGCGGCCGGATTCACGCCAGTAGCCGAAGGCGCCGCTGATCCGGTCGCCGTCCTTCAGCAGGTCGGTGATCGTGCATTCGGCGAAAACCTTGATCCGCGCTTCGTAGTCACCGGTTTCCGCATAATCCTCCTGCTGCAGCGAAACGATCTTCTGCTGCATGGTGCGGATCAGTTCCAGGCCTGTCCGGTCACCGACATGGGCGAGGCGCGGATAGGTGTGACCGCCGAAGTTGCGCTGGCTGATCCGGCCGTCGGGGGTCCGGTCGAACAGGGCACCATAGGTTTCCAGTTCCCAGACCCGGTCCGGCGCTTCCAGTGCGTGTAGTTCGGCCATCCGCCAGTTGTTCAGGAACTTCCCGCCGCGCATGGTGTCGCGGAAATGGGTCTGCCAACTGTCCTTTTCGTTGGCATTTCCCATGGCCGCCGCACAGCCGCCCTCGGCCATCACCGTATGAGCCTTGCCGAACAGGGATTTACATACGACCGCCACCGACAGGCCGTGTTCCCGGGCCTCGATCACGGCGCGTAGTCCGGCACCTCCGGCACCGATCACGACCACGTCGTAGGTGTGCCGTTCCACTTCGGGCATAGCCGTCCAAACTCCTCAGTCGATGATGCGAAGGTCCGAAATCGTGCCGCTGGCAACCAACATCACGTAGAAGTCGGTGAG
This sequence comes from Nocardia sp. NPDC051750, assembly GCF_044453135.1. NCBI lineage: Bacteria > Bacillati > Actinomycetota > Actinomycetes > Mycobacteriales > Nocardiaceae > Nocardia > Nocardia sp. NPDC051750. Next base: position 750,216 of record NZ_JBITCK010000001.1, on the reverse strand, counting down.
CACGAGGGTGCCGAGCGTGGTCCAGGCCAGCGCCATATGCCTGGTGTTGAGCTTGGAGATCTGGGTCCACAGCCAGTAGCGCACGGGGTGGGCGGAGAAATGTTTCAGCCGGCCGCCCGCGATATGCCGGCAGGAATGGCAGGACAGGGTGTAGGCCCACAGCAGGATCACGTTCCCGGTGAGGACGAGGCTGCCCAGGCCCATACCGAAGCCGCCCGTTTTTCCGTGGAAGGCGCCGATCGCGTCGTAGGTGTTGATCACCGAGATGATCACCGCGACATAGAAGAAATAGCGGTGCGCGTTCTGGACGATCAGCGGCAGCCGGGTCTCGCCGGTGTACTTCGCGTGGGGTTCGGCCACCGCGCAGGCCGGGGGCGAGAACCACACCGACCGGTAGTAGGCCTTGCGGTAGTAGTAGCAGGTGAGCCGGAACCCGAGCAGGAACGGCAGCACCACGAATCCCAGCGGGATGAACATCGGGAGATCGCCGAACGGGGTGCCGAAATGGCTCGCCCCCTCCACACACGAAGTACTCAGGCAGGGTGAGTAGAACGGCGTCAGATAGTGGTAATCGGGCACCCAGTACGCAGTCCGCACAAACGATCTGATCGTTGCGTAGATGACGAACGCGGCCAGCCCGACGACGGTGATCAGAGGCGGTATCCACCACCGGTCCGTGCGTAGGGTGCGGGCGTTGATCCGAGCCCGGGTCCTGCTGAAAACACCTGTTCCCGATTCGGGAGCGGTTGCGGTTGTTGCGGCACTCACTGGTCGATGCCTCACTGATCGGCGGTGCGAAGGCCGGGAGGTCTCCGCGATCGAATGTGATGCTGAGCACCATACGGCAGCCCTGCTATCGGTCGAGCAGGGTCCGTGCATTCTCATGGGGTCATCGGGGTAGTGATTTGCGCCACATTTACTGACGATCTTGGTCGGGTGAATACACCGCAAACGAGGACGGCCGGTCGCTTCTCCGGCGACCGGCCGCCCACGGCGCCCCGGGCTCGGGCCCGGGGCGAGGGGTTCAGTTATCCGGCGGTGAACTCGGTGGCGCTACTGGGTGCGCGGCCGCGAGTGGAAGCCGAGCCCCTCGTCCTGGGCGCCCATCCAGGCCGACTCGTCGGATTTGCTGTCGGGTACGTAGATGGGTTCCTGTGCGCGCCCGGCCAGCGCCGGCGGCGGGCTCTGCTCGAATTCGTCGGCGTCGATGCAGAGTCGCTCGAGGTCGTTCTCCAGGCGGCGGACGGTGCCGGCGTCCCCGTAGTGGGCGCGGAGCACCCCGATGGACTGCCGGAGCTGGTTTACGGCGTACCGGAGTTCCGCGAAGTCGCTACGTGTCATGGATACCTCCTGAGTTGCTCACCGGCCGCGGTGGAACGCCGCGTGGACTGCGCTGACCATTCGGCTGATCTTGTGACCGACCGCACAGGGTGATCTACAACACAGTACGGCAAAATTCGGGTTCGGGCTCGTCGGATGATCAAGATCGGGTTGCGGTTGGGAGCCGATGTGCACAACCGGTGGAGCTCGGGGGGCTCGGCATCAGGGTCGTGGAGCGACGCGGCGGTGCGTGTTCTCCGATTCTCTGGGGTCGGCTATCGATATCGCTAGAACCAGGTAGAGGCGGGTCGATTGCCGTCGTGAGCGAAATATTGCACTCTCGTGCTCCAGTGCTAGATGGAGTTAGAAAACTCGATAGATGGCGACGATCGGAGTATCTATCGATATCTAGACCCAGGGCTAGTTATCTGAAGAGAGCTCTAGCGCGGTGGCTGATCGCGGGTTCGGGCTACGTCCGGGCCCAGGTCCGACTGTGCGGTATCCGCCGCTTGTATCCGGTCGAGCCAGGGGGACAGCGCCGTCCATCTGCCGAAAACAGAGTATTCGGCCGGGTGCGGCTCAGGTGGTCACCGTGCGCAGATAGCGCCCGAAATGCGGGACCGTGAATCCGATGGTTCCGCGCTCCGCCGAATAGATCAGGCCTTTCTTGATCAGTCCGTCGCGCGCGGGCGACAGGGAAGCGGGCTTGCGGCCCAACTCCGCCGCCACCGCTGCCGTCGCGACCGGACCGTCGTCGCCGGCCAGATCTGCCATCGCGCGCATGTACTCGCGTTCGGCCGGTGTAGCGCGTTCGTAGCGGGAGCCGAAGAAGCCCACCGCCAACTCCTCCTCGGCCGTCGGTGCGGCGACTTCGACATCTTCGGCGGTGATCGGGCTGCCGGGCGCCTGGTCCCAGGTCGCCTTGCCGTAGGCCTGAACGAAATATGGGTATCCGTCGGCTTTCCGGTACAGCGCGGCGAGGGCCTCGTCGGAGAACTTCACCTCCTCGCGCTCGGCCGGCGCGATGAGCGCCTGGTCGGCGGACTCCCGATCGAGCCGATCGATCCGGTGGTAGCTGAACAGCCGCTCGGAATAACTCTTCGACGCCGACAGAACGGCCGGCAGGTGCGGCAGGCCCGCGCCCACCACGATCAGTGGCGCGGCATCCTGGCTGAGTTCGTGGCAGGCGCCGCAGATGGCCGAGATATCGGCCGGGCCCAGATCCTGCATCTCGTCGATGAACACGGCGATCCCCACGCCGATATCCGCGGCCAGTCCGGCAGCCTCGGTGAGCAGCTCCACGAGATCGATTTCGATATCACCGGAATCGGCGCGACCGGTGACGGCCGGGACGTCGATACCCGGTTGCCACCGTTCCCGCATTCCTTTGTCCGCGGTGGCGCGCAGGGCGAATGCCTTGAGAATGCCGAGGAAATCGTCGACGCGTTCGGTGCTGCGGTGCGTCTTGGCGATGGCGCGCACCGCCATGTGCAGGGCGGAGGACAGCGGCCGGCGCAGCTCCTGATCCGGTCGTGCCTCGATCTTCCCGGTGCCCCAGCCGCGGGCGCCCGCGGCCGAGCGCAATTGGTTGAGCAGGACCGTCTTGCCGACACCGCGCAACCCGGTGAGCATTACGCTGCGTTCCGGGCGGCCGCGCGCGATGCGTTCGCAGACGATATCGAAGGCGTCCAGCTGTTTACCGCGTCCGGCGAGTTCGGGTGGGCGCTGACCTGCGCCGGGTGCATACGGGTTCCGCACAGGGTCCATAACCCTCATACCGTAGCGCGCGCATCGGGAAATATGGGCGATTCTAAGTCGTGTCCTAGAGAGGGGTAGTCGGAAGCCGGCCGCCCGGGTGCGTGGTGGCCGGATACGACCGAACGCGCCCGCCGATACCTTGCCGTGACCTACCGCCGGGTCGTAAATCTCCTCCGGCGCAGGTCTTTACACCTGTATTCCCAGCTCGCGTGAAAATACTGCGTGTTCGGCTGGACAACGTCGGCTGGGCATCGTAACCTCTTTGTGACTTAGTGGAGTCGAGTCGTTTCGCCAGTGAGGCGGCGCCACTGGTCACCGCCATCGCAGACCGTCGCGATATATGTAGGACGCGCGTTCGCCGCTGGCGGGAGAGCACGAAGATCGGAGACGGAGCTCGGTGGGTAAGCACAGCTTGCAGCGAGAGTCCAAGCTGCCAAATTCTGTCAAGGGCGCGCTCGTCATGGGCACCCTCGCCGCCACGACGGGCACCATGCCCGCGATCGCGTCGGCGGCGACCACCACGATCGACGTTCCGGGCGTCGGCAAATTCGATGTCGAGGTGCCGGACCAGTTCGCCGCGCAGGCGGATCAGCTCAACCAGCAGCTGAACCAGGCGCTCGAGGCGGCCCCGAAGGTGATGCCGGCGGCGCCCGCGCTGCCGAACTTCGCTCCGCCGGCCGCGCCCGCGCCGCTGCAGCAGCAGAGCCTGGGCGATATCGCCCTCGACGCCGCCAAGACCAAGGTCGGCGCCATGTACTCGTGGGGTGCCGCGGGTCCCTACAACTTCGACTGCTCCGGTCTGGTGCAGTGGGCCTACAAGCAGGCCGGCATCAAACTGCCGCGCACCAGCTTCGAGCAGTCCCATGTGGGCGCGCCGATCGCCTTCCAGAACCTGCAGCCCGGCGATATCGTCATCACCAACGGTGGCGGGCACGTCGGCATGTACGCCGGTGACGGCCTGCTCCTCAATGCGGTGCAGTCCGGTGAACCGGTGACCTACACCAACCTCACCCCCGACGATGTGGTTACCGCGCGTCGTATTGTCTAAAGGGTGAGCCCAGCTCCCTCCGAGCCGAACAGCGGCCCGACCCAGGCCCGGGTCGACTCCTGGGTCTGGGCTGTGCGTTTGTTCAAAACTCGATCGGCTGCCGCGGCGGCGTGCCGCGGCGGTCATATCCGCGTCAACGGTGCGACGGCCAAACCCGCCCAGCCGGTCCGGCCGGGGGACGAGGTCCGCATCCGGAGCGGCGGTGTCGAACGAATCGTCGTTGTGGAACGTGTGATCACCAAGCGGGTCGGTGCTCCGATCGCCGCCCAATGCCTGATCGATCGCAGTCCGCCTCCGCCGCCGCGGGAAGTCCTCGCGTCCCTGCCGCAGCGCGACCGCGGAACCGGGCGCCCCACCAAGCGGGAGCGCCGGGAAACCGACCGGCTGCTGGGACGAACCGATCACTGACCCCCGTCCGGCGAACCGAATCCGGTGAATCGTTCCGGTGAGACCCACGTGCTCGGGTCGTATCCGGATAGCACCCGGCTTCGGCGACGCCGCACGTCGGGGAGTGCGCTTCTTGTCGCTGGTCGGCAGCGCTAGCCCGGGTCCATCCGCCGTGGGCTGATCACCGGGTTCACTTCTCCCGATGTGCCGTGGCTACGGAACGGCGTCGAGAACACCGCGAAGAATGTCACCGGGTCGGCGGCGGTGAGTTCGATGAGATTGGCCGTGGCAGGGGAGATCCGTGCGAACCGCCGCGCGAGCCGACCGGCATCCAGGGCCGGGTCCGGCGATCCGTCGTGGGACGCCCGGCCGCCCGGCTCGCCGAGCAATACGGCCGTGCCGGCCGTGGTTACGGCGGCGATCACGGTGTCCTCGAAAACCTGGGCCGCGTGCACCACACCGCGGATCGTGCAACCGGATTCGCGGATATCCCGAAGCGCATTGTCCAGATCGGGGCGGTCGGCGGTATCGCAGCGAACCACAACCACCCGGTCCTCGAAACCCTCGAGCAACGGGGGAACCGGGCGCGGTGAACGCGTGGGTACCAGCACATCGCGGGCACCCGCCACCAGCAGGCGGCGCACCATCACCGAACCGAGCGCGCCGAGGCCACCGCTGACGACATAGGTGCCGGCGGGGTCGATCCGCATCGGCGGGTCCAGCGCCACCCGGCCGGTGAGGAAGCGGATAGCCCTGTTGGCGTCGACCATTCGAGTCCATGCGATGATATCTGTGGGTGGGAGGTCATCGGCGAGCCGTATCGAAGCCAGCGTTCCGGCACCCGCGACCTCCGCCCGCGAAACTTGCGCGGTGTGCTCTCCCACGCTCTCGATGTCGGAGGACTCCGGTCCGGAGCTTTCCTGGTTTCCCGGCTGTTTGGCACCGGTGGCGGACCACTTGTCGGCCGAAGCCTCTGCGGGAGAGCTGTTTCCGTCCTCGCGCGGATGTGGTTCCTGGGCCGGCGCGGCACCCGGGGACGTTCTACTCGCCTCCCGGTACGCCCCGATCATGGTGGTGGCGCGCGTGGCTTGGACCTGGGCCAGACAGGTCAGGAAGGCGGTACCCTCATCGTCCCGGCAAGCGGCGGGATAGGTGCTGTGAGCGAATTCCGGCCGCCTGCGCACGGTGCCGCCGAGTACCGGATCCGGGCCGACCTCCAGCACGATGGTGTTGTCCGCTTGCGCTGCCCGGCTCAGCGCCGCGTCGAGTTCTACTGTGCCGATGAAGTTGTCGGCCCAGTAGTCGGCGGTGGCGACCGCCGAGCCGATGAGCGCGCCACGGTGGGTGGTGGAGTACATCGCGATATCGGGGACGCCCGGCCGCAGCTCACCGAGATCGGCACGCAATCCGGCCGCGGCTCCCCGATGAGCGTGGGCAGGAGGGAACAGGGTGGAACGTGCTGCCGTGATACCGCGGCGCCCGGCCCGGCGTACGACGGTATCGATATAGCGTGGGGCGCCGGCGATCAGTACCGAGTCCGGTCCGTGCACGGCGGCGACAGCGACCTTCTCACGCACCGGCGCCACCAGCCGCAGTACCTCCGGCACCGACGCGGTCAATTCGGCTACGACATCGGACGTCCCGGACCGGCTCGAAACGCGCCCACGCGCGACCGCCACTCGCGCCGCGTCGGCCGCCGGTAGCGCACCGGCGGTCACCGCCGCCGCGAGTTCGCCGATACCGTGACCGATCACTGCGTCGGGCCGGACGCCCCAGGAGATCAGCAGGGCCGCGATCGCGACCTGGTAGGTGAACAGAGCGGGTTGGGTGAATTGGGGGTCGCGGTGGTGTCGGTCCGGCCACGCCGTCGAGCCGGGGTGCCGGAAGCCGTATCGCGGGGTCCATACCTGCGGTCCACCCGCCGCTACGACGGCATCGTTCGTCTCGATCACGGTCGCGGCGAACGTGGGGTAACGACCGGCGAGTATCCGTCCCATCCGATCGTGCTCGCCACCCTCCGGCGAGAACAGGAAGACCACACCGCGCGGGGAACCGGTCATCGGCGTGGTGGCGGGGACGGTGGGGTCCGGCCGCGGTCGTGGCGAACGGTGCGCGAAGCCGACCGGCTGCTCATCGAGCCGTGAATCGAGCACAGCAGCTGCGTGTCCGGCCTCACGCCTAGATTATGCCGGAAGATTCGCGTGCTCCGGCATTGCCGAACTCGTTGGCTCCGTGCGCCTTCCGGATGCGATGTCGGCGCCCCTGATCCGATTACCGTTGCGGTGCAGAACGACTCCGCGCAGCGGCGGTTCTGTACCTCGCCCGGACACAGTTTCGCTACGGTTCGCCCGCTGTCTCCTCGCCACCGGACCTGCCTGCCCGGAGCCCGATCCGGTGAAGCGCGGTGTGGTGAGCGGGCGCGGTTCCGGACGCTCACCGGTACCCGTGTCCGCGCATTGCCGATGCGTTCCTGCGATCTTCGGCTTTCGAGCCCGCCGGCGCGTCGTCGTGCCTGCCGGAGCTGCGCGCGGATATGCGTTCTCGCCGTCCCCGTTCCGGTAGGACCGGTACCGTTGCGGTGTGGCCGCTTCCGCCGAAGGACGAACCCCGACCTTTCCGACACTGGTGCGTTGTTGCGCGGCACTGGTCGCCACACCCGCCCGGCTCCTGCGCCCGCGGCAGGCGGATACCCGGTTGCTCGCGCGGCTGGAATCGGTATCTCCGCCGCCGGCTCGGGCGAGTGTCGGACTGACCGTGCTGCTGCAGGGCCGGATGCAGGCGCCGACTGCCATCGTGGCCGAGGGGGTGCGCAGCCTCGGGCATCTGCCGATGGCCATGGCCGCGTATATCGTCGAACATCCGAAGGCGCGGTTCCTGGTCGACCCGGCACTGTGCGCCCATGTGCATCAACGGGTGCTGCGGGGGCTGCCGTTCCCGATTCCGCTGCTGGTGGCGCCGGACAAGCCGGTACTGGGCCTCGGCGACGCGCTCGCCGCTCGCGATATCGATCCGGCGAGTATCGACTTCGTCCTGCCGACCCATCTGCACTGGGACCATATTTCGGGTGTGCTCGAACTCCCCGATTCGGTGCCGATCCGGTTACCCGCCGCGGAATTGAGCTGGGCGCTGGACGGTCCGCACGCTCCGGCCGGTGTGGTGCGGCCACCGCTGCAGGGCCGCCCGCTGGACCCCCTCGAGCTCGACGGTCCGCCGGTCCTCACCTTCGAACGCAGCCTCGATCTGTTCGGCGACGGGTCGGTGCTGCTGGTGGATCTGGCCGGACACACCCCGGGCAGTGTCGGCGTACTGCTGGCCACCGCCGACGGCCGCCGGGTGCTGCTGGCGGGGGACGCGGTATGGAACCGGCTGCAGATCGACCTGATCCGGGAGAAGGCGCCGATGCCCGGGCAATTGTTCGATGCCGACCGGGATCTGGCCTTCGAAACCATCCACCGGCTGCACGCGCTACCCGCCGATATCGACGTAGTCGCCGCGCACGATTACGACGCCGTCGCCGCGCTGGCGGCGCACTGAATCCGGTCCGGTATCCACGGCTGTTTCTGAAGCGCGGGAAGCCGACCTTTCCCGGACGGCTTCCCGCGCTCCGGCGCCGGAGTGATCGCCATACTCCCGGCGCGGCTCAGGGGATCAGGCGGAAACGAATCCGGCCAGCCGGGCGCTGATCAGTTCTTCGGCCTCGGTGACCATCCGGCCGATGAGGTCCGCGCAGGTGGGCACGTCCTCGATCAGGCCCTGGCACAGGCCGACCGACCAGATCCCGGCGTCCAAGTCGCCTTCTTCGAATACTCGCCGGCCGCGGGCGCCGGAGACGAGTTCGCGAACATCTTCGAATTTGCCGCCGGCCTTCTCGATCTCGACCACCTTGCGGCTGACCTCGTTATCGGCAACCCGCGCGGTGTTGTGCATGGTGCGGAAGATCAGCTGGGTATCGCGCTCGGAGTTGGCGACGATCTGCTCCTTGACCTGCTGGTCGATGGAGGATTCCTGGGTGCACAGGAACCGGGTGCCCATATTCACCCCGTCGGCCCCCAGCGCCAGCGCCGCGACCAGGCCGCGGGCGTCGGCGATACCGCCCGACGCGATGATCGGGATGGTCAGCGCGCGGGCGGCGGCCGGGATCAGGACCAGCCCGGGAATATCGTCCTCGCCAGGGTGACCGGCGCATTCGAAGCCATCGATGCTGACGGCGTCCACACCGATTTTCTGCGCCTTGAGCGCGTGCCGGACGCTGGTGCATTTGTGCACCACCTTGATGCCTGCCTCGCGATAGGTGGGCAGGAACGGCTCGGGGTTGCTCCCTGCGGTCTCCACGATCTTGATGCCGCTTTCCACGATCGCGCGCGCGTACTCCTCGTACGGCGGCGGGTTGATCGACGGCAGGATGGTCAGGTTCACCCCGAACGGCTTGTCGGTGAGTTCGCGGGTCCGCTCGATCTCGCGGCGGAGATCATCGGGGGTGGGCTGCGTGAGTGCGGTGATGAAACCGAGCCCCCCGGCGTTGGCCACGGCGGCGACGAGTTCGGCCCGGCCGACCCACATCATTCCGCCCTGCACGATCGGATGTTCGATACCGAAAATCTCGGTGAACCTGGTCCGCAGCATCGGTGCTCTCCTCTACTTTCCGCGGATAGTCCGCGCCTGCTGCATGGTGCCATGGAAATCACGGCGTGATCAACCCTGGAAGTGAGTCAGGATTCGCATATGTGATCGCATACTGGATAGCTGGGTGACGTGCTGGAGTGTCGGTATCATCGCAAATACACGGTTCAGCGCGGGTGAACTTGTTCCGTGGTCAGGTTCCTCGGGATTAACCGCTATTCGGTTCCGTTTTCCTTGCCGGTGTCGATGTGAATTGTTATTCTGCCGACATGTTCACACCGCGTGTGGCGCCGGACACTCCGGTGGGTCACGCGGTACCGAGAGGAGTACGTGGGATGACCACCGGTGCGCAGGCCCTCGACGAGCCGATCAGATCGCGTCGAAACCACTGGAACAACCAGATCGCCGCGCACGCGGTGATGCGGCCGGACGAGGTGGCGCTCCGTTTCCGCGGCGCCGACACCACCTGGCGTCAACTGCACGAACGCTCGCAGAAGTTCGCCGACGCGCTCGCCCGCCGGGGGGTCGGCTTCGGGGACCGGGTGATCATCCTGGCCCTCAACTACCCCGAATATCTCGAGGCCGTGTTCGGGATCAACGCGCTGGGTGCGATCGCGGTTCCGGTGAACTTCCGTCTCACCCCGCCCGAGGTCGCGTACATAGTCGGGGACAGCGGGGCCAAAGCGGTGGTCACCGACACCATGCTGCAGCCGCTGGCCACTGCGGTGCAGGCGCAGGCGTCCGGGCTGGAGCACTGCTTCGTGATCGGTGGCAGCAGCGGCGACGGAGTCATCGGCTTCGACGACGCACTCGCCGAAGAGGGCGCGGCGCACACTCCGCTGGATATTCCCGAGGACACCCCGGCCCTCATCATGTACACCTCCGGTACCACCGGGAGTCCCAAGGGCGCCATCCTCTCCTACGGCAATATGAACGCCCAGGCGCTCACCTGTATCCGGGCGCTGGCGATGGAGCAGGATTCGATCGGTTTCTGCACTTCTCCGCTGTTCCATATCGCCGGTATCGGCAGCCTTGCCCCCGCGTTCCTTCTGGGTGCCAAGACGGTCCTGCACCCCCTGGGTGCCTTCAGCGCCACCGAGTTCCTGGACGCTGTCGAGGCCGAGCAGGCCACCTCGGCGTTCTGCGTGCCCGCCCAGTGGCAGCTGATCTGCGACGAGCCGACGGTGAAACAGCGCAAGCTGGCGTTGAAGGCACTCAGCTGGGGCGCCGCACCGGCCTCCGACACCGTGCTGAAGGCGATGGACGACGCCTTCCCCGACGCGTTCAACGTGGCGGTGTTCGGGCAGACCGAGATGTCGCCGATCACCTGCGTCCTCGAAGGTAAGGACGCCATCCGCAAGCTCGGTTCGGTCGGCAAGGTCATCCCCACCATCCAGGCCCGCATCGTCGACGACGAGATGAACGATGTGGCGCCGGGTGAGGTCGGCGAGATCGTGTACCGCGGGCCCACCATGATGGCCGGTTACTGGAACAAGCCGGAGGCGACCGCGGACGCATTCGCCGGCGGTTGGTTCCACTCCGGTGATCTGGTGCGCCAGGACGACGAGGGTTTCGTCTACGTCGTGGACCGCAAGAAGGACATGATCATCTCCGGCGGTGAGAACATCTACTGCGCCGAGGTGGAGAACGTCCTGTTCGCGCACCCGAAGATCCGTGAGGCCGCGGTCATCGGCCGTGCCCACGAGAAGTGGGGCGAGGTCCCGGTGGCGGTGGTCGCCCTGAACGATCCGGACGACGAGCTCACGCTCGCGGACCTGGAACCGTTCCTCAACGAGAACCTGGCCCGCTACAAGCACCCGAAAGACCTGGTGATCGTCGCGGAGTTGCCCCGCAACGCCAGCGGCAAGGTCGTGAAAGTGCAGCTGCGCAGCGACGGCTAGATCCGCCGCAGACCTGTACGCGCCGGCCCGGGAGACCCAGTGCTCACCCGGGCCGGCGCGACACATTTCAGATCATGTTCTTCTCGGTCATCCAGCGCATGACCTGCCAGCCGCAGAAAACCGGGATCCAGCAGGTGAGGACCCGGTAGAGCAGTACCGAGGGCACCGCTACCGCGGCGGGCAGGCCGAACGCGGCCAGACCACCGATCAGCGCGGCCTCCACCGCGCCCACCCCGCCGGGCGTCGGCGCGGCCGAGGCCAGGGTGCCACCGATCATCGTGACAATGGTGACGGTGATGAAGGTTGTGCCACCGCCGAACGCCTGGACGCTGGCCCACAGCGCCAACGCCTGGCCGAGAGTGAGGGCCGCGCACCCGAGCACGATGACCGCGCAGCGTTTCGGGTCGCGGGCCAGCCGCGCCAGTTCGCCCACCACCTCCTGCACCTGAGGTAGCACCGACGTGTTCAGCCAGCGGCGCAGTTTCGGCACGAACATGAAGGTGCCGATGATGCCCACCCCCACACCGCCGATCAGATACAGCACGGTGGGTGAAGGCACGAAGTGTGAGAGGTTCGCCGAGGTTCCGGCGGCCACACTGAACAGCACCAGCAACCCGATATGCGTGCACACCTGCACGGCCTGCTGCAATGCGACCGCCGCGGTGGCGCGGACGGCCCCGACCCCACCCTTCTGCAGGAACCGGACACTCAGCGCCAAACCGCCCACCCGGGCCGGTGTGGTGGTCGCGGCGAAGGTGTTCGCGATCTGCATCAGCACCAGCGGCCAATACTTGATCACTCCCGAGGCGCAGGCCCACAGCGCGGCCGCGGTGCCCAGGTAGGTCAGCGTCGACAGTGCCAATCCGGCGAGCGCCCACCACCAGTCGGCCTCGCGGAGCTGGGTGAAGAAGGTGGGCACCGCGCTGATGAACGGGTAGGCGACGTAGACCAGGCCGATGAGCAAGGCCAGCTGCAGCAGGCTCTTGCGGTTGAACCGCGTGATCTGTTCCGCTTCGATCCGGTCCTGGCCGGTTTGTGTCCGCACTTCGTCGCGCGCCGCGGTCACCACTGACTTCCATTCGGGAATGGAGTTACGGATACCGCGCGGCATGGCGAATTTCGTCAGCCGGCGCGAGGCGGTGAGCACTGTCTGCTCGCCGAGCGCTTCGATCGCCGACCGTACTGCGGCCTCCGGCCCGAAGACCGCCGCCATCGACACCAGCAGCTGGGCGATATCGGATTGGAGCTGGGCGTCGGACGCGCACAGTTCGGCGGCGGTGAAACCGCCGAACGCGGCATCGCCCGCGACTACCCGGATCTGCGCCGGTCGTAGTTCGCCGTGCGAGATTCCCCGCTCACGCAGCATCGTGAGCGCTCGCCATACCGCATCCAGTGCCTCGGCATCGGCGGGATCCTGTTCGATCGAGCGGCCGGTGGGCAGTGTGTGCGCGTACAGCATCCAGCCGCGCGGCAACCCGGCGACCGCCACCGGCCGATGTGCGGCCACACCCATGTCCCCCAGCGCGATCGCCATCAGCGCACGATGTTCCACGGCACGGTGCATGGAACCGTGCAGGGGGGCCGTCTCGCTGGACCGGAAGGTCAGCCAGCGCCACAGCTGGCGTATCGCGTTGAGTGAGCGCTGGTTCTTGCCGTACAGCTCGACGACCAGGGCCTTCTCGCGTTCCTCGATCGTCGCCGACAGCATGAGCGCGCCGGGGCCGGCCGGCCGCACGACGGTGAGCCGGTTGACGGTGTAACCGCGCCGCGTCAACTGACGTACCGCCGCGTCCAGCGGAACCTCCAGCGCCGGTGTTCCGACCAACAGGACGATGACCGCGCCCACCAGCCAGCCGAGGACGAGCCCGAACATAGCGCGCGCCGGGACGACGGTGCTGACCACCAGATGTATCGGCGCGAACGCCAGGATCAGCACCCACAGCCAGCGCCGGGCGCGTACCGGCAGCCACGGGCTGGACACGGTGAGTACCGCGGCCAGCATGGCGATCCAGCGTGGATCGTCGAGGAACTGCTGGAGGAAGGTTTTATCGGCCAGATTCTCCGGGACCTGCAGATGCCATTGCGGGGCCGATAATCCGCTCGGCGTGATCGACAGCAGCAGCCCCGCGACCAGTCCCGCGGTGGCGTATCCGGCGAGCAGTTTCCAATGCCCGCCCCACACCAGTTCCACCAGGATCGCGAACGGCAGGATCAGGATGGCGATGCCGTACACCAGATAGACCAGGTTCGACTGGTCCGAGTTGAGGAACCCGACGATATTGGACACCGAGCGTTCGAGCGCGAGCCATTCGGGCCGGGTGATCAGGGATCCGGCGACGACCACGGCCACACCGACGGCTGCGAAGACGACACGCAGAATATCGCTGGTACGCCGGGTGAGCGGTTGTAGCAGGCTGCCCGTTACCGGGATCTCCCGCCCATCGACTCGCATGTCGTATCGGTACTTTCGGATCGAGGTGAAGCCGGCCGGCCGCCCACGCCCACCAAATGGTGAGTATGCAGGAGGCCGAGCCGGACGATACACACCAACACGCTGCCAGAATCATGGGGTGAACCGTGATCTGCGCATCTGTTTCGTGGGGGATTCCTTCGTCGCCGGGGAGGGAGATCCGCGAGCCCTGGGCTGGAGCGGCCGGCTGACAGCACATGCCCGATCGGCCGGGCTCGCACTGACCGCCTACAACCTCGGCATCCGCGGGCAGACATCGGCCGATATCGCCGCGCGCTGGCGGGTCGAATGCCGATCGCGTTTGCCGGCCGGCATTGCGGGTCGGCTGGTGTTCTCGTTCGGGGTCAACGACACCGTTCGGACCGGCGACGGTATCCGGGTGGACGTGGATACTTCGGTGGCGAATCTGCGTGCGGTGCTGGCGGCCGCACGTGACGAATCGTGGCCGGTGCTGATGGCCGGACCGCCTCCGGTCGACGATGCGGCGCACAACCGGCGGATTGCCGACCTCGACGAGCGTTTCGACAAGGTCTGTGCAGAGTTCGGGGTTCCCTATATCGGCAGCTGTCATCGGCTGGCGGCCGACTCGGTCTGGATGGAGCAGGTGCGGTCGGGCGACGGCGCACACCCCGGGGCGGAGGGTTACGCCGTGTTGGCGGAACTGCTCCTGCCTCGATGGCGCGAATGGCTGGATTACTGAGCACGACAGCGGGTAGATAGGATATCTTTCCGTAAAAACCCGTTCCTCACCGGAAAATGTCCCAGACGGTGCGATCCGATCCGAAGCGTGCCCGCTCAGCTCGCGGGTACGCCCGGCTCCGACCCGCGCCGCATCGTGGTGAACACCTCCGCGAGTTCCGGGACCGATCGCACCAGCTCGGCACCGTAATCGCATTCGCTCTCCAGTTGGCTCAACGTACCGACCATCGTGAGCGACGCCCGCGCGAACGGTGTGCACTCCGGGGGTAGCGTCAGTTCGCGCATCACATTGGTCAGCCGCGGGCTCGTGATGCGCAGCACCTGCTTGCGCAACCAGGACGTGGTGAGCCGGAACCGGTCGTGCCGAACCGGTTCACCACACGCCGCGAGCGCGGTATCCAGCGCGACGGCGTCGAAATCCCGTCCCGGCAGGGCGAATCCGTGTGCACGCACAGCTGTCTCCAGCGCGGCCGGCCCGCCGTTGAGAATCGCGTCGCACATCTGCACCGTCAAATCGGTGAACCCCGGATGCGGCCACGGCGCGCAGGCGCCGAAATCGGCAACTCCCAGCCGTCCGTCCGGCAGCAGCCACAGATTGCCGGGATGCGGGTCGCAATACAGGAATCCGTGCCGCTCCCAGCCGGTCAGCACGAACCGCATCGTCAACTCGCCGACCCGGTCGCGCTGCTCCCGGCTGCCCGAGCTGACGATCCGGGTGGCGGGGGTACCGCGCACCCATTCCGAAACCAGCACGTCGCCCCGCTGTTCCAGCACTTCCGGAACGAAGAACTCGTCGCTGCCCCGGTACTCGGCGGCGAAGGCGCGCTGCGTATCGGCTTCGCCCGCGTAATCCAATTCCGCGCGCACACTCTCACACAGCGCCTCGGTCACCGATTTCACATCGGCGCCGGGCAGTAGCACCGAGGCCAGGAACGACATACGCCGTAGCTGCACCAGATCCGATTCCACCGCGGCGCGAGCCCCCGGGTACATCACCTTCACCGCGACCTCGCGCCCGTCGTGCCAGACCCCGCGATGCACCTGGCCGATCGATGCGGCCGCGGCCCGTCGATCGTCGAACTCCTGGAACAGATCACGCCACTGTGGCCCCAGATGTTCGGCCAGGACGCCGTGCACGGTGGCCGGCAGCATCACCGGTGCCGAATCCTGCAGCCGGGTCAGTGCGGCCTGGTACGGCGCCGCGAGATCGCGCGGTAGCGCGAGCTGATAAATGGCCAGCAACTGCCCGAGTTTGGCCGCGCAGCCCTTCAGCTCGCCCAGCACAGCGAACATATGCTCGGCGGTGCGGGACTGGATCTCCCGGTTCACTTCCCGCGCGGGCCGGCCGAGCGCCCGGCGCCCGGCTCCCGCGGCCTGCCGGCCCGCGTACGCGACCGGCAGTGCCATGAGTTTGGCGCTGCGCAGCGCCGGCCGCGAAGGCAGCGGGCCGGGATCCCGTCGACCGCTCATACTGTGTCCTCCAGGTATGGGCGAAGCCCTGCGTGGTGATGCTTCGTGATCCCCTGAACCGAATCGCTTGTTCTCCCGTGCAGTCTGGCATATTTGTGCATAGACTGTCTGGGACGTAACGATGCCGAAAGAGGTGTATCCATGGGGTCCCGCACGGTGGTCGCCGATGTTGCCGACGAACTGGCACGGCGGGTCGCCGCAGGGGAGTATCAACCGGGTGAGCTGATGCCCTCGGTGCGCCAGGTGGCCGACGAGTTCGAAATGAACCGGGCCACCGCGCAGCTCACGCTCGGCCGGTTGGAATCCTACGGTTTCGTGGAAGCCCGGCGCGGTAAGGGTTTCACCATCCGCGAGGTGCGCTCCGCGGGCGGCCTGGATGTCTACCGGCACCTCTTCCGGTTCTCCATCCCGATGCCCGACGTCGCGATCGAGATGTTCCGGGATATCGTCGAGGTCGAGCGCGGGATCGTCATGGACGCGTTGCTCGCCTACACCGGCGCGGCGCACGGCGGTCCCGTCGACGCCGGATTCGACCTCGCCGAACTGAAGGCCGAGGTCGATGCGCTGGAAACACTGGCCCGCCTGGACGTCCCCGATCATCGCCGCATTCTCGCCATCGAAATCGGTATCGTCCGGCGTCTTCTGGTCGCCCTCGAATCCAGTATGCAGCGCGCCATCCTGAACTCGATCGGCGAAATGGTCCTCGAGGTACCGCAAGCCGTTGAGGCGTACTTCGCGGGCGCGGCCGATCTGCACGTTCTCGTATGGCGGGCACTGATCGCGGTATGGGAATCGGAATCCGGCCCCTCGCCCGCCCAGCTCGCTCTGTTCGAAGATCTTTTCGGGATCTATCACAACAAGGTCATCGCCCGGTTCGAGGAACTGGTCGAAACCCAGGGGCAGCCGGAGGTCCACGCCGCTTCCGCGTGAATCTGCGTCTTTTGGCGCGCTGGCGCGGGCCGGGCCAAAACCTCCAAGGGCCTCGCTGAACTCGGCACCGCCGCTGGGCACGTTTCGATCGGCGCTACGGGACCTCGGCCCACTCGAGCACAATCATGAGCAGGCCCACTCCGGAATCCGGTGCGGGCCTGCTCATGATTGTTGTGGTTCGGTAGCGGCTGCTATCCGGCGTCGTTGAGCTTGTTCAGCCGTTCGCAGGCGGTGACGTACTCCTCGATGAGGCGGTTCATCACATCGGCGGAGCGTTCCGTCTTGTTCATCATGCCGACCACCTGGCCGACCGGATTGAAGTTCACGTCCTTGGCGGCTTCCGGGTAGCGGTGACCGCGCTTGACGCCGTCCAGCGCCACCATCATCTGCAGCGGCATGGGCAGCGGGTCCGGGGTGCCTTCCGATTCCCAGGCATCGGTCCAGTCGTTGCGCAGCATGCGGGCCGGCTTACCGGTCCAGGCGCGGGAGCGGATGGTGTCGTGGCTGGTGGCGTCGATGTAGGTCTTCATCTGCGCGGGCGGCACATTCGCCTCTTCCACGGTCAGCCAGATGGAACCGGTCCACGCGCCCGCCGCGCCCATCGCCATCGCGGCCGCGACCTGCCGGCCGTCGCCGATACCACCCGCGGCCAGCACCGGCAGGTCACCCACGGCGTCGATGACCTGCGGCCACAGCACCAGCGAGGAGACCTCGCCACAGTGGCCGCCGCCCTCGGTGCCCTGGCAGACCACGAAGTCCAGCCCGGCGTTCTTGTGGTTCATGGCGTGTTTGACCGAACCGCACAGCGCGCCGATGAGGCGGCCGGAGTCCTGGATCTGTGAGACGAACTCCGGCGGCGGGGTGCCCAGGGCATTGGCGACGAGCTTCGCTTTCGGATGCCTCAGGATCACCTCGACCTGCGGCGCCGCGGTGGTGGCGGTCCAGCCGAGCAACTGCGGATGCACTTCTTCTTCAGGCAGCTTCGGGACGCCGTGGTCGGCGAGGATCTTCTCGGCGAAATCGCGGTGGCCCTGCGGTACATGCTTGGCGAGTTCCGACTCGAGCTCCTCGGGCGAGAGCCCGTCGATGCCCTTGCCCTCGTACTTGGACGGAATCACCAGGTCGACACCGTAGGGGTTGTCGCCGACGTGCTCGTCCAACCAGGCCAGCTCGACTTCGAGCTGTTCAGCGGTGAACCCGACCGCGCCGAGCACGCCGAGACCACCGGCGTTGCTGACCGCGGCCGCCACGTCGCGGCAGTGGGTGAAGGCGAAGATGGGGAACTCGATCCCCAGCCGGTCGCAGATATCGGTACGCATGGCGGTGCTGGTCTCCCTATGCCTGGAACAAGTTACATAATTGCCGCGCGGCGGCCGGTCCGGCCGCAGTCACCTCTCAGGGCCGAATGCGCCGGGTGCCGTGGGTACGGGCAACTGGTGCGTGCGAGCCCGACAGGTGCCATACCTTGAATGTAACACGTTCTAGTTTTAATGGAACCGATTCGCCGGTCCGGTCACCGTTCCGGGCGGTTTCTCTCGCGTATCGGGGGCCGCCGCCGGTTCCCGCGGGATACGCTCCGGGACCTTCAGGAAGAGCGCGAACAGAAAGACCAGCAGCGTGGCCCGCCCCCAGACCCCGAAGCGCACCACCGCCTCCATCAGTTCGACCGAATGTCCGGTCCCCATCGCGTAGAAGTAGCGGAAGACGCCCACCCCGATCGCGATATCGGCGACCAGATAACTCCACACCACCGGCCACGGCACCGCCAGGACCACCAGGAACGGAATCAACCACAGGGTGTACTGCGGGGAATGCACCTTGTGGAAGACCAGGAACCCGCACAGCATCGCCCCGCTGACACCGATCCACGGGTAGACGCCCATTTCCGTATAGCGCCGGTGACCGACCCACAGGGCCAGCGCGAAGGACGCGAGGATAAGCGCCGGAGACGCGATCGCCACGGTATCGGCGAATGCCGCCGTCCCGACCCGGTCCGTACCGAACAGCGGCCGCAGACCCCAGAACCAGATCGAATTCGTCGTGATATCGGCCTGCCGTTGCTGCTGGAACTCGATCGACGCGCGCCAGCCGTCGAAGCCGGCGATCGCGAAGGGCAGGTTCACCGCCAGGACCGTCGCGACGGCGGCGCCACCGGTCCACAGCGCACCCCGGATATCGGGACGCGCCCCGGCATCCCGCCGATCGCCGCCGGTGAGCACGTACAGCATCAGCGGAATCACGAAGATCGCCGGATAGATCTTGAAACAGAAGCCCAGCCCCAGCAGGGTCGCGGCGAGCACCGCGCGGGACCGCAACGCCCGGCGCGACAACGTCATCACCGCCATCGCGACCACGGTCGTGCAGACCACCGGTAGTTCCCAGTTGTGGAACGCGTACAGCACCAGCGGTGGACTCACCGCCCACAGCAGGGCGGCGCGTCCTGCCAGCCGGGCCAGCAACCATGCGGTCAGCAGGGCGAACGGGGTCAGCAGCAGGGCCGAATGCAGCAGGAACATCGCATCGTTGTCCGCGCCCAGCGCGCCCAGCCACATCAACAGGCCACTGAGCACCGGATACTCCACCGCGCCGCCCGTCAGCGATCCGTCGGCAGTGATACCGCCGTGGATATACGGAAAAATATGCTGATCGATATCGCGGCCCAGCCAGAGAAACTGGATATCGGAATAGCAGACCCGCGCATCTTTGACATAGTCGAACGCGACACTGCGCCCATCGGCCCGGAACGGCGCGCCCGCGCAACGAGCCTTGTTGAGAAAAGCCACGGCCAGGGTCATTACGCACAGCAATACCGCCGCGGTCACCGCTGTCGTCTGCCGGGAAACGTGACCGGACGCGAACGCGCGCGCGGTCGCTCCGATCGACATACCGATCACCCTAGTGGCCTTCGCCACGGTCGAGTGCGGTGCGGCCTGGACGCCGGCACGGCTCCGAACGGTCATAACGCCAGGTCGCCGCGGCGCTCACGGGGTGAATTCCGGCCGATTCCTGGTGCTGGGAAACCGGGCGCGACATCATGCGGAATCCGCCCGGCCCCGCCCGCGAGATCGATTTCGCAGTGACCTGCCCCCTCAGGTACTCTTGCCCGGTTGCTGACGCGACGACCTCCTGCCACGGACCGTCCGTGGCCGATCACAGACCACAGGAGGTGATTGGTTCGTGCGTCATTATGAAGTAATGGTCATCCTCGATCCGAGCATGGACGAGCGCACCGTCGGGCCGTCCCTGGACACGATGCTCAACGTTGTGAAGACCGAGGGCGGAAAAATCGACAAGGTCGATATCTGGGGCCGTAAGCGCCTCGCCTATGAGATTCGTAAACAGGCCGAAGGCATCTACGCGGTCGTCGATCTGACCGCCGAGCCCGCCACAGTGAGCGAACTCGACCGCCAGTTGGGCCTCAACGAGCAGGTGCTGCGCACCAAGGTTCTGCGCAACGAAAAGTAGTTCCGGCGGCATCGCGGTTTCGTCGGAGTCTGTCTCTAGGCTCTAGCGCAACAAGCGAGTGCACTCGGACTGCACACCGAGCAGGAGGAACCCACCATGGCAGCAGGCGACACCGTCATCACGGTCATCGGAAATCTGACGGCCGACCCCGAGCTTCGATTCACGCCCGCGGGCGCGGCGGTTGCGAATTTCACCGTCGCATCGACGCCCCGCATTTTCGACCGTAATACCAACGAGTGGAAAGACGGCGAGGCGCTGTTCCTGCGCTGCAATATCTGGCGGGACGCGGCGGAGAATGTCGCCGAAAGCCTGACCAGGGGCGCCCGGGTGATCGTCAGCGGACGGCTCAAGCAGCGCTCCTACGAAACCCGCGAGGGTGAGAAGCGCACGGTCGTCGAGCTCGAGGTCGACGAGGTCGGTCCTTCGCTGAAGTACGCGACGGCGAAGGTCAACAAGACCAGTCGCGGTGGCGGCGGTGGTGGATTCGGTTCCAACAGCGGTGGTGGTGGAAACTACAACGCCGGCAACAGTGGCGGCGGACGGTCCGAGCAGGGCGCAGCAGAAGACCCGTGGGGTAGCGCGCCCGCGGCCGGCTCCTTCGGGGGCGGCGGCCGGATGGACGATGAACCGCCGTTCTGAGACGGCCCGCATCGGCCCGCGTCGGCGGGTCACCAAGAAAACGGAGTGAACGAAAATGGCCAAGGCACCGGCGCGCGAAAAGGTGCTCAAGAAGAAGGCTTGCACTTTCTGCAAAGAAAGCAAGACCGGACCTGTCAATATCGACTACAAGGATGCGCCGCTGCTGCGCAAGTACGTCAGTGAGCGCGGTAAGATCCGTGCCCGCCGGGTGACCGGCAACTGCGTGCAGCACCAGCGCGATATCGCCATCGCGGTGAAGAACTCGCGTGAGATGGCGCTGCTGCCCTACGTTTCGACGGCTCGCTGAGAAAGGTCGGTCAAGCATATGAAGCTCATCCTGACTGCCGACGTCGACAATCTCGGCGCTCCCGGCGACACCGTTGAGGTCAAGGACGGCTACGGCCGTAACTACCTGCTGCCCCGCGGGCTGGCGATCGTTGCCTCCCGTGGTGCCCAGAAGCAGGTCGAGGGCATTCGCCGGGCCCAGGAGGCCCGCCGGGTGCGTGACCTCGGCCATGCGAACGAGCTGAAGCAGGCCATCGAGGGCCTGGAAGGTGTGTCGCTGTCGGTCAAGACCGCCGGTACCGGCAAGCTGTTCGGCTCGGTCACCCAGTCCGATATCGCTTCGGCGATCAAGTCGGCCGGCGGCCCGGTTCTGGACAAGCGCAGCATCGAACTGCCGAAAGCGCATATCAAGGCCACCGGTAAGCATCAGGTCACGGTGCATCTGCACCCGGATGTCGCCGCGAAATTTGCCTTGGAGGTCGTGGCCGCGAGCTGATCGCGGTCTCGGCTGACTCCAACCGGGGATCACGCACCTGCGTGATCCCCGGTTGGAGTGCTTTGCTCTCCGTGGGGGATATTAGCCAGCAATTAGCTGAGTTCTGTCGACGAACGGATGACTCCGGCCGTGCCGTTGCCGTCGGTTCTGGTTGCTTCTGTGTTATCCACAAGGTCGGAAACCTGTGGATCAATAGCAAAACCAACCGGCCGTATTGTGATCCAGGTCATATCTGTTCGTCTATCCGTTAACTCAACACGCCCGGCTGTTCAACAACCCCGACACGCCGAGACTTTGTTTATCCACACTGCGTTGACCGAGAAAATCCCTGTCTAGCTGGGGATTTTTGACGGCTGACCTGCGTTTTCCCCAAGTTCTCCACAAGTTGTGCACAACCAGAGGTGAACTATCCCCAGGTTATCCACAGGTCTGTGCACAGGGTCGTTTGGCATGTGGATAGAACCTCGCCTAGGTTCATCGCAGCACCATCGTCAAAGCCGCGCCGCAAACCGGCGGAGCGGACCTTTCTGGGTGATAGCTGGGATGCCTGACCACAGGTCACAGATACTTCCCGCTCCGGCGAACCTGTCGGACCCATGCGGTAGAACCAGTCGGCAAAAGGGTGCGTCCGGTCTGGAGGAGAGGACGGTCGAGTCTGATGGCAGTCGTCGATGACCGCGGGCATACGGACTTCCCGCCCGAGCCGCCCGGCGAGGACTTCGGGCGCCAGCCCCCGCACGATATGGCCGCCGAACAGTCGGTCCTGGGCGGCATGCTGCTCAGCAAGGACGCTATCGCCGATGTGGTCGAGGTTCTGCGCTCCGGCGATTTCTACCGCCCCGCCCACCAAGCGGTCTACGATGCGATCCTCGACCTCTACGGTCGCGGTGAACCCGCCGACCCGGTGACCGTTGCCGCCGGCCTGGACCGCAGCGGCGAGCTCAAGCGTATCGGCGGCGCCCCCTATCTGGTCACCCTCACCCAGACCGTCCCCACCGCCGCGAATGCCGGCTACTACGCCGAGATCGTCGCCGAGAAGGCCATCCTGCGCCGCCTGGTGGAGGCCGGTACCCGCATCGTGCAGTACGGCTATGCCGGCGCCGACGGCCAAGATGTGGCCGAGGTGGTCGACCGGGCCCAAGCCGAGGTCTATGAGGTCACCGAACGCCGGACCGCCGAGGATTTCCTCCCGCTGGAAGACCTCCTCCAGCCCACCATGGACGAAATCGACTCCATCGCCTCCCGCGGCGGGATCTCCCTCGGTGTCCCCACCGGATTCACTGAACTGGACGAGATCACCAACGGCCTGCACCCGGGCCAGATGATCATCGTCGCGGCTCGACCCGGGGTTGGTAAATCGACGCTGGGAATGGATTTCATGCGCAGTTGCTCGATTCGGCACGGGCTGGCGAGTGTCATCTTCTCGCTGGAGATGAGCCGAACCGAGATCGTCATGCGACTGCTGTCCGCGGAGGCGAAGATCAAGCTCGGGGATATGCGGTCCGGGCGGATGAGCGATGACGACTGGACCAAGCTGGCGCGGCGGATGAGCGAGATCAGCGAAGCGCCGCTGTTCGTGGACGATTCACCGAATCTCACGATGATGGAGATCCGCGCCAAAGCACGGCGGCTCAAGCAACGGCACGATCTGAAACTCGTTGTGGTGGACTACCTCCAGCTGATGAGTTCCGGTAAGAAGGTCGAATCACGTCAGCAGGAAGTCTCCGAATTCTCCCGGCATCTCAAACTGCTGGCGAAAGAGTTGGAAGTGCCGGTGATCGCGATCAGTCAGCTGAACCGCGGACCGGAGCAGCGCACGGATAAGCGCCCACAGGTCTCTGACCTGCGTGAATCAGGATCCTTGGAACAGGATGCGGATATGGTGATCCTGCTGCACCGGCCTGATGCGTTCGAACGTGACGACCCGCGAGGTGGGGAGGCGGACCTGATTCTGGGTAAGCACCGCAACGGGCCGACGGCGACGATCACCGTCGCTCATCAGTTGCATCTGTCGCGCTTCGTGGATATGGCGCGCGGCTGATCCAGCTGTAGGATCTCAAAACTCGTGTCGCAGAAACAGAGTGAGTGTCGCCGACTTGGCACATGTGCCACGGTTTTGAGATTTCTACACCGCCGACACCCTGAGCGCGGTTCGTCGGCACAGCAGGACAGACTCTGAAGGCTCGACGCTCAGCAATCTCGGTTTCACCCGGGATCAGCGCGAATCAACTGCTCGATGTCGCGCTGCTTGTCGGTTTCCGGCCCACCGCCGGGCCGGGCGACTGGCTGTTCACGGTCGGTTTCCTGGTGGTGCTGACTTTGTGCTCGTCTCGGTCGTTCCCGGCTGGGACGCGGCGACGTAGGGTTGGTGGATGCGGGGCCCTGCTCGTCGAGGAGGACGGCCATGACCGACAGCCCACGATCGATCGCCGAAACCGATCCGGCGCTCCCACCCGGTGCGGACCAAGAGCGATTCGCCGGATACGGAGTGATGGGGCTGCCGTTCGCGAGTGGCCACTATCTGGCTTTCCGGCATTTCGCTGCCAGTTCGATCGGTCCGGGATACGAGTCGGTATGGCATCGCGACCCGGCCGGGCAATGGGTCATCTACAGCAGTGTGTCCCCGGAGGCGAGCTGTGGCCGCTATTACGGTTCCGCACTGGCGGATGCACGGGTCGAGAACATCGCGGTGACCTGGACAGGCCCCTTCACGTTGACGGTCGAGATACCGGACGTGCTGGTCTGGGATATCGAGCTGGGCCGATCGGTGGCGACGAAGGCTATGACGGGTCTCGGTGCCATGATGCCCTCGGCTCTGTGGCGCAACCCCGCTGTGCTGTCGATGATGTCGCGGATAGCGGGTCCGGCGCTGGGCGTCGGGCGGGTGCGGTTGCGTGGGACCGCGCCGAACGGTCAGTGGTTCCGGACCAACCCGCGGATGCTGTGGACGGTCGACAACAGTGTGGCCCATATCGACGGTGCCGATATCGGTCCACCCGGGCCGTTGCCCGAGCAAACGAGTCTGGGCGAATTCTGGCTGCCGCAACGCGGCGTTTTCGCGGTGGGTCAGGCATATTTCGAGCGGTACGACGCCGCCCGTCATCAGGTGGCGTCGCCGGGAACGTGAGGTCGCGTCGGATCGGAGATCCAGTCTGTCCGCCCTCGAGCCAGCTGCCGATCATCGTCGATCGTGGCGTCGACCTCGGCGGTCGTCGTCGCGCGCGGCGTGACATGGTCCACCGGCCCCCGGGCGGTGGAGATCTGCCGGCCGGGGGGCCGCACCGTCCTTGCCGAGAACATTCGGGTAGATGCCCTCGGTGACGATCAACCCCTGGCGCCGTTCGCGCGGCGTCTGGTCATCGGGGCCATCGCGATGCGGTTCGGCAGGTCGAGAGTGCCGCGCCGGTAAGGAAGCAGCAGAGGGCCGGCGGACATGGGTTTTCCCTTGGAGGTTGTGGGTCGTCGGTCAGCGAGCTAGGGCGGTGACTTCGACTTCGATCTGCCAGTCGGGCTGGGCGAGGGCGGACACTTCGAGCAAGGTGTCGGCGGGGTAGGGCTCGCGGAGGAACTCCCCGCGGAGCTGAATAACCTTGTCGAGGTTGGTGGCCATATCGGTGACGAAGATGCCGACCTTCACCACATCGCCCAGGTCGGCCCCGGCCTCGGCCAGGACGCGCTCGATATTGGCGAACGCCTGCCGTCCTTGTGCCAGGAAGTCGCCGGAGACCGTGCGCCCCTGCTCGTCGATACCGGCCTGCCCGGAGACGTGGAGGAGGCCGTTCGCCTCGACTGCCTGCGAGATCTTGTATGGCGCATACCAGTCGGGTGTGGTTGCGATCTTCTCGATGCGCTGGGTGGTCATGGTGGGGTGTCCTTCTCGGCAAGTGCATGTACATGCAATTAATGTAGGTACATGCAGATGTTGTCACTGCATGTATTCTGTTGTCAATACGGAAGGCGGTGATCATGGAGACGACGACCTGGGATCAGCTGGTCGCGCTGCACGGCATGGTGACCCAGCGGCTCGCCAAGGTGATGCAGCGTGGCCACGGTATCGGGCTGTCGGAATACCAGGCTCTGTGCCGGCTCGCGCACGCCGCCGATGGCGAACTGCGTATGCAGGAGTTGGCCGAACTCATCGGCCTCAACCAGAGCTCGGTCAGCCGCCTGGTCGCCCGCCTGGAATCCGGGGGACTCACCCGTCGCGATCTGTGCCCCAATGACCGGCGGGGCGTCTACACCGTCATCACCGATAAGGGGCGGGCTCTGCAGAAAGAGGCCGAGCCGGCCTACCGGCAAGCCTTGACCGAGGCATTGGACGAGGCTTCCGCGGATACCCGGGTCAGCGAATTCGCCGCCAAGCTCCGCATGTGAATCACGGACTGATCAACGGTCGCTCGCCTAGGGTCCTCGGTCCCGCCGCGCCGCCGAGGGCGGTGCCGTAGCCCGGCATGCGGAGCAGTGGGGTTCGATCGTCGAGCGTTCCGGCGCCGGTTGGACACCTGCCCCCGGGACAGGCTGCTCGACCTCGGAACCTCCCGAAGGGTGAACGAACCGCGGGAGCGGACCGTGACGGTCCGCTCCCGCGGTCTTCGACTCAGTTCGAGGTCAGGCTACCGGAGTGGGCTCCGAGGTAGCGGGCTCCTTCGGTTCGTCTTCCTTGCGGTTGCGGCTGATGCTGGAGATCACCGCGGCGCCGATGAACGCGACACCGATGAGGCCGGTGACGAGTTCGTGGACGTGGATATCGCCGACCGTGATCAGCAGGATCAGCGCCAGGGCGCCGATCGCCCAGTGGGCGCCGTGCTCGAGGTACACGTATTCGTTCAGCGTGCCCTTGCGCACCAGGTAGACGGTGATCGACCGGACGAACATGGCGCCGATCAGGCCCAGGCCCAGCGCGATGATGATCGGGTCGGCGGTGATGGCGAAGGCGCCGATCACACCGTCGAAGGAGAACGAGGCGTCCAGGACTTCGAGGTAGAGGAACAGGAAGAACCCGGCCTTACCGGTGGCCTTGGCCAGTTCGGACGGTCCGCCGGACGCGTTTTCGGCCTGTTCCTCGACGTGGAACATCGAACCCAGCCCGTCGACGGCGATGTAGAGGATCATGCCGAGCAGGCCGGCCAGCAGCACGGTGGAGCGGGTGTCGTCGTGCGCGAGGAACTCCGCCGACAGCACCAGGCCGATTCCCGCCACGACCACCGACACCATGTCCAGCTTGCCCGCCTTGGCCAGCGGTCGTTCCAGCCAAGACAACCATTTGATTTCCCGGTCCTCGAAGATGAAGTTCAGGAACAGCATCGCCAGGAACATGCCGCCGAACGCCGCGATCTGCGGATGGGCGGCGGTGAGCAGGGTTTCGTAGCTGGGGCTACCGTCCGGGAAGTACTCCGCGTCGCCGGGAGGCGGGTTCAGGGCCAGGTCGAAGGCTTCGATCGGGTTCAAGCCCGCGGTGATCCACACGATGGCCAGCGGGAAGATCAGCCGCATACCGAAGACGGCGATCAGGATGCCGATGGTGAGGAAGATCTTCTGCCAGAACTCACTCATCTTTTCCAAGACGGTGGCATTGATCACGGCGTTGTCGAACGAGAGGGAGACTTCGAGGATGCCGAGGATCAGGCAGAGCGCCAGGGCGGTCGGACCGCCGTAGAGGAAGGCCACCCCCAGCGACAGCACTGTCACGACTATGGAAAAACCGAATATGCGCAGGACCACGCTGGGACCTTTCGTGTGCGGTGGCCGGACTGCGGTCGGTATCCCGGCCCTTAACGAGAAACCTGGTCGGCGGTGTCGGCGACCTCTTGGTCACCAGCGTTGCCGCCCACCGCCTATTTGTCCAATTTGTCCCCCTCCGGCTCACTGCGGAGGCCGAAAGTGAGGGGGCCCGTCACCGGACCCCCTCACGCTACCCGGAGGCGCGGATCGTCAGACGTTGACGCCGTAGTCGCGGGCGATACCGGCCAGCCCGGACGCGTAGCCCTGGCCGATGGCGCGGAACTTCCACTCGGCGCCGTTGCGGTACAGCTCGCCGAACACCATGGCGGTTTCGGTGGAGGCATCCTCCGACAGGTCGTAGCGGGCCAGCTCCTCGCCGTTCGCCCGGTTCACCACGCGGATGTAGGCGTTGCGCACCTGCCCGAAGGACTGCGAACGGCCGTCGGCCTCGTAGATCGAGACCGGGAAGAAGATGCTCTCGATCGTCGGTGGGGTGTTCGCGAGATCGACGTTGATGACCTCGTCGTCGCCCTCACCCTCACCGGTGGTGTTGTCGCCGATGTGTTCGATGGCGCCCTCGGGCGACTTCAGGTTGTTGAAGAACACGAAGTGCTGGTCGGATACGACCTTCTTGTCGGCTCCGGTGGCGATCGCGCTGGCGTCGAGGTCGAAGTCGGTGCCCGTGGTGGTGCGCACATCCCAGCCGAGGCCGACGGCGACCGCGGTGAGCCCCGGAGCCGCCTTGCTCAGCGAGACGTTGCCGCCCTTGGACAAACTGACACCCATGCGGGATTCCCTTTCGTAGTTGTCTGCGATTCCCAGCATGTCCGAAATCGCCGGGTACGGAAACGACAGTAGTGGTTTTCGGTGAAGTTGCGTAGCGTCATGCGGTCATTCGGCTCCGGAAGCCCTCTTGCACCTGCGATAACGAGCGGCAGCTACGGTCGGTTCCGCGATCTCATACCATCGGGTCTGTGGCAGGCCGTAGGCGTGGATGGTTCCGGTCGGGAGAGGATCCGTGGTTCGAACAGGCACGGTCGGCGTTGACGACCGCGTTCCTGGATATGGATCGGCGGCAGTCGGCGGCCGATGCGGCCACGATCGCCTCCGAAGAGATCTTTCCCGAACGCGAACTGGGCCGCCGCTGGGCGTCGGTGCGGGAGCACTGCTACACCGCTGGTGAGGCATATCTCGCGCTGACCGCCGAGATCGAACGTGCCGAACAGGGCGGTGCCGATATCTCGGGGCGGCAGCAACGGCTGGACACCGTGGTGCGGCAGTTGCAGACGGCCGCACAGGAGGTGGACCGGTTCTATCACGGGTCGCGTGACCGGCTCGAAGAGGCGATCGCGGTGCGCGGGGCGGTACCGGAACTGGTGGCGCGCGTCACCACCGAGGCGGTGCGGGTGCGTGCGCAGGCGGCCGGGTCCGAATACGCGGGCTATCCGTCGGTGCGTGCGGCGTCCGCCCGGGTGGATGAGGCGATCGTCACAGTGGAGGCGGTGCCCGCGGAGCAGCGGGGGCGGGTGCGGTCGGCGGCGAACGAGTTGGACGCCGCGACCACGGAGTTGTCGGAAGCGTTGGCCCGGGCCCCATCTCGCGCCGGCGCCGCGCGGAACGCGATCGCGTCGGTCACCACCCGCATCGCCGCGGTACGCACCCGCGCCGAACGACTGGGTCCCGCGTACTCTGCTTTGCTGCGTGAGTTCAATGCTGCGAGTTCGGCGGATCTGGCCGACAATGAGCGCGCAAGTGAGCGTCATATCACCGCCGCGGACGCCGCCCTCGCCGGGGCACGCGCCGCCGCGGCCGAGCACAACCCGGAGCCGTCCCTTGACCTGACCACGACTGCGCGCGGCCATCTCGCCGACGCCGAACAACTGGTGGACGCCGTCACCAAACGGCTGACCGAGTTACGGGCGGTCCGGGACGATCCGCGCGAACGCGCCGAGGCCGTACGATTCCGCCTGCGGGACGCGCAGATGCTTGCTGTTTCACGGGGGTTGGTTGCCGAATGGGGCTCGGTACTGGACGCTCAGGTCGAGCGGCTCGACCGGGTCACCGCATCGCTGACCGGGCGACACCCCGACTATTGGGCCTACATGAAAGAACTCGACACCATCACCGAATTCATTGCCGGTGTGGTCGATCGAATGCGCAGACAACCGGGACAACAACGATGATGAGACGGGGGAGCGATGACCGCAGGCATGGCCGTCCGGCAGGAAGTTTCCCTGCACAAACGGATACCGCGCCGCCATTTCCGGCAGTTACAGGGCCCGGATGTCCGGGCCCTGTTCCACCAGCAGCCGGAGCCGTTCGACGATCATGCCGAACGGGAGATGCTGGCCCTGGCGCTGGGCGCCACCCTGTATGTTCCGGCGACCCGCAGTGACCTGACAGCGACGATTGTCCGGCGGGCCGAACGCGGCGTCTGCTCGATGGTGATCGATCTGGAGGACGCTGTCGCCGACCACGAGGTCGCCGCCGCCAAACAGCAGACCGTGCGTACCCTCGACGAGCTCGCGCAGCGCCGGGACCCGTGCCCGATGCTCTTCGTCCGGGTCCGCGATGCCGATACCGTCCCCGAGCTGCTCGATCAGCTGGGTGCGGGCGCCGACGTGCTCACCGGGTTCGTCTTCCCCAAGTTCGACAGCGCCGCCGGACCGAAATACCTTGCCGCGCTGACGGCCGCCGCCGCCATCCGGCCCGACCGGCCCCTCTACGCCATGCCGGTGCTGGAGTCCGCGGCACTGGTGCACCGGCAGACCCGGGACTCCGAACTCACCCAGATCGCCGCGCTGCTGGCCGAGCATCGGGAGCGGATCCTGGCCGTCCGGATCGGGGCCACCGATATGTGCGCCACCTTCGGGATCCGCCGCGATCGCGACCTCACCATCTACGACGTCCGGGTGATCGCCGATGTCATCGCGGATATCGTCAACTATCTGGGGCGCGCCGACGGTACGGGTTTCGTGATCACCGGCCCGGTCTGGGAGTACTTCGCCGATCACGAGCGGATGTTCCGGCCGCTGCTGCGGACCGCACCGTTCGAGGAATCCGATGCGGTGCCGTTCCGCAGTTACCTGGTGAGCCGGGATCTCGACGGTCTGCTCCGCGAGATCACCCTGGACCGGGCGAACGGGATCCAGGGCAAGACGGTGATCCATCCCTCGCATGTGGCGGCGGTGCACGCGCTGTCGGTGGTCACGCACGAGGAGTATTCGGATGCCCTCGACATACTCCAGGTGGAGGTCGGCGGGGTCGCCGCGTCCGGCTACCGGAACAAGATGAACGAGATGCGGCCACACCGCAGCTGGGCCCGGCATACCCTCGCCCGGGCCCGGGTCTTCGGCGTGGCGAAGAAGGGAGTGTCCTTCGTGGACCTGCTATCGGCCCTGGTCACCCAGTGAGGGCGGACTACTGGGCCACTCGGACCCTCGGAATAGAGCTGCACCATCGCGAATGCTTCCGGCACGGCGATCTGCCCGACGCGTTGCCCGCGCGACCGGTGATCACCGACCTGTTGCAGCCGGGGCTGCGCAAGAACCCGCGGCGCGCGCATCTGCTGGTGTCCACCGTGCTCGGTAAACATCTGCCGACCGATCCGCTGGTGGTGCGGGACGCCGGTGACCGGCTCGGCGATCTGGTGCGCGCGGTACTCGGCGAACTGGATGCGGTCGTACTCGGTTTCGCCGAAACCGCCACCGGCCTCGGGCATTGCGTGGCCGCGCGGATCGACGCCGCCTGCTATCTGCACTCGACCCGCCGGACCGTCCCGGGCGCCCCGGTTCTGACCGGTTTCGAGGAGGGGCATTCCCATGCCACCTCGCATATGTTGCAACCGATGCCGGGCGACGTTTTCACCGCCGGTTTACCGCTGGTGCTGGTGGACGACGAGATCTCGACCGGCAACACGGCGCTGGACGCGATCGCGGCGCTGCACGAATTCGCGCCGCGCACCCACTATGTGCTGGCGGCGCTGGTCGATATGCGCACCGACGCCGACCGCGCCCGGTTCACCGAGGCGGCCGCCGAACTGGGCGCGCGCATCGATACCGTCTGCCTGGCCACGGGAAGCACCGTGCTGCCGGACGGGCTGGTCGGTAGCGTGCTGGATCTTCCGGAGGCCCGGCTCAATCCGGTCGCCGGGTCACGAGGTGGTTCGGCACGGATCGAGCTGCCCTGGCCGCAGGATGTGCCGGAGGGCGGGCGGCACGGCTTCCTGCGGGCCGACAGCGCGGGATTCGAGCAGGCCACCGCTGTGGCCGCGAAAATACTGCGAGACGAGCTGGCCACCGAGCATGCCGGCCGCCCGGTGGTCGTGCTCGCCCATGAGGAATTGATGTATCTGCCGCTGTGCCTGGCGGTCGCGCTGGCCGAATCGGGGATTCCGGTGCGGTACCAGACCACCACTCGCTCTCCGGCCTACGTCCTCGACGAGCCCGGTTACCCGCTGCGCCGCGGGTTCCGTTTCCATGCCCCGGAACCGGGCGAGGAGCAGCCGCGCTTCGTGTACAACGCCTGCTGGCCGGAAGGGCAGGCCGGGGACGCTCTCGACCCGGTGCTGCTGTTCGTAGTCGATACACCGGGCGACAGCGCGGCGCTCTACGCGCCGGGCGGTCTCGTGGATGTGCTCACCGCGGCGGGTTCGGAGGTGCTGGTGGCGGTCCTGTCCGGAGCCGATCCACGGGTGCTCGCCGCGGCCCGGACCGGGGCGGGCACACGGCCGGAGGTGGCCGGGCCGGCTCCGCTGTACGGTCCGCAATTCGGGTCCTATGCCCGCGATGATGTGGCGTGGCTGTTGAAGGACCTCTCCGAGGCGGAACTGGAAGCCGATCTCGCCTATCGCGAACAGCGGATCCAGGCCGGTATCGCACACTATGCGGAATCGCTGCCGATCGAGTATCAACCCGACGCCGCCTATCGTGAGTTGTTCGACCGGGTCCTCGCCGACAGCGCCGAGCGGTTGGCTCTCGCGGTGGGGACCGTCGCCGAACTGATCGTCGCCGAACGTGGTACCGATATCGCGCTGGCCTCGCTCGCCCGGGCGGGCACACCGATCGGAATCCTGATCCGCCGCTGGCTGGCCACCGGTCACGGCACCCGGCCGGCCGCGGATATCCCGCACTATGCGGTATCGATCGTGCGGGACCGCGGTATCGACACCGTGGCCCTGGACTACCTGTCCCGGCAGCACGATCCCGGTGCGGTGGTGTTCGTCGACGGCTGGACCGGAAAAGGCGCGATCGCCAAGGAACTCACCGAGGCGCTGGATGCCTATCACGCGGCCGGCGGTGCCCGCTTCGACGACGATCTCGCCGTACTCGCCGACCCCGGCCACTGTGTGCGCACCTACGGAACCCGCGACGATTTCCTGATCGCCTCGGCCTGCCTCAACTCCACGGTCTCCGGGCTGGTCTCGCGGACCGTGCTGAACCGGGACCTGATCGGCCCGGACGATTTCCACGGTGCGAAGTTCTATGCCGAACTCGCCGCCGAGGACGTCTCCGGACGGCTCATCGACACCGTCACCGCGGCCTTCGAAACCGTCCGCCCCCGGGTTTCCGCGCAGGTCGCGCAGTTGCGCGCCGCCGACCGCACGCCGACCTGGGCCGGGTGGGCGTCGGTGGAACAGGTACGCACCGATTACGGAATCGGCAGTGTGAACTTCGTGAAACCGGGGGTCGGGGAGACGACACGGGTACTGCTGCGGCGGGTACCGTGGCGGGTCCTCGTGCGGGAACCGGACGCGCCCGAGCACGCGCATATCCGGCTGCTCGCGCAGGCCCGCGGTGTACCGGTGGAAGTCGTGCCGGACCTGGCATATTCGTGTATGGGCTTGATCAAGGATGTGCGGCGCTAGTGGATTCCCCGAGACCGGTACTGGTCGCGACCGATCTGGACCGCACGATGATCTACTCGCGCAATGCATTCGACGGCGCCGAGCCGGCGACGGTATGCGTGGAATACCTCGACGGCGCCCCACTGTCGTATATGACCGCCGCCGCCACCGCCGCGATGGCCGATCTCGCCGCGACCGCTGCGGTCCTGCCCACCACGACCCGCACCATCGCGCAGTTCGATCGCATCCGGTTCCCGGGCGAGCCGTGGGCGTACGCCGTCACCAGCAACGGCGGGAACATCCTGGTCGACGGATCGCCCGACCGGCAGTGGCGGCGGGCGGTCGATGGGGCGGTCCGGGCCGGGGGAGCCACGCTGGCCGAGGTCGGTGCCGCGCTGCGTGACCGGATAGACGAATCGTGGGTGCTCAAATATCGCGAGGCCGATGAACTCTTCTGCTATCTGGTGGTCGATCTGAGTGTTACCCCGGTCGATTTCCTTGCCGAATGGGATAGCTGGTGCCGCCCCCGCGGCTGGTCGGCGTCGCGCCAGGGCCGCAAGATCTACACCATGCCGATGGCGGTGTGCAAGAGCCGGGCTGTGGCCGAGGTCCGTGCGCGGCTCGTCGCCTCCGGACGCCTCGATCCGGCCGCGCCGACGCTCGCCGCCGGCGACGGCGCGCTGGATGCCGAAATGCTCTCCGCGGCCGATCGGGCGATCCGGCCCCGGCACGGTGAACTCGAAGAGCTCGGCTGGACCCACCCGAATCTCACCGTCACCGCCTCCACCGGAATCTTGGCGGGGGAGGAGATCGTCGACTGGTTCACCGCCGCACTGCCCGGCCGGGTCACCGAACCGACCGGTTAGACGTACCGGCGCCTTCGCCCCGGTACGCCGCGTTCGCGCACCTCGGCATGCTATCCGGTCTATACGCGCGGTCCGCGGATCGGCCGACCCGCCCGCATCAGAGCATGCGGCGGCGTGCCCGTGCCTCGGCCTGGGCTCGCCGCAACGAGATCCGCGACCAGACAACGTCCTGCAGGGCCAGTGTCGCCCAGCCCGCCAGCGCCATTCCGGCCAGGTTCACCACCAGTTGCAGCGCGCTGCCCCACACCGCCGGCCAGGCCCCGAATGCCAGGCCGAGAGCGATATTGCCGGCCGCGGGCACCGTTGTCACCGAGATGAAAACACCTACCAGAGCACCGGATTTTGCCGAGGTGAGTGATAGCACTCCGGCCGCGGCCGCGATCAGCGCGACCACGAACGACCATCTGTCGGGGGTGTAGATGAACGCTGTCTCCGGCCGTTCCCCGGTGACCGCGTCGGCGGGGATCCAGCCGAGCAGACGGCCCCCGAGAGCGGCGACGAACGCGAGGGAAATGGCGGCCGCGAATCCGGCCAGCAAGGTGGCGACCGCACGGCCGAACAACGCGAGCCGGCGCCGCACCAGCGCCACGCCGAGCGCCGCGATAGCACCGAACTCGGGGCCCAGCACCATGGCCCCGATCACCAGGATCTGTGAATCCACCACGATCGCGATAGCGGCCAGGATGGTCGCCAGGGTCATGAAACTCAGGTAGGTCCAGTTGAGTTCGGTTTCCTCATAGGACTTCTGGGTCACATCCGCCCAGACCACCGAGTCCGCGCTGTAGCCCGGTGTCCGGATTTCGGCGAGGTAGCCGGACAGCGACATCCAGGTGCGCACCGGTTCGAGTTCGATGCTGCCGTGGTGGTGCAGGCCGGTCGCGCGCAACCGGTCGATGATGTCGTTGGCGGCCTCACGGGCCAGATCGGCCAGGATCAGATCACCTTCGGGCCGGATCGCGCTCCCCCGTAACACCGCCAGACCGCTGACGGCGTCGTCGGACCCGAGAATCGTCAGCACGTCGTCGGTCAGTTCGGCCGGCGCCATCACCCGCAGATGCAGCATGCGCCAAGTCTGCCCGGCGGGTTGCGTTATCGCAGCCCGACGATCCGGCCGGCGTGGTGTTTCGGCTCAGTACCCCTGCTGTCCTGCCAGCTGCTGGCCGATAACACCCTGCAACCGCTGCAACCCGGGCACGGTGATCCCGCTCTGCAACTGTCCTTCGATGGTGCGGATCAGGGCGGCGTCGCTGATCACCTTCTCGCTTGATTGGATCAGCACTGTTCCGGCGCCGGTGAAATCGAACTGCCGTTCCTCACCGGAATTCACTCCGAACGCGGCCGCGCCCGCGGCCAGGAAACCGGTAACCCAGCGCTGGTCGTAGTGATGGCTCGGCGACGGGCAGTCGGCCCAGCCCACCAGGGATTCCGGGTCCACCCGTAGCGGCGGTTCGGCGAAGATCACCGGACCGTTCGACGAGGCCAGGAATTTCCCGGTGCCGATCAGGGTGAGGAAACCGGGCACGATCGACTGGTTCAGCGAGAGGCCGGGTTCGAACGCGAGCAGGTTCGCCGCGCGAATGGTGAGGTTACCGTCGTCGAGGTCATAGGAGTTGATGTCGTAGCCGCGGTCGCCGATCAGCAGTTTGCCCTGGCCTTCGGCCACCACATAGTCGCCGGTGAACAACGGTGCGGAGAACTGATTCGCGACCATGTGCATCAGCTGGCCCTGGAGACCGTGCGTCAGCGCCTGGAATCGCATCTGGCCGTAGTAGGCGATCATCGCGCCCTTGCGCATGAACCAGGGCTTGGTGAGGTCGATGCAGTAGGCGTAGCTGTTACCGGGGATATTGTCGCTTTCCCCGAGAGTCATCGGGCTGAGGATCTCGCTCACGACTGCACCTCGCTGTCGCTCGGCTCCGTCGTGCGCGATGCGCGCTGTGTCGATGGTTCGCTCGCAAGCTCGCTCACGACTGCACCTCGCTGTCGCTCGGCTCCGTCGTGCGCGATGCGCGCTGTGTCAATGGTTCGCTCGCAAGCTCACTCACAGTTTCTCCTCCGAGGCCTGGACATACACGACACCCTGTCCGGCGCACTGCAACTGCATGGCCTCACCGGATCCCTTGCCGACCGCGTCGCGCCAGCTCACCGCGGTTTTCAGTTCGGTCTGGACGTTTCCGTACGAGGCGATGAACGCCTGCGGATCCACCACCACCGGGTTGGGTCCACCGATCTGCAGTTCGAGATAGCCGCCATGGGCGAGCAGGACCGCGCTACCGTGCCCCGAGAGCTGGGTGGTGAACATCCCCTGCCCGGTGAGCGCGCCGGAGGCCGCACCGCGCAGGGCGCCCATGAGACCGCCACCGCCGCCCCCGCCGGAACTCATCACCGACACCACCGAGGTCTGCAGTCCGGCGGTGTAGGCCAGCAACCGGGATGCCTCGACCTGGAGCGTCGCCCCCGGTTGTATCGGCACCACCTGGACTTCCAGCCCGGCGAACCCGTAGTGCACCTGACCCGTTCCCTGGGCGAGCATGGTGCGCTGGTGTTCACCGGTCATCATCCGGCCGGCCATCCGGACCAGGCCGCCGCCACCGCCCATCCCGGCTCCGCCCGGTATCTCGTGCGGAGCGAAGGACACATCGCCGGTGTAGAAGAGCATTCCGCCGGTCCGCGCGACCACACCGCCCGCGGCGCCGATATCGACCGTGACAACCTTGGAGTTGATTTTCTCGAACATGACCTACCGTTCCGCCGGCTGGATCGAGACCACGCCTTGCCCGTCCCACCGCAGCGAGAACGCTTCCCCACCGTCCTGTCCCATCACCGACCGCCACGAGACGTCGGTGACGAACGACTGGTTGAGGTTACCGCGGGCGGCGACAAACGCATCCGGGTCCACCACCAGCGGGAATTGCGGCGAGACCTCGAGGTGGATGAGCGGCCCGCCCGCCGAGAGCAGCGCGACCTGGCCCTGCCCGCTCACCGTGGTGGTGAACAGCCCCTGGCCACTGGACGCTCCGCGGACCCCCGCGAAACGCACATCGGTGCGCAGGTTTCCGGCGAAGGCCAGCAACTGCTGCGATTCGACCTGCAGGGTTTCGTTGTTCAGGTTCACCACCGACACGTACTGGCCGTTGACCGCGAAGAACACCCGGCCGTTCCCGGCGCATTCCATCAGCGACAGCTTCTCTCCGGTGGCCCGGCGCTTCATCCCGGCGAGCACGCCGTCGCCGCCGCCGAACCCGGCCGATTTGAACTGCACGGCGCCCTCGTAGGCGACCATGGAACCGGAGATGGCGCGGATACTGGTGTTCGCGAGGTGCGCCTCGACTACCTTCTTCGACTGTTCGAAGAGTTGTGCCATGAAGAATCGCCTGTCGTCATGTTCTATCGGTCTCGGGCGAGGGCCCCGGGTGGTCACGCTTCGCAGCCGCCTCCGGGCCTGGCTCACTCTTGCCGCGCCCCGAACCCGACCCGCGCCGGGCGCCCATCCGTCGCTGCCACCTTAATGTCGCAGGTCGGCCGAGTCCATCCCGGTTCCGGCCCGCCGGCAACACAGCAACACTGTTAACGAGATTCGTGGTGCGCGCGTTTCTCGTAGAGTGGCTGCTACATAAGCACCGACAAGCGAAGGGTCTGACTTGTCCGCAACACTCGCCAAGGGCCAGAACGGTCCACTGGCCACCAACGATGTGGTGATTTCGATTCAATTGGCCGCACCGGCCGATCTGTCCGCACTACTGGTCACCG
This sequence comes from Nocardia sp. NPDC051750, assembly GCF_044453135.1. NCBI lineage: Bacteria > Bacillati > Actinomycetota > Actinomycetes > Mycobacteriales > Nocardiaceae > Nocardia > Nocardia sp. NPDC051750. The sequence goes on along the minus strand of NZ_JBITCK010000001.1, from coordinate 712,546 downwards.
AGCAGGGCAAGGTTCGGACCGACGCCGATTTCGTGTTCTACAACCAGCCCACCGGCCCCGGCGTGAATCTGCGTCCGGGCCCGGCCGGTCAGCCGGCCTCGCTGGCGGTGAACCTCGGGGCGGTTCCCGCCGATATCGCGCAGGTGCGGGCCGTGATCACTCTCGACGATCCGAATACGAACTTCGGGCAGTTCGCGCCGCCGGTCGCCTTTGTCTCCGATCAGTCCGGGGCTCAGCTTTTCGAGTACCGGATCGATGGCCTGGCCAGCGAGTCGATCGTGATCGCGCTGGAAGTGTATCGCCGGCAGGGCTCCTGGAAGGTCCGTGCGGTCGGCCAGGGTTACGCCGGTGGTTTCGCCGCGCTGGTCACCGATCACGGTGTCACCGTGGATGATTCACCCGCGCAGACGCAGGCTGCGCCCCCGCCCCCGCCGCCGGCGCCCACACCGCCGCCCGCGCCGCCCCAGCAGTCCGCGCCGGTGCCTCCGCCGCCGCAGCAGCCCTACCCCGCGCAGCAGCCGCCGCCCACCGCGCCCTATCCGCCGCAGGGCGGGGGGTATCCACCGCCCCCCGGACCGGGCTACCAGCCGGGGCAGCCGGCCCCCGCACCGGTACCGCCGCAGCAGCCCGGTGAGATCAGCCTGAGCAAGACCGGTCCGGTGAGCCTGCAGAAGGGCCAGCGGGTCAGCCTCCGCAAGGAGGATGGTCAGGCACTCACCTTCGTGAAGATGGGCCTGGGCTGGGATCCGGTGCAGCAGCGCGGCATGTTCGGTAGCCGCACCGTCGATATCGACCTGGACGCCTCGGTGGTGATGTTCGCCGATATGAACCCGGTGGATGTCGCCTACTACGGCCAGTTGACGTCCAAGGACGGATCGATCCGCCACCAGGGCGACAACCTGACCGGTGAGGGCGCCGGCGACGACGAGGTGATCCTGGTCGACCTCATGCGCATCCCGGCGCATGTCACGAGCCTGGTCTTTATCGTGACCTCCTATAAGGGGCATACATTCGGCCAGGTGCAGAACGCGTTCTGCCGGTTGATCGACGGCGCGAGCAATGCCGAGCTGGCTCGGTACTCCCTCACCGGCGGCACCCCGACCACCGCCATGGCCATGTCGAAACTGTTCCGGGTCGGCGGCGGTGACTGGAAGATGCAGGCCATCGGTGAGGGTTTCAACGCCAAACATCCGGGCGAGGCCATACCGCAGCTGGGCCGGTTCCTGACGGCATGAGCGGGTCAGGCCCGGCGGCGGTAGCGGAGCGTCACCACGGAGGGCCCCGCTGATGCCAGATGGGCAGAGCATGAGCGGGGTCAGGCCCGGAGGCGGTAGTTTGCGTAGCCGCGGCGGGCCCTCGTTTGTGCCCAGGGGCACGGCAGTGAGTCGGGCCCGGACGCGGTAGCTTGCGTTACCACGGCGGGCCGCGGCCGGTCGTGCCCACAAGAATAGGACGAGCGGATGCTCGGGGGACAGGATATGAAGCTCTTGCAGGCAGGACAGAACATTCCGCTGGCCGGTGGTGAGGCCCGCTTCCACGTGAACGCGGCGGCGCCGCTCACGGTTTCGGCGCTGGTGGTGGCGGCGGATCTACGGGTGGGCTCGGCGGCGGATGTACTGGTGTCCGAGCGGCCCGCGGGTCCGGGCGTGCGGATCGAGGAGGCGGCCGGGGTGGTGGTGGTCACGCCCACGGAGGTCCGCGCGGATGCGCAGGCGGTACTGCTGGTCGCCTCGGCGGCCGGCGCTCCGGGCGTGATCACCGCCGGTTTGTCCGAAAACGACACGCCGGTGGCCGAATTCGTGATCACCCCGCAAGCCGGGGAAACCGCGTTGATCTGCTTCGAGCTGTACCGGCGCGGCGACGCCTGGAAACTGCGTGCTCTGGGGCAGGGCTATGCGGGCGGGCTCTCCGAACTGCTACAGGCCCACGGCGCGCAGGGCTACGTTACGACTGCTCCGCCGGTTGCGGCCTCGGCCGTCACCGTGGTCGACGGGACCGTACCGGTTGCGCCCCCGTCTTCGGCTGCCCCGGCGGAGATTCCGCCCATGGAGGTCGGGCACGGGCTGGAACGATTGTGGATGATCTTCGAAGACGCCGCGCGCTCGGCCGCCGCCCTGGAATCGGCCCGTAATTACGCGGCCGAACGGCTCGACCAGGAACTCTCCGCGGCGGTATCGGATCCGGCGACCCGCAACACGCCCGCCGCCGATGCGGCGCGCACGGACGCCCAGCGCCGCTACGACGAGCTCACCGCGACGGCCGAGGATCGCCACCGGTCCGACAGCGCCCAACTGCAACGCGAACTCACCGAGGCGGACACGGTGCTGCCCGCGGCGCTGGCGTCCTGGAACTCACCGGCCTGGGACCACCCGGCCGCCCCCGCCGACGGTATCCGGCTCGGCGAGCTCTACGCACTCGACCGCGGCGGGCTGCGGGTGCCCTACTGTGTGCCCGTTCCGCTGAACCGCCCGCTGTGGGTCGATACCGAATCCTCGACCGCGGTGGCGCCGGTGATCGGTGCCTTGCTGGCCCGGCTGCTGCGCGCCGCGCCGGGCCGTCGCACGGTTGTCGACATCATCGACCTCACCGGCGCGTTCACGGGTTTCACCGGCATGCTGGCGCCGGTGCTGGCCGGGCCACCGATCACCGATCACTCCGATATCTCCCCGCGGTTGCAGCAACTCGTGGACATGGCGGAACTCGCCGAAATGGCCTACAACTCGGGTCAGGGTGTTCCGCCGGCTGAGCACCGGATCCTGCTGGCGGCTGATTTCCCGCACGGCTACCAGTCGATGGATGCGCAGCGCCTGGTCGCATTGCTGGCGCGCGGGGATCTGATCGGGTTGTCGACGGTGATCGTCGGCGCCAGCGAAACGGATTCGAGTGATAGCACGGTGGCGTCGCTGTCCCGGGCGTGCCGGCATCTGCCGACGGTCAGCGGCACTCCGCTGTTCGATCCGTGGACGAATAATGCCTGGCAGCTGGACCTGGACCTACTGCCGCAGGAACCGGAACAGTTGGCGCGGATCATGCGAGCCGGCTGAGGGGCCCAGCGGCGAGTCGGTGCTGGGCGGGTTTGTTCGGGCGCGAGCCGAGAGCGCTGAGGGCGTCGCGGGTCCGCCATGGGTGGGCACGGGTCAGCCCAATCGCGCCGGCGGCCTTGTCTCGAGTGGGTTTGCGGGCGCTGTCGGGTGAACGTCGGTTGTGCTTGCCCTGGACACCGGGCGGGCGGCGGCCACCGCGCGGGTCCAATGGGTGTCCAGGGAGATTCTGGGCCGGAGCACCTCGGGCAGCCAGGGCAGTAGTGGGTCCGGGGCTCGGTCCACTACGCCGCCCACCGGGTCGTCCAAGTAGTCGCGGCGCACCAGGTCCTGGTCCGGCCGGTAGATCTGGCGGATGATCAGTACGCACAGGCCGATCACCGCGATATCGCGCAGGAGCACGGTGCCGGTGAACCACTGCTCGGGCAGGCCTTTCCGGTCTATGCCGAGGTAGTAGAACATGCGCGGTACCCAGACGAGGGCGTCGATCGTCATCCAGGCCAGCAGCAGTCGCCGATGGGGTAGCGCGAGAACGGCGATCGGCACCAGCCACAGCGAGTACTGCGGACTCCAGACCTTGTTCGTCAGCAGGAAAGCCGCTATCACCAGGAAACACAGCTGGGCCAGCCGGGGGCGGCGCGGCGCGGTGAGCGCGATGTAGGCGATGCCCAGGCATGCCGCGGCGAACAGCAGCAGCGACACCAGGTTGAGTACGGTCGGCGCCTCACCATGCCGCAGAATGCCGTCGAATCCGTTCCAGTCGGTGAACGACATCACCACGTTGTACAGCGAATCCGGGTCGGCGTGCCGGGTGGTGTTGAGCCGGAAGAACTCCCGCCAGCCGTCCGGATACAGCAGCGCGATCGGCAGATTCACCAGCGCCCAGGTGGTCAGGGCGCCCGCGGCGGTCAACCCGGCCGCCCCCAGCGGCCGGGTGCCGAGCAACCGGATCCGGGCCGCAACTTCGGCCAGCCAGGCGGACAGGGAATCCATGCTGCGCACATCACGCAACCGGGTCGATTGCCGGGTCCGCGGGGTGCGTTGCATCGGGTCGGCGCGCAGGCACAACACCAGGATCGGTCCCAGCAGTAACAGCGGATACAGTTTCGCCGCCCCACCCAGGCCCAGCAGGACCCCGGCCAGCAGCGGCCGGCGCCGTGCCCAGGCCAGTAGTCCCGCGGCGGCGAACGCCGTGGCGAGGAAATCGAAATTGGTGAAGGCGTGCACGATCACCAGCGGGGAACAGGCCATCAGGGCGGCGTCCCAGATCCGGCGGCCGGCCAGCAGCGCGGTCGCCCAGATGGTGACCAGCCAGGCCAGGGACAACCCCAGGGCCACCACGTTGAAGTAGAGAACCACCTGCAGCGCACCCGGTAGCGGACTCGCATCCCAGGTCTTGGCCACCAGCATGGATACGTACTGGTACAGCCCGGACAGCACCGGATACTCCATATGCCTGACCTCGGTACCACCGCCCGGGGTCTCTTCCACCCAATACTTCTTGTACGGGAAAGCGCCCTCGTTGAGTCGTTCGGCGCCGTAGAGCGGCACCGTGTCCGAATAGCACATGGCCGTGTATTGGCGGCCGTTGTTCCAGTCGAGCGAAAGCGCGCCGCCGGGGGTCGCGGTCTGCTGAATACAACCGGCTTTGGCGAACCACCCGAAGGCCAGGAAGATCACGGTGAAGGCCAGCAGCACCCGCATCGGGGTCCAGAAACGCGCCCGTCCGATGAGGGCGTGATCGCCGACCGGCCCGCCGATCGCCGTGCACAGCTGTGCGGACATCGAATCGTTGCGGCTCGGTTTGTCGCGGGCATCGGCCGAACGCAGATCGGAGGCGAGCGGGCCGGGGGATTCGTATCCGCGGCCGGCATCCGGAGGGGTCCGCCCGCCCCCGTCGTCCGGCCCACCCACCAGTCGCTGCTCGCTCACGGGACCCGAGGTTACCTGTTACCGGGGGCCCGGCTCGGATCGAGCCGGGCCCCCGGAACGTGGTGTGGTCCGTCAGCCGCCGTCGCCGGGGCTGCCCGGATCGCCGGAATCGGTGTCCGCGCCGCCGGTGTCGTCCTCTGTGCCCGCGCTCGGTGCCTGGGTGAGGGTCGGCGTCGAGCCTTCGGGTCCGGCTGTCGGCTGTCCCGGTAGCGGTCCCGCGCCGTTGTTGGTGCCCTGCGGCTGGCCCTGCGGTTGCGTCTGGCTACGCGGATTGGGTGCCACTCCGGGGACCGGGATGGTGATCCCGGGCAGGATCTCGACCTGGCTCGGCTGGATCACGACCGGTGGTTCGAAACTCGGCATCGTCGTGGACGGCGCGGTATACGGTGCGGTCCACTTCGGTACGCCCGCCTGACCCTTGATCGGGGCGGGTTTGGGGAACTTCTCGTTGGGCGTGCCCTCGAGGGCGCCGTCCATCGTGTCCTTCCAGATGTCCGAGGGCAGGCTGGACCCGTAGATCATCGCGCCGCCGAAGTTGCGCAGCGGTGAATTATCGGTGGTGCCCACCCAGACCGCGGTGGCCAGTGACGGGGTGTACCCCACCATCCACGCGTCCTTGTTCTCGCCGGTATCACCCAGCTGCGCGGTACCGGTCTTGGAGGCCGAGGCGCGGCCACCGTCGAGCCCGTGGTTGCGTGAATACGCGGCGATCGGTTCCATGGCCGCGGTCACGTTGTCGGCGACGGCTTCCGATACCCGGCGTTCCCCGGCCACATCGCCGCGGTCCAGCAGCACCTGACCGTCGGCGGTGACGACCTTGGTCACGAAATGCGGCTTGTGGTAGGTCCCCGAGGCCGCCAGCGTCGCGTAGGCCGAGGCCATATCCAGCGGCCGGGCCTGGTACTGGCCGAGCACGATACCGTTGTTCGGCCCGGCGCCGCCCGGTTCGGTCAGGGTGGGGCCGAGGCCCGGAAGTTCTTCCGGAATGCCCAGTTTGTGGCCCATATCGGCAATCTTCTCCGGGCCGTTCTGCATTTCCAGCTGCATCCGGTAGAAGCTGGTGTTCAGCGAACGTTTCAGGGCTTCGGCGATCGTGCAGACACCGCACTGCTCGCCCTCGACGTTGGTGATCTCGATCCCGTTGACCGTCACCGGCGAGCTGTCGTACATCTGCGACAGCGGTATACCCATCTCCAGGTTCTGCGCCAGGCCGATCACCTTGAACGAGGAGCCGGTTTGCAGGGGCGCGTTGGCGAAGTCGTAGCCGTAGCCGTCTTCCCCGCCGTAGTAGGCGCGCACGGCACCGGATTTCGGGTCGATCGACGCGACCGCGGTGCGCAGCTTGTCCGGTTCGCCCTCCATGTTGGTGTGCACGGCGTTCAGGGCGGCCTGCTGTGCCTGGGAGTCGATGGTCGTGGTGATCTGCAGGCCTGAGGTGTTCAGCTGCTGCTCGCTGATACCGGCCTCGGAGAGCTCGCGCAGCACTTGCGCTTTGATATGGCCTTCCGGGCCGGCGGAATCGGTTTTCTGACCGGCCGTCGACGAGGACACGACCTGGGGATAGGTCAGACCCGCGCGTTCGTTCCGGTCGAGATTGCCGCCGGCGACCATACCGTCGAGCACATAGTTCCAGCGGGCCTCGGCGCCTTCGGGGTTCGCTTCGGGATCCAGCAGCGACGGCAGCTGGATGGTCGCGGCGAGAACGGCGCCCTCGGCGACGTTCAATTCCTGCACCGGCTTACCGAAATAAGCCTTGGCGGCCGCGTCGATACCGTAGGCGCCGCGTCCGAAATAGATGGTGTTCAGGTAGGCGGTGAGGATTTCGTCCTTGCTCCACTGCCGGGCCATCTTCGCGGAGATGACCAGCTCGTGGAGCTTGCGGGTGTAGCTGCGTTCGTCGCCGACCAGTGCGTTCTTCACATACTGCTGAGTGATCGTCGAACCACCGCCGGCGCTTTCCCGGCCGAGCAGGTTATCGCGGGCGGCTCGGGCGAAACCGGAGATCGAGAAACCGGGATTGCTGTAGAAGTCGCGGTCCTCGGCGGCGATCACGGAATTACGCACATGCGGCGGAATCTGGTCGATCGTCACATCGGTGCGATTGCCCTGCGGCGGAACGACCCGGGTGATCTCCGTTTCCCCGTCGGCCGCGAGAATCGTGGCGACCTGGTTGGTCTTGAGGTCGCCCGGTTCGGGAACCGAAACGGTGGAGTACGCGACCAGGAACACGGTGCTCGGCACCACGATGGCCAGCGCCACCAGGACATAGGCGATTCGGCGCACGATCTTCCACCGGCTCTTGCGTTTCTGTGCCGGGCCCCGGCCCTCGGGGCCACCCGGGCCACCCGAGCGGTTCTCGCCCGGCCGCCGGGGCGGCGGGCCGCCGCCCGGGCCGGAGCGGGTACGGGACCGGCCCTCGGGGCCGGTGGCCCGCCGTTCACCGGTGTTCGGGCCCGGCCGGGTAGCCGGGCGCGGCCCGGTCGGGGTCCGTTCGCGCCGGGTGGTGTCGGTGGACCCGGCAGGGCTCGGAGCCGCCGGGTTCTGCATTTTCACGGTGCCCTGTTCGCCGCGCTGCGGGACTGCCTCGCCCGGCCGGCCCATCCGCTGCGTCGGCTGATTGGGCGGCTGTGGGCGACCCTGCGGCGGGCGCCCCGGCGGTGGGCCGGGGCGTTGCGGTGGCGGCGGGCCGCCGCGCGGCGCCGGCGGCATACCGCCGGTGTTCGGTCCCGGGCGCCGGCCGTCGGGGCCCGGACGCGGGCCCCCGGACGCGGGTCCGGGACCACTGGTGGCGGGCGGTCGTGGCCCGGCGGGTCCGGGGCGCGGTCCGTTGACGGTCGGTCGTGGCCCCGTGGCGGGTCCGGGACGGGGCCCGGGGCGCGGGCCGCCGGGGCCGGGCGGCCGACCACCGGGACCCGGCCGGGGGGCGTTCGCGTTTGGTGCGGGACCGCGGTTCGGTGACCCCGGGCGCTGCTGCGGTTCCCGGCCCGGCAGCGGACCGCGCGGGCCGCGGCCACCGCGCGGGTCATCGCCGGATGGGGTCTCGTAGGGCGAAGTCACTGACAAGGTCTCCAAAGCTCGTATCGGTCTGATGGGCCCGTGCTCCGGTGCCCTCGGGCACCCGGCACCTGCGCCACCGTCGGGCCGGGCTGGGTCATTCCGCGGCGGTGCGCCGGTTCACCCGGGAGCCGGAGCGCCGCCGCTGTGGCGTCTTCCCGAGCACATAGGACTGCACCAGATGATTCCAGCTGCAGGTCCGGCACACCTCGACGACATGAACCGAGAACTCGTCTCTGGACTCGGCCAGGCGCACCAGCTCTTCCGGGCTGCGCGCGGAACCCGCGATCGGCCCGAGGCCGTCGCCGTAGACCCAGGATACGAGAGTGAGTTGTTCCTTCCGGCAGATAGGGCATGTGACCTCGCTCCCCCGGCCGTGAAATTTGGCCGCACGCAGCAGGTAGGGATTGGCATCACATACCTCGGCGACATCGACACGACCCGCATAGACGTCAGCCAGCAGTGACTTGCGCCGGAGCGCATAGTCCACCACTTGCCGCTGAATTCGCACGCTCCCAGAGTAACCGTGTTGTATTTCTGCCGCCCATGGCCGGATTGGATTCGGGTGGCCGTTACCGGCGGTAGCTGTGTCGCGGCCGCTGCCGCGACGACCTCCCCGGGGACCTCCGCGTGGGCGTCGTGGCGCCCCCAGCGATCCGGTGGGGCGCAGATCGGCCGTCGTAGCGGCGGGATTGGCGCAAATGTGCCAACTGTCGTCGGCGGTCCGGCCGCGAACAGTGGCGACAACCACAGCGGGTTCGGAGCCTGTCCTGCGGTCTTGCGTCCGACGTAGTATTCGCTGGTGTCAGCAGCAAGGTCGGGTCGTACTCGTGGGCGTGCCGTCGGCCGCGCCGGCACCGCCGGTTCCGGCCGGTACTTCGCCGTCCTCACTGCCGCCGCGCTGGTGACGGCATTCGCCGCCTACACGCTCACCAGCCGCGTCACCGACTCCGCGGCGATCGAGCCGTCCCCCACGACACCGACCACGACACCGACCACGGCGCCGGCGCCGGCCGCCGATGAGCCCGAACCGCTGGTCTTCGCCCCGCCGAATCTCGTCACCGGTTCCGGGCTCGCCCAGTTCATCGCCGAGTATCGCGAGCGTTTCGGCGATACCGTGGCAGACCAGGTCTGGCTGTATCCCGACCACGGTGATGTCGAACGTGCGGTATCAGGGCAGCCGAACCGGCTGGTGAGCTACGACTACCGGGGCGGTTTCAACCAGTCCACCGATCTGACCACCCGCCCGGTCGACACCCCGACGGTGGACCTGGGCACGGTGGATACCGGCGCGATCGATCGTGTGCTGGCCGAGGCCCCGGCGATGACACGGGTCGCCGATGGTGCGGTCAGTCATCTGAGCTTCGAGGTCAACAGCTCCCCGCCGTACGAGGGCATGCCCGCGCTGAGCATCTATGTCTCCAATTCGTTCGATGAGAGCGGGTGGCTGCTGGTCGGTCCGTCCGGTGACATCCTGCGGGTCCGGCCGTTCGAGGGATAGGGAACAATGCTGCAACCCGGGGAGAGCTTCGCCGGCTACCGGATCGTGCGCCGGATCGGCGCGGGGGGAATGGGTGTCGTCTATCTCGCCGAGCACCCACGGCTACCGCGCCAGGATGTACTGAAACTGCTCCCCGCCGACCATCTGACCGATCCGCAATTTCGTGCCAGGTTCGACCGGGAGGCCGATCTCGCGGCCCGGCTGCGACATCCGAATATCGTCACCGTCCACGACCGCGGCGTCAGTGACGGGCAGCCGTGGATCGCCATGGAATATGTGCCGGGCACCGATGCCGCCGCGCTGGCCGGGTCGGCGGACCTGGGCCCGCGCCGCGCGGCACACATCATCGACGACGCGGCCCGCGGTCTGGACCATGCCCACCGCCACGGGATGCTGCACCGGGATGTCAAACCGGGAAATATCCTGGTCACCGCGGATCCGGATCGTGAGTTCGGGGAACGCGCCCTGCTGACCGACTTCGGAATCGCCCGCCTCGCGCTCGGCGGCACCGACCTCACCCGCACCGGTGATGTGATCGCGACGGTGGCGTATGCCGCACCCGAGCAGTTCACCGGCGGTCCGGTCGATCACCGCGCGGATGTCTACGCGCTGGGTTGCACACTGTTCGTCCTGCTCACAGGTGAGAAGCCGTTCGCCATGGACAGTGCCGCCGCCGTCATCAGCGCGCACCTGTACACCCCGCCGCCGGCGGCCTCCCAGCGAGTTCCGAGCCTGCCGCCGGCGATCGACGAGGTGCTCTCCCGCGCGCTGGCGAAAGAGCCCGGGGAACGCTACGACTCCTGCCGCGCCTTCAGCGAGGCGGCGTTCCGCGCCCTCGACACTGTGGCGTTCCCCGCCGGCGACACGGTGGCACCTCCCGCCCTGGGCGCTGCGGCGTTCCGCGCCTTCAACACTGTGGCGGCCCACGGCTCCGGATCGGGGCCCCAGCCCTCCCGCACGCCCGACGCGGCGCCGAGCATCACATTCGCAAAGCGAACACCTGGCCCGGTGCCGAGCGCACCGGCCGCAGCCGAGCTTGCCGATGCCGCGATTCCGCGATTCGGCCGCCGGATGTGGCGCTGGTGGCTTCCGGTGGTGGTGCTGGCGGCCGCTGCCGCCCTCGGCGGCGGCGCCGGAATAGTGGCGCGGGAGGACCCGGAAGCGGGCGTTGCCGCCGTGGCGGAAGCAGACCCGGAGTCGGCGTCGCTGCCGAACCTGGTGACTGTCGGCGGGCTGGCGTCCTTCATCGACAACTACCGCCGGGAGTTCGGCGACACCATTATCGATACGGCCACTGTCTACCCGGACTTTCTGCTGGTCCAACGGCTGGATGGCGGCAGCCCCCGGAACTTCCGCTTCGACGGCGACGGGTTCGCCGAGACGGGTGCCGCGGTCCCCAGCTACGCGGACGGCCGGCCGATCGATTTGGCCGATATCGACCTGACCACATTGGCCGCCGTCTTGGCGGGCGCCCCGGCCTCGGTGCGCCTCGAACAGGGCGAGGTCGAACATCTCGGAATCGGTTTCGAGCTGATCGCCCCGGCCGACGCCGGGCCGACGATCGATATCTACGTCGAGGACCCCGCGGGCAGCACCGGCCATATGTCCGTCTCCTTCGCCGGCTCGCCACTGGAAGTATTTCCCGCGAGCTGAGCCATAAGTCCGCGGTTACCAGGGGGGATTTCCTGCCCCGGAACCGGTGATGCACCACGACCCCCACCTGTGATGTAGCGGACTGAACTATGAATGGTTATATCGCTCCGATATAGTGGGAACTCGCATCCATTGGTTAGGTCTGTACGGAAGTCAGGGGGTGAAGCCCGGTGCTCGAACTGGCAATCCTCGGGCTGCTCCTGGAAGCGCCCATGCACGGCTACGAGCTGAAGAAGCGGCTCACCGGCCTGCTCGGGGCGTTTCGGGCGTTCTCCTACGGATCGCTCTATCCGACCCTGAAACGCATGCAGGCGGATGGGCTGATCGCGGAGGAAGCGCCCGAGGGCTTGGTGACAACCCGCCGCGCCCGGCGCGTCTACCAGCTGACGCCGGCGGGCCGGGAGCGGTTCGGCGAGCTTCTGGCCGATACCGGTCCGCAGAACTACACCGATGACGGCTTCGGCGTGCACCTGGCCTTCTTCAGCCGCACCCCCGCGGAAGCGCGGATGCGGATCCTGGAGGGCAGGCGGCGCCAGGTCGAGGAGCGCCGAGAGGGGCTGCGGGAGGCGATCAAGAAAGCAAGCGGCTCGCTGGATCGTTACACCCGCCAACTCCATCAACTCGGACTCGAATCAAGCGAGCGCGAAGTGCGCTGGCTCAACGAGTTGATTGCGGCGGAGCAATCGACGAAGGCGGCACCACAGAAAGAGGGAAATACCGGCCATGAGTAGTGGAGACACCCAAAAGTCCAGTGTTCGCGTCGCCATCGTAGGTGTGGGCAACTGCGCCTCCTCGCTCGTGCAGGGCGTGCAGTACTACCGGGACGCCGACGATACGGCGACGGTGCCCGGCCTGATGCACGTGCGGTTCGGCCAATACCACGTCCGGGACGTGCAGTTCGTGGCCGCCTTCGACGTGGACGCCAAGAAAGTCGGCTTCGACCTGTCCGAGGCGATCTTCGCCAGCGAGAACAACACCATCAAGATCTCCGATGTGGCGCCGCTGGGCGTCACGGTGCAGCGGGGCCCCACCCTCGACGGCATCGGCAAGTACTACGCCGAGACCATCGAACTCGCCGAGAGCGATCCGGTCGACGTCGTGCAGACGCTGAAGGACGCCGAGGTGGACGTCCTCGTGTCGTACCTGCCCGTCGGCTCCGAAGAGGCCGACAAGTTCTACGCCCAGTGCGCGATCGACGCGGGGGTGGCTTTCGTGAACGCGCTCCCGGTGTTCATCGCCTCGGACCCGGAATGGGCCGAGAAGTTCCGCGCCGCGGGTGTGCCGATTGTCGGCGACGACATCAAGAGCCAGGTCGGCGCGACCATCACCCACCGGGTGATGGCGAAACTGTTCGAGGACCGCGGTGTTCAGCTCGACCGCACCATGCAGCTGAATGTCGGCGGCAATATGGACTTCAAGAACATGCTCGAGCGGGAGCGGCTGGAGTCCAAGAAGATCTCCAAGACGCAGGCTGTCACCAGCAACCTGCAGAAGGAGATGGGCGCCAACGATGTGCACATCGGCCCGTCCGACCACGTCGGCTGGCTCGACGACCGCAAATGGGCTTACGTCCGGCTGGAAGGCCGCGCGTTCGGCGATGTGCCGCTGAACCTGGAGTACAAGCTCGAGGTCTGGGACTCCCCGAACTCCGCGGGCATCATCATCGACGCGGTGCGTGCCGCGAAGATCGCCAAGGACCGCGGTATCGGTGGCCCTGTGCTCCCGGCCTCGGCGTACCTGATGAAGTCCCCGCCGCAGCAGATGGCCGACGATATCGCCCGCACGGAGTTGGAAACCTTCATCATCGGATGAGCCGGTCGGCGCGCGGGGGCGAAACCCGCGCGCTGATCTGCCCGGCTGTCAGTCCAGCGATACGTAGACCTCGACCGAGGTCGGACCGGTATAGCGTTCGAGTTCGGCGGTGTGGGAGCGGGTTATCGTGCCCGCTTTCTCCGCTTCCCGGACCCGTGCCCAGGCCGTGCGCAGCAGGTCGTACGGTTTTTCGGTGACCACGAATTTCGCGTAGCGGCCCGCCGGTACCCGGGTGAGGACATCGCCCGGGTCCAGTGTCGCCAAACCGCTGACCTCGTATCCGAGGACCGCTACGGCATGGTCGTCCTGGCCGATGTAGGCCGCAACCCTGGGAACTTCTTTCTCTCGGCTCAGGTAGCGATCCCAGGTGAAGTTGACCAGATCCAGGTCGCGGGCACTCACCTCCCGCCCGGCGAGCGGAACGGTGAGCCCGGCGACCAGGCTTTCGTCGAGGGTGACAATTTCGAAATCCACAGCTTCCTACCTGCCCGCCGAATCGTCTGCTGCCAGTGCCACGAAAACCTCCACCGTGTGCTCGTCCGGATAGCGCTCGTGGTCTCCGGTGTAGGAGCGCACCAACCGGCCGGCGGCTTCGGCGTCCCAGATCGCGCGCCACAGCGTCACGATCGTTTCACCGAGGTCCGCACCGCCGAGGGTGAATCGCGCGTAGCGGCCGGCCGGGATCCGGGCGAGTACATCGCCGGGAAGTAGGTCGTCGAGGCTGCGGCAGCGGTAGCCGATGATATGGGTCAGGTACGAATTGATCTCGGGGGCATGGTCGACGAACGCGCTGGCCGGTGGACCCGGTAACGCCCGGGCAAGATTACGTTTCCAGGCTTGTTCCACCCGGGTGCGGCGCGGCCCTTCCACGGCGAGGGCCGGGCTGCGAAGCACCATTCCCGCCACCAGTGTTTCCGGGCGGTCAACGACATTGAATTCCACCGGCGTAGCCCCTATGTCTCGTCATCCGTCGTCGCTCCAGCGCATATCCTCCCGCACGCTCGTCCCGGCAACGAGCGTGGGCCCGGTGCCGGTCGGTCGGATGGGCGACATCTCACTCTGGCCAACGATGCTGCCATGCCGACCGTTCCTTCGGTGGGAGCACGGGCGGAAAACGTCGATCAGGGCACGGGAACCGTCACGCCGGGCAGGATTTCGATGACCCGGGGCGGTGGCGGCGGAGGCGGGGGCGGTGGCGGCACGAAGGCCGGTGGCGCCGGGGCCTGCGGCTCGGGTTCGGGCACATACGGTTCCGGTTCGGGGACATAGGGCTCGGGCTCGGGCACATAGGGCTCGGAGGCCGGTGGTATCACGATGAACGGCTGCTGTGGTTGCGGCGCGGGTTCCGGCGACGGCGGCGGGTTGAGAACATCGTACGGACCGCCGGACGGTCGTTCGTTCGTGGCAGGCGCGGGTGGGGGCGCGGGCGCCGGGCCGCCGGGGGGTGGATTGCCGATTTGTTCGACAGGTGTATCTACCAGGGCACCGTCCATGGTCTCTTTCCAGATATCGGAAGGAAACCCGGAACCGTAGACGGGGCCGCCGCCCGCCGTCACGATGGGGAGGTTGAGTTCGGTGCCGACCCAGACCGCGGTTGACAGCGAGGGGGTGAAACCGACCATCCAGGCGTCTTTGTTCTGCCCGGTATCGCCCAGCTGGGTGGTGCCGGTCTTGGCGGCCGACGGGCGTCCGCTCAATCCGTGACCGTTGGAGTAGTCGGCGATCGGCAGCATCGCCGCGGCGGCGCGGGCGGCGATCTCCGGCGGGATGCGTTGCTCGGCGGGGCGGGGCTGTTCACCGGTTTGCTGTTCCGGATCGGGGCTGCGATCCAGCAGCACGCGGCCGTCCCCGCGAACTACCCGCTGGACGAAATACGGCTCGTGGTATCGGCCTTCTCCGGCGATCGTCGCATACGCCGAGGCCATATCCAGCGGCCGGACCAGATAGGTGCCCAGCACGATCGACGGCATGGGATCGGCGCCCATCTCGGTCAGCGACTGTCCCGGTACACCGGGTATCTCGAGCGGTATGCCGGCTTGGTGCGCGGCGTCGGCAATCGCTTTCGGGCCGTTGTTCATGGCCAGTGTGAGCCGGTAGAAGCTGGTGTTGAGCGAGCGCTTGAAAGCCTCCGACAGCGAGCAGGTGCCGCAGGATTCGTTCTGGACATTGCGTACCTCGACCCCGTTGACGTGCACCGGTGCGCTGTCGAACGCCCGCGACAGCGGAATCCCCTGCTGCAGCGCGGCCAGCACCGCGAAAGTCTTGAACGCCGACCCGGTCTGTACCGGTGCCTGGGCGAAATCGAACCCGATACCGTCCGCCCCTCCGTAGTACGCGCGCACCGCGCCGGACCGCGGGTCGATCGAGACCACCGCGCCGCGCAGCTCCGGCGGCTGCCCGTCCAGCGTGTCGCCGGCGGACGCCTGCGCGGCCTGCTGCGCTTTCGGGTCGATGGTGGTGACGATCTGCAGGGCGCCGGTATCGATCTCCTTCTGCGAGATTCCCGCGGCCGACAGTTCGCGCAGCACCTGGGCCTTGATATGTCCCTCCGGGCCGCGTTCGACGATGTTCTCGTCGAACACCGGCGGCGGGACCGTGGGCGGGAAGACCACCGCACCGCGCTCACCGGGCGCCAGGTTTCCCATGGCGACCATGCCGTTGAGGACGTAGTTCCAGCGCTGGAGCAACTGGGGGAGCTGGTGCTGCGGATCCAGCCCGGACGGGGTACGGATCAGCGCGGCCAGTACCGCTCCTTCGGCCACGGTCAGCTCGTTGACCGGTTTGCCGAAATAAGCCTGCGCGGCGGCTTCGATTCCGTAGGCGCCGCGGCCGAAATAGATGGTGTTGAGGTAGGCGTGCAGGATCTCGTTCTTATTCCATTCCCGCGACATCTTCGCGGAGATGATGAGCTCGTGCGCCTTGCGGCTCACCGTACGCTCGGGGCCCAGGAAGGCGTTCTTGACGTACTGCTGGGTGATGGTGGAGCCGCCGCCGGCATTCGCCCGGCCCAGTGCGTTGTCCCGGAGCGCACGCAGCAGGCCGGTGGGCGAGAAACCCGGGTTGGTGTAGAAGTTGCGGTCCTCGGCGGAGAGTACGGCGTTGCGCACGTGGACCGGCACCTTTTCCAGTGGCACGGGGGTGCGGTTGCCCTCGGGAGGTACCACCTTGGCGAGCACCGTGGTGCCGTCCGAGGCGGTGATGGTGGCCGTCTGATTGACCGGCACGGTTCCGGCCCGCGGGATCTCCGCACTCCAGTAGATCAGCGCCACCAGCAGCGCCGGTATGGCGACCAGGATGATGAACAGCCACAGCAGCAGGTGCCGGATGCGCTGGCTGCGGGTTCGGTGCGGGCGCAGATACTGCGGTGGCCGGGGCGGGCGGGGTCGCACACCGGTGTCGAGCTGGTTCCAACCGGCGAGTGAAGGGTATTGCGGCGATCTGGGAGTGCTGTGGCCACGCGGGGAACGAAACGAGCTCACGATCATCTCCTCCCGGAGCGTCGGAAAAACTCAGGCGCACGACCGCCAGTCCCCAGGATACCCAGTGATCAGCTTTTGACGCCGCCCGCCGTGAGTCCGGAGATGATGCGTCGCTGGAACACTAGTACCAGAATTACCAGCGGTACGGTCACCAACGTCCCTGCCGCCATAATCGCGGCATACGGTTCTACCTGGGGATTGTTCCCGGAGAAACGGGCGATGGCCACGGTCACCGGTTCCGTGTCGCTGCCGGAGAGCACCCGGGCGAGCAGGTATTCGTTGACTGCGGCGATGAAGGCCAGGATCGCGGTCGTGAATACTGCGGGCGCCGCCAGCGGGAGCATCACCAGCCGGAAAGCCTGCAGTTTGGTGGCACCGTCGATGCGGGCCGCCTCCTCGAGCTCCCACGGGAGGTCGGCGAAGAACGACGCCAGGATGTAGACGGTCAGCGGCAGCACGAAGGAGATATTGGGCAGGATCAGCGCCTGGTACTTGCCGATCCAGCCGATATCGGTGAACAGCTGGAACAGCGGCGTCACCAGCACGACCACCGGGAACATCGAGGCGCCCAGGATCAACCCGGACACCAGATAGCGACCCTTGAAGGTGAGCCGGGCCAGCGCGTACGCGGCCATCACGCCGATGACCAAGGCGATCACGGTACTGGCCGTACCGATGATCACACTGTTGAGCAGAGCCTTGCCGAAATCGTTACCGCGGCTCGTGTCGAAGACATCGCGGAAGTTGTCGAGGGTGACGTGGGTCGGCCACGGGGTGGTGTCGAAGGTGTAGGCGGGATCGCGGAACGCGGTCACCGCCATCCAATAGAACGGCCCCAGGCCCCAGAGCAGCACGATCAGCGCGCCCACATAGATACGGGCCGAGCCGAGCCGGTGCCGCCAGGACGGGCGGGGCCGGGGCGGGGTGCCGGTTTGCTGTGTTGTCACCGCGGTCATGCCTTCCGCTGTTCTTCCTGCGTCCGCACCGCGTTCGCGCCCAGTACCTTCACGAGGACGAAGGCTGCCGCGAAGATCAGCAAGAAGGTGATCGTCGAGAGTGCCGCCGCGCTGTTGGGGCCCTGCCTGGTCTGTTCGACCACCAGCACCGAGAGCGTGCGGGTGGCCGGCAGGTTATCGGTCATGATGGCGGGCAGGTCGTACATGCGCAGTGCGTCCATGGTGCGGAACAGCACCGCCACCAGCAATGCCGGCTTCAACAGCGGCATCGTGATCTGGGTGAACCGCTGCCAGGCCGATGCGCCGTCCACCCGGCCCGCCTCGTACACATCGTTCGGGATCACCTGCAAGCCGGCCAGCAGCAGCAGTGCCACGAACGGCGCGGTCTTCCACACATCGGCGGCGATCACCGCGAAACGCGCCGGCCAGGTATCGGAGGTCCACAGGATCTCGGTGCCGAAAATCGTATTGACCAGGCCGTCGTACTGGAACATGAATTCCCAGAGCCGGGCCGTCACCGCGGTCGGGATGGCCCACGGGATCAATACGGCAGCCCGCAGCAGCGCCCGGCCCCGGAATGTCTTGCCCATGACGATCGCCATACCGAGCCCGATCGCGACCTCGAGCGTCACCGTCACCACGGCGAAGAACAAGGTCACCCCGACCGCGCCCCAGAACTCCGCGCCCAGGTTGCCGGTGGGGCATTCGGTGACACCACCGGTGATCACCTGGCATTGGCCGATCAGCCAGTGCAGGTAGTTGTAGAAGGTGCTTTCCCCGTTGTCGGTGAACCGGCCGGTCACGGCGTCGAGCTGGTCGTCGTAATGGAACGACATCCACAGCGCCCGGATCACCGGATAGCCGATCACCACGGTGAGCGCTATCAGTACCGGCGCGACGAACAACCACGCCCGGCCCGACATGCGGATTTCATCGCGCAGCCTGCTGGCCGTCCCGCCGGTACGCGCTGCGTTCGCGGGCTTATCTGTACGGACCGACGCCTGCGCGTGCGTTCCGGAAGGATCCGACACCGTTCTCTCTCCTGGCTCGCCGGGTCCGGTTGAACAGTAACTACGATCCGGCCGTCTCGATACCCTTCTGCATGCCGATGATCGCGTCGTTCACGGACTTGGTTCCGGTCAGGGCAGCATATGCGTTGTCCTGAATGGCTTTGGACACCGCCGGATAGAACGGGGTGACCGGTCGGGGCACCGCGCTGGCGATGGAATCCTCGAGGGCGGGCAGGTACGGCATCTTGGCGATGAGCGCCGGATCGTCGTAGGTGGAGGCCCGCACCGGAGGGAGTGCGCCGGAGGCGATGATGTGCTGCGCCTCCTCGCTGATCAGGTACTTCAGGAAATCCAGTGCGGTGGCCTTGTTCTCGGAGTACGCGCTGATCGCGGCGTTGTAGCCGCCGAGGGTGGAGGCGCCGATACCGGTGTCGCCGGGCAGGGGGGCCACGCCGAACTTGTCCTTCACCGCCGACGATTCGGAGGCGGCGTCACCGTAGGTGGACGGCCAGCTGCGCAGGAACATGAGTTTGCCCTGGTTGAAGGCCGCGCCGCTCTCCGGCTCCTGGAAGGTGACGGCCTCGCGGGGGATATCGCCGATTTTGTAGGCATCCACCAACTGCTGGAGCCCGGCTCGTGATTCCGCACTGTTCACGGTCGGCGTGCGGCCGTCGGTGCCGACGAAGGTGCCGCCGAACGCGTTGATCACCTCGGCGGTGTTCACCGTCAGACCCTCGTACGGCGCGAAC
The DNA here is from genome assembly GCF_044453135.1 of Nocardia sp. NPDC051750. Lineage (NCBI taxonomy): Bacteria > Bacillati > Actinomycetota > Actinomycetes > Mycobacteriales > Nocardiaceae > Nocardia > Nocardia sp. NPDC051750. Next base: position 693,359 of record NZ_JBITCK010000001.1, on the reverse strand, counting down.
TGGCCCGCATAGCAGCCGATCTGCTGCTCCCGTGCGATCGGGCAGCTGGCTCGCATCTCCGACCAGGTGCGCGGGGCGACGGGAACCAGGTCCTTGCGATAGAACAGCAGGCCACCGTTGGTGTTGCGGGGCGCGGCGTAGAGGGTGCCGTTGTAGGTGGCGCTGGCGACCGGCGGGGACAACAGCGGCGCGGTATCGATCGCGAACTGATCCTCCAGGGGCTGGATCCAGCCCTTGGCGGCGAACTCCGCGGTCCATGGGACGTCCAGGGCCACCACGTCGTAGTCCGGCGATTTCGCCCGCATATGTTCGACCAGGTCGTCGTACTGGGCGGAGGCGTCGTTGGACTGTTCCTTGTAGGTGACCTGCTCGTCGGGGTGGGTGGCATTCCAGCGGTCGATCAGCTGTTTCACCGCACCGGTTTCGGTGGTGTCCTTACCTTCGACGTAGGTGATCGGGCCGCGGCCGTCCTGGTTCATGCTGAGCTGCTCATCGGTATCGCTGGTGTTGCACGCGGTGGCAAAGGTCGCGGTCAGCAGCGCGATCGGCAATAGCACGAGCGCGGCGCGTAGAGACTGCACCTTTTTGAAAGCCATCGCGGAACTCCAGGGTCGATACGTGAGCGGCAGCACAACGCAACATACATGGTGCGCACGTCGCGTGTGGGGTACTCCTGGACCGAAGCCGGCCCCGCGACCGCCGCCGCGAACATAACCACAGGTGGGCCGACTACGCTGACCCGTGATGTCCACCGCGAACGCCGTATCCGAACGCCTGCTCACCAGGATCGGCGGACTGCTGCGTCAAGCCGAGTCGACCGACAACGAATACGAGGCCGAGGCATTCCTGGCCGCCGCCCAGCGGCTGGCCACCCGGTCGTCGATCGATCTGGCGGTCGCGCGGGCGCACACCCGGAACCGGGAGCGGGGCGCGACGCTCATCCAGCGGATGATCCCGATCGGCGAACCCGGTCGCAAAGGGCTGCGCACCTATGTGCAGCTGTTCGTGGCCATCGCGGAGGCCAACGATGTGCGCTGTGATGTCGCCCGCACCTCCACCCAGGTGTACGCCTACGGGTTCGCCGCCGATATCGACGTCTGCGAGGCGCTGTACTCGAGCCTGCTGGTGCAGATGGTGCAGGCGTCGGATCGGTACATCAAGTCCGGGGCGCACCGCTCGGCGACGATGGAAAAGGTGGTCGTCGAACGGCGCCGCGGCCGGCGGGTCCGCCGGGTAGTCCGGGTTCCGGTGGCCGGCGTCACCGCCCGGCTCAACTTCCAGATGGCGTTCGCGGCGCGGGTCGGGGCGCGGCTGGCCGAGGCCAAGGCGGAGGTCGAACGGGCGGCCACCACACAGGACGTACACGCCGCCGAACCCGTCTCCGAGGAACAAGCGGCCGGAACCGCGCTCGCGTTACGCGGCAAAGAAATAGAGTTGGCCGATTTCTACAGTCGCAACTCCGAAGCCCGCGGCACCTGGCGTGGCCCGCAGACCTCCACCGGATACGCACCGGACGCCCGGCAGGCCGGGGATCGGGCGGGTCGCGTGGCCAGGCTGGGCTTCTCGCCGGAATTGGACGCAGCACGCGGGCGGCTCGACAGCCCGGGCGGGTAACCGTGCCGCGCGACCGAGCCGGGGCGGGCGCTGTCCGAGTGCCGGGGCGCCCGGTGCTTCGGCTCCGCCGGATCGGATTCCGTGCGTGCTCGGTCACCGGTGCGACGGCTCTGCCGGCTGCGAGGTCTGGACTGTGAGCGCGATACGAGATTTACAGCGCGGCAAGGTCTATGACGCCGAACAGTTGGTGCGATCCGTATTCGATCGGGCCGCCGAGTTCGGGCAGCGCACGATAGAGATCTATGGTTCGCGACTGACTCTGCCGGCGGAAAGGAAATTCGCGTCGGTGGAATCGGTGCAGGAGTATTGCGATCGTGTCCTCGCCCTGAATTGGGTTGCGGCGAAATGGGAACGGGCGGAGGCGCCGATCCGCGCGCGCGCCCGCGCGGGGACGGTCGCGGCGCACTACGAATCCGGGTCAGGTGTGCTGGCGGTGCCCGTCCACGGAAGCCGTCCCGGTCGTGGCGGCGCCCCGTGGGCATTGCGGGAGTTGGTATTACTGCACGAGCTCGCCCACCACCTGGAACCCTCGCCGCCCACGGTCGCGGCACACGGCCCGGAGTTCTGCGCTCGGTACGTGGAATTGGTGGACGGTGTCCTCGGGCCGGAAGCCGGTTTCCTGCTTCGCATCACATTGCACGACTGTGGAGCCCGACTCACGTGAGGCGCGCTCCCCGAAGCAGGACCATGGGCCGCGCCTGGGGTGACAGCATGACAGATGTGCGGCGGCCGACCCGGGCCGCTCGGGAGAGTTCACTTTTTACTCTCACGGGCCAACACGTCCCATACCCGCGTCAAACGTTCGGTCCACCAGGCCGTGCGTTCGGGGTCGGGATGCCGGTATTTCTCCAGGAGGGCGGGCTCCGGGTGTGGAGCGGTGCGGGGCACCGGCAGGTAGCCGTCGACCGGGCGCAGTGAATCCGCGACCAGGTCGCCTTCGAACAGAGTCACCGTCCCCAGCCCGCAGGCGTGGTCGAGTTCCGGTAATGCGCCGGCCAGGGCGAGCTGGGCGGACAGTCCGACGCTGGTCTCCAGCGCCGAGGAGATCACGCACGGCAGCCCGGCGGCTTCGGCCACTTCGAGGGCCCGCCGCACGCCGCCCAGCGGGGTGCATTTGATCACCGCGATATCTGCAGCGCCGGCGACGGCCACCCGCAGGGGGTCTTCCGCACGGCGAATGGATTCGTCGGCCGCGATAGGCACATCGACCTTCCGGCGGACCTCGGCGAGCTCCTCGACGGTCCGGCACGGCTGTTCGACGTATTCCAGTCCGCCTGCCGCACGGTCTAGTTCCCGAATACTCCGGACGGCGGTGTCCACATCCCATACCGCGTTCGCGTCCACTCGGATCGCGCCGCCGGACCCCAGCGCCGACCGCACCGCCTCCACCCGCGCCGAATCCTCGGCCAGTGCGCCGGGATGATCGGCGACCTTCACCTTCGCGGTCCGGCAACCCGACCCGGCGACGAGTTCATACGCCCGCTCCGGTGACACCGCGGGAACCGTGCAGTTGACCGGCACCCGGTCGCGCACCGGTTCCGGCCAGCCCACGCCCACCTGTTCGATGGTGGTCGCCAGCCAGTGCGCGGCTTCACGATCGTCGTATTCGGGAAACGGGCAGAACTCACCCCAGCCTCGCGGTCCGCGGAGCACCACGCCCTCACGCACGGTGATCCCCCGGAATTTCGACCGCATCGGAATCGCGTAGACGGTGATGGAGTCGATCTCGGGCAGCTCGGTCACCGTCCTTACGGTAGTAGCGGGTCGCCGGCCGTTGTCCGGAGACCGGCCGAGAGATGGGTCTCGCCCGTGCCGTGGATGCGCTGTGCGCCGTCAGACTGCCACGGGCTCGGCGCGTTCCGTCTCCTTGCGGTATTGCCCTGGGGCGATACCGAATTCACGTTTGAATGCTTTCGCGAACGCGAATTCCGAGCCGTAACCGACGGTGCGTGCCACCGTGGACAGGGCGTCGGCGCTCTCGCGTAACCGTTTCGCCGCGAGGATCATCCGCCAGCGGGTCACATACGACAACGGTCCTTCGCCTATCGTGGCGACGAATCTGCGGGCCAGTGTCGCTCGGGAGACTCCGGCCGCCGCGGCCAGCTCGTCCACCGTCCATGAGTGCGCCGGATCGGCGTGCACAGCGCGTAGCGCCGTCGCGACCGCCGGGTCGCCGAACGCCGCGGCCCACCCGGACGGGCGAGTATCGGCGTTGTCCTCCAGCCATGCCCGCAGGATGTACAGCAGCAACGTATCCAGCAGTGACGGGATCAGGGCGGCTGTTCCGGCGCGAGGTTCGGCCAGTTCGGCCGCGAGCAGGTCGACCGCGCCGCGCAGGGAGGTATGTCTGCCGAGCTGGGCAGGCAGGTGCACGAACTCCGGCAGTCCGTCCAGCATCGGGTGCGCATGGCGCCGGTCGAGTGCGTACGCGCCGCACAGCAGGATGCTGCGCGGCCCGGGGCCGATGATCTCCCGGGGTTCGCCGGGCCGGGCGGTCTCGGTGACGAGGGTGGCGGGGTCGTCGGCGAGGACGTGGTCCGCGCCGCGGGGCATGAACACCACATCACCGATACCGAGCGCGATCGCGTCACCGTTGGGTGGGAGTAGCCAGCACGACCCTTGCAGTACGACGTGGAAGCCCGCGCCGGGCACCACTGGGTACTGCCGGCCCCACGGTGCGTGACGGACGAACAAACCGGAACTCGGACTGCTGGTGCGGACGGCGGAGACCGCATCGGAGAGGATGTCCACACATGAATCATACCGTCATGGCTCTGAGCTTTTCAGACATGAATATGAGGCTTTGACCCATTCTTACACTCACATCTGATCCGTAGATTCATGCTCGAAGATATCGACCCGAGAACGGGAGTTCGAGATGAAGATCACTGGACGCCACCGGCCACACCCAGGGCCGTCTCACGGCAGAGCTGGTGCAACCGGGTCCCGCCCGGGCTCTGGTCGGACGGGGCAGCGGCGGGCTGAGGTCGATCGCCCGGCGGTCCTCGTTACCAGCCACCGGATCATCAGCGGTGGCGAAGAAAAGCGAGGAAGTACACGGACCTCGCTGGCGAGCCTGGGCCGGTTCCGGAGCGGTGGCTGGCACTATCGGGGCGCGATGACCCCCGACCTGGTCCACCCGCTACCGGAGACGCCGTCGGCACCCGCTGATATGCGATACGACTTCGTGGTGCACGCAGCCGGCCCGATAGTGCGCGCTGTACCGATTGGCGTCGACTCCGCCCGCGAGTCCGCGATCATGGCGGTGACCGCTCCCCGGCGCATCCAGGAGCCGGTAGGCCGATGAATCTTCGAAAGATACGGACCACCGTGCTGTCGGCTCTGCTGGGAGTCCTGCTGACCGTCTCCGGTACGGCGTTGTATGTCGGCGCCTCCGGATCGAGCGGGCCACCCGAAACCTGGCTCGACAGTTGGTCTGCCGCGCAGCTATCCGCCGGTGAGGTGCTCGGGCCGAATTGGTCGACCGCGGGCTTTGCTGGTCACACCATCCGCCAGACCGTGCGCCCCACTCTCGCCGGCGAATCCGTACGGATCACCCTGTCCAACCTCTTCGGCGACCGACCGCTGCCTATCGCCGCGGCCACCATCGCGCACACCGCTGAAGGGGCGGCGGTACGTTCGGGCACGGTGCGCCCGCTCTCCTTCGGCGGCGCATCGGGCGCGGTGATACCGCCGGGCGCCGAACTGACCAGCGATGCCACCGACTACCCGGTCAACGCCCGGCAATCGGTCACTGTGACGCTGTATCTCAGCCGGCCGACGGGACCCGCCACCTTCCACTTCCTCGCCAATACCACCACGTACCGCGCTATCGGTGATCACAGTGCTGACATCGATGCCGGGGCGTTCACCGAATCCAGCAGGTCGTGGTACTACCTGACCGGCCTCGAAGTCTCCGGCCCGCCCAGCCGCGACGGTGTGGTCGTCTTCGGCGACTCGCTCACCGACGGTGCCGGAGCGTGGACCGATAGGGACAATCGCTACCCGGATGCCCTGGCCGACCGGCTCGCCGTGGCCGGCCGTCCCCGCGCTGTGCTCAACACCGGGATCGGCGGGAACCGGATCGTGTCGGATTCGGCGTATGTGGGCCAACGCGCGGCAACCCGGTTCCGCCGCGATGTACTCGACAAGGACGGGATCGGCACCGTGATCCTGCTTTCGGGCATCAACGACATCGGCGCCAGTGAAGTCCACGAACCATGGATGCGCCCGAACCCCGAAGTCACCGCCGAGCAGCTGATCGCCGAATACCGCTTATTGATCCGGATGGCACGCGCCGGCGGACTGCGAATCGTCGGGGGCACCCTGCTGCCCTACCGGGGCGCTCCCTATTACAGCGAGCGCGGTGAACGGGTCCGCGACGCGGTCAACTCATGGATTCGCGGTTCCAGCGAATTCGATGCTGTCGCCGATTTCGAACGGGCGCTCGCCAACCCGTCGGATCCGGACGAACTGGCCGCGCGGTTCGACAGCGGAGACCACCTGCACCCCGGCCCCGCCGGGTATTCCGCAATGGCCGACGTCGCCGCGGGCGTCCTGTTGGGGGCAGTCGATTGAGCCCTGCTCCGGAGCGATCCCCCGGGACAGCTCTCGGTCGCGCAAGGTCCGGCTGCCCGAATCGGGGTAGCCGGACCTCCCGCGCCCGCTGTCATGACCCGCTCCCTCGCCGCACCGGTGAGCGTGGATGTTCAGAGGCGTTCGAGGATGGTGGCGTTGGCGAGGCCGCCGGCTTCGCACATGGTTTGCAACCCGTATCGGGCGCCGCGATCCTGCATGGCGTGGACGAGGGTGGTCAGCAGGCGGGCTCCGGAGGCGCCGAGCGGGTGGCCCAGGGCGATCGCGCCACCGTTGACGTTCACGCGCTCCGGGGCGGCGCCGGTGTCGCGGGTCCACGCCGAGACCACGGACGCGAAGGCTTCGTTGATCTCGATCAGGTCGATATCGTCGATGGTGAGGCCCGCCCGGTCCAGGACTTTGCGGGTCGCGGGTATCACGGCGGTGAGCATGAGTAGCGGGTCGTCGCCGGCCACGGCGAAGCTGTGCAGCCGGGCGAGGGGGCGCAAGCCGAGTTCGCGGGCTCGTTCGCTGGTGGTGATGAGGACCGCTGCGCTGCCGTCGCTGATCTGGCTGGCGGTGGCGGCGGTGATATTCCAGCCGATCTGCGGGAAACGTTCGGCCATGGTCTCGTTGTAGTAGGCGGGACGCAGGGCGGCGAGAGTGTCGAGGGTGGATCCGGTGCGGATGCCTTCGTCGGTGTCCAGTCCGGCCAGCGGTGCGAGTTCGGCGGCGAACTGGCCGTTCTTCGTGGCGCGCGCCGCTTTCTCGTGACTGGCCAGCCCGAATTCGTCGAGCTCGGTGCGGGAGATTCCCCATTTCGCGGCAATGAGTTCGGCGCTGATGCCCTGCGGTACCAGCCCTTCCGGGTAACGCTGCGCGAAGCCCACACCGGAGATGTCGTCGGCGCCCCGCGCGCTGGCACCCATCGGCACACGGCTCATGGACTCGACTCCGGTGGCGATCACCATGTCGTAGGCGCCGGCGATCACGCCCTGCGCCGCGAAATGCACCGCCTGCTGGCTGCTGCCGCACTGCCGGTCGACCGTGGTGGCCGGGACCGATTCCGGGAATCCGGCGGCCAGTGCGGCGCGACGGGTCATGTTGACGCCCTGCTCGCCGACCTGGCTGACGATTCCGCCGATCACATCGTCGATCAGTACGGGGTCGATTCCGGTGCGTTCGACGAGGACGCTCAGGCTGTGTGCCATGAGGTCCACCGGGTGGACCGAGTGCAGGGCTCCGCTGGGTTTGCCGCGCCCGATCGGGGTCCGGACCGCATCGACGATGACTGCGTCTCGCATGGCGATTCCTTCCGTCACCAGAGACTTCCACTCTGGCTAAAGTTATCTAAAGCCAGAGTAGGTGCTGGCATGAGTTGAGGCAAGCCAGGGTCGATAGAATGAGCGCATGGCAGCCGTGATGGAAGGCCCCTTGGCCGATCTGAACTCGTGGAAACCGGACCAGTGCTCGATCGCGCTGGCTGTGGATGTGGTGGGGACCCGCTCGGCGATCCTCATCCTGCGCGAGGCCTACTACGGCACCACCCGCTTCGACGGATTCGCCTCCCGGGTCGGTATCACCGACGCGGCGGTCTCCGGTCAGCTACGCAAACTCACCGAAGCGGGCCTGTTCACCAAGCGGCCTTACCAGGAAGAGGGCAAGCGCACCCGCCACGAGTACGTCCTCACCCGCAAGGGCCGCGATCTACTCCCGGTGGTGCTCGCCCTCATGCAATGGGGCAACACGTACCTGCAGCCCGGCCCCCCGCCGCTGGACCTGATCGAGGCCGCCACCGGTGACCCCGTCCGGGTGCAGGTCCGCAGCGAGTCCGGCCGGGAGATCGGGGTCGACGAGCTGGGCGTACGACTCAACCAGGAGTGGCGCGCGGCCCGGCGGCGGAAGCCCTGAGCGGCGCTTCCGGCTAGTTCAGGCGGCGGCCGTCGTCGGCGGCGAAGAAGTAGATCTGGTCGGGGCCGGGGGTGAGGTGTACGCGGCTGCCCTTGGCCGGGGGGTTGCGCCAGTCGGTGCGCGCCACGATCGTGTCGACACCTGCGGTGTGGTCGGCGGGCCGGCCGTAGATGAACGCGTCGGAGCCGAGTTCCTCGACCACGTCGACCTCGATCTCGATACCGGAAGCCCCGGTATCGAGGTGCTCGGGACGGATACCGATTGTCACCGAGCCACCCGCCTCCTCGGCCACCGACCGCGGCAGCGACAGGGTGTACCCGCCGACCCGGACCGCTCCGTCGGTCACCGGGAGGGTGAACAGATTCATGGCCGGCGAACCCATGAAGCCGGCGACGAAAACGTTCGCGGGCTCACGGTAGAGGTCGCGCGGGGAGGCGCACTGCTGGAGCAGGCCGTCGCGCATGACTGCCACCCGGTCGCCCATGGTCATGGCTTCGACCTGGTCATGGGTGACGTACACGGTGGTGGTCGCCAGCCGGCGCTGCAGTTGCGCGATCTGGGTGCGGGTCTGCACCCGCAGTTTCGCGTCGAGGTTGGACAGCGGTTCGTCCATCAGGAACACCTGCGGATCGCGCACGATCGCCCGGCCCATCGCGACCCGCTGCCGCTGCCCGCCGGACAGCGCCTTCGGCAGCCGGTCCAGGAACGGTTCCAGGTCGAGCAGGCGGGCCGCCTCGAGCACCCGGCGCTGCTTCTCGTCCTTGTTCACCTTGGCGAGTTTCAGCGCGAAGCCCATGTTCTCGGCGACGGTCATATGCGGGTACAGCGCATAGTTCTGGAAGACCATCGCGATATCGCGGTCCTTGGGGTCGCTGCTGGTGACATCGCGATCACCGATGAGGATCCGCCCGCCGGTGACGTCCTCGAGCCCGGCCAGCATCCGCAGCGAGGTGGATTTCCCGCAACCCGAGGGGCCGACCAGCACCAGGAACTCGCCGTCGGCGATCTCGAGCTGCAGTTGATCGACAGCGGGCGTCTTCGCTCCCGGATACTGCCGGGTGGCGCGATCAAAGGTCACCGTGGCCACGGCTGTTCACTTCCCTTCACCGATTGGAACACGCGAAGTGGAGCGAATTCGCAACATGTGCGTGGTCATGGCGTCAGAGGCTACCGCTGGTGTTCTCGAGCTCCGCATGGTCTGTGGTTTTCGGTGCAAATCGTGCCAGTGAACCTGTCCACTGTCCACCTGTTCGCCCCATCCCGGCCCAGGTGCCGCCGCCTCGTCTCGGGTGCGGCCGGCGCGGCGGCGCACCGTCGTCAGAAATCATGGATCGGTGTGAGCTCCACATCCGGCGGCGGCCGCAGCCGCCGTAGTGTGCCGTCGAACGAGGTGACGTACAGCGCGTAACCGTCCCCGTCGGACGCGACCCGGACCGAACTCGGCCCGGCCCAGCCCATGGGCAGTGCCGAGGTGACGGCGCACGTAGCGCCCGAATCAGGGTCGACACGATGGATGGTGCCGAGCAGGTGGGCTGTGACGTAGATATCGCCGTCGCCGGTTGTGGCCAGATCGTCGAGGCCGGGAATCAGCCCCGGCACCGTGGTGACCACGGACCAGCGGTCCGGTGCGTCGAGCGGAATCCGGTAGACCTGACCGGTGAACAGATCGTCGGTGTAGACGATTCGCCGATCCGGGCTCGACGCCAGCCCTTCACCCCGCGGCACCGCCGCCCAATTCGGCGTGACCACTCCGGTTTCGCTGTCATAGCGCGAAACACCCCGTGGCGGTCCGCCCTCGGTACCCACCCAGGTGGTCAGGAAGTCCCCGTCGGGCAGCCGCAGCAGGCCGTTGCCCGGTAGATCGGCGAGCCAGGTGAACTCGCCGGTGGTGGTCTCCAGCCGCCACAGCTTCCCGTTCTGGCGGGTGAGGACGTACAGCGTTGTCCCGTCGAGCTGCAGGCCACCGGGTGCAGCCAGATTCTCCAGAATCGTCCGAACCCGCCCGGAACCGTCGACGTGATACACCTTCGTATCCCCCGAGAGGTAGAAGCCGCCCCGCCGGTCGGGTTCGAGGTTCTCCACCTGTTCGAGGCCCGTGGCGAGTGTCTCGATCTGCCAGCCGCCACACTCGGCCGGTTCGGAAGCGAATGCCGGTGCCGCGCAGCCGACTCCCGTCGCCACGGTCACCGCGAGAAGGAGCACCCCGAGGCGCCGCCGATATGTCCCCACTCCCGGAAGTCTAGATCGCGCGAGTGCGCCGATGGTTTCGCCGACCGCTCGGTACCCCGTAATCACTGTTTTGCAGTCTCGTGGTCGTCGAACGCTGTGTCGGGCCTCAGTCCGTGGCTGGACCCGGGTTAGCTTTTGTCCGGCGTGACGCACTCGCGTCGTGTCGTGGCGTGACTGCGCCGTCGTCCCGGTTCTGATGCCGAACCTGTTGATGCCTGCCGCTAGTTTGGCCGGATGGCCGTCCAATCATCGACTCCGCACGATGGACTGTTCAAGGGGGTCTACTCCCGCAAGGCCGAGATCGCCGGAATATTGCGGGCCAACCTGCCGAAAGCGATCATCACCCGCATCGACTTGGGGTGCTTGGAGTTGCAGCCGGGCAGTTATATCGAACAGAACCTGCGCCCGCTCTACAGCGACCTGTTGTTCCGTACCCGCCTGTCGGGCCACGATGCCTACATCTACGTCCTCGTCGAGCACCAGTCCGGCCCGGACCGGTTCATGCCGATGCGGATGCTGCGCTACATACTCGGAATCTGGACCCAGCACCTCGACGCCCACCCGAAGAGCAAGGCCCTTCCCGCAGTTATCCCGCTCGTCGTGCATTCCGGGCCCAGAGGTGAGCGGTGGAACTATCCGACCGAGTTGGCCGAGCTGATCGATGTCGACGACGAGGCCCGCGCCGAACTGGCCGAGCACTTACCGAGCCTGACAATCCTGCTGGACGACCTTTCCCAGGTCGGTATCGCCGCGATCCAGGCCCGGGATCTCACCCCGCCCGCCAGGCTGGTGCTGATCCTGCACAAGATCACCGCCAAGAACCCGAACCTCGGTCACGACCTGCAACCCTTTCTCGCCGACCTGAGCGCGCTGAGCGTGGATGACCTGTGGCGGGTATTCGAGTACATTTTTCTCGAGGGCGATACCGGTCTAGAGGATCTGCAAGCCCTGCTGAATCAACTCGGTCCGCGAGCCAAGGAGGTAGCTGTGACCACAGCAGAACGACTCCGCGCCGAGGGCCGCGCGGAAGGTCGCGTCGAGGGCCGTGCCGAGGGTCGCGTCGAGGGCCGCGCTGAAGGTCGCGCCGAAGGGGAGGCCCGGATACTGCTCAAGCTGTTGGGGGCCAAGTTCGGGACGCTGCCGGCCCAGGTGGTCGACCGGGTGCGCTCGGCGGACACCGACGAACTGGAGGTGTGGACGCCGCGCGTGCTCACCGCGCCCACCCTGAACGAGGTTTTCGGGCCTGCCTGATCCGATCGGAGCAGCGCAAGGTTTGCCCAGGCGCGGCCGAACAGAGACGTCAGGAATCGTGGATCGGTGTGAGCTCCACGCCCGGAGGCGGTCGCCGGCGCGTGCCGTGCAACAGCCTGTGCAGCACGGCGAACCAGCCGGAGCCGTCACAGCGAGAAACAGCGTTCGGCTGGGTCGCCGTTATTCAGCGGGCGAATCGGGCGACCGCTTCGAGGACGGCGGTTTTCATGGCGGGGCCGCCGGTGTGTCCGGAGTCATCGATGACTTGAAGTTCGGCGTCCGGCCAGGCGCGGGCGAGTTCCCAGGCGGTGCGCAGGGGTGCGGACAGGTCGAGGCGGCCGTGGATGAGAATGCCCGGGATTCCGGCGAGCCGGTGCGCGTTGCGCAGCAATTGGCCGGTCTCGAGCCAGGCGGCGTGGGCGAAGTAGTGGGTGCAGATGCGGACGAACGCCGATCGGTCCGCATCCTGGATGGCGCTGTATTGACCGGGTGCGCCGAGGTTTTCGTGTGCGATCGCCGCGTCCTCCCAGGCGCACCAGTTGTGTTCGGCGGTTGCGCGGACCGCCGGGTCGTGGTGTTCCATCAGCCGTCGGTAGGACTCCACCAGGTTCCCGTCCTGCTCCGCAGCGGGTACTCCGCTGCGGAACCGTTCCCACTCGACCGGCAGCAGCAATCGGAGTCCGTGGTAGAGCCAGTCGATTTCCTGCGGGCGGGTCATGGTGACACCGACCAGCACGATCCCGGCGACCCGCTCCGGATGACGTTGTGCGTAGGCGAGAATCAGCGTGGAACCCCACGAACCGCCGTAGAGCAGCCAGCGCTCGATACCGAGGTGTTCCCGCAGCAGCTCCATATCGGCGAGTAGATGCTCGGTGGTGTTGTGCGCCATCTCGACCGAAGGGTCGGCGGCGTGCGGCCGGCTCTCGCCGCATCCGCGCTGATCGAACAGCACGATCCGGAACGCCTCCGGGTCGAACGTGCGCCGGGCCCCGCGCTGTCCGCCGCCACCGGGACCGCCGTGCACCACCAAGGCCGGTCGGCCGTGTGGGTTACCGCTGGTTTCCCAGTAGATCCGGTTGCCGTCGCCGACGTCCAGCAGTCCGGACTCATGGGGGTCGATCGCGGGAAACGGTCTCGGTGATTGAGATGGCGGCATCCGGGAAACGATACGAGCAGGCGATATCCGGCGCTACCCGCCGTTCCCGGTAAATGAAAGCGTTTGCCCCGCTGAGCCATAGGATTCGGCCACCGACGGCCGGCGTTAATTCGGCTCCGCCGCGCGGATTCGGAATTACCGGAATCCGAAAAAGGCTTGTGTAAGAATGATTTCGGGATTCTCGCTCGAAGAGGGGCTGTGCTAGGGTCGGGCGCCGTGAGTAAAGGGTGCGTACGTAAGAAAAAGACTTCGGCGATCGTCCGGATTTCGACTGCCTTGGCGACGGGGGCGCTGGCAACACTCGCTCTGGCACCAGCGGCCAATGCATATCCGGCCGGCCCCTGGGGTGTCGAAGGGCCGTGCCCGGGTAAGTCGTCCGCCGAATGCCAGTGGGTACCGGATCCCGACGGGCTGACCTGGAAGTACTACCTGAACGGCGAGGTGTACAGCACCCAATACTTCGACAAAACCGGCAATTCGGTATGCACCGAGAGTAAGGGTGCGCCTCCTACCGGCCTGTTCTGCGTGCCGATAATGGGCCTAATTCGTGCGTTGCCGCCGTTTCAATTCCCGATCTGACTTCCGACCAGGTATTCGACTCCTCGAATACCTTTGTAGATAACGGATCCATCTGTCCGTCGACCGCGCTCTAGAAAAGGATGAATCGGGCGAAACCGGAAGGCTGTGCCCGAATTGGCACCGGAACCGCTCGGCGGCCTTTGTCGGTGCCTCATGACGAACGCGCCGCGTAACCCTCATCGGTTACGCGGCGCGTTCGGTGCCCGGCTGTTACTGCGCCGGGGCGAGTTCACCTTCCGGCCCGACCTGCGGGCGTTCCGGCTCCTTGGTGAAGAACAGCATGGCGGCCGCGCCGATCAGGCACAGGACCGTCATGACGATGAACCCGCCGTTGTAGGTGCCGGTGCGGCCCACGATGAAGCCCATGACCGAGGGGGCAATGATGCCCGACAGCGCGAAGCAGGCGTCGGCGAAACCGGCGGCCGTACCCGGCTGACTCGGCGCCGCGTCGATCGAGGCAACCCACCAGATTCCGCCGGTGACGAAGCCGAAGCCGACACCGGCCGAGATGCAGATCAGGGCGACCGTGAGATTCCCGGGGAAGAACAGGATCGGGATGATCGAGGCACCCGCGAGCAGTAGCGCTACACCGATGATGAGGAACCGCGACCGGATGCTCTGAGTGCGCTTGTACACCCGGTCGACCAGGATGCCGCCCAGGAGCGCGCCGACCACACCGGCTGCCCACGGTGCCACCGAGAAACCGCCGACTTCCTTGATGGAAAGCCCGAATTCGTGTTCCAGGTACTGCGGCAGCCAGTACATGAACGCCCAGAACATGAAGCCCCACGCGAAGTAGCCGAGGCCGACGAGCCACAGGTTGCGGTTGCGCAGGATCTCGCCCCAGTCGGTGGTCGACTCGTGGCCGCTGTCCTCGCCTTCGAGCTGCCCGGACCGGATGTAATCCAGTTCTTCCTTCGAGACGAACGAGGCTTCGCTGGGCGAGTTCTTCAGGAACGGGTAGGCGAGGACAATCCAGACGATGCCGGCGACCGCGAGCACCCAGAACATGCCCTTCCAGCCGGTCAGCGCGATCAGCTGAGTGAGGATCGGCCCGCCGACGAGGAGGCTGCCGGATACCGCGACGCCGCCGATGAGCGCGAGCGCCTTACCGCGTTCCTGCGCCGGCAGCCAGCGGCTGGCGAGCCGGGTGGCGGCCGGGAAGCACGGTGCTTCACCGGCTCCGAGGACGATGCGCAACAGGATGAGGCCGATGAACCCGCCGGCGAACGGAGTCAGCGCGGTGGCGGCCGCCCAGATGACCATGCCCACCATGAGCACCTGCCGGGAGCCGAACCGGTCGACCAGCGGTCCCGACAACAGCGCGAACAGCATGTAGCCGATCGAGAATGCGGAACTGATGATGCCGTACTGCCCGGGTGTGATCCCGAATTCGGCCTTCAGATCGGTGGCCGCGAACGAGATGGCACTGCGATCGACGTAATTCACCACCACCAGGCCCAGAATGATGGCGATTGTCCACCAACGCGATTTCATTACGTACTCCTCGGATGAAGCAGTCGCGGGGTCAGATGACCCCGCGGGCCCGCAGGTCGTCGATGTCCTCGGGACTGCGTCCGAGGTGGGTGAGGACCTTGTCGGTATCGGCACCGGCGGGTCTACCGGTGTGACGGATCGCACCGGGGGATCGGGTCATGCGCCACATGACGTTCTGCATGCGCATGGGGCCGAGTTCGTCGTCGTCGACAGTGGTGACCATGTCGGTGGCGACGACCTGCGGATCTTTGAGCAGATCGCTCGGCCGGTAGACGGGCGCCACGGCGGCGCCGGCTTCTTCGAAAACGCTGGTGACCTCGTCGCGGGTCCGGGCGGCGATCCAGCCGCCCACGTATTCGTCGAGCAGGTCGGCGTGTTCGGCACGGGTGCGTCCGGTGGCGAACCAGTCCTCGTCGATCACTTCGGGATGCCCGACGATCCGCAGCACCTTTTCGGCGATGGCCTGGGCGCTGGTGGAGATCGCGAGCCAGTGATCGTCGGCGGTGCGGTACAGGTTGCGCGGGGCGTTGTTCTGCGACCTGTTGCCGGTGCGCTGCTGGTCGATGCCGAGCTGATCGGCGTAGATCACCCCGGGCCCGACCGCGGTCATGATCGGGCTGAGTAGATCCAGGTCGATTTCCTGGCCGGTGCCGCCGTTGCGTTCCCGCTCGAACAGCGCCATCGAGACCGCCGACGAGCCGGCGACGCCGGCAATGGAATCGGCGAGCCCGAAGGCGGGCAGGGTGGGTGGCCCGTCGGGCTGGCCGGTGAGATGGGCGAAACCGCTCATCGATTCGACCAGGGTGCCGAACGCGGGACGTTTCGAGTACGGGCCGTGCTGCCCGAACCCGGTGACCCGCAACAGGATCAGGCCCGGATTACGCTCCGACAGTTCGGTGTAGGAAAGACCCCAGCGTTCGAAGGTGCCGGGCCGGAAGTTCTCGACCACGATATCGGCTTCGGCGGCCAGATCCCGGAAGATCGCCTGGCCGTCGGGGGTGCTGAGGTTCAAGGTGACGGTCTGCTTGTTGCGGCTGACCATCTTCCACCACAGCGGAACACCGTCCTTGTCGAGACCGTGCCCGCGCATCCCGTCCGGTTTCTGCGGATGTTCGATCTTGATGACTTCGGCACCGAAATCGCCCAGGATCTGCGCGGCCAGTGGTCCGGCCAGGATGGTGGAGGCATCCAGGACCTTGATACCGCGCAGCGGGCCGGTCGGCTGATTCTCGTCCGTCAACTCCGGTTCCCCTCAGTACGGCCGGGAGATGTAGCGGCCGGTGGGCTCACCGGTGACCACGCCGTCGGTGAGCACCCGGTTGCCACGCACGAAGGTGTCGGTGACGGCCGCGCCGAGCTCGAAACCTTCGAACGGTGTGTATTCCTGGGTGGATTCGGAATCGGCGGCGCGCACGGTCCAGGTGCGGTTCGGGTCGACGATGGCGATATCGGCATCGACACCTTCGGCGAGGCGGCCCTTGCCGGGCAGACCGTAGCGGTCGGCCGGGTTCGAGGCGATGAGCTGGGCGATCCGGCGCAGCGACAGGCCGCGCTTGCGTCCTTCGGTGACCAGTCCTGGCAGCAGATACTCGGTACCGCCGAATCCGGACTTGGCGGCGAACACGTCGTCGCGGTCCTCGCCGAATTTCACCTCGTCCTTGCAGCAGGCGTGGTCGGAGACGACCCAGTCGATATTGCCGGCGAGCAGGTGCTCCCACAGCGCCTCGACGTCCTCGCGCGGGCGGATGGGCGGATTCACCTTGGCGCCCAGGCCGTTCGCGTTGTCGATATCGGTGAGCAGATGCCCGATGGTGACCTCGCGGCGGAAGTTCACATGCGGGAACGCCTCGGCCATCTTCATGGCGGCTTTCAGCGCCTTGGCCGAGCTCAGGTGCAGCAGGTTGATATTCGGCAGACCCGTCTCGTCGGCGAGGAAGGACGCGATGGTCACCGCCAGGCCCTCGGAGTGCTGCGGGCGGGAAGCGCTGTAGGCGGCGAGTCCGCTGAGCGTGCCTTCCTGCTCGACGATCTTGGTGTAGGCGCTCATGATCTCGGCGGTCTCACAGTGCAGCGAGAGCGAGATATGCGGGGCGAGTTCGGGGAACTGCTCGCGGGCCTTCTGCACGCCGCGCATCACGAACTCGAAATGCGCGATGTCGTAGCGTTCGTCCTCGGGGATCATCAGGAAATCGCTCTGCGAGGTAGAGCGCCCGTGCAGCCCGTGGCTGCCGTAGAACATGAAGATCTTGAAGGAGGTCACGCCCTGGTCCGAGGCCAGGTCGGGGATCTCGCCGATATGTTCCTTGGACATCGGCGCCAGGTGGAAGGCGTAGTCGATATAGCTGCGGCCGGCCGAGGCGTCCAGCACCTCGGGGAAGAAGTCGGCGTAGGCGCCGCCCTTGTTCAGGTAGTACTGGCCGGTGCGCATATAGGTGAGCGCGGTGGTGACGCCGCCCTGCGCGCTGGCGCGGGATTCGGTCTGCGTGTCCTCGGCCAGCGGGTTGTAGATACCCCAGTGCTGATGTGCGTCGACGACGCCGGGAAAGACCAACTTGCCTGTCGCGTCGACGATTTCGGCGCCCTCGGCATTCAGATCGGGCCCGATGGCCGCGATCTTGCCGTCGACGATGAGGATATCGGCGGTTTCGCCCTCGGCGGGAGCCGCGTCCTCGGTCCGTACGACGGTGCCGTTCTTGATCAGGTAGGTGGTCATTTCTTCTCCTGGCGAATATCTGGATATGTGTTCAGTTGTCAGGCGGCGACTGCGCTGGTCACGTGCTCGGCGGCGAGGAAGGCCAGGCCGAGTGCGGTGATCAGGCCGTTGCCCGCGAGGTAACCGCCGGCGCCGTGGCCGGAGATTCCGATGGCCGCGCCGCCCGAGGCGTACAGGCCGGGGATCGGTGTGCCACCGGCGAGCACCCGTGCGTGTTCATCGACGACGAGGCCGCCCTGGGTGTGGAACAGCGCCGGCGTGATGGCGATCGCGATGTAGGGCGCGGTCAGCGGGTGGCGGGTATCGGTGCGTCCCTGCCGGTCGGGTTCTTCCCCGGTTGCGGCGCGGTGCGCGGCGGCGAGTTCGTCCTCGAGGGCCGCGGCGGGCACCCCGATGCTCTCGGCCAGCCCCGTCGCGGTGGCAGCCCGGATCAGCGACCCGCTCGCGACGACGGTGCGGAAATCGTCGAATACCGAGCACAGCTCTTCGATGTGCTCGTCGATGACGATCCAGCCGGCACCGCCCGGACGGCCGGCGAGAATGGCGGCGAACTCCGAGTAGCCGGTCGTTTCGGGGGCGAAGCGGCGGCCCGTGCTGTCGACGATGATGCCGCCGTGCACGACGGTGGCCCACCCGATGAGCGTCTGGCTGCGCGAGGAGAGCGCGGCATGGCCCTGGTAGGCGTCGAGGAAACCGCTGTCGGCGCCCAGCTCGCGGCCGATGCGCAGCGCGTCACCGCGGCTGAACTGGCCGCCGTGATAGTGGGCGTCGGCGATCTCGGGCAGATGGCGGCGGACGAGGTCGCGGTCGGCGCCGAACCCGTTCGTCGCCAGCAGAACGGCGGGCGTGGTCAGCTGCTCGCTGTTGCCGTCGGGGGTGGCGATCTCGACCCCGGTCACCCGGCCGTCGGTGGTGTGCACATCCCGCAGGCTCATCGGGGCGATCAGTTCGATCCCGGGATGCGCCTGCGCCCGCTGCACCAGGTGACGCAGCAGCTTGGAGCCGTGCCGGCCCGGGATGCTGTGGCAGCGGTCGGCGGTGTGGCCGGGGTAGCGGAAGTCGGTGACCAGTTCGAGCTCGAGCTCCTGCGCATCGGCCAGCCATGTGACCAGCGATGCGCTCGACTCGGCCAGTGCGCGGGCCACCCGCTGATCGGCGGTGCCCGCCGTTTTGCGGGCGATGTCGTCGAGGAAGCGGTCCGGGCTGTCCTGCACGCCCGCGGCCTGCTGCCAGCGGGTGCCGGCGGCCGGGATCATCGCGGTGCACATCGAGGTGTTGTTACCGCGCTGGAAGTGCTCGTCGGCGTCGATCACCAGGACATTCGCGCCCAGCTCGGCGGCGCGCAGCGCAGCGACCAGCCCGCCGCCGGCACCCGCGACGACGAGATCGAAATCCGGACCCTCCACGCTTCCTCCAATCGTGTTCCGGCTAGCGGAACGCAAGAATGTGGTCCCCTGCACTATGCACGTTCCGCAATCTGGACACAAGTGCCTGATTAAACGATTAACTCCGCAGAAACAGCTAATCCAAGCGCTGGCCGCGTCTGGACAATCGTTTCGCTAAGCGGTACAACTTGTTCAGTTCCTGGTCGATCGCGTCGCTCCCGGCGCGCCCGGCGGAACGACAGATCCCTGACGACAGACGAACCGATCCGGAGAACGGAGCCACGATGGAGACCTCCAGTGGCGGCACCACGTCCGCCGCGCGGGCAGCCGAGGTGCTGCTCGAGTTCGGTCGCCGGTCGAGCGCCCTCGGTGTCTCGGAGATCGCCCGCTCGACCGGGATCTCCAAGGCGGTCGCCCATCGCATCCTCACGACATTCGTGGAATGCGGGCTCCTGCTCTACGAGCCCTCGACCCGCCGCTACCTGCTCGGTCCGGCCGCCGCGACGCTCGGCGCGCGCGCCCTGGACGTCTCCCCGCTGCGCCGGGTGGCGCGCGAGGCGCTGGTCGATCTCCAGCGGGCCACGGGCGAGACCGCGACGGTGACCGGCCGGCTGCCGGGCGGTCGCGTGTACCTCGACCAGGTCGAGAGTACCCAGGAGATAAAAATGACCGTTGAACTGGGCCGTCGCTTCGAACTGCACAGTGGCTCGTCGGGCCGCGTCATCCTTGCCCATCTCTCCGCGGCGGAGCAGGAGGATCTCCTGTCCCGGCCGCTGCCGCGGCTCACCGCGACCACGATCGTCGATCCGGACGCGCTGCGGGCGGCGCTGCGGGAGGCACGCGAACGAGGTGTGTGCCGGTCCACGGGCGAACGCCAGGAGGGTGCGGGGTCGATGGCGGCCCCGGTTTTCGGCGCCGACGGTGCGGTGGTCGGATCGGTTTCGGTCTGCGGGCCGAGCTACCGGATGACCGACGAAGCCTGCGATCGGCACCAGAGCGCCCTGGTCGACGCGGCGCAGCGGGTGTCCCGCGCGCTCGGCCACCGGCCCGCGAACGCCCCGGCGGTGGAGCCGGTATGACCCCGCGCAGCTGGCTGTACGTACCGGGACATCGCGAGGACCGGATCGGTAAGGCGATCGACAGCGCCGCCGACGCCGTGGTGATCGACCTGGAGGACGCGGTACCGGTGGGCGCGAAGGACCGCGCCCTGGAAAACGCACTCGACGCATTGCGCACCGCTCCGCCGGACCGGGCGATCTGGTTGCGGCTCAACGCCATCGGATCGGACTGGCTCGAACAGGAAATCGCCGCGCTGGCGTCCGCTGTGTGTGCGCCCGCCGGGGTCCGGCTGCCGAAAGCCGACAGTCCCGAAACGGTGACGGCGACCGCGGACCGGCTCGGCTGCCCGGTGCACGCCATCGTCGAATCCGCCGCGGGCCTGCTGGCGGCACCGCAGATCGCGCGCTGCCACCCCCGGGTCACCGGGATCGCGCTCGGCGAGGCGGACCTCGCGGCCGATATGCGTACCGAACCCGAGGGACTCGCCTGGGCGCGCGGCTGGATCGTCACCGCGGCACGTGCCGCCGGATTGTCTTCGCCGGTCCAGAGCGTGTGGACGGCTGTGGATGATTCGGCCGGACTGGCCCGGACCTCCGGCGCCGGCCGTGCCCAGGGCTTCTTCGGGCGTTCCGTCATCCACCCGAATCAGATCGACATCGTCAACGAGGCCTATACGCCGTCGGCGGAAGAACGGGACCGGGCACAGCGGATCGTCGACAACGCGGCCGCATCCATGGCAGCCGGCGAATCCGCGGTTCTCGACGAGAACGGCCGATTCATCGACCCGGCCGTCGTCGCGAACGCTCGCGTCGTCCTCGACCGAGCCCGGGCCACAGCAGCACGAGGAGTGAAAGCATGACCGAACAGACCGTCACCGCGGGCCCCGATGCACTGTTGAACGCCGTGGTGGGCAGCGAACTCGACGTGGTCGAGCTGGGGCATCCCTATACGACGGGTATGCCGTGTTCGCCCAACCATCCCGGCTTCCGGATGACCCTGATCCGCCGGCACGGCGATATGGTCCGCCCCGACGGCGGTTCGGCCTCCAACGAGATCATCGTGACCGGCGGGCACGTGGGCACCCATGTGGACGCCCTGTCGCACGTCAGCCACTGTGGCAAACTGCACGGCGATATCGACGCCGAGGAGGCGCAGCGCGGCGGCCGCCACTCCCGGCACGGCGCGGAGAACATCCCGTTCATGCTCCGCCGCGGGCTGCTGCTGGATATCCCGCGGGTGCGCGGTGTCGACGCTCTCGACGCCGGCCAGGCCGTCACCGAACAGGACCTGCGCGCCGCCGCCGACGCCGCCGGGGTGACCCCGCGCCGCGGTGATGTGGTGCTCATCCGCACCGGCTGGGCCCGCCACTTCGACGACGCGCAGCGGTATCTCGGCCAGCAGGACGGTGTGCCGGGCGCCGAGGTCGGCGCGGCGCAATGGCTGGCGGACGCGGGAATCGTGGCGACGGGCGCGGATACCACCGCCTTCGAACACATTCCGCCGGGCAAGGGGCACAGCGTGCTCCCGGTGCATCGTATTCTGCTGGTGGAGAACGGTATCCACATCATCGAACACCTGAACCTCGAGGCCGCGAGCGAGCGCGGGCTCACCGAGTTCACCTTCGTCATGGCGCCGCTGCGGATCACCGGCGGCACCGGTTCGCCTGTTCGACCGGTCGCGGTGGTGTCCCGGTGAGTACTCGTCACGACTTCGAAGGCACTGTTGTCGGCCGCCTCGCGGCGCTCGCCGACCGGACCCGCACCGACGGACTCTCCGCGGACCTGCGCAAAGATGTCGCCCGGCGGGTCCTCGACGTTCTCGGCAACTCGCTCGCGGCGCATGCCCAGCCGTCGGCTCGCGCGGTCACCGCGGTGGCCCGCGATTGGGCCGGTGCGCCCCGGGCCACCGGTATCGGCACCGGGGAACAGTTCCCGGCAGCCACCGCCGCCCTGATCAACGGCACCCTCGCGCATTCGATGGACTCCGACGACACCCACCTGCCGTCGGTCCTGCACCCGTCGGCGTCGGTGATCCCCGCCGCGCTCGCAGTCGGAGAGGCCACCAGTGCGTCCGGCGCCGCGGTCCTCGACGCCGCGGGCGTCGGTATCGAGATCGCGGTCCGCCTCGGAATGGGCGGATACGACGAAGAACTCGGCAATTCCGAGTTCTTCGAACGCGGCCAGCACGCGACCTCCATCTGCGGCGCGGTCGGCTCGGCCGCCGCCGCGGCCATGCTCTACGGCCTGGACGCCGAAGGTATCGCCGACGCCATGGGTATCGCCGCCAGCTTCGGCGCCGGCCTGCTCGAAGCCAACCGGACCGGCGGCACGGTCAAACGCGCACATTGCGGTTGGGCCGCGCATTCCGGTGTCACCGCAGCGGAATTCGCGCGGCACGGTCTCACCGGACCGCCCACGGTGATCGAAGGCCGCTTCGGTTTCCTGCACGCCTTCTGCGGCGACCGCGCGGACACCGCGAAGGTCCTCGACCGGCTCGGCGACCACTGGGAACTCCCCGGTATCTTCTTCAAGCCCTACCCCTGCAACCACTTCACCCACGCCGGAATCGACGCGGCCCGTATCCTTCGCCACGACGTGGATCCCGCCGACATCGTGGAGATCCAGCTCGGCGTCCCGAAACCGGTGCTGCGGACCATCGCCGAACCGCCCGCCGCGAAGGCCGCCCCCGAATCGGGATACCACGCGGCGTTCTCGGGCCCGTTCACCGTGGCCCGCGCACTGCTCGGCGGCTCGGGACTCGGTGTGGGACATGCCGATTTCACCGACGAGGCCGCGAAGGATCCGCGCACTCTGGAACTCGCGCGGTTGGTCACCAGCCACAGCGACGACCGCTGCGACGAGATCTACCCGCACCAATTCCCGGCAGTCCTGCGGGTGCGTACCCGCGACGGCGCCTGGCACCAGGCGCGCGTCGACCACAATCGCGGCGGCCCGGCGAACCCGCTCTCCGACGACGAACTCACCCTGAAGTTCGACCTCAACGTCGAAGACCGGCTGGCCCCGGAAGCTGCCCGCACAGTCGCCGCATACGCGCTCGCCCTCCCCGCGGCGGAATCACTCGACACCCTGATGGCAGCCGTTCGAGGCTGATCCCGCCTCCGCGCCGGGCGAAGGACCGCGTTCCCCAGAAGGCGGGGAACGCGGTCCGGCTCCGCTCAGCTATCGAGGAAATCCAGCAGGTCGGCGTTGAAGCGCTCCTTGTCCCCGGGTACGAGCGCGATACCGTGCGAACCTCCCTCGTACACCTTCAGAGTCGAGTCGGCGATGAGCTCCGCGGATTTGCGGCCGGTGGCATCGATGGGCACGACCTGATCGTCGTCACCGTGCACGATCAGCGTGGGCACATCGAATTTCCGCAGATCCTCGGTGAAGTCCGTATAAGCGAATGCGTCAACGCATTTCACCCCCGCCTCGATGCTCTCGTGCATCGCCATGAACCAGAACGCATCCCGATTCCCCTGAGTTGCTTTGGTGCCCGGACGGTTCGCGCTGAAGAACCCCTCGGACGTGTCTTTCCAGAATTGTGAACGCTCGTTGACGATCCCGGATTTGATCTCCTCGAAAACCTTCTCCGGCACACCTTCTGGATTGGTCTCGGTCTTGATCATCAGTGGCGGAATCGCCGACAGCAGCACCGCCGACTGGACCCGCCCGGTCCCGTGCCGGCCTATATAGCGAGCGAGTTCACCACCGCCCATACTGTGCGCCACCAGCGTCGCATCGTGCACGTCGAGCGCGATGAGCAGGTCGTTCAGGTCGTCCGCGAAGGTGTCGAAGTCATAGCCGTTCCAAGGCTGGTCCGAGCGCCCGTGCCCGCGCCGGTCGTGCGCGATACCGCGATAACCGCGATCGGCCACGGCTTTCATCTGGTCGTCCCAGGCGTCCGCATTGAGCGGCCAGCCGTGGATGAACACCACAGGCCGCCCGGCACCCCAATCCTTGTAATAAATGTTCACATTGTCCCGAGTCGTGCACACAGCCATGAGCAAAAGCCTCCCTCTGTGCGTTATTCGCCGACCCCTCCGCAGGCCGTGACAACGAGACGCGCCCGAAATGCTACCGGCGAAAAACACTCGCAAAACGCCGGTATTCATCCGTTATGAAATCCATGCAGGACTGTCTCCGAGACGGGCAGGCAGCATCGTTGATGGGCAGCGGACCGGCATGCCCTACTCGGCCTGCCCGTCAGTTCGCGCGACGGGCAAATACTCGTCTGAAACGAGGGTTGTCAAGACAGGGGAGTGAATTTTCCTTCCCGGATACCTGCCGCGAGCGAGTCCCATTGCCCTCCGGTGAATACCAATGCGGGGCCATTCGGATCTTTCGAGTCACGAACGCCGACATCGCCGCCTTTCAGCCAAGCCACTTCGACGCACGCACTCTGGCTGCCGCTGCGGCTGCTCTTGAACCACGTCGCTCCGGATAGGTCAAGGATTGTCACGCTCAAACTCTCTCGTAGCCCGGCGGATCAGCTGGCCTGTGTTTCATCCGGGCCTATGGCTTTCGCGCGGGGTGTGGTCAGGTGTCCGTGGTGCGGTAGATGACGATCGGGCGGTCGGCGCGGTGCAGGAGGTTCTGGCTGGTCGAGCCGAGGAGGGCGCCGCGGAAACGGCCCCAGCCTCTACTGCCCACGATCGCCATCTGGGCATCGTCGAGGGCGTGTAGGAGTTCGCGGGCCGCGGACCCCCGCCGGGACAGTGGCTGGACGACGGCGTCGGGGTACTGCTTCAGATATGGCGCGATGATTTTCGAGAGTGTCTCCGCCTCGGCGCGCGCGATTGCTTCCCAATCGACCATCAGACCCGTCGGACCCAGTAATTGCATCGCGGTGGGCATCGCTGCGCCGACGACGGAACTGTCGGTCCAAGTCCGCAGCGGAACCACCGTGACGGATAACAGCTGCGCCCATTCGAACGCGAGATCGGTCGCGGCTTCCGAGGCCGGACTTCCGTCGGTTCCCACCACGATCGGGCGGTTGTCGAGGGCGGCGTTGTCCGGATCGCCGCGCCATATCGCCACCGGGCAGTGCGCGTTGTTGGCGACGCGCAGGGCGGTCGAGCCCAGTAACCACCGTTCGACCGATCCGGCGCCGGTCGCGCCCAATACGATCATCGCCCCCTGCGCTGCTGCCTCGACCAGCCCCTTGGCGGGCGATTCGGTGTCCGCGACCAACTTCAGCTCGACCTCCGGCGCCCACTGCCGCAGCGACGCTTCGGCCGTTGTCAGCAATTCGGTCTGATATTCGCGCTGCTTTTCCGCCAGCTCAGCAGGTGTGCAGGCGGCGTCCGGCATCGGCCCCGGTGCCGGTGACGAGTGCACCAGATGCACCGGTAAGCCCAGCGCGCGGGCGAACGACGCGGCCCATCTGGCGGCTCCCAGCGATGTCTCGGACCCATCGACTCCCGCCACGATGTATTTCCCCGAGGGCTGCATATCGTCCTACCTTTCCGTGTCGACGGCCGCGATGACCTGCCGGTGGCGATGCCGATCGGAGCAACCTGCCGGCCGGGTGACCGGATCGAACCTCCTTCCGCGCGAATTGCCGGCCGCAGGCCGTGACAACAAGACGCACCTGAAATGCTATCGGCGAAAACTACCTGGAAAACGGCTGTATTCATCCGTTACGAAATCCATGCACGATTGTTCGCGCCGATCCGCTCGGCCGGGCCGGCCACCGGATGCGTGGCATCATGTGGATCGGATATTTCGTGAAGTATCAGGGGGGTTCTCCGATGCACCGCTATCGACGGTCGGCATCCGAAGCGATGTCGGCGAAGACAGAAGTGATGATTGCGATCCGGCCGGACGCGGCCACAGCGGGCGCCGGAACCGCGCTTTTTCCGGTCGCCGAAGCACTACCGGACCGGTGTGTCCAGCACGGAATCGTCACTCGAGAACGACAGGCTGTCCGGGTGCGGTTCGCGACCCGTGTGCTCGGCTCCCGGCAGATCACTTTTCGGCAGGGTTTCCGAGGTGGCCGAAGCTGGTTCCGGCTCTTTCGAGATCCACGCGCGGACGCCGTGGTCACCGGGCCGTGGCCGCGCTGCCAACGCTGTCGTAACCGCCGGCTTTTCTTACGCTGCGCGGGAGCGCTTCTGCTGGTGGCCGCGCTGGCGCCGATCGGTCTGCTCCTCGGTGCGTTGGCGGCAACGATCCTGTCCGGCTCGATACCGGACTTTATCGCCCCGAGCTCCAGATCAGGAGCCTTCATGCTGGCAGCGCCCCTCAGCCTCGTCTACGGCATCGTCCTGGCCCGCGCCGCTTTCAGCTATGCACGTCCGATTCTGCGCGCCCGTCTAGACGACGACCGAACCGCGATCGTGGTGCGGGCGCACCCCGAATTCGCCCGGGCGCTGGATGAAATCCGGCGGAAACCACCGGCCGCATCCGCTAGCACGCTGTGGTGATCGGACCGAGCGCACGCACGCTGCTCGGCCGGAGGCCGCGGCGTGGACGCAGTAGCCTCGGATACGGGAGATCAACCCGACGACGAGGAGTCAAAGAAGATGAGCCGACCGGTTCGGATCGGAATTCAACTCCAGCCCCAGCATGCCCCCGATTACGGACTCATTCGCGACGCGGTGTTGCGGGGCGAGGACGCCGGCGTGGACATCGTGTTCAACTGGGACCACTTCTATCCGCTCTACGGCGACCCCGACGGCGCCCATTTCGAATGCTGGACCATGCTCGGTGCGTTCGCCGAACAGACCGAACGCGTCGAGATCGGCGCACTGGTGACCGGCGGCGGCTACCGCAACCCGGATCTGCTCGCCGATATGGCGCGCACGGTCGACCAGATCAGCGGTGGCCGCTTGATCCTGGGGATCGGTTCGGGCTGGTTCGAGCGTGATTACGACGAATACGGCTACGAGTTCGGGACGGCGGGGAGCCGGCTGAACCTGCTCAAGGAATACCTGCCCCGGATCACCGGGCGACTGGCGAAACTGAATCCGCAGCCGGTCCGGCAGATACCGATCCTGATCGGTGGCGGCGGTGAGAAGAAGACGCTGCGGCTGGTCGCCGAATACGCCGATATCTGGCACAGCTTCGGCGAACTGGATGTGTTCACCCGCAAGAGCGGCATCCTGGAGGATCACTGCGCGCAGGTGGGGACCGAGTCGAAGAAGATCGAACGATCGGTGTCCTGGCCCGGTGCCGAGGCGGCACCCGCCTATCTCGCCGCGGGCGCGACGCTGTTCACGATCGGCATCAACGGGCCCGATTACGACCTGACCGAGGTACGGGAGGCGATCGCCTGGCGGGACCAGGTCAATCCGGAACCGGTCGCCGGTATCGCCTGAGGTGCTGATGGTGCGTGCGTCCATGGCCGGCAAGTGGGCAGGCCATGGACGCACCAGTGTTATCGAGTAACACGTACAGCAAGTCCGGCGCAGAGAACCCGGGAGACGGTGCGATGGCACAACTCCCGGGTCACAGTTCCTGAGCGTGGTATCAGTTCTCCGATACAGCCTTCTTCGGTGCCCACTGGGTGGTGCCGGGGGCCGCGCCGAGCGTGTTGACCAGGTCTACCGCCGCGATCACGAGGGCAGGCCCGCCGACCACGATCGTGCCGATGATCCCGCCGATCGTGGCGCCGGTGATCACGCTGGCAATGACAGTCGGACCGCCGATGATGCCGGCGAGCCCGATGAGTGCGCCGATGGCAGTGCCGACGAATCCGCCGATGGCGGTGGCGATTCCGAACTGCGAGGCGAAATTGCTCTGGGCGGCCAAGTTTTCCTGCGGTGACGCCACGAACTCGGTCTCCGGCCGCGCTTCCGCCGGGCGCGCCTTCGCCGGGTCCTTGACCGCGGTGAGTTCCAGAACCCGGCCCTCGTCGCGGATCGCGTGCGGCAGTGGATATTCGGTGGTCCCCTCGCGTACCGCGAGCGGCAGGGTGACCACTGTCGCGCCGGATTCGTCGACGATATCGACGGTTTCGCCGTCGATATCGAACTTTCCGTGCGTCAGGGTGGTCACCACGTTTTTTCCGACGAGTTCGGTGCGGTAACCGATATCGGGGGTGGGGGTGGGGTTTGCGTGGGCGGCTGCCGAGCCGAAGGTCGCGGTGGCAAGCAACGGCACTACGGCCGCGGCAATCTTGCGGATCCTCATGGGTTCACATGTCCGATCTGATCACGATGTCGCCAAGGGTGGTTTACAGCTGGGACGAGCACGCTGTCCGAGTACCGCCGGACCGAATCGCCTGTGTCCCGGCGGTTTCGAACATTTGAGACATTACGCCGCGGAGGGCCTCCGAGCGAAGGAATTTTTTGGAAATCCCTAGAACAAAGTTTAGAGATCGGATGACTCGGTAACTCCACTGGCCCTCGCCGACCCCGCCACCGGGCTTCTGCGGGCTCGTCATCCGCAGGCCGCCGACGTCGATCGCGCTGTGCCGTGGCGGCCGGATCACGCCTTCGCCGCTGTGTTGCTGCGGTGTTCGGCGTATCGGGTCCGGACCGTCCCGGCGGGGTCGGGCGCACTGTATATCGGGAAATCGGTGAATGTCCAGCTATCTGCAGTGATGCGCACTTGATAATGTAACTGTGTGCGTAGTTCCAGCTGACCGATTCGAGGAAAGAAGGAACATCGATGACAACGGCACACGATCAGCACACCGAACACACCCATGTGCACGGCCCGGATTGCGGGCATGTCGCGGTGCCGCACGGCGACCACGTGGATTATGTCCACGACGGGCATCTGCACCGCGAGCACGCCGGCCACTACGACGAATGCGAACCCGAGGGGCATGCCGAACACAGCGCCCACGAGCATGTGCACGGCGAGGGCTGCGGGCATGTCGCGGTGCCGCACGGCGACCATGTCGACTACATCCACGACGGCCACCGCCATGCGCCCCACAACGGGCACTACGACGAACACTGACCGAGCGAACAGGAACCGGTAACCCGGACGAGAAGCCGGTAGGTGACCATCGGCCGGGTCTCAGCCCTGTCCGGCCCGCCGGACCGTGGACCGCGGGTCGTGCCCACCCCGAGATCGGGACGAATCGCTGACAACGCAGCGCATTCGTAGATCCCGCGTGCTATCGAAACGGTCCTGGAGCAGGTGGGGCCGTGTTCGGCGGGCGAGCGGTCAGCGCGGCCGCAGCACGATTTCGGTGGGATGGCCGTCGCGGGGTGTGTCGATCGCTGTGCGTACCGCGCGGGCGACGGTTTCCGGGCGCAGGAACTGCGCGGAGTCATAGGGGCGGCCCTCCCCGGCCACGATGTCGCGCTGCATATCGGTGTCGATCCGCCCGGGATGGATCGACGTCACCCGGATCGAGGGTTCCTCGAGCCGGAGCGCGTCGCCGAAGGCCCGCAGACCGAACTTGCTCGCCGCGTAGGAGGCCCAGCCGGCGTTCGCCCGCAGGCCGGCACCCGAATTGATGAGCACGACATGTCCGTTGGTAGCCCGTAAGGCGGGCAGCAGCAGCCGGGTCAGCTCCACCACGGCGATCAGGTTGCCTTCGAGCGTTTCGCGCCACTGGCGGACCGAGGACTCGGCGATCGTGCCGAGATCGGCGATACCGGCGTTGTGCACGAGGACGTCCAGCCGGTCGATCGGTCGCACGGCCTCGGCGACCGCCGGGTAGTCGGTGAGCTCCACCGGCCAGCTGGTCGCACCCGGGAGCTCGGCCAGGATGGATTCCAGACCGGCGGCCGTGCGCGCGCCCAGCAGCAACCCGTGGTCGGCGGCGAGTTCGCGGGCGATCGCCGCGCCGAGCCCACGCCCGGCTCCGGTGATCAACGCCAAGGGCCGGTCCCGGCCGGATTCATCCGCTGCGTACTCCACGGCACAACCTCCTGTGTTCTGCGGTGCACTTCCGCACGGGGCCCTTACTCCCCAAAACCTACAAGGGCCTCGCCGAGTTCGGCGCCGCCGCCGGGCACGTTCGCGAGCGGTCGGATCCGGCCGGCGCAGTCCGTGGCCGTGACGACGTGGGTGACGCCATGAACACAGCCCATAAACACAGCGGAAATATTGCGCACACAGACGCGAAACCGTAACTGGGTAGATATTGCGATCACCCTCACTGAACCGGGCGTGATGCCCGGCCGAACGAGCAAGATGTAGAGATGGCACACCCGGGTTTCACACCGACCCAACTCGCGGCCCGCGCGGCGTACCTGCTGCGCGGCAACGACTTGGGGACCATGACCAGCGCCGCCCCACGCCTGTATCCGCATATGTGGAGCTGGGACGCGGCGTTCGTGGCGGTGGGATTGGCACCGTTGAGCGTGGAACGCGCCGTGATGGAACTCGACACCCTGCTTTCGGCGCAGTGGAAGAACGGGATGATCCCGCACATCGTGTTCGCCAACGGCGTGGACGGTTACTTCCCGGGCCCGGCGCGCTGGGAATGCCGGCTGCTGGCCGCCGCCGCCCCGGACGGTCCGGATACCTCCGGGATCACCCAGCCGCCGGTGCACGCCATCGCGGTGCAGCGGATCCTGGACCATTCGCGGCGGCACGGGCGCAGCACCCGGTCGGTGGCCGAGGCGTTCCTGAACCGCCGCTGGCCCGATCTGGTGCGCTGGCACCGCTGGCTGGCGCACGCCCGCGACCCCCTGGGCAGTGGCCGGATCACGCTGTACCACGGCTGGGAATCCGGAATGGACAATTCCCCGCGCTGGGACCGGGCCTACCAGAATGTGGTGCCCGGCCCGGACCTGCCGCCCTACCGCCGCGAGGACGTACTCGTCATCGACGACCCCTCACAGCGGCCTACCGACCGCGAATACGACCGGTACCTGTGGCTGGTGGAACAGATGCGGCGCGCCCGCTACGACGACGTCGCATTGAGCACCGCGATGGATTTCGCCGTCGAGGACGTGTTCGTGACCGCGATCTTCGCCCTGGCCTGCGAGGTGCTCGGGCAGATCGGTGAGGAGTATCACCAGCCTCGGGCCGACACCAAGGAACTGTTCGGCTGGGCCGACCGGTTCCGCGCCGGCGTGATCGCCACCACCGATGCCCGCACCGGCGCCGCCCGCGACTACGACACCCGGCTGCACCGCTGGATCACGACCGAGACCCTGGCCATGTTCGCCCCGCTGATCTGCGGCGGGCTGCCCCGCGCGGCCGAACGCAACCTGCTGCGGCTGTTCGAGGGGCCGCGGTTCTGCGGTCACCCCGACCTGCGCTACGCACTACCGCCCTCGACCTCGCCGGTATCGAAGGATTTCCGCCCCCGCGAGTACTGGCGGGGCCCGGTGTGGCCGGTGATGAGCTGGCTGTTCTCCTGGGTCTTCGCTCATCGCGGCTGGGCGGAGCGCTCGTTCATGCTGCGCGCCGAGGCGCTGCGGCAGGCCAGTGACGGTAGCTTCGCCGAATACTACGAACCGTTCACCGGGGAGCCGCTGGGCAGTATGCAGCAGTCGTGGACCGCGGCCTCTGTCCTGGACTGGCTGGGCTGACGGTCAGGCCGGCTGCGATTCGGCGGCGGGTTCGCAGGTGGCCTTCAGCGAACATCCGCCGCAGGACCCGCCGCAGCCGCCGGTCTCCTCCGGTGGGGCGACGGCCTCGGCGGCCCGCGCCCCGGCGTTCGCGCCGGAACCCAGCGTGAACAGGGCGATGACCAGCACGCCGACGGTTACCAGGATCCCGGTGAGCGTTCCGGCGGCCAGGACGACCAGCCCGCCCGCGGCGAGCAGGGCGCCGGAGACGACCGAGGTCGGCGCGGCGACCCGGTTCGCGGTGCGGAAAGCGGTCTCGTCGCGCAGTGCGGCTTCGGTGTGGACGCCGATGTAGCGGTTGCCGGGTAGGCGGCCGATGAGTCCGAGCACGCCCGTCGTCAGGGCAACCAGGGCCAGGACGAACAGCAGAATCGCGACGACAAACACCAGGTGAGATTATCAGCGCCGGTTTCCGGCGCACACCCGAACCCACCGTGACCAGCGCCACCGGCTCCGCCTTTTTGGGCTTGTCAGGCGGTAAGTCTTAGGCTGTTCGACGACGGATTTCTCCCCATCAGCAGCTAGAGAAGGCAGGGCCGTGCAGGACACCCGCGCAACCGAGACCGCCGGGCAGAGCTCGGCAGATACCGGCGCTCCGGGCCGGGCCGACGATACGCCCGCCCACCGGTACACCGCCGGACTTGCCGGGGAGATCGAACGCCGGTGGCAGGAGCGCTGGAACGAGCGCGGGACCTTCCATGCTCCCAACCCGGTCGGTCCGCTGGCCGGGGAGGTGCCCGCCGACAAGCTGTTCGTGCAGGATATGTTCCCGTACCCGTCGGGGGCGGGGCTGCATGTGGGGCATCCTCTGGGCTATATCGCGACCGATGTTTTCGCGCGGTATCACCGGATGCACGGCCGTAATGTGCTGCACGCGCTGGGGTACGACGCCTTCGGGCTGCCGGCCGAGCAGTACGCCGTGCAGACCGGCGCGCATCCCCGCGACACCACCGAGTCCAATATCGCCACCATGCAGGGGCAGCTGGACCGGCTGGGCCTGGGGCACGACCGGCGACGGTCCTTCGCGACCACCGACCCCGAGTACTACAAGTGGACGCAGTGGATCTTCCTGCGCATCTACAACGCCTGGTACGACCAGGAGGCCGACCGCGCCCGGCCGATCGAGGAGCTGGAACGACAGTTCGCGACGGGGGCGCGCCCGGCGCCGGAGGGTAAGGACTGGGCGGCCATGTCCGCCGCGGAACAGCGGGCGCTGATCGACTCGTATCGTCTGGTGTACCAGACCGATTCGATGGTCAACTGGTGTCCGGGTCTGGGCACTGTGCTGTCCAACGAGGAGGTCACCGCCGACGGCCGCAGTGAACGCGGCAACTTCCCGGTGTTCCGTAAACGGCTGTGGCAGTGGATGATGCGCATCACCTCCTATGCCGACCGGCTGATCGACGATCTGGATCGGGTGGACTGGCCGGAGAACGTGAAGGCCATGCAGCGCAACTGGATCGGGCGCTCGCGCGGGGCCCGGGTCGAGTTCGTCACCGCGGCCGGCGAGGTGGAGGTTTTCACCACCCGCCCCGACACCCTGTTCGGCGCGACCTACATGGTGCTGGCTCCGGAACACGAGATGGTCGATCAGCTGACCGCGGCCGCGTGGCCGGACGATACCGACGCCCGCTGGACCGGTGGCAGCGCGACCCCGGCGGCGGCCGTCGCGGCGTATCGCACCGCCATCGCCGCGAAATCGGATCTGGAGCGGCAGGAGAACAAGGAGAAGACCGGTGTCTTCCTCGGTGCCTACGCCACCAACCCGGTCAACGGGGCCCGGATCCCGATCTTCATCGCCGACTATGTGCTGAGCGGATACGGAACCGGCGCGATCATGGCGGTACCGGGCCAGGATCAGCGCGACTGGGATTTCGCGACCGCGTTCGGGCTGCCGATCATCCGGACCGTCGAACCACCCGAAGATTTCGACGGCGACGCGTACTCCGGGGACGGTCCCGCGATCAACTCGGACTACCTGAACGGACTGATCATCGCCGACGCCAAGGCCGCGGTGATCGCGCGCCTGGAAGCCGACGGCCACGGCGCCGGCACCGTGCAGTACAAGCTGCGGGACTGGCTGTTCGCGCGGCAGCGGTACTGGGGTGAACCGTTCCCGATCGTCTACGACGAATCCGGGGCCCCGCACGCGCTGCCGGAATCGATGCTGCCGGTGCGGCTGCCCGAACTGGACGATTTCGCGCCGGTCACCTTCGACCCGGACGACGCGGATTCCGAACCCTCCCCGCCGCTGGCCAAGGCCACCGACTGGGTGCACGTGGAACTGGATCTGGGTGACGGCCCGCGCGTCTACCGGCGCGATACCAATGTCATGCCCAACTGGGCGGGTAGTTCCTGGTACCAGCTGCGCTACGCCGATCCCACCAATTCCGCCGCGTTCTGCGCGAAGGAGAACGAGAACTACTGGCTGGGCCCGCGGACGGCCGAGCACGGCGCGGACGATCCGGGCGGCGTGGACCTGTACGTCGGCGGTGTGGAGCACGCCGTGCTGCATCTGCTGTACGCCCGGTTCTGGCAGAAGGTGCTGTTCGATCTGGGTGAGGTGAGCGGTAGCGAACCGTACCGGCGCCTGTTCAACCAGGGCTATATCCAGGCCTTCGCCTACACCGACGCGCGCGGTGCCTATGTTCCGGCGGCCGAGGTCGTGGAACGGGACGGCAGGTTCTACTGGACCGACGCCGCGGGCACCGAGATCGAGGTGAACCAGGAGTACGGCAAGATCGGCAAATCGCTGAAGAACGCCATCT
The DNA here is from genome assembly GCF_044453135.1 of Nocardia sp. NPDC051750. Classification (NCBI taxonomy): domain Bacteria; kingdom Bacillati; phylum Actinomycetota; class Actinomycetes; order Mycobacteriales; family Nocardiaceae; genus Nocardia; species Nocardia sp. NPDC051750. The sequence goes on along the minus strand of NZ_JBITCK010000001.1, from coordinate 659,134 downwards.
CGCCCGACGAGATCTGCGAACTATACGGCGCCGATACGTTCCGGTTCTACGAGATGTCGATGGGTCCGCTGGACACCTCCCGGCCGTGGGCCACCAAAGATGTGATCGGTGCGCACCGGTTCCTGCAGCGGGTGTGGCGGCTGGTGGTGGACGAGGAGACCGGCGAGACCCGGGTCACCGAGGACAACCCGTCCGACGAGACCCTGCGGCTGCTGCACCGGACCATCGCCGGAGTGGACGAGGATCTGGCGGCCATGCGCGACAACACCGCCGGCGCCAAACTGATCGAGCTGACCAATCACCTGACCAAGGCCTACCCGAAGGGCGCGCCGCGCTCGGCGGTGGAGCCGGTGGTGCTGATGCTGGCCCCGCTGGCCCCGCATATGACCGAGGAGCTGTGGGAACGGCTGGGTCACAGCCACTCCCTGGCGCACGGTCCGTTCCCGGTGGCCGATCCCGCGCTGCTGACCGCCGAGACCGTGGAGTACCCCATCCAGGTGAACGGGAAGGTCCGCAGCCGTATCCAGGTGGATCCGGACGCCGACAAGGCGGCGATCGAAGCGGCCGCGCTGGCCGACGAGAAAATCGCCGCGCTGCTGGACGGTAAGTCCCCGCGCAAGTTGATCGTGGTGCCGGGCCGGTTGGTCAATATCGTTTCTTGACCCGGCACGGTGGCCTGGGCAACCACCGGGCTACCGTGTTGGCCGGTCGTTAATCTGCGAGACTCCTCGGACTTGCCTGCGTCCGCTAGCGTGCGTGCGTTCAGCCCGGAACAGGAGTCCCACTGTGAAACCTCTTGCGCTCTTCGTCGCCCACGAACCGGCCGGCTCGCGGTCCCGCGTGACCTGCCAGTACAAATGCGGCAACGCCTGCTTCCACGAGGTACCCAACACCTCGTCGAACACCTACTTCGGGGATATCGTGGCCGGCATCTCCCGCCGCCGCGTGCTGCAGGGCGGTGCGGCCGCGGTGGTCGCGATCGGTGCCGTCGGCGCGCTGGCCGCCTGCGGTGACGACGCGGGCGCCGGAACCGCCGACGGCGCGCCGGGTACGGGGACCGGTTTCGCTCCGGTGGCTCCCAACACCGAGGATGCGGTCGTCATCCCGGAAGGGTACGAGCAGGGTGTGGTCATCCGCTGGGGTGATCCGCTGTTCGCGGACGCGCCCGAATTCGATTTCTTCGCGCAGACACCCGCCGCGCAGGCGAAGCAGTTCGGCTACAACAACGACTTCGCCGGGCTGCTGCCGATCGAAGGCCAGGCGGGTAAGTACCTGCTGGTGGTGAACCACGAATACAGCACCGAGGTGTTCATGTTCCCCGGCTACAAGCCCGAGGCCATCAGCAAGGAGCAGGTCGAAATCGCCATGGCCGCGCACGGCCTGACAGTGGTCGAGGTGCACGGCGAATTCGGCACCGGGCGGTTGAAGCCGGTGTTCGGCAAGTACAACCGGCGGATCACTGCCACCACCGAATTCCTGCTGACCGGGCCCGCCGCCGGCAGCCCGCTGCTGAAAACCACCGCCGACCCCACCGGGACCAAGGTGCTGGGCACGATCAACAACTGCTCCGGTGGCGTGACTCCATGGGGGACAGTGCTTTCCGGAGAAGAGAACTTCAACGCCTACTTCATCGGCACGTCCGCGGACCCGGCCACCGCCGCACGGCTGGAGCGCTACGGTATCGGCGAATCCGATTCCCCGCACTTCTGGGAGAAGTTCGACAAGCGGTTCGATGTGGCGGCCGAACCCAACGAGTCCAATCGCTTCGGCTGGGTGGTCGAGGTGGATCCGTGGGATCCGGAATCCACACCGGTCAAACACACCGCGCTCGGCCGCTTCAAGCACGAGGCCGCAAATATTCATGTGACCGAGGACGGCACCGTGGTCGCTTACAGCGGTGACGACGAGCGCTTCGACTACATGTACAAGTTCGTCTCCGCGCGCAAGATCGAACCCGGTACCGGCGCGGCCAGCCGCCGCCACAACCTGACGATCCTGGACGCGGGCACCCTCTACGTCGCGAAACTGACCGGCGATCACCCGGACCGGATCGACGGCTCGGGTTCGGTCCCCTCGGATCAGGGCTTCACCGGTAAGGGACAGTGGATCCCGATCCTGCGTACCGCCGAGGACGGGCGGGGCGAGTCACTGGTGGACGGTATGTCGGCGGAGGAGGTCGCGGTGTTCACCCGCCTCGCCGGTGACAAGGCCGGCGCCACCAAGATGGACCGCCCGGAGGATTTCGAAGCCAACCCGAAGACCGGCAAGGTGTATGTGGCGCTGACCAACAACACCAAACGCGGCACCGACGGTAAGGCCGCGGCCGACGAGGCCAATCCGCGCAACGAGAACAAGAACGGCCAGGTGCTCGAGATCACCGACGATCACGCCGGCACCGAATTCACCTGGTCGCTGCTGCTGGTCTGCGGTGATCCGGCCACCGCCGACACCTACTTCGCCGGTTACGACAAGACGAAAGTCAGTCCGATCTCCTGCCCGGACAACCTCGCGTTCGATCCCTACGGCAATCTGTGGATCAGCACCGACGGCAACGCGCTGGACGCCAACGACGGCCTGTTCGCGGTGGTTCTCGACGGCGACCGCCGCGGCGAAACCAAACAGTTCCTGTCGGTCCCGGTGGGCGGTGAGACCTGCGGTCCGGTGATCACCGAGGAGCGGGTCATCGTGTGCGTGCAGCATCCGGGCGAAACCGACGATGCGTCGGTGGAGAACCCCGCCTCGCACTGGCCGGACGGTGGCACCTGGCAGCCGCGGCCCGCGGTGGTCGCGGTCTGGAAGTCCGGTGGCGGCCGGATCGGCGTCGAGTAGTCCGGCTTCCACGCGGAAGCGGAGAGTTGCTTATCCGCTTCCGCTGCCGGTAAGCCCGCCCATCCGGGCGAACCGGGCGAAATCGCCTTGGGCGCCGCTGTACACATTCACATCGGTGGGGCCGTGGATACCGGGGATGGAACCGGAGTCGGTCTGCTGCCAGAAGGTCCAGGCCGGCCAGCGTCCGGGGACCTCGGGGGCGGGGCGGTCACGATAGTCGGCGATCCACAGCGGGTAGCGGTGGAACTGATCGCTGTCGGCCATCGCTGTCCGCCAGAAGGTCGGGTAGGTGTACACGATCGGGACGCGGCCGGTCAGCGCCTGCACGGTGTTGAGATAGCGGTGCGTCCAGTCGATCAGCGCCGCCGGTGGGAGTCCGCCGGAGTGTTCGATATCGAGGACCGGCGGCATATCCAGCGGCCCGTTCTGGCCCAGCACCACCGCGGCGTACAGCGCCGCCTGCGGTTCCGGCGGGAGTTCGGGGCGCGCGTAGTGGTAGGTCCCCCGGGCGATCCCGGCGACTCGCATGTGCAGGCTGTCCTGGACGAAGAACGGGTTGATGTAATCCAGCCCCTCGGTGGCCTTGACCATCGCGAAACGGTGTCCGGAGGCACGGACCGCGAACCAGTCGATGGGCCGCCCGCCGCTGTGCTGCCAGGACGAGACATCGGGGCCGGTCGGTTCGGCGGTCGCGGTGGAAGGGAAAGCGCCGAGCCCCGCGGTGCAGAGCAGCACCCCGGCCATCGCGGCTTTACGCGAGAGGCTCCGGATCGCGCCGCCGCTGCCGGACGCCTGCTTCCGGACTCCGCGTGGGAGCGCCGGCCCGTATCGACCCGGTGACCGGAGGGTCGCGGGCGCTTTCCGTGAGTTCGTGCAATTCACACCCACGGGGTGGGCCATGTCGAAAGTACGGGTTTCCTCGCGGCGGAAGTGGTCGTGATGCGGGGCTGTGGGCCCGCGCCGCAGGAGGCGGCGCAACGGTGCAGTCGGTCTCCGACGGTCAGGTTTCATGGGTATCGACCCTAGGCATCGACAAGGCCGCTACCTGGTAAGACGGCACCGTGAATCGCTATCGAAATCGAGGCGGTGCTGTGTTGCGTTGTCACAAACCCGGCTGCGGTTCCGCATCCGGCCCGTGCACCGGCGGGCGATAGCGCCGGATCTCCGCACCCTGCTGTGCGACCGGGGGTGAGCAGCGCTTACACCCGAACCGCCACATGTGGTTTACGGTCCTGCCACCGGACCGTCGTGGCGCCGTCGGGATTCGGTCCGGATACTGGTTTCAGCATCGTGCGGAGCCGGAGGTGGGTATGCGCGTAACCGGATGGTCGGCAGCTGAGTCTGTGCTGTCGGCCGGTGAGACCTGGGGGATTTCGAGCTCCGGCTTCCTGCTGCTGTACGTGCCGATCGCGATTTTCGCGGTGGGTGTCGGTTTCCGCTTGCGGTACCGGATGGTCAGCGCCCCCGCCGCCGCTCCCGCGGGAGAACTGACCGTGCCCGAACTGGGGCTGCTGACCAGCGATCGCCGGGCGGTGATGGCCTCGGTGGCGTTGCTGCGCAGCCATGAGTTGATCGACGCGGGCGGGCATCCGACCGGGCAGTCCGCCGCGTCGGCCGGACTCGACCCGTTCACCGCGGCGGTGGCGGGGCGTCTCGACGAGTCGAACCAGAGCATTACCGGGGTGACCCGCCGGGTCCGCGCGGAACTGGACGTACTCCGCGGTTCCCTGGTCGAACGCGGTTATCTTGCCGGTGGCCACTTTACGAAGGAACTGCGGGAGGCGGGGCTGCCGATCGTCGTGGTCGCGCTCTTCGGTGTGGTCCGGCTGATCGCCGGCGTGGCCGCCGGCAACCCGGTGATCTTCCTGGTCATCATCCTGCTGCTGCTGGCCCTGTCCTGGTGGCGGGTCGTGGCCGCCGTCCGGATCACTCCGGCCGGACGGGCCGCTCTGGACCGGGCCATCGCGGACAACCGCTACCTACGCCCGGAGAACGCCCCCGCCTACACGACGTACGGACCGGCGGCGGCCGGTCTTGCGGTGGCGGTGTTCGGGGTCCACGCGCTGGTACTACTCGATCCGGCTCTGAATACGGCGATGTCGGGGTTCGGCAATGAATCCGCGGGCGGCGGCGACAGCGGTGGCGACGGTGGCGGTGGTGACGGCGGAGGCTGCGGTGGTGGCGGTGGGGGCTGCGGCGGTGGTGGGGGCTGCGGTGGATGCGGTGGTTGATCGGTGACCGGTCCGCTCCCCGAATCGGCTCTCGGAATCGGCTGGCGGCCGCAGATCTGCGGGTTGATCGATCAGTTGGACGGTCTCGATTTCTGCGAGGTGATCGCCGAATCGCTGAGCCGTGACGGCCGGGCGGCGGACGCGGTGCGCGTACCCGATGAGCTGGAAGCGCTGCGGGCCCGGGGGACAGCGGTTGTCCCGCACGGTATTTCGCTGTCCCTGGGTGGGGCGGAGCCGGTGCAGGAGGCGCGGGTAGACCATTTGTCGGCCTGTGCGCGGGCGGTGGCGGCGCCACTGGTGAGCGAACATATCGCCTTCGTCCGGGCGGGTGGCCTGGAGGCCGGGCATCTGCTGCCGGTGCCGCGCTCGCGGGATGCGCTCGACGCGCTGACTGCCAATATCGCCCGCACCCGGGCGGCGCTCGAGGTACCGCTGGCCGTGGAGAATATCGCCACGCTGTTCGACTGGCCCGATGACGATTTCACCGAATCGGAATTCCTCGCCGAAATCGTCGAGCGTACCGGTGTGTACCTGCTGCTGGATATCGCGAATGTGTACGCCAACGCGCGCAACCGGGGGCGTGACCCGCATACCGAACTGGCCCGGCTGCCCACCGAGCGGATCGCCTACTGCCATGTCGCGGGCGGTCACGAATCCGGCGGCCGCTACCACGACACACACCTTCATCCGCTGCCGCCCGAGGTGCTCGCCCTGGTCACCGAATTCGTCCACGATCATCCCGTGCCGCTCATGCTCGAACGGGACGGGAATTTCCCGCCGGCGTACGAGTTGCTCGACGAGCTCGACGCCCTCGCCAACGCCGCGGCCCGCGCCCCGATCACCGCGACCGCGCGGGCCGGTCTGCGGTGAACGGGCCGGAAGAACCGAGCCTGGCCGACCGCCAGGCAGCCCTGGTCCGCGCTCTGGTGGCAGGAGAGGCCGTACCCCTCGGTTTCGATGAGGACGCGGTACAGGCGTCGGCCCACGCGCTGTTGCACAAACGCGCCCGGGAGACCGCCGCACGCTATCCCGCGCTCGTGGCGGCTACCGGCCCCGATTTCACCGCGCGCTATATCGGCTGGGCGCGCGACCGGCCGAAGAGCAACACCGCGGCCGATGCGCACCGGTTCGCGCACGACAACGATGTGCCGTGGCCGCCGAGGCCGGGTCCAGGAGCCCGGATCGGGAGACTGTTGCGGATCCGCGGCCCGCGCTGAGCCGGCTGTACACCATTGGCTTCACCGTGCGCGAATATCTCGTGGCGTAGCCCGTCGCCCGCCACTGTCTATGCCTACATGTGAATGTCCCTACCCGACTCGAGCGAAGGCTTGACCATGATGGTGACCGATGTGTCTAAGCCCCCGCGGCGGCGTGATCGCGGAGCCATTCCCGGTAGTGCGTGCCCGCCAGGTGCGCGTCCGGTCCCGCGGTCAGCACGTCGCCGCTGACGGCCGCGAACATACCGGCCGTATCGTCGGTGACAACCATCCGGTCGTCGTGCTGTGCCGCGAGGGTGAGGCGGCCGAGATCGTCCAAGCCGAAGACGTCCGGTCCGGCGATATTGCGTATCCCCTGCAGCGGAGCGTGGGTGGCGACCTCGACGACCCCCTCGACGACGTCCGCGGCGGCCATGGGCTGGATGCGGGTGGCGGGTAGCCGGACGGTGTCGTTGTCGGAAGTCCAGGACATCACCGAATCCATGAACTCGAAGAACTGAGTGGCCCGGACGATCGAGTACGGCGTAGGACCCTGTCGTAGCAACTGCTCCTGCAGGGTCTTGGCCCGGTAGTAGTCCAGTTGCGGCACCTGGTCCACCCCGACGATGGAGAGGACGACCTGATGTTTCACGCCGGCGCGCTCACCCGCGGCCAGCAGAGTGCTCATCGAGGTGCGGAAGAAGTCCAGCGATGCCTCGTCGAAGGTGGGTGAGTTCGCCAGATTGGTCACCACCTCGGCGCCGTCCAGCGCCTCATCCAAGCCCTTTCCGGTGAGGATGTCGACACCGGTGGACGGTGCCGCGGGGACGGCCTCGTGGCCGGCCGCGGTGAGCTTCTGCACCACCTGAGATCCGATTCGTCCGGTACCGCCGACGACTACGTGTTTCATGTTCCCGCCTCTCGCGGCATGCCGCCCCGGGGCTTTCCCGGAGATTTCACGAAGGTCGATTCCCTGCTGTCCGGTGATTCGCGCACGATGACCGCGGTCGATAACCCGCCCGCATCGCAGCGGCCGGTTACCACGGTGCGTGTCCAGCAAACCAGTCGCAGGCCCGATGGGGTATCGCCCGGTTCGGGTGAGGTTCGGTGCGGGGGCGGCCGCGCCATCGGATCCCCGCCGTCGACCGGCGGGATCCCGGCACTTCTAGTTGCGTTCGACCTCGATCGGGTGGGTGGCCAGCAGGGACAGCGGCAGCGGCTGGCGGCGCAGCACCTGGGCCCACATATCGGTGCGGCGACCCGAGAGCGGATCGCTGGGCAATGCCGACACCACGATCCAGTCGTCGTTGGACAGTTCGCTGTCCAATTGGCCGAAGGTCCAGCCGGCGTACCCGGCGAAGATCCGGACACCCTCGACCAGCGGGCCGATCCGGTCCGGATCGGCATCCAGATCCACCAGCACCACCCGGCCGTCCACCCGCCGCAGCCCGGGCACACCCTCGATGGACGAACCCACCCGGACGGTCCCGAGGCACAGTGCGGCGTCCCGTTTGACCGGCCCGCCGACGAACAGATTGCGCGGCTGCGCGCAGACCTCGTTCCACTGCGGCAGCACCTCGTGCACCGCGGTCTCGCTGGGCCGGTTCAGCACGACCCCCAGCGTCCCGGCGTCGTTGTGTTCGATGATGTAGACGACGGTCCGGCGGAACGTGGGCTCGGCCAGGTCGGTCGAGGAAACAAGTAGTGTGCCGGCCCGAACGACCTGCTCACCCTGCCGGTTGCCGCGACGACCAGGTTCGGGATCGTGCCCGCCACCGCGGCCGCCCCGGGTCTTGCGATCATCGGGGTCATCTGCCTGCGCCACCAGGCCATCATCGCAGTTATTGCCCGATCTCGCCCCACTGATCACCCGTTCGCTTCGCGCAGTGTTCGCGCGGGCGTCGGTTCCGGGCCACTCGGCGCTGTGCTGCCACCGCCGGGCCCGGCTCGTAGAGTCAGCCGTATGCGACCCCCAGAGGTGCTTCTCGGCAACAGCGACGACGTGTACGACTTCTACCGTGCGCACCGGCAGAACCGGTTCCAGGCGATGGGGGCCTACGCCCTGCTCGGGCGGCGGTACCGGCCGCGGATCAGCTACGCCGCCGGTGCCCGGCCCGCGATCCGGGACCTGATCCGGGCCCGGACCCCGCTGCTGATCGCCGTCAACCACCTCTCCCGGCTGGACCCCTACACGCTGGCGGCGGCCGCCTGGCGCAGTGAACTGCGGCCCATCATCGGGCGTACCCGGGTGCTGGCCAAGGACGAACTGTTCGAGGAGGCGAAGCTGCGCCGCCGCATCGACATGATGGGCGGGATCCCGGTTTTCCGGGGGAGCGATCACGGCTTGCGGGCGGTGAACGCGGCCGGGCAGCGGATGATGGATATCTGCGCCGAGCGCCTGGCCGACGGCGACAGTCTGGCGATCTTCCCGGAGGGCACCTGCAACGATGCGGACCCGGCGCAGGTACAGCCGATCGGCACCGGGATCGGGCATATCGCGTTCCGGACCGCCAAGCTGGGCGTCCGGCCTGTCCTGCTGAGTCTGGGGCTCAGCTACGGGCCGCGTGCGGACCCGGCGGTGGAACCGACCAAGGAGGAGGTGAGGTCGGCGAGCTTTCATTTCGCCGTGCCGCGCACCGAACTCCCGGCGCGGCCGGCGGAGATCTCCCGGCTGGCGCGGGCCGATCTGCAGCAGGCGCTGGACGGGGCGGTGGCGGCGTACTGAACTCGCACGACCCCGCCGAGTCCGGCGGGGTCGTGCGCGTGCTGATCTGGGTGGGCCTCACCGAGTACCGAGTCCGGCGGGCCCGACCCCGTACAGCGCCCGGCTACTGCGGCAGCCCCAGCCGGTCGCGGGCCCAGTGCGGGACCATCGACAGATACTGCGGCCGGGTTTCGATGAAATGCCCGACCACCCGGCACATGGGCAGGGCGCCGAGTCCTTCGGCTCCGGTCGCGTGCAGCGCCGCTTCGACCAGATCGCGGGCGTAGCCCTGCCCGTCGAAGCGCGCGTCTATCTCGGTGTGGACGAACGCGCGCTCACCGGCGGTGTCCTGGTATTCGATATAGCCCGCGACCGCGCCGTCGACCGTGATCTCGAAGCGTTGCAGGGCGTAGTTGTTGCGGACCTCCGTCGGCATGGCTCGACGCTACTCGGTCGACCGGGAAAATTCGCCTCGATCGACCAGGTGGCGCGGCGGCTCAGGACATTTCGATGATCGCGCGCCCGACGATTTCCCCGCGCGCCAGTGCCTGATAGGCCTCGTCGGCCTGCGCGAGCGGGTAGCGGCGGGTGATGACCTCCTGCGGCCGGACCGTATTCGCCGCGACCATCCGCAGTAGCGCCGGCATATCGGTCCGCGCTTTCGCGCCGTAGGAACCCAGGACCTGTAATTTGCGCCGGACCAGCCGGGCCAGGTCGATGCTGCCGGTCGATCCGGCCGGCGCGATCCCGACCACCACCGCCCGGCCGCCGTCGTCGAGAATATCCAGCGCCGTCGCGAAGGTGGCCGGGCTGCCGAGCGCTTCGAACGCGACCTCCACGCCGTAGCCGCCGGTGAGTTCCCGGACCCGCGCCGCGGCGTCCTCGGTGCGCGAGTTGACCGTGTGGGTGGCGCCGAGCTTCGCGACGGCGGACAGCTTTTCGTCGCTGATATCGATGGCGATGATCTGGCTGACCCCCGCGGCCGCCGCGAACTGAACGATCGACGAACCGACTCCGCCCGCCGCGACCACCGCGATCCGATCGCCGAGGCCCAGCTCGGCGGTGTGCAGCGCGCCGAGCGCGGTGAACGAGCTGCAGCCGAGGATCGATACGGCCTCCAGGCCGACCCCGGCGGGTACCGGGAAGACATCGGAGGCGGGGACGACACAGTATTCGGCCAGGCCGCCCATCGAGTACATGGCCAGCGGTGTCCCGTCCGCCTTGGCCAGCCTGGTGGTCCCGTCGTACAGGGTGCCGTTCAAGCGGTTGTGGGCGAAGAACTTCTCGCACAGATCCTCGGCGCCGCGGACGCAGTGCCGGCAGTCCCCGCACGGCATGATGAAACTGCACACCACACTGTCGCCCATCGCGATGGTGTCGACGCCGTCGCCGACCTGCTCGACAACGCCGGAAACCTCATGGCCGAGCACCGCGGGCGCCGGGAATTTCACCTCGGACCTGAGCACGTGCAGATCCGTATGGCAGACCCCGCACGCGGTGACCCGCAGCAGCACTTCGCCCCGCTGCGGTACCGGGACCGGGATGTCCTCGACGACCAGCCGGGGTTCGGTTCCGTAGAAAACTGCGGCCTGCACAGCACCCTCCTCCACCACTCACTCGCTATACGCCCAGCGGATACCGGCGCCCCGACCACCGTCTCAGAAAACCCCGTCCCAGGCCCCCGATTCCTCCGGAAAGACGGCGACGGTATGCGGTCGGCATGCGGCTTCACCCCATTTCTGTACGTGCGACCGGGTCGGCATGCGGTGGTTCGGGGCCCGTCTCGGATCTGGAGCGACGGAGCGGGGGAGCGAAGCGGAGGAGCGGAGGAGTGAAGATTCGAGACACGAGGGGGCCCCGAACCCGCGCGCGCCAGCGCGCCAAAAACACAGCTCAACTGCGGAGAGCAAACCTGCGCCCGCAAGTTCCGTGACCAAGAGACCGCTCGCGGCCGAATAGAGAGCACTGCTCTTGACTTCTGCGCGCAAGAGTGCGATTGTTGTTCACAACAGAGAGCACCGCTCACAAAGGAGTAAGTTATGACCGCCGCGACCCGCTACCTTGCCCCCACCGGTCTCGACCCGATCTTCAACCGGGTCGTCAATCTGCTGCCCAAGCTCGGTATCAGCGTGGCGGGGTCCCGGCTGCTGGCCGTGCGCGGCCGCACGTCCGGCGAATGGCGGACCACCATGGTGAACGTGCTGACCGCCCCCGACGGAGCCCGCTACCTCGTCGCGCCGCGCGGGCACACCCAGTGGGTTCGCAATCTGCGGGTGGCCGGAGGCGGCGAGCTGCGGCTCGGCCGCAGAACCGAAACGTTCACCGCGGACGAGGTCGCCGACGCCGGCAAGATTCCCGTGCTGCGGCACTACCTCGAACGCTGGGGCTGGGAGGTCGGCCGGTTCTTCGACGGCGTGACAAAGGACGCCACCGATGCTCAGCTCGCCGAAATCGCCCCGGGGTTCCCGGTGTTCCGAATCGCGGGAGGTCAGTCCGCCTGAACGGTCCGGGTCAGTAGGAAGTCGATCGCGGCGACGTAGCCGTAGCTGCCCATCCCGGCGACCACCGCGGCGGCGATGGGCGAGATGTAGGAGTGCCGGCGGAATTCCTCGCGGGCGTGCACATTGCTGATGTGGACCTCGACGATCGGCACCGCCGGGATGACCAGGGCGTCGCGCAGCGTCACCGACGTGTGGGTCAGCCCGCCCGGGTTGATCACGATCCCGGAGACCGTGCCGTACGCAGCGTGGATCCGGTCGATGATCTCACCTTCGGAATTCGATTGGAAATGCGAGATTTCCCGGCCGCGCGCCGCGGCCGAGCGACGGCACAATTCGATTACATCCTCGAGGGTTTCCGAGCCGTATACCTCGGGTTGCCGGGTGCCGAGCATATTCAGATTCGGCCCGTTGAGGACCAGGATCGGGCTGCTCGAGGTTTGCGGGAAGGTGCGATCGGACATGGCAGCAACCCTACCGACACCCCGAGCGGACGCCGATGGTTCTGAGCTACCGTGGCGGGGTATCTCTGCAGTGGACGCGGACTTGCGGGGTAACAGTGCACCGCTGCGGGCCGATCGGTAGCGTAGCGAAGCCGGGTGTGCTCGGCGGGTCCGGTAATTGATCATGGTCGGTTCGGCGGCGAGTTGGGAACGGCCACAACTACACACGGTGGGACCGGCTATGGTTTCGGGTTTGCGATCACTCGCAAGCAGGCATTTTTCAGGTACGGTGGTCTTGTTACCGGAGTGGCAAGAGTGAAGAGTGGGCGACATGGGTGTGTGGGGATCCGGCCGCTTTCGCTTCCGGGGCGCATTGGCCCTTACGGGGGTGGCGGCTCTGGCAATCGCAATGGGATCGTGCGGGACCGGAACCGAGAAGGCCGGTCCCGAATCGGTCGTCGATCAATTCACCGAACTGCTCGACGAGCGTGATCACGCCGCGGCAGCCGAACTGACCTCCTACCCCTCGGCCGCTTCGGCAACTCTGGAGCAAATGTTCGACGGGCTCGAGTCGGGCACGGTCGACTACGAGAAAACGCAATTCATCGAACTGGATGCCGAATCGGGCATCTTCAGCCTGGACGTGCACTGGAACTTCGGCGAGCGCAAGGACTGGTCCTACGGACTGGAAGGCACCGTGCGCAAGCTCGCGAACGGCTGGAAGATCTCCTGGGACCCGGCGGTGGTCATGCCGCAGCTCGCGCACAACCGCACCGTCCAATTGGTTCGCACCACTCCTGATCCGGCGCCGCGCGTAGTGGACAATATCGGCAAACCGCTGATGACCGAGCAGGACATCAATGTCATCCAGCTCGACCCGGCGCGGATGCCGGACCCGGTCCGCTCCACCGACGCGCTGGCCGGTGCCATCGAACCGGTCGCGCCGCTGATCACCGGTGCGACACTGCGCGACAAACTGGCCGCCGCCGACGGGAAACCGGTTACCGCGGTGAGCCTGCGCGAAGGTGATTTCGCCATCCTGGAACCGGAGATGGCACCGATCCCCGGCGTGGTGATGAAGAAGGAACCGCGGCTCATCGTTTCCGACCGCCGGATCTTCTCGCCCCTGCTCGACGCCATGACCAATGTCTGGGAAGACAGCCAGGACAAGCATTCCGGCTGGGGCGTGCAACTGTTCGAAAACGGGCGGTTCGTCAAGCAATTGGCAGGTCACCAGGGTCCGGCCGGCCCCGATATCGCCGGCACCATGGATCAGCGGCTGCAACGCGCCGCCGAGGACGCCGTGGTCAGTGTGGGCTCACCGGCCTCGATCGTGGTCACCCAGCCCTCCACCGGCGCCGTGGTCGCCGTCGCGCAGAACAACTACTCGAGCGCTCAGGGTCCGGTCGCGTTCACCGGGCTGTACCCGGTGGGCGGTGCGATGGAGGTGTTCCGCGCGGTGGCCGGGGCGTCCAAGGGGAAAGCCGCGAAGGACGTCACGGATCAGGAAGCGGTGGAAGCGGCGGCCGTGCTCGGGGTCGGGGTGGACTTCCGGGTGCCAGGCCTGGAAGAGGTCACCGGCCGGCCCGCGGGCGCGGGTGACGCCGAACCGGTCCGCCAAGGTGGTGGCTCGGACGCACTGCTGGTCAGCCCGTTCGGGATGGCGATCGCGGCGGCGGCGATCACCAACGGCACGCTGCGGCCGCCGATGATCGAACGGGGCCGTCCGGGCGAGACGGACGCCCCGGCGGGACCGCTGCCCGGCCCGGTCGCCGACGCGGCGCGTCGCGTGCTGCGGGACGGAATGAACGCCCCGCAGATGGCGCGGCTACGCGGGTTCCGCGATGTCACCGGGTATTCCGCCAAGGCCGGTGACGACGGCTGGCTCATCGCGAATATGGGTGATCTCTCGTTCGCGATCCATATCGCCGATGTCGACAGCGGCGATATGGTCGTGCGGATGGGTGAGCGGATGCTGGCGTCCTTCGCCAAGCCCGACGAGTGAGGCGGGCGGGCCGGAATTCAGCTGATCGCCCGGACGGCTCCCCGCCAGCCGAGCAGGAACAGCGCCAGCACCAGCGCCGCCACCACGATGAAACTGGCCGCAGTCCCCTGACCGCTGACCACCCGCAGCACCATGCCGATGACCAAGGTGCTCAGCCAGACCACCAGACCGGTCGGCCGGATCCGGGCGCCGTTGAACGGCTCGTCGGCGCCGCGCCCGCGGTTCACGAAGTACACCGCGATCCAGCCGGCGGCGAGCCCGGTCGCGAACGGCCATACCGTGTTCAGCAGGCCGGTGAGCACGGCCTCGTCGTGACTGCGGCGTCCGATGGCGCAGAAAACAACCACCAGCAGCGCATCGGCAACGATCGGTCCCAACCATTTCACAGGAGCAGCCTAGTAGGCGGTGGCTGGGCGAAGTCGTTCAGCAGACCGCGCCGGGCGGTGTGAACGCGGAGCTACTCCCGGGCGGGCGACGCTGTTGGGGACCGCCCTGCGCCGGGTTCAGGTGTTGCGCCGGGTGAATTCCTGCTCGTACTCGTCGTCCTCCGCATTGCGGTTGCGGAAAAGGAAGGCGAAGACGATCCAGCCGATGATCGCGATCAGCACGAAACTCACCAGCCGGTAGACGAACGCGGCGGCAACGGCCTGGGCCGCCGGCAGACCGGCCGCCGCGGTGAGGCCGTAGATCAGCGTCGCGTCGACGTAGACGATGCCACCTGGCGCGAACGGGATCGACCCGACCGCCTTGCCCGCGGCGAAGGCGATCAGCAGACCCGTCCATCGGGGGTCACCGCCGATGGCGTAACAGGCGGCACCCAGACAGGCGACATCGGCCACCCGGTGGACCACCGCCCACCAGACGACCCCGACGCCGTCGCGGGTGCTCAGGTCCACCGATTCGACCTGGTCGAGCATCTCCCGGATCTTCTCGCGCCCCACCTCCGGCGCACGTTTCCGCGCCCGATTGACCAGTGCCAGCCCGCGGCGTAACACGCCCTCGAGCGTCCCCGGATGTCGCGACGCGTAGTTACCCGCCCAGACCACCGCGACCACGGCGGCCAGCGACAGAATGAGGTTGACCGGACCCACCTGCCGGCCTGCCAGCACCGTGCCCAGAACACCGAGCAGGGCGAGGCCGGCGGCCGACACCACGCCGGAGAAGACGAGCTGCCAGGAGGCGACCACCGGACTGGCGCCCCAGCGCCTGGTCTGGCGGTAGGTGAAGGCGGTGGAGAAAACCTGCCCGGCCGGTAGCGTCACCGACATGGCTGTCGCACCGTAGACAACGGATACCGATTTTCGCTGTGCGATCTCGACACCGCCCGCCCGCAACAACTGTTTCTGGACCCGGCCGAAACCGGACATCGACAGCATTTGCAGGGCGATACACGCGGCGACCCAGCCCCAGTGGATTTCGGTCAGTTTCTGCCAGGATTCGTGCAGCCGGGGATAGAGGTAAACGCCCTCGCCGATCAGCAACAACAGCAGAATGGACGCGGCGAGCCATTTGAGCCAGCGGAATCTACGGCGGCGATTACCGCCGGCTGACGGATCTCCGGCCGGGGACACAGCAGAAGTATCCGCTGTATCTCCGTTGGCAGTCACGAGGCCAGCCTAATGGACGCCGCGGGCCGGTCGGTGTGCCCCGCTGTCCGGGTCGTGCGAACCAGGTGTTATGCGGGATCGGCCTGGTCCGCGGGGGTCTCCGGCTCGGCCGTTGCCGGCTCCGAGAGGGCGGCGGGCAGGGCCGTGGAGCCGCTGGGCCAGGCCAGCCGGGTCTGGCGGCGCCGCCCGCGCAGCTCCACTTCCTCGCCCGTAGTCCAATTCCGCTGTTCGCTCTCTTCGGCGAAATACAGCGCCGAACCCGACGCCAGGACCCGGCCGGGATGATCCTTGGCGAGTTCGGTCAACCGGGAGGCTTCGTTCACCGGATCACCGATCACCGTGTATTCGAACCGATTGGCCGCGCCGATATTGCCGGCCACCGCCAGACCCGCCGAAACTCCGATACCGATATCCAGTCCGGAAATCGGGCGCAGCGCCTCGCGTAGTTCGCGGGCCGCGGCCAGTGCGGCGGTCGGCGCATCCGGCCGGTCGAGCGGGGCACCGAATATTGCCAGGGCGGCGTCGCCGACGAATTTGTTCACGAATCCGTGGTGGCGGTCGATGACATCGACCACGACGCGGAAGAATTCGTTCAGCAGGTTGACCACCTCGGTGGGCGGGTGTTCGGCCGCGGTGGCGGTGGAACCGACCATATCCACGAACAACACCGCCACGAAGCGGGTTTCTCCGCCGAGCTCGGTGCCGTAGTCGAGGGCGCGCTGCGCCACCTCGGCGCCGACATGCTGGCCGAAGAGCTCCTGCAGGCGCTGCCGGCTGGCCGCTTCCTCCATCATCCGGTTGAAACCGACCTGGAGCAGGCCGATCTCACTACCGTCGAACACCTCGACCTCGACATCGCGGGAACCGTTCTGCACCTGGTCGATGGCCTGGCGGAGCTGGCGGACCGGGTCGGAGATGCTGGAGGCGGTGAGCATGGACAGCGCCAGTGCCTGCATGATCACCACCCCGCACAGCAGCAGGATCGACACCGCCAGCGACTGCGCCGAGAACTTGATATCCGACGAGATCTGGGTCACGCACAGCAGCACGATCGCGATGGTCGGGGCGAAGGTGCCCATTCCCCAGGTCATCGCCATCCGGGTGCCGACCCCAGGGGTGAGCGTGTGGTCGAAGCGGCCCGCGCTGAGCGCCTCGGCGGCGACCGGGCGCAGGATGCGTTCGCCCAGCATGTAGGTGAAGCCGAAGACGATGGTCGCGGCCATACATTCGGTGATGATGACGGTTCCGGCCAGGGCCGGGGTTTCGGAGATGATGGCCGTGGCCAGCACCGCGCCACCGAGGACCCACAGCGCCAGATGCAGGATCGCCTGCCGCAGCGGCGCGTGCAGGGCCGCCATCTGTTCCTGCCGGCTGGGTGGTCCGCCGCGCACCTGCCAGCGCATCACCGGGCGCAACATCAGCGCCGAGGCGAGCACACTGAGCAGTCCGCCGGTGAGGAACACCACCGCGGGCACGAGCAACCCGATCTGCCGCGGTCCGGGTTCCTCGCCCTCCGGTACCGGCAACCCGTACTGGATGAACGCCCACACCAGCACTGCGCCGAAGGCGTTCGCGAGCAACATCGAGGTGAGGTACAGGGGCCAGCGCGTATGCATGGTCTGTTTGACCGCTTCCAGTGGCGCTGACACGTGTACTAATCTAGCGTCCGGCCTCCGCGGCCCGGTCCTCCCGGGCGCGGGCGATCGGCGGGCCTCTCTCTCAGCTCCCGCCGCGCGGGGCCCGTGGCTGGGCTTCATCGAGCCGTGCTCACTAGGGTCGAGCGGGTGACCGAGCCGAAACCCACTGCCGCGGACGCGGTTCATCCGATAGTCCGGCAGACCGCCGAATGGGCTTGGCGGCTGCTGGTGATCTTTGCTCTGGTGGCGGTACTGGCGGCGGCCGTGCGCCGGCTCGACACCGTGGTGATTCCGCTGGCCATCGCGTTGCTCGCGGCCGCGTTGCTGGCCCCGCTGGTGGACTGGATGCAGCGCCGCGGCCTACCGCGGGTGCTCGGGGTGATCGTGGCGCTGGTCGGTTCGCTCGGCCTGGTCGCGGGGGTGGTCACCTTTGTGGTCGAACAGTTCGTGGTGGGCATACCGCAGTTGTCGGACGAGTTCACCAGCAGTATCCACAAGGTGCAGGATTGGCTCATCACCGGTCCGATGCATCTGAGCGACGACCAGATCCGGACCGCCGGCGATGCGGCGATCCGCGCGATCCAGTCCAATCAGGACACGTTGACCAGTGGCGCGCTCACCACGGCGACGATGATCGGCCATATCCTCACCGGCACCTTCCTCACCCTGTTCATCCTGATCTTCTTCCTCTACAGCGGATACCAGATCTGGGAGTTCGTCACCCGGATCGTGCCCCGCGCCCATCGCGAACGGGTGCGGACCGCGGGGGAACTGGGTTTCGGTTCGCTCGTCGGGTTCGTCCGGGCCACCGTCGCCGTCGCGGCCGTGGACGCGATCGGTATCGGCGCGGGATTGGCCGTGCTGGGGGTTCCGCTGGCGCTGCCGCTGGCGTCGCTGGTCTTCATCAGCGCGTTCATCCCGATCATCGGTGCGTTCCTGGCCGGTTTCGTGGCGGTGTTCATCGCGTTGGTGACCAAAGGTCTCGTGACCGCGCTGATCGTGCTGGGCATCATTGTCGCGGTGATGCAGGTGGAAGGCCATGTACTGCAACCCCTGCTGCTCGGCCGCGCGGTGCGTATCCATCCATTGGCGGTGGTGCTGGCCATCGCCGCGGGGCTGGTGCTGGGCGGGATCGCGGGCGGCTTGCTCGCGGTGCCGCTGGTCGCGGTGCTGAACACCGCGATCCGCTCGCTGCTCGCCGAGGACCCCGAGGAACTGCTCGCGGAATTGACCGCGGACCGCAAGGGTATCTATGCGGCCGAGCCTGATTCGCCCGAACACGGTGGTGCCACGCCCGCGGGTGGGCATGACACCACAGGCCGTTTCGATATCATCGCCGCCCTGCTCGCCGAAGCGCAGCGGCGGCTGCCCCTGCCCCGGACGACCGGCCAGGACGGCGGTCCGTCCGACGCGCGGCCGCCGGAACCGCCGGTGCGGATCCGCGAGAACGGGTCCGAGGAGAACCGCTACGAGAGCACGGTCCGAATGGACGGATACGACTCGGACCGGCCGGTGGAGTCCGGTGAAAGCGGAGGTCAGAAGGTCTGATCCGACCGGGAACGCCCACCGTATCCGGGAATGCCCTGATGCGGGAGCGGGCCGGTGCTGGGTAATCTCGGAGCTATGAGCGGCCTCGATCCGGTTTTCGACGGTGCGGGTTCCGGTGGCCAGGTGGGCAACCGGGACCTGCGGGTTTCCGATGCGGAACGGGAGCACGTCGGGGAGCTGCTGCAACGTGCCGTCGGGTTGGGCATGCTCTCGCTGGGGGAATTCACCGAACGGATGGATACCGCCCTGGCCGCGAAAACCCGCGGCGAGCTCAACGTAGTACTCGTCGATCTCCCGGGGGTACGGCTGATCGGTGAACCCACCACCCGGCAGCAGGGGCACGGTAGACCCGCTCCGCTTCCGCAACCCGGCGGTGCGGCGCGGGCGCCGCTGTCGGGTGTGGTGCAGGGCGGGGCCATCCGGCCGCGGATGTCGGGGGTGAACCGCCGCGGCAACTGGCAGGTCGCGCCGTTGCTGCGGGTCAACAGCTGGCTCTCCGGCGTGACCCTGGATTTCACGCAGGCGGTGATGACCACGCAGGTGGTCGAGATCCAGGTGGACGACTACGCCAGCTCGCTCACCCTGATCGTGCCGCAGGAAGCCACGGTCGACCTGGACGGGCTGGAACTGATCGGGTCCAGTGTGAACAACAAGGTGCGCAGCGGTCCGCCGATCGGCCCGCTGCACCTGCTGGTTCACGGCCGGGTCCGGTTCGGATCGGTCACCGCCAAACAGCCGTTCATGGCCCATTGGCGGCGTCTGCTGGGTCACTGAACCTGTTTGCGACAACAGTTTCCGCTGTCCGGCCGAGGCCGGCACGACATTACCGACTGCTGCTACTCCGAATCCTCGCGGCGCCGCAGTAATTCGTTCACGCTCACCGAACGACCCTCGCCGTGTTGATGCCGGCCGGTGTCCTCGGCGCTGGGCGGCATCCCGGCCTGCTGACGCCGGGCCGACCGCAGTCCGGCCATCCACGCCTCGATGCTGTTGCGTTCCCGGGGATCCGGGTCCTGCTGCGGTCCGGCGGATCCGGCGGGCCGCTCGGGCGGGCCGCCGGGCCGCGGCCGCGCGGGAGGCGCGGGCCGGGGCGGGGGCTCCGGAGCGCGATTCTGCTGCGGCATCTCCGGCGGCAGGCCGCGGGGGACGCGCCGGGGCAGCTCCGGCAGACCGGACTGCGGCCCGGCCGGCGGAGTCTGCTGACCGGGGCCGGAGATCCGGGGCAGCGGACGAGGCTGCGAACCCTGGTCCTGGGCAACCCCCGGATCGGTCGCGCCGGGCCGCTGATTCGGCGCCGGTCGTGGCGGGGCCGGCGGCCGGCCGAGGCCACGGTCGGGGACGGGCCCGCCGCCGGGAGGCTGGGTACCCGCGGGTCGTGGCGGGGCCGGTGGCCGGACGGGTCCGCCGGGCCGGGCCGGCGCACCCGGTAGCCGCAATGAGCTGTCCGGCCGGGGCCGGTCGGCGTCCCTGGTAATCCGGGCCTGCTGGGGCGTCGGGGGGAGCGGGGGCGCGTCCGCCGGAGTCGGGTAGACGGTCCGCCCGGTCATCTCGCGGCCCTCGGCATCCTCGACCGGTTCCGAGGCGAACAGACCGCGGAGAGTCGGGGTCGCGAAACCTGAACGGTCCGGGGTCGCGCCGGTTCCCGGCGTGGGCCCGGTATTCGGCCGGCCCGGCGCACCGGCGCCCGGCGGGGGCTGCTGACCGTTGAGGGTTGCGGGCTGAGCCGGGGTGGTCTGGTTTCCGGGTCGGCCGGTCTGGTTCCCGGGGCCCGGGGGCCGGCCGGGGCCGGTTTCGCGGATCGGTCCCGGTGGTGCCGGCCGGGAAACGTTGCCGCGGTGGGGTTCCGGGCTCGCTGTACCGGGGGAGCGGCCCGGCTCCGGACGACTCGGGGCTGCCCCGGTGCCGGCCGGTCCCTGGCCGGCGGGGCCGTGCGGACCCCGGTCCGGACCGCCGGCCGGGGGCCGGGAGCCGTCGGGCTGTTGCGGGCCGCGAACCGGCGCGCGATTGTCCTCCGCGCCCGGCCGGGTGTGCCGGCCCGTCGCGCCCGGCCCGTCGTCGGGCAGGTTCCGGGCCGGTTCGCCCTCGGCCGGTCGTGGAGTGGCGCGCGGCCGGGTGGGGTCCGGCGGGGTGGGCATCGGTTGTTTCGGGCCGGTCGGACCGGAACCGGCCGGGGCCTGCTTACCGGCCGGGGCCTGCTTATCCGGCTTGTCCGACCCCTTGCGTGACCCCTTGGGCACGGCCTGCAGATGCGCGGTCGGCGCGGCGGCTTCGATTTCCTCGCGGCTGCGCTCGAGCACCGGTGTCTTGCGCTGTTTATCGCTCGGGATCGCCGGCATCTGCATGGTGACCGGATCGGTGACCGGAGTGGTCTTGACCAGGTCGACCACATCGCCGCTGCCGGGACGTTCGTCATCCAGGATGGGTTCGCCCAGGCCGATCTTCTGCTGGATCCGTTTCATCCAGGCCGGCGCCCACCAGCAGTCGTCCCCGAGCAGTTTCATGGTCGCCGGGACGAGCAGCATGCGCAGAATGGTGGCATCGATGATCAGCGCGGCGATCATGCCGTAGGCGATGTACTGCATCATCACCAGATCGGAGAACGCGAACGCGCCGGTCACCACCAGTAGGATCAGGGCCGCGGCGGTGATGATCCGGCCGGTGTGCGCGGTGCCGATCCGCACCGCTTCGGTGGTCGAGGCGCCCTGGGCGCGGGCCTCGACCATCCGCGACAGCAGGAACACCTCGTAGTCGGTGGACAGGCCGTAGATGATCGCGATGATCAGCACGAGCACCGGCGACATGATCGGCTGCGGGGTGAAGTTCAGGATTCCCGCGCCGTTACCGTCGACGAATATCCAGGTCAGGATGCCGAGGGTGGAGCCGAGACCGAGCGCGCTCATCAACGCGGCCTTGATCGGCAACACCAGCGACCCGAAGGTCAGGAACATCAGCACCGTGGTGACCAACAGCACCAACGCGATCATCAGGGGCATCCGGTCCAACAGTGCGTCGATACTGTCGCCCTGGAGCGTCGGCTGCCCGCCGACCAGCATCGTCACATCGTCCGGTACATCGATCGCCCGGAGATATTCCACGGTCGGCCGGTAGTTGTCGGAGTCGACGAGCGTCGCACTGGTGCGGAACACGTTCGGCTGGGTCGGCGACTCCGACGGGACGGCGAACCCGGCGGTATCGGCCAGGCCGGGAGCCTTGTCGGCCTCTTTCAGGACCTTCGCGATGGACGAGGTGTTCTCGCCGAGGAAGATCAGCTGGATCGGATCGGATTGGCGCAGCGGAAAGGTTGTGTCGAATTCCTGCTGTGCGATCCGGGTCGCGTTGTCCGGTGGCAGGTACTTCTCGCTCATTCCGCCGAAGGCCAGATTCTTCACCGGGATGATCAGCAGCAGGAGGAGGATGCAGATCGGGATCGCGATCTTGAGCGGATGCTGCATGACCCAGGTGGTGGCCCGGCCCCAGAGACTGGACTCGACCTCCTCCGCGGATTTGGTCTTGCGCATCTTCTTGAAACTCAGCATGTCCACCCGCGGCCCCAGCACGCCCAGCATGGCGGGGAGCAGGGTGATCGAGGCGAGCGCGGCCAGGGCGACGGTGGCGATGGTGCCGTAGGCCATGGATTTCAGGAAGCCCTGCGGGAACAGCAGGAGCCCGCCGAGACTGGCGATGATCATGGTCGCGGAGAACACGACGGTCCGCCCCGCGGTCATCACCGAACGCCGGACCGCGGCCCGGGTGTCGTAACCCTCGGCCAGTTCTTCCCGGAATCTGCTGACTATGAACAATCCGTAGTCGATGGCCAGGCCCAGGCCGATCATCGAGACCACGGCACCGACGAAGGTGTTCACCTCGGTGAACTTCGTCAGCGCCATGATGATGCCGTTCGCGGCGATGATGGTCAGACCACCGACGATCAGCGGGAGCCCGGCGGCCACCACACCGCCGAAGACGAAGAACAGCAGAATGCCGACCGCCGGGATGGCCAGGATCTCCATCCGCTTCTGGTCGTGCGCCATGGTGTCGTTGAGTGTGCCCGCCACCGGCTGCAGGCCCGCGACCTGCACATCGACCCCGTCGATGAAGAAAGCATCCTTCACGGCGCGGTAGTTGCGCACCATCTCGTCGTCGTTGTTACCGACGATCGCGATGGAGGCGAAGGTCTTGGTCTTGTCCTTGGAGCCGACCACCGCGGGCTGGGCCTCGCCGGTCTCGGTCTTCCAGTACGCCAGATTCACCTTGGCGATCTGGTCCGGATGTTCCTTCGGCAGCCGGTTCAGACTGTCGACGATCTTGTCCCGGAACGCCGGATCGGAGTCGACCGTCTGCCCCTCGGGCGCGGTGTAGAGCACCAGCACGTCACCGTTGTGGTCGCGCCCGAATGCTTCGTCGGAGATCTCGGCGGCCTTCACCGACTCCGAGCCCGGATCGAACAATCCGCTGGAACTGAGATGATCTGTCAGCCCGAGACCGTAGGCGCCCAGCCCCAGCATCCCTGCGACAACGACTCCGATAACGGCGAAACGCAGCCGGTAGACCAGATCGCCCCAGCGGGTGAACACTTTACGCGACTCCTTGTGCGGGGCGTGAGGTGAGCAGCGCCGACAGCGGCCGGAACGGCTGCAGCCAGGCACCCTCGTCGGGCAACGAGTCGAGGCTCACCCGGGGGAGCGGTTCACGGAACACACCCGGGATGTCCTCGAGGTCGACGAATTCGAGGGTATCGGATGTTACCGCCCAACTCGCGTGCTCGCGGAAGCCGAGTACCTGAACCGGGATGCCGTCACCGGCCAGTTGTTCGAGTGGTTCCCGGAAGGCCTGGCCGTCGGCCGAGGCCACGATGATTCCGGCCAGGCCCGCGCCGCGGGTGCGTTGCGCGATATGGCCGAGCATGTCCGAGTCGACATCGGAATCTTCGTCGATCTTGGGTTTGGCGAAGACGGCGTAGCCCACATTGCGTAGCGCCTCGACCCACGGCCGGACCACATCGGCGGTGCCGGGGGCGATATTGGTGAACACGGTCGCCTCGGGCTCCACCCGCTGCTTCTCGCCGGCCGATAGTTCGGCGGTGCGCGCCAGCAGCCACCGGCCGAGCGCGTCGAACCGGGGCCGGTAGGCGGCAGTGGGACGCCCGCCGAGAATCGCGCCCAGACCCATGTCCAGGTTGGGTGCATCCCAGACCAGCAATACGCGGCGCAAACGGTCCGAATCCGGCCCGGCGGCCTCGCTGCCGGTTTCGTGCAGACTTTCGGCAACCTCATCACCGGCGGGGGCCATCTCACTGACGCTCATCATTCGATCTTGCCCCATATGAACTCGTTGATCGCACTACCGGCCCGATGTGCCTTGCTCTCGAACTTGGTGACGGGGCGTTCGAAACCGATCGGCGCCGACTCCCGATGATCGGCGCTGACTCCGCCCGTTGTCTCGTTCAAGCCGACGAGCAGGGGTTCTGCCGCACCGACTTCCGCGATGTGCTCGGCGTATCCGGCGTGGTCGGTGGCCACGTGCAGAACTCCGCCGGGACGTAGGCGGTCGGCGATGAGTGCGACGGTGGCCGGTTGCAACAGCCGGCGCTTGTGGTGGCGGGCCTTCGGCCACGGGTCCGGAAAGAACACGCGCACGCCGGTCAGCGATCGGGGAGCAATCATGTTCTCCAGCACATCTACCGCATCGCCGCGCAGCAGCCGGATATTACCGATTTCCTCGCGCTCGACCCGCTGGACGAGCTGCGCCAGCCCCGGCTGATAGACCTCGATACCGATCAGGTTCAGCTCCGGTTCGGCCTGGGCCATCTCCGCGGTCGCGGTACCGGTACCGCAGCCGATCTCGATGACCAGCGGCGCCGGGCGCCCGAACCAGGCGTCGGCGTCGAGCGGCTCGTCGGCCACCTCACGGCCGATCAGCGGCCAGGTGCGGTCCCAGGATTTCTGCTGGTTCGGGGTGAGCGCGCCGCGCCGGGAGCGAAAACTGGTGACCCGTGGGTAGAGCCGGGAACCGGCATGCCGTCGCCGGGGGCCTCCGGTGCCGCCGGAGGTGTCCGACAGGGCGACCGGAACGGACTCGGGGCTGGGGTGCACGGCGTCGTTCACAGCCTCATTGTCCCGCATCGCCGGTTCTGGGACGCACCGGACCGGGCACGGCTACTCGTTGGTAGGGCGGGCCGGGTCCGCGCCCGGCGCACCGCGGGCGGTCTTCTGACAGAATGCGCACCGGAACAGGGGGTGCGTACGGTGACAGTCGAGGGATCGGACAGATACATGCGTGAGGCGGGGGCGGCTGATCCGCTCGAGCGGATGATTTCGACGCTGCGGATGGGCGACGGCGTGGACGCCGGCATCGCGAACGGGATCGAGGTGGCGGTCCAGCGCTGGCGGACCCTGCCGCGGGCGCAGGTGGCGGGCCGGACCCGATCGGGTCGTACCACGGTGGCCAAGGCACTGGGGTTGCATCAGGGCGCCGAGACCGCGCCGGTCGACGAACCCGGCTTCCCGGACCCGGTACTGGACGCCGACATCATCATCTATGTTCTGGCAAGCACCCCGTCTCCCGGTGATCGGCGCATCCTGGCCGAACTCCCGCCCGAGCGCACGCTCGTGGTGCTGAACAAGGCCGACGCGATCGGCACCGGGTGGGCCGATGCGGTAGCGGCCGCCGACCAGTACTCCCGGGCGTTCGGGCTACCGGTGCACCCGATTGTCGGAACACTCGCCGCGCGCACGGTCGCCGGTGCGATGCGCGAGGCGGATCTGGCGCTGCTGCGCCGGCATGCCCGCGGCGGTTCCCTGTCGGCGGTATCGGCCGAGGCCTTTGTCTCCCCGAGCGCGGGGCCCGATACCGGGGAGCGGGCGGAGCTGCTCGACCGCTGGGATCTGTACGGGCTGGGCTGTGTGCTGGCCGCGCTGGAACGTGAACCGGAGCTGTCGCCGCAGACCCTGCTGCAGATCCTGCACACGGTCAGCGGGATCGAACCCGTGGCCAAGCTGCTCGGACTCCGGTACCAGCAGGCGATATCCCGGCGGGCCGGCGGACTCGTGGACGAACTTACCCGGCTGGCGGCACGAGCGGTTCCGCAGGGGCAGAGCCGGGCGCGGGCGCTGATCGCCGAATATCTCGCCACCGACGAGGCGAGCTGGCTGGGCCTGTGCGGGGGGCTCGTCGACCCTGAGGTATCGCATCTGGCGGCGGGCTATCCCCGGCCCGAGCCGGAGGATGCCGATGATGCCCTGGCCCGCGCCATCCGGTGGCGGGCCGTGGTGGCCAGTGAGATGTCACCCGCCGCGCGCCGGGCCGCGGTCCGGGTACACAACGGATACGTCCGGGTATGGGAACGGATGAGCAGTGTCGGACTCTGACCGGAGTCCGGGAGCCGGGCACTCCGGTTCGGTTCCCGGCCCCGGTGGCGCGCAACCGGCGCCGCTTCCGGAAGCGGTCGCCGCAGTGGTGGGCCGCTGGAACCCGCAGGGCATGTCGCTGCTGAGCACGATGACGGTCACCGGGAACAACTCGGCGGTCCGGCTCATCGCCCCGGACGACGCGAACACCACGCTGCTGCGCACCGAGCTGGCGCGTTTCGAACCGCGGATCGAGCTGAGCGCCCCGGTGGCCGATACGGCGAATGCGGCACCGGGGTCCGTAACGCTTCTGGTGCTGGACGCCGGCGTGGTGATCGGCGCGGCCGAACTCGATCTGGTCCGGCGGCTGTGTGCGGAGGGAAGTCGCGTGCTGCTGGTGTTGAACGGGACCCATGCCCACCTGGATTGGCAGCTCGTCCGTGACCGCAGCGCCGAACTGCTCACCGCCGCCGGGCTGGACTGCGAGATCGTGCCGGTTTCCGCCCGCCTGGCGCTCGCCGCCCGGACCTCCGCGGATTCGGCGCTCCTCGACCGTTCCGGGCTGGCCCTGCTGCACTGCCGCCTCGCCGCGCTCACCACCGATACCGCCACCGTCGGTACCCGCCGGACCGCCGCGACCGCTCAGGTGGTCGCACAGACCATCGAAAGGATCACGCAAGAGGAAGCGCTGCTGGCTTCGGGTAGTGAATCCGAACAGCTGCGCGCCGAACGGGCGCGGCTGCTCGCCGAACGCGACGGTGGCCGGGCGGTGGCCGTATCCACCCTGCGGGCCCAGCTCAACCTGGCGCGGGTGGATCTGCTGACCCAGGTGGGGCACCGGGTGCGGGCGCTGCACGCGGAGGCGCGCGCCGAACTGGACCGCCTGGACCGGGCCGGCCGGCGTAACTTTCCGGATCGGCTGCGGTCCGCGGTCGCCGCGCTGACCGATACCGTCGACCGCGATATCGCCGCCCGGCTCACCGAGTTGCGGGCACGGGCTGCCGCCGCGCCCGCGGGAGGTGCCCTACCGGATGGGACACCCGGTTTCCGGCACGATCCGGCGCCCACACTCGGTCCGGATCCGCAACCCCGGGGCCGGGGTGTCGAAGATCACCTCATGATCGTCTTGGGTGCTTCGGCCGGTGTCGGTCTGGGTCGGTTGCTGGTCTCGCCGCTGGCCCTCGTGCCCGCACTGGACGTGGCCATGATCCCGGTGACCCTGCTCCTGGGCGCCGGCGCGGCCGCCTGGGTGGTGCGGGCCCGCCGCCAACTCGCCGACCGCGATCACCTGCGGCAATGGGTCTCGGACGCGATCGCCAATGTGAAGGCTCAGCTCGAACAGCGCGCGGTGACCGCGCTGGTGGAGACCGAGACAGTACTGTCCGACGAGATGGTCCGGTCGGCTGCCGATCGGATGCTGGCGGTGGATCGGCGGGTCGCCGAACTGGAATCGGCGCTGCGCCGCGCCACCACCGGACAGCCTGGTCGGCTGGCCGCCTGTGCCCGTGACCGGCAGATTCTCGAGCAATGGGTGCCTGATACCGGAAAATAGTTTGTCCACCCCTATTGATCGGCAACCCGCTTCCATAGGGACCGCAATACCGCGTTAACCTCTAGACAGGAACCTGGGCGTCCGCTTCGTCCTGGTGCACCCTCGGTAGCTCCGGAGGTGTACACCGCGGGCCGTAGTGCGCGCCTCACCCGCCAATGGTGGCGCTAGGTGTTTTCGCGCTGGTCACGGGCCCGAGGGCCAGGGCGGAGGCATCAGTGCCGCCCATTTCAGGAGAGTTTTCATGACCTCAGCGACCATTCCCGGTCTTCGTGGATCCGACGGCACCGCGCCGACCGAACACAGCGAACTGCTCGCCTGGGTTCAGGAGGTCGCCGAACTGACTCAGCCGGAGCGAGTCGTGTGGGCGGACGGTTCCGACGCCGAATGGGATCGGCTCACCACCCAGCTCGTCGAGGCGGGCACCTTCCAGAAGCTGGACGAGAAGAAGAAGCCGAACTCGTTCCTGGCGTTATCCGACCCCTCCGATGTGGCCCGGGTCGAATCGCGCACCTATATCTGTTCCAAATCCGAATCGGACGCCGGCCCGACCAACAACTGGGTCGACCCCACCGAGATGCGCGCCACCATGACCGAGCTGTACCGCGGCTCGATGAAGGGCCGCACCATGTACGTGGTGCCGTTCTGCATGGGCCCGCTCGGTGCCGAGGACCCCAAGCTGGGCGTCGAACTCACCGATTCGGAATACGTGGTGGTGTCCATGCGCGTGATGACCCGGATGGGTCGTGCGGCGCTGGAACTGCTGGGCACGGATCGGCCGTTCGTGAAGGCGTTGCATTCGGTGGGCGCGCCGCTGGCCGAGGGCGAGGCCGATGTGCCGTGGCCCTGCAACGACACCAAATACATCACCCACTTCCCCGAGGATCGCGAGATCTGGAGCTACGGCTCCGGCTACGGCGGTAACGCGCTGCTCGGCAAGAAGTGCTACTCGCTCCGGATCGCTTCGGCCATGGCCCACGACGAGGGCTGGCTGGCCGAGCACATGCTGATCCTCAAGCTGATCTCCCCCGAGGACAAGGCGTACTACGTCGCCGCCGCGTTCCCGAGCGCCTGCGGTAAGACCAACCTCGCCATGATCCAGCCGACCGTGCCGGGCTGGCGCGCGGAAACCCTGGGCGACGATATCGCCTGGATGCGCTTCGGCAAGGACGGCCGCCTGTACGCGGTGAACCCGGAGTTCGGTTTCTTCGGTGTCGCCCCCGGTACCAACCGTTCCTCCAACCCGAACGCGATGGAGACGCTGGAGGCCGGTAACACCGTCTACACCAACGTCGCGCATACCGACGACAACGATGTGTGGTGGGAGGGCCTGGAAGGTGAGCCCGATCATCTGATCGATTGGAAGGGTAACGACTGGTACCTGCGGGAATCCGAGACCCTGGCCGCGCATCCGAACTCGCGGTACTGCACGCCGATGTCGCAGTGCCCGACCCTGGCGGCCGAATGGGACGATCCGCAGGGGGTGCCGATTTCGGCGATCCTGTTCGGTGGCCGGCGCAAGACCACGGTCCCGCTGGTCACCGAGTCCTTCGACTGGCAGCACGGCGTGTTCATGGGCGCCACCCTGTCGTCCGAGCAGACCGCGGCCGCCGAGGGCAAGGTCGGCACCGTGCGCCGCGACCCGATGGCCATGCTGCCGTTCATGGGCTACCACGTCGGCGATTACATGGCGCACTGGATCAACGTCGGCAAGAACGCGGACTCGGGCAAACTGCCGAAGATCTTCTACGTGAACTGGTTCCGCCGTGGTGACGACGGCCGGTTCCTGTGGCCGGGGTTCGGCGAGAACTCGCGGGTCCTGGAATGGATCGTCGGCCGGATCGAAGGAACCGCTGCGGCCGAGCCCACCGCGATCGGCAATGTGCCGACGGCCGCCCAGATGGACCTGGCGGGTCTGGATGTGGACGCGGCGGATGTCGACGAGGCGCTGGCGGTGAATCTCGACGAATGGCGTGCCGAGATTCCGCTGATCGAGGAATGGTTCGAATTCGTGGGTGACAAACTGCCCTCCGGCGTGCGGGACGAATTCGAGGCCCTGAAACAGCGCATCGAGTGAGCCGGTCTCACTGAGAGCCCACAGCGGCCCGTGCCGAAGTATCTTCGGTACGGGCCGTTCTGTATTTCCAGAGTCTGTGAGAACTCATCGGTGCGCGGATGGGTCGTGCGGTGATCTGTGCCTTATCCTGGAAGGGAATCGAATCTCGAGCTCACGCAATTCCCGATTGCCGGACTGTCCTACTCCCTGATCGGCCCGCCTGTCGCGCGTTCCGTGGCCGAGCCGATCACCCCGCGAGAGGTGGTTGGAAGATGGCCGAAGGGCATGTACCCCCGCAATCCCGTGCCGATGTTCCGGTGAGCACGCCACTGCATCGTGCCGCGGACCGTTTGCAATCGGCGCTACCCGAGGGGTGGCAGGTGGATGTGGTCGACAGCGACGACGGGTCTCGAGATCCGCACCAGGTGCTGCGGGCGTTGCTGGTTACCGATTAGTTTGCTCGGCAGAAGCTTCCCGGTCGGTCCGGGATGTCGTGTCGCGGGGGTTGTTTCACGTATTCGCCATGTCGGCGGCCTGTCTGTGGCAGGGTTTGTGCTGTGCGGCAGCTGAACTCGCGCGCCCGTCTGCCCCGGTCGGGGCCTGTCTACCGGGGTTCCGGCGCGCTCTGAGTGAGCCGTCGCCGAATTCCTACCTCGCGGTTCGTATTTCATCGAACGCACTATTGCGTTTTGTTGCTGCATCGCGCATGATGTTAGCTAGATATCAGCTCGCTCCATTCATCGAACCGAAGACCCACGGGGAGTACGTTCATGGCGGTGCAAGTGATCGGCCGGGCGCTCATGACCAGCGACCAGACCGACCATCAAGCGAAAAGCGTTGGCAGCGGCGGCTGGGTCGTCTCGTTCCTACCGGGGCGCACCTTGACCACCGAACAGGCAATGGCCGCCATGCAAGCGGCGGAGGCGGTCGCATACGTCGGGGGGCTGGCCGACCTGGTCGGGCTCACCGCCCTCGAAACCGTCGGACTCGCCATTCAGGAGTCGCCGTGGACCCGGGCCGAACCGGTTGTGCGCAGCGGTCTGCGCGGCCGGATCGGTCGAGACCGCCCGCAGCTGGCGCTGTAGCCGCGAGGGTGGTCAGCCGGGCTTACCGGCCACAACCACCAAATTGCTGACGAGTAGCTCCCGGATCACCGGCACCCGCACCAGCCACCACGCCCAGCGCGGGTGATATCGCGGGAACACCGCGTACACGTTCGCGGGTGTGCGCTCGGACCAGCGCACACCGTCGCGGGCGCGCACTGCGAAAAGCGAAACACCGAAACGGTTTTTCGGCTCCCGTCCGTGCTTCCGGCGATACCGCCGCGCCGCGTATTCGCCGCCGAGATAATGCCAGGGCCCGGTCTCGTGGCCCCCGAACGGGCCCAGCCACACCGTGTAGGACAGGATGATCAGCCCGCCGGGTTTGGTCACCCGCACCATCTCGTCGGCCATTCGCCACGGATCCGGGACGTGCTCGGCCACATTCGACGAGAAACAGATATCCACGGCATCGTCGCGGAAGGGCAGCGCCATCCCGGAGCCGCGCACCGCCGCCGGAACCGAGATACCCGCGGCATGCATTTCGGACGGGTCGGGTTCGACCGGGATGTACCGGGCGCCGGCCCGCGCGAACTCATCGGCGAAATAACCAGGGCCGCCCCCGACGTCGAGCACGGTGACGCCAGCGAGATCGCAACCGGTGATATCGGCGTAGAAATCACCGAGCAGATCGACACTGTCGGTAGCGATACCACCGTAGAACCGGGCGGGATCGGTCTGCTCGAAACGGAAACTCCGCAGCAACCCCGCAGACCTGCGCAATGTGGCCCGCCGCGCGAACCTGAACCCTCTCGGTGGCCGACCCGCCGCCACCGGCCGCGCTGCCCCGAGCCCCGCAACATCGGCGCTGGGGGCGCCATCGTCCATCGCCCCGGGCGATATCCGGACCACAGGTGATTCCTCCGCATCGAGCACGCCGCCGAGTTTCCCACATCGGTGGCGCCGCCCCCGGCCCGCAGCACCGAACCCCCTGCTCAGCCCCGATCGTCACTCCCGTCGGCTGCTCCGGATAAGGGCGGGCCCCACCCGCGAGCCCAGCCGTCGACCGTATCCAGCCTGCCCGGCCCACAACGCCTCGCGACCGGCCGGCCTCCGAGGTCGGGGCCCGCCCTGGTTCTGGAGCGACGGAGCGGGCGAGCGTAGGAGTGAAGAACCGGGTTGACAGGGCCCCGGCCCACACCGCGGAGGCGGCGCCGAAAACACGGCCCTGCGGTGCCGGAGGCGGTGCCGACGATAGGGTGTAGCGCGATGCCCATGTCCTGTTCACAGGACCCGAACCGACCGGAGAAGCCTCACGTGCGCGAAGTACTTCTGCTCTGCTGGCGTGATACCGGCCATCCGCAGGGCGGCGGTAGCGAACGGTACCTGGAGCAGGTCGGCGCGCAACTGGCGGCCCGCGGGGTGAAGGTCACCTTGCGTACCGCCCGCTATCCGGGGGCGGCGCGGCGGGAGCGGGTCGACGGGATCGATATCAGCCGGGGCGGGGGCCGGTTCACCGTGTACCCCCGGGCCCTGGCGGCGATTCTGCTCGGGCGGCTCGGTGTGGGGCCACTGAAGGATGTCCGGCCCGATGCGGTGATCGACACCCAGAACGGGATCCCGTTCTTCGCGCGGCTGGTCTCGGGGGTGCCGTCGGTGGTGCTGGTGCATCACGGGCATCGGGAGCAGTGGCCCGTGGCGGGGGAACTGGTGGGCCGGATCGGCTGGTGGATCGAATCGACGCTGTCGCCGCGGCTGCACCGCAACGATCAGTACCTCACGGTTTCGCTGCCTTCGGCCGAGGAACTGGCCTCGCTCGGCGTCGACCCGTCCAGGATCGCGGTCGTGCGCAACGGCGCCGAACCGGTGCCCGCCGACATTCCTACCGGCGCCGCCGGGGTGCGGACGGCGGAGCCGCGAGTGGTGGTGTTGTCCCGGCTCGTGCCGCACAAACAGATCGAGGACGCGCTCACCGCGATCGCCCGGCTGCGCAGCCGGATCCCGGCCGTCCATCTCGATGTGATCGGTGGCGGCTGGTGGGCCGGCAAGCTGAAGGACCAAGCCGCGGCGCTCGGAATCGCCGACGCGGTCACCTTCCACGGCCATGTCGGTGAACAGCGTAAACACCAGTTGCTGGCCCGCGCCTGGGTGCATGTGCTGCCATCCCGCAAGGAAGGCTGGGGACTGGCGGTGATCGAAGCCGCCCAGCACGGGGTGCCCACGGTCGGCTATCGCTCCTCCCGCGGGCTCACAGACTCCATCATCGATGGCGTGACGGGGGTGCTGGCCGACGATGCCGACCAGCTGGCCGGCATCGTCGGTGAACTGCTCGACGATGCGGCGGCGCGGACCATCATGGGCGAGAAGGCCCGGGCCCGGGCCCGGGAGTTCTCCTGGGAACATACGGCCGCGGGTGTGCACCAGGTGCTGGCGGCGGCCGCGGCGGGCCGGCGGATCAGCGGGCTGATCTCACCCGGTGAGGAGATGCCCGCGGTGGACGCCGAGGTAGCGGCGGGCGCTTGACGGCTCACTGACCCGCGAGTAGCCCGAATCCGGGGACCGGCGCCCTATCGGGCTGAAAGCTGCAGCGGCCTGCGCCCGGTTGTTGTCGGCGCTTCGCTCCCGACCTACGTGCTACACGCCAGGAGGTCGAGTCGCGGGTAGCGGCCGAGTTCCTCCGCGAACCATGTCCGGATGATCACGACCGACAATCAGTCGAGCAGTTCGCTGGCCTGGTTGACCTCCAGGGCCCGGCGCAGCCACTTCTGCAGCTGATCGAGGTCGCTGCACGAAGTGACCGTGTCCCGCACGTGCACCGGAACGTCGATTCCACGAGCGTCGAGAACGGTGAGGATTGATTTGGCTTCTCCGAGCGCCTCGCCTTCGGCCCGCCCTTCGGCTCGCCCCTCGGCGATATATTTGCGGGCGAAGTCGCTGGTGAAGTTGTAGTCACGCAGACCGGTAGACATAAACGCCTCCCAAACAGGACGAACAGCTGGCGGCAGCATCGTCAGGATGAAGTCATGGTATCGCAGGGCAGGGTCGGCTCCGAGGGTTCGCAGACCGGTGGCCAGGGCCTGCCAGATCCGGGCATGGTCGGGGTGGCGCGGGTGCGCGACCGCCGACAGCACCGCCAGCTCGGGCAGCGCGGTGGCCACCTCCGGGTCGGTGACCACCGGAACCGATGAGGGATCCAGAACCAGTGGTGTCAATGTGATAGGTGGATTGCCGAAACCGAAATCGAGCGGTTTGGCCGCCCACTTCGCGGTACGCGCGTCCGCGCAGAAAACCAAGAGAAGTACCGGACATTTCATCCGCGACCGCAGCGACGCCGTATAGACCGGCCAGGACCACGGCTTGTCCGGATCGGGACGTAGCTGAACCTCCAGCACGACGGCCAGCACGGGGTTACCACCACGCTCGAACGCGATGACCGCGTCGGCGTAGTACTCGGTGGGCGCCACCACGGCTGCCCGCTCCGATCGAGGTACCACGGTCTCGTAGTCCGGTAGTTCGCAGCCGAGGGCAGCGAGGAGCGGAGCGACCAGTCCGGGCCGCTCCGTGAACATGTCGATCACCACTTCGTGCGGGGTCGAGGGCATGACGCGAACGATAGCGCGCACCGATCATTTTGAGCCACAGTGGTTTTGGGTGAGCTGCGGAATACTGAGTGCCACCACCTGCTCGAAGCGGCTCGCCGCCCCAACCCTGCCGTCACCACCGGGCGAGCCGGGTAAGCAGCTGGGAGGATGGCAGCACGACAAAGGTCATCGGCGCTGGCTGCGGACCCAGTTTCGAATTCGCTGTTCGAGATGAGCACTCAGCCGGTCCGCTGCGGCCGACCGGGGAGTCACTTCGTCGAAGCATTCGCAGCCCTTACGGGCGATCAGCCGGCCGATATTGTCCGAACTCGGCGCCGGGAAAGCGAGGTGGCACTTGGATTGCGTCAGCTCGCTGCCGAGACCGAGAAACGCCCGACCGATACCGAGGCCCGGCGGGGTGTGCACGACCGTCTCGTCCGGGAGCGTGTACAACCGATCATTATGCCGAAGTGGTGTTCGTGGGAGACCGCTTCGCCTGGCAGTTGCTTACACGGGTCGGGGTGCTCGGCGACAGTTACGTGAGAGGTAGCCGAGGAGGACCGTGAGCACGGGCGAAACCAGGAGGAACGCCCACAGGATATGGGCGCTGAGCACCAGTGCCCGGTGCTCCGGTGCGGGACGCGGCCGGACCTCGGGGACCCGGTAGAGGATCAGTTCGTCCGTCGTGAGCACCTGATCGAGCCGGGCGAGGGTGGTGGCGGATTCACCCATAGGGCCGGGAGTATCGCGTTCGACCAGGACCCATCCGACACCGAGTCGCGCGAGTTCACTCGCCTCACCGCCGGCGAGCAGCAGATCTTCGACCTTGTGCGCGCGACCGCCCTCACCGGCCACGATCCGGCCGCGGACGGGGAGTTCACCGGTTTGCAGGACGTCGCGTGGCAGCATCCGCGGAGCCGGGTCGAGGACGGGGGCGGAACCGCTGTACGGGAAACGGCGGAACATCCCGCCCGGAAGCACCGCGATATCGCCCGGGCCGTCGATCCGTTCTGCCACCTCACTCCAGGAATCCGGGTAGTGAACCGCCTGCATCTGCCCGCCCACACCCCAGCCGAGGTCGGGTAGCGGGAGGACGAGCATCCCGATCAAGAGCGCTGCCAGCGCGGGCGACACACGCATCAGCCGGTGGCCGCCGGCGTCCGGGGAGGGCGCGGTCGGTGAGTCGGGGGCGGTCGCGGAATGCCGGGCATCCCCCGCGGACTCGCCGAACTCACTGTCGAGTTCGGCTGCGGGGTCGGCGGCCGCGGCAGGCCGGTCCGTGAGCCGGGGCGCGGCAGGGGTCATTGGTGTCATAAAGTCCGCAGGTCCGGCGGTCGGCCGCGCCGACGCCGGGAGGCCGTGTCGGCCGGCGAAAACTGAGCAGGCGGCCGCGGCGCAGAGTGTGTATGCGGGGACGGCCAGTGCGACGAATTTCTGTGTATCCCGCAGCAGCCCCGCCCCGGGGATGTGCACGACCAGCCACTCCATGAGGGTCAGGCCGGCCGGGGTCGCGGCGAGCGCGGGGAGAGCGATCGCTGCCAGTGCGAGGACCAGCAGGATACGGCGGGCCCGGGTGCGTTCGGGATCGCCGTCCGCGGCCGCCACGGTACGTATTCCGAGCACCACGACGGCCAGGAACAGAATCGTCGCGATCGCGGCCAGCGGGGTCGTCCGGGAGCCGGGGACCGCGTCGGCATTCCAGATACCACCCAGCCCGGCGAGGCTGCCGAGGGTGCCCAGCCCTGGCTCCGCGCGGGCGGCGAAGGCCGGGACACCGGCGGGGTCGGAGGGTTCGGCGGCCACTCCGGAGACTGCCGTCGCCATCAGCCACGGTGTACAGGCAAGCGCCACCAGAGCGAGGACACGCACGAGCCACCGCCGGCCGATCACCACCACGGCGACGATCCCGGCGAGCAGCGCGCCGGTCGGGGTGAGACCGGCGGCCGCGAGGCAACCGGCCAGCGCCGCCCAGTGCTGTGTTCTCGGCGCGCTGCCGCGCGCGGGGGCTCGTAAGACTCGGCGCCGCCGCTGGGCACGTCCGGTCGGGCTCGGGTCGAGATCTTCGAGGGGCTTCGCCGGCCTCGGAGCTTCGCTGGGGAGGTGCGGTGGTTGGTCGGCATTGCCGGTGGAGTCGGTTCGGACCCGTCGGAGGGGGATCTCTGGAAGCCGGGTGCGGATGCGGAGTGCGGCGAGGACGGTCCAGGGGAGGGCCGCGTAGCCGGTGAGGAGGCTCCAGTGCCCCTGCAGCAGGCGTTCCGCGACGTAGGGGTTCCACACTGCGAGGGTTGTGGCGACCAGTTGCGCGGCGAGAGGAGCGCGTAGCAGGTCGCGGACCAGGACGGCGGCGCCGAATCCGGCGGCCCAGAGCGCGATCAGCAGGATCGCCTTCACCAACAGCCCACCGTCGACGATCGGTGAGAGCGTGGCGAGCAACGCATCCTGCGGTACCGCGCGGGGCGCCGCATCGCCGAGGCCGAGGGCGGTATCGGTGAAGTAGGAGCGCGGGGTGCTTACGGCGTCGCGCAGCAGCAGATACCCGGCCGGGAGTAGCGGCGCGGTGATCAGCAGAGTGAGCAGCAGGCTGTAACCGGCCGGGAGCCACCGTGTCCACCGGCCTGCTCGTTGTGCACCCACGGCCAGTCACCCTACGTTCGCCGGCCCGGGCGGGGCGGACCGGTCCATGTGTCGGTTCGGTGGGAGACTTGCCCGCGTGCAGTCCGTTCGCCGTCTCCCCGCTGTGGCGGACATGACCCTGGTCACCGCGGGGGCGATGACCGCGAATATCGCGAGCTATCTGCTGCAGCTGCTGGCCGGTCGTTGGCTCGGCGTGGCCGGATACAGCGAATTCGCCAGCTTGCTGGCCGTCCAGCTGCTCTGCGCCGTTCCGGCGCTGGCCCTGCAGAACGTGGTGGCGCGCGAACTCGTGCACGGGACCGATATCGCGGCGCTGCGGGCGCTGCGGTGGCGGTGCGCCGCGCTCGTGGCGGCCGCGGTGGTGGTGCTGGTGCCGGTGGTGAGCGTGCTGCTGGATGTGGGTATCGCGGCGGCCGCGGCCGCACTGGGGTCGGCCCCCGCGCTGGTCGTGCTGGCCGGTGAGCAGGGGGTATTGCAGGGACAGAAACGGTTCCGGGGGCTGGCGGTGGTGCTGGGGGTGACCGGTATCGCGAAGGTGGCGCCGGCCCTGCTGGTGCTGGCATGGGGTGGTGGGGCCACGGCGGCGCTGTGGGCCGCGGCGGGCGGTATCGCCGGGGCGGCGGTGTGCGGGCGGATCGTGGCGGGGCCCGGGCGTGGTCCGGTCGAGGATCGCGGCGTGCTCGCGGGGGCGGGCGTGCCGGGCGATTCCGGTGCGACGGATGTGGGCGCCGGTGCGCGGTCCGGGGTGGCGGATGTGGCGGCGGTATTGCGGGCCGCGCAGGTGCAGGCGGCGTTGATGGCTTTGTCGTCCGCCGATCTGATCGTGGTCCGGATCGTGCTGGAGGAACCCGACGCCAGCCGGTATGCGCTGGGCACCATCGCCACCAAGATCGCGTTCTGGTTACCGCAGGCTGTTGGGGTGGTGCTGTATCCGCGGATGGCGCAGCCCGCCTCCTCCGGCTCGGCGGTGCGTTCGGCGCTGGCCGTGCTCGCCGGTATCGGAGTGGTCGCGGTGCTGGGTGCAGCGGTGGCGGCGCCGCTGGCACCGCTGTTCGCCGGGCGCGATTACGCCCCGATCCAGGGACTGCTGTGGTTGTTCGCGTTGCACGGCGCGATCTTGGCGGTGCTGCAGGGCGCGCTGCTCTCGGCGATCGCAGTGAACCGGACCGCGCTGGCGGCCCTGGCGTGGGTGGGCCTCGCGCTCGAGGTGGTGCTGATGCTGACCCTCGCGAGCACGGTGACCGGGCTCATCGTGACCGCCGCCCTCGTCGCGGGAGCGACTACCGCACTGGTGTCGCTGCTGGTCGTTCGGTCGGCGCAGCCGCATCCAGTGGTCACGGGCGAGGGCCCTGCGTGGTGATGCTGCGCTACCGCCTCCGGGCCTGACCCGCTCATGCGTCCGGCGGCCGCTGGGTGATCCGCGGCAGCGCCGCCAGTCCGACCGCGATCACCGCGACGAGCGCGGGGACCTGGACCCACATCGAGTCGCCCATATAGCCGCCGGGCATCCGCCAGGGCCCGGTCGACAGGGCGGCAGCGGAGAGCGCGGTGCCGAATCCCGCCACGGCGGTGAGAGCGCGGCGTGGCAATCCCGGCACGAACCGCACTACCGCCAGACCCGCGACCGTGAGTACGGTTCCGACGGGTCCGGCGATGACCGTCGCGGCGCCCGTGAGCGCGAGACCACCCAGGGTCCAGGGCGTCCGCCACGTTGGGACCGGTGCGCAGGCAGTGCCGCGGGGTCCGCGCGGAATCGCCAGGAGCAGCAGTGGGATCAGCAGGAGCAGCCCGCCGAATATGGCCACCCGGTACCACTTGTCGATCGGGAACGATACGGTGACCGGCCCGGTGGCGCCGGCGGGTAACAGCCAGCCCTGTTGCCAGCCGTCCACTACGACGGGCTCGAGTTCCCGGCCGTCTGCGAGATGAGCCGACCAGCCGGAGTTGGTGCTGAGCGGCATGGTCACCAGCTGCGCTCCGGTATCGGCGGCAGGCGGCGGGGGCTGGGTGTTCACCAGGCGCAGCCGGTCGACGAAGAACAGTTCGGTCGGCGCGACCAGAACATCGACTTCACCGTCCGGCAGGGAAACCGGTTGGGCGGCGGCCGTATCGGTGCCCGGTGCCGGCAGCGCACCGGGGTCGGGGCAGGCTTGGGCGGGAACCGGTGCGCCGGAGCGTAGTTCGCCTGCGGTGGCGGTGACGCTGGTGTGTACCAGTCGCCCACCCACGGCGATGGTCGGCCCGATATCGCAGCCGACCGTGACGAGCCGGTCGTCCGGTGCCGGTGCGGGATACTGCGGACCCAGCACGTTCACTTCCGCCAGCCCGGCCGGTTGGGCCTGGTGGTATCCCAACGCGGTGCGATCGAGGACGGATTCCCAGCTGCGGATACTCAATTCGATCCGATCGGTCACCGTGGGATGCACATCGATCCGGGAGACCTCGTGGGGCTCGTCGAGTTCGCGTATCTGCGGCCCGTTGCCGAGATTCACCGCGACCGAGGTCGGGGCGGCCGGCAGCCCGCCGAGCGAAGGCGTCAGTTCCAGCCCCGTCACCAGCGTGGGTTCCGGGAGTTCGATCGTCAGTGTCGGCTTCGGGCCCTTGGTGTCCCGGACGGTCTCCTCCGGGGCGGTCCAGCTGGTGCGCGGATCCCCGTCGGTGGCGGCGAAGGCCGACCCGCGCAGGTCGCCGACGTCGGATTCGCCGCGCGCGACGGGTCGCGCCGGATCGGTCAGCAGCGCCTCGAGCGCCGGGCCCTGGCGGGGGCGGACCGTGAGCTGTGCAGCGACCGTGACCGGAGCCGGTACCGACAGCGTCCGGCTGAACGCACCCATTTCTTCCGGGGCCAGTGCCAGGCCCTTCCCACAGCGGATCCGGTCGGGGGCATCGAAACATGCGCTGCGGCCGGGGAATTCCTGTCCGAGATCCCAGCCGCTGATCGGGGCCCCGGGTGGGGTGTCCGGAAGGACGGTCCGGTGCCGGATATCGACCGGGACGGGAACATCACGCACCGTGTAGTCGTCCATACTCAGTTCGCTGATCCCGAATTGGCCGCCGGTACTTCCGCGTTCGGTTTGCCGGGCGGTGATCTTCACCCATTCGGTCGACCCCACCGGCAGGGCGACCGACACCGGCTCGCCGGGTTTTGTGATCCGGGCGGAAACGCTGCCGTTGTTGGTGCGCACCTCCACCCATTTCACCGGGTCGCCGATGGCGGCGGGAGTGGTCGTGAAACGTAACAGGCCGGACCGGAACGGTTGGTCCAGATCGAGCCGCAACCATTGGCCGAGTGCGTACTCGCCGGCATTGCTGATCCAGGCCGTGGTGGGATCACCGTCCACGATCGCGGCGGTCGAATTGCCCGGGGCGACACCGCCGATCTGGGTGGCGTCGGCGGCCGAACTGGACGCGGTGACCGTGGCTCCCGTCCACTCGCCCCGGGCCGGTTCGGTGCCCGGGACCGCGTAGTCGGGCACCAGGTTGTGGGTGCGGCGGGCGTCGTCGGGGGCGCGCAGTGCGGAGTTGTGGTTGTCGACCTTGCCGAAGTCGGTTTCCCGGTCCATCGGAGTGTCGGTCACCGTGACCGGGCCCACCGGTAGCCCCGCGGCGGCGGCGTCGGCGGCCATCAGGGTCGGTTCGTGCGAGGTCGCGGGGTCGCGGTGCAGTCGTTCCAGTACTTCCGGCCCGCCCTGTACCACCGGTACCGAGGCGAGCGGGACGGTATAGGCACCGGGCAGGTCGGCGGGTGCGCCTGTCCCGCTGCGCAGTTCGACCGGCGTACCCGGCGGTGGAACGTCGACCCGGTAGATCTCGACCGCTGGGTAATCGGGCCGCATATCGGCGTCGACCACGAAATCGTCTCTACCGGAACCGTGTTCGATCGGATCACCGAATTCGGCGACCTTCCGCAACCCCGGTGAGCCTTCGACCGCGCTGTGGGCCAGCAGCGGGCGGGTCGACCGTGCGGTATCCGGGTCCAGGTCGTTGCGCAGCACCAGCACGCCGATTCCCTGCCCGCGCAGCGCGGCCGCGAGGCCGGCGGAGGGCCGGCCGTCGGCGATGAGACGCTGGATCGAATCCATGGCCCGGATGGTTCCGGGCGGGGTCAGCGGCACGGCGTCCCGGACCGCCCACGGTGTCTCGGCGAGCGCCTGCAGGGGTTCGTCCCGGGTCAGGCCCCACACCTGGCTGCCGAACGGCGCCCCCGGCACCACCAGCGCCCGGGTGTCGGCGGCATTGTCGCGCAGCCAGTCCGCGGTCTGCTGCCAGTAGGCGGGCACCTGGTCATAGGCGCCGCGCGGGGCGAGTTTGCCGGTCCAGGCCAGCGAGGTGGACAGGGTGAGCGCGGCCAGGATCAGCATCGCCACCGCGACCCGGCGGTCGCGATGCGGATTGGCGAAGGCCGTACGCCACTGCCCCGCGCGTACCGAGCCGGGTAGTGGCACCCGGGCCAGCAGCTGGGCCAGGCCCAGCACCAGCGGTAGCCGGATCAGCGGTTCCAGTTTGTGCACATTGCGCAGCGGTGCACCGCCGGAATCGAGGAAGATCCGGACCGATTCGGCGAACGGACCGCCCAGCTGCCCGGCGTAGCCCGCGCAGATACCGGTCAACCCGACGCAGAGAATGAACACCAGCCGCCCGCGCCCGGGCATCGAGCGCAGCGCCAGACCCGCCATGCCCGCGGCGGCGATGAGTCCGGTGGCCAGTACGGCGGCCGGCTGGGTGACCAGCACCGCGCCCGCGATCCGTTCCGGCGAGACGAACGGTGTCCAGCTGTCGGTACCGCGCAGCACCTCGCCCAGCGACGCCCACTGGGTGGTCACCCCCGATGATTCGATGTAGTCGAGGAACGGCGGGCTGACCCGGCCGAGCAGCAGCAGCGGCACCGCCCACCACGCGACCGCGAGCACCAGCAGCGGCACCCAGGCGAGCGTGAACCGCCACCAGGCCCGGTTGGGCCGGTAACTGGCCCACCACAGCAATGCGGGCAGGAAGGCCGCGACCGTAGCGACCGCGTTCACCGCGCCCATCAGCGCCAAGGCCAGCGCGCTGCCGGCCGGTGAGCGCAGCCCGCCGCGCCGCCGGCGCCGATACACGGTGCCCAGCGCGGCGGGCGCGAGCAGCACCCACGGCGCCAGCATCATAGGCAGGGTTTCCGAGGAGATCGACCCCAGGGTGGTCAGCACCCGGGGTGACAGTGCATAGGCGAGTGCCGCGATGATCCGCGAACCGCGCCCGCCGATCCCGAGGGTCTCGCAGAGTTTGACCACGCCCCAGAACCCGGCGAGCAGCAGTAACGCCCACCAGACCCGCTGCGTCACCCACGCCGGTACGGCGAGGAGATCACCCAGCGCGAAGAAGGCGCCGTGCGGGAAGAAATAGCCGTAGGCCTGATTCTGGACCTGTCCCATCGGGGCCTGACTGCTCCACAGATGGGCGGCCCGGGCCAGGAAGCCGAGCGGGTTCTCG
This sequence comes from Nocardia sp. NPDC051750, assembly GCF_044453135.1. Classification (NCBI taxonomy): domain Bacteria; kingdom Bacillati; phylum Actinomycetota; class Actinomycetes; order Mycobacteriales; family Nocardiaceae; genus Nocardia; species Nocardia sp. NPDC051750. The sequence continues at coordinate 616,761 of NZ_JBITCK010000001.1, read as the reverse complement.
GCCAGGTCGTATTTGGTATCGGCGACGGTGAGCCCGGGGGACTGCAGGAAACTGAGCAGGAAAGCGATAACGGCCGAGCCGGCGAACCAGCGCGGGCCCAGCCGGTCGGCGGGCGGTGGTTCCGGCACCGGAGCGGGGGCCGCGCCGGGCGAATCGGCGGGATCGGACTTCTCGGGCACCGTGGGTCAGGCGTTCGGAGTCCCCGCCGCGGGCACCTGGCGGGGACGGGGCGGGGTCGAGGTGGGACTCAGCGCTGGCCGTATTCGACGCTGTTCAGCAGCGAACTGTCGGCGTTACCGCTGCGGTCCACTTCGGGCCGGGTGTTCTGCTGCAGCGCGGCGGTGACGGCGAAGACCGCGATCGCGCCCAGCAGGGCGCCGCCCACCGCACTCGCAATACCGGGGACAGCAAACTTCATCGCAGCTCCAAACTCGACGCAGGCAGTATCGGGGCCAACCTAGCAGGATCGCCCGGGTCTGTGTTTTTCGGCGCGCGGGTTTCGGCCCCTCTCGGAGGGGCCAAAACCTATGAAAGCCGCGCTGAACTCGGCGCCGCCGCTGGGTGCGTCAGGGTACGGGTGCCGGCAAAACTTCGAAGCGCGGCGCCTGACCCGGGCGCCGGCAGCTCATAAGCCGGCCTCTCGATCCGGCGGCGCCGGTGTGCACAGTGCACCGAGCAGCGTGCGCAACTTGCTGGTGGTCTCCTCCAGTTCCTCCTGGGGGTCCGAGGCCGCGACAATGCCCCCACCGGCGTAGGCGCGCAGTGACCGCCGGTCGGCCGCCAGTTCCGCGCTGCGGATCGCGACCACCCAGCACCCGTCGCCGGTCGCCTCGCACCACCCGGCCGCGCCTCCGTAGAAACCGCGGTCCTCCTCGTGACCGGTGATGTATTCGAGCGCCTGGGCGGTGGGGGTGCCGCAGACGGCCGGGGTCGGGTGCAGCAGCAGCGCGAGTTCGAGCGCGCTGGGCGCGGGCTGTCGCAGTACACCGTGGATCGGGGTGCCCAGATGCCAGACCTCGCGGGTGTTCACCAGCTGCGCGTGGGGCGGCACCGTGAGCCGCGTGCAGAGCGGGGCCAGCCGCTCGGTGATCCAGTCGACGACGAACGCGTGTTCCGCCCGGTTTTTCGTGCTCGCCGCGAGTCTTTCCGCCTGCGCCGCGTCCGCTTCGGGGTCGTGGAGCCGGGGGAGTGTTCCGGCCAGCGGGAACACCGTGACCGTGGTTCCGGTCCGCTGGACCAGGGTCTCCGGGCTCGCGCCCACCAGGGCCGCGCCGGTCTGCCCGGCGGGCGTGAGATCCACCGCGAAGATATTCGCGCGCGGATGCGCGGTCAGCAGGTAGGCGGCCAGGATCTGGGGGTCCAGCGGGCTATCGGCCGTGGCCAGCACCGACCGCGCGGCCACCACTTTCTGCAGCGGCTGTGCAGGATCAGTGAGAATTTCCACCAGCCGCGCCACCCTGGAGCGGTGCTCGTCCGCGGCGGGCTGTTCGCTCACCACCCGGATGCGGGGCAGCTCGGGGAGCGCGGCCGGTTGCCACGGGCCCGCGGTGTGGACCAGTTCGGCGGGTTCGATCAGTGCGGCCGGGCGCCGCGGGTCGAACGGTAGAGCCCCGGCGATCGCCGTGCCGCGGTGCGCGGCATCGACGGCCTGCCACGGATCGCGGTATTCGGTACGCACACCGGTCGCGCGGACCACGCTGTCGGGTCGAGCCAGCAGGAACCCGGTCATATCCCGACCGTAGCGCCCTGTCGCGGCGGGCCCGTGCGGCCACGCACAGCTTGCGGCGCCGGGCGACGCTGTCAGGTTCCGGCGCGCTGGTTGTGCCCGTTTTCGCGGGCGCGATCCGGCTGGACCGGCGGAACCAGGAAGACCGGGCGATGGCAGTGTTTGAGTACGGCATCGGCGACACTGCTGTGCACCAGCGCCCGCAACCCGGTGGCGCCGCGGGTGCCCGCGACGATGATGTCCACATCGAGTTCGTCGGCGACCTCGACGATCGCATGCCAGACGCTGCCCGCGAATTCTTCGGTGCGGGCCTCGGCGTTCAGTCCGGCCAGACCCGCCAGGTGCACACCTTCCGCGTTGATCTCGCGCGCGGTCGTGTAGGCGATGTCCTCCATCTCCTCGTCCGGCACCCATTCCGGTTGCACCATCCCGGAGATTCCCGATATCCGCGCCGCCTGGCGCACCATCGGCTCCCAGGCGGTCAGCACTATCGCCCGGTTGGCGGTGAGGAAGCGACCGGCATAGTCGACCGCGCGTTTGGCGTGTTCGGAACCGTCGTAGGCGATGAGCATCAGATCGCAGGGCATGGCGACCTCCGAGGGGCGGAATCCTGACGGATGATTCCAGATTACCTCTCTTCCGAAACCGAGCCGGGCTTTTCCGGCCGTGGTGGTCCGGCTACCGTCGAACGATGCGGAAGATGCCGTTCGTGCTGCTCGCGGTGCTCGCCATGATCGTTACCGCCTGTTCGGGCGGTGACGGTGGTAGCCCCGGAACCTCTACACCGGGTGGTGCTTCACCGGAGGCCGGGACAAGCGCCGCGCCCGCACCGCCGACCGAGACGGAAGCCGGCTGCGCCGCCGAGTACCTGGGCCAGTTCAGCACCCGGGAGAAGCTGGCACAGCTGCTCACTGTCGGTGTCACCGGCACCGAGGACGCGCTCGCCGTGGTGCGCGATCACCAGGTCGGCGGCATTTTCGTCGGTAGCTGGACCGATCTGTCGATGCTCTCCGACGGCGGGCTGCAGCAGGTGACGGCGGCGGCGAAGGTGCCGCTCATGGTCACCACCGACGAAGAGGGCGGTCGCGTATCCCGGCTGGGCGACCTGATCGGCACCGCTCCCTCGGCCCGCGTGACGGCGGAGACGATGACCGCCGACGAGTTCTACGACGCGACCCTGGAACGCGCCCGCGCCATGCGCGATCTGGGTATCACGGTCGATTTCGCGCCCGATATCGATGTGAGCTCGCAGCCCGACGATTCGGTGATCGGTGACCGCTCGTTCTCGGACGACCCGGCGGTGGTCACCGAATACGCGGACGCCTATATCCGGGCCATGAACGAAGTCGGCCTGGGCACGGTGCTCAAGCATTTCCCGGGGCACGGTGCCGGGACCGGCGATTCCCATCTCGGCGCGGTCCAGGTGGCGCCGCTGCCGGAGTTGATGGACCGTGATCTGGTGCCGTTCCGGGAGTTGATCGACAGCGGTTCGGCCGTGATGGTCGGGCATCTGGACGTGCCCGGTCTGACCACCCCGGGGGTACCGGCCAGTATCAGTCCGGAGGTCATGTCCCTGTTGCGGGAGGGTTCCGGGTACGGCGCGGCACCGTACGACGGCGTGATCTTCACCGATGACCTCAGCGGCATGGCGGCCATCACCAACCGGTTGTCCATCGAGGAGGCGGTCGAGGCCACTCTGGTGGCCGGTGCCGACAACGCGTTGTGGATCAGCACCGATGCTGTCGGGCAGGTGCTGGACCAGTTGGAGGACGCGGTCGCGGCCGGTCGCCTGCCGATGGACCGGGTGGATGCTTCGGTGCTGCGGATGGCCGATTACAAGCGCGTCCCCCGCGCCTGCTGACCTGCTGACGCGCGGTGATCACCCGAGGGCCCGCGCCCCGGGCGCAGCGCTGATCGATGGACCCGGAGCTCCCCGGGCAGTCTCGGAGGTGCCGGTGGCGTCAGTGCGCCGCCGGGGTGGTTCCGGACCTGGTCAACTTACTTTGGAGTAATATAAAGGGCTCACTGCGGTAGGAGAACGTGATGGCGGGCGGTACGAAAAGACTTCCGAGAGCGGTGCGTGAGCAGCAGATGCTCGACGCCGCGGTCGAAGTCTTCTCGCACAAGGGCTTCCACGAGACTTCCATGGATGCTATCGCCGCCGAGGCCGCGATCTCCAAGCCGATGCTGTATTTGTACTACGGCTCCAAGGACGAACTCTTCCGCGCCTGCATCCAGCGCGAGGGGATGCGTTTCATCGAATCGGTCGCCCCGGCCGGTAATCCGCTGCTCAGCCCGCACGAACAGTTGCGCACGGCGCTGGAGGGGTTCCTCGGTTTCGTCGACACCCACCGCAACTCCTGGCAGGTCCTCTACCGGCAGGCCCTCGGACAGCAGGCGTTCGCCTCGGAGATCGAGAACGCCCGTCAGCGGGTGATCGAACTGACCGCCAAACTCCTGGAGTCCAGCGCCAAGCACGCCGAACCCGGTACCAATTTCGATATCGTCGCGGTCGCCGTGATCGGTGCGGGGGAAGCGATCGCCGATACTGTGGCCAGCGGGCGGATCGATGTGGCCGAAGCGGTGGACCTGCTGGACGCGCTGGCCTGGCGCGGTCTGTCCGGGCGCAAACCCGAATCCGGCGAGCGCGCCGAAACGGGCGAATAGTCCGAATTACCCTGGCGCCACGGTCTTCTGCCGGTTTGCGCGGTATCCGGATGCTCCGTATTTTCTATCCGAACTAGCGGGCTGTCGCGGAGGACGGCGTCCGCGGGGAGGGCAGTGTGTTCGGAATGTTGCGGCCGTGCCGGCACGGCGCAGCGAAATACGGTATCGACCCCGGGCTGTGGCAATCCCATATGTGCGGCCTGTGCCTGGGCCTGCGCGACGGCGGCGGACAGCTGGCCCGCGCCGCCACCAATACCGACGCCATCGTGCTGAGCCTGCTGACCGAGGCGCAGGCCGATACCCCGGCCCCGCGCCGCACCGCCGGACCCTGCCCGCTGCGCGGGATGCGGACAGCGCGCGTGCCGGTCGGCGCCTCGGCCCCGGTCCGGCTCGCCGCCACCGCGTCACTCCTGCTGGGCTCGGCCAAGGTGCAGGACCATATCGACGATGGTGACACCCGCCCGCGGCTGCACCGGCCCATGCGCCGGGTGGCCACGAACTGGTCGGCGGGTGCGTATGCCCACGCGGCGGAGATCGGTCTCGATATCGGACCGCTGGTCGCCACCATCGAGGCGCAGGCCGGTACCGAGCGCCGGATCGCCGCGGCGCCGGGTCCGTCCGGTAGTTCCGATCTCGACGAGCTGACCGTCGCCAGTCGCCGCTGCGCCGCCGAATTCTTCGCCCATACCGCCGTGCTGGCGGGACGTCCGGACAATGCCGGCCCGCTGCGCGCGGCGGGCGCCGAGTTCGGCCGGATCGCCCATCTGGCCGACGCCCTCACCGACTACGCCGCGGACGCCGCGGCTGACCGGTTCAACCCGCTCACGGCCACCGCCACGCCACCCGCCGCGGCCTACGACCTCGTCCGCGAATCGGACCGGTCGCTGCGCGAATCGCTGCGCACTGCCGGACTCACTCGGGTCCCGGCCCTGCGGTGGGCCCTTCTGGACCCGCTCGCTACCGCATTGCGCCGCCTCGGCGCTGTGGTCGCTGCCCCGGCCGGCGCGTCCATCCGGCCTACGGCGGGTGCCCGCAACTCCACCGACCGGGACGCCCCGCCCCGCCGCCCCGGTGCCGGCGAATCCATCCAGCTGATACTCACCCAGTACTGCACCGGTTATGCCTGCTGCGCCGACCACACCAATCCGTGCAGTGGCGAGCAGCGGAAATCGTGGACGAGCCGGGGCTGCAATTGCAGTAACTGCTGTGACTGCGCCGGTTGCTGTTCGGATTGCGGTGGGTGCTGTGGCGGAGACGGTTGCTGCTGTGGATGCTGCGATTGTTCCTGCTGAACCGGCGATCGCCCGCGGCGGCACTCAGTCCCGCGCCGGGCGGGGCCGGTCGAAGCGGCGCGCCCACTGCCGGCAGGGTTCCTCCACCAGTGCGTGACTCGCCGCGGCGATCGGCAACGTGAAGGCGACGGTGAGTACGAGCACCTCCAGGAAATCGCCGTGGAACGGCAGAATCCCGAAAACCGGGAAGATCACCGACAGTACGGCCAGGTGCCAGATGAAGATGCCGTACGACCAGCGTCCGACCGTCGCGGCGGGCGCCGAGGTGAGCCAGCGATGGCGTTTGTCCGCCGGTCCCAGTACCAGTGGGGCGAGCAAGGCGAAGCCGACCACCGCGCCCAGGGCCATCTTCGCCGCGTACTGCCACGGTTCGGCCCGCGTCAGCCCGGCGACCCCACCCAGATCGGTTGCCGAGAACACGAAGGCCGCAGCGGCGATCGACCACATCAGTGGCTGATTGCCGAGGATCCGGCGCCATCCTGCCCGCCGCTCGTCGCAGATGAGTTCGGCCAGCAGCATCCCGCCCGCGAACCACGGCAGATACGCCGGCAGCCAGTTGTCGGCGTGAATCGCGTCCGGGGTCGGCACCGGGATGAAATTCCAGCTCAGGCAGACCAGCCCCAAGGCCAGCACGACCGGGACCCGCGCGGCGGCCGCCCGGCCACGCAGGCGGTGCAGCAGCCAGGCCAGCAGCGGCAGCACCAGATAGAAGGCCACCTCCACCGACAGACTCCACATCTGGGTGAGTCCATCGGTCAGGGTGAGCGGTATGAAAACCTGCAGGAGCAGCAGGTTCGAGAACCACACCTGCAGCCCGGCCGTACCGGCGGCGGCCGGTACCAGGATGAGCACCGCGCACACCACGACCCAATAGGCGGGCATGATGCGCGCCACCCGATGCCGCAGATAGTGCCCCACGGTGGGTGCGTCACCGAGACCCCGTGCGGCGAGCGCGTGCGGCCGCCACAGCAGGAATCCCGACAGGGCGAAGAACACCGCGACCGCCATATCGAAACGTTCCAGCAGCCGGCCCAGCACGGGGATGCCGGTGGTACCGGTCTGGAATGCCACATGGGTGACCAGTACCCCGAGCGCAGCCAGACCGCGCATACCTTCCAGCGCGGGCAGAAAGGACCGTTGACGCGCGGCCGCCACCCGTGGTTCGGATGACGCAGGCGGGTGCGGACGGTCCGTCGCGTGGGCCGGTCGGCCCTGGCCGACGGTGGTCGCCCCGCTGGTCACAGGACACCCTTCGGAGCCGATTCATGCGGTCCGCGGAGGCCGTAGCGAAGGCAGAGGTATCGCATCACCGGACCTCCTTCGGGCCTGATTCATGCGGTCGGCGGAGGCCGTAGCGAAGGCGGAGGTATCGCATCATCGGCTTCCAGTCTGCCGGGCCGGTCAGGTCGTGGGGAAGCCGGTATTTCACACCGCGCGCTAAACTCCTCGCGATTTGGTCGGATTCCGGCCTTGCCAACGCCCGGGTAACGATCCGGCTGTTAGTGTCAGGGCTCACGAGTGCCGCGGCGCCCCGCTGTACCCGCGGAACGACCTGTGTTCTACGACGAGGAGACTTTGCATGGCACTGAGTGCCGGAACCAGAAGGACGGTTGCCTGCGTGCTCGTGGGTCTCGGCGCGTTGCTGATCGTTGCCGCGTTGATGATTCCTACCTACACCGTCAGCAAAATGGCCAAGACTCCTCTCGACCTCGAGATCACCACGGTCGCGGTCAACCAGAAGGACCAGGAAAGCCTGGTCCTGGACTCGTCATCGCTGACCGAAGAGGGGCGCTCGGCAGAGGTCAACGAGAACGTTCCGCTCGTCTCCCAGCGTTTCCTCACCGTCGAAGACCCGTCCGATGCCGACGAGATGACGATTCAGGCCGGTAACACCCTGCGCCGGATCGACAAATCGGGCGATACCGGTGTGCTGACGGCCTACGTCGACCGGATCACCATCGACCGCAAGACCGGTGAGCCCGTGGCCAGCGATCCCAACGGCTCGATCGCGATGACCACCAACAGCAAGGGCGAGAGCATCGCCGATCCGGTGCACCGCACCGGCCTGCAGTACCGGTTCCCGATCGGCACCGAGAAGAAGACCTACCCGTACTTCGACGTTCTCGCCCGGACCACCACCGATATGGAGTTCCAGGAAGAGACCGAGATCAACGGCACCAAGGTCTATCACTTCCGGCAGAACGTCCCGGTCACCGACCTGTCCAAGGTCGCCAAGGGCCCGACCAACCAGCTGAGCCTGCCCGCGGAGAAGTGGGGTGTCGAGGGCGGCGAGGAGCCGGTCACCATGACCCGCTTCTACAGCAACGTCCGCGATGTGTGGGTGGAGCCGCAGACCGGCACCATCGTCAAGGGCGGTGAGCAGCTGAACATCTTCTACGCACGCTCCGCCGACAAGCCCGAGGTGCCCGCGCTCAAGGCGAATATGGTGTTCGACACCGACACCGTCGAATCGCAGCTCGCGGTGGCCAAGGACAATATCGACCAGCTGTCGCTGTTCGGCCGTATCCTGCCGATCGTCTTCGGCATCGTGGGCGTCCTCGCCCTGATCGCGGGTATCGTGCTCGGTCTCATGGGTGGCGGGTCCGGCCGGCCGGTTCGCACCGCCGGCCCGACCGGTAGCCGCCCCGGCGGTCCGGCGCCGTCCCCCGCGGGTTCGGACGCACCGACCACCACGCTGCCGCGCAGCAGCGGGGCGGACGCACCGACAGAGACGATCAGGATGCCCAAGAATCTCTGAGAACACAGGCAAAAAGGCAAGGCTCCCCGGACATCGTGTCCGGGGAGCCTTCCCTTTTCTGGGCTCCGATCAGCCCAAGGTGGCTGTGAGGTGGGGATATCCCTTCTTCGGATGCTTCATGGCCAGTTCCCAGCCGTCCGCGACCTGATCCGCGTATATGTTCACGGTCGAGGGCAGCAGTACCGGTTTGCCGAACTTCACGGCATAGGAAGTCCGGCCCGGGATCCGGCCTTCGAGGGTCGCGAGGATGGCCGCGGCCGACCACATACCGTGGGCGATCGCGCGCGGGAATCCGAACGCCTTGGCACCCAATGCCGACGTATGGATCGGGTTCTGATCGCCGGAGGCGTTCGCGTACCGGGTGATCGTCTGCTGGTCCACCTTCATGGTCCGCAGCGGTGGCGGCGGGACCTCTTCCGGTTTCGGTTCGGGTTTGGGGCCGCCCGACAGCGACGTCTTCTGCTGATGCAGGAATGTGGTGACCTGCCGCCACACGAGTTCGCGCCCCACCCGGATCTCGCTGATCGCGTCCACCAGCAGGCCTTTGGGGTGCTCGCGGAGGTTCTCGATATGCGCGGTGATATCGAGCGGTTCGCTCACCGAGATATCTCGGGTGCGTTCGATCAGGTTCTCCGCATGCACCGCGCCCACGGCGACGAACGGGAAATCGCGCTGCACAACGAGTTTCATCACCATGGGGAACGTGATGACGAACGGGTAGGTCAGCGGCAGCGTATCGCCGAAACGCAGCCCGGTGGCCCGGCAGTACGCGGCGAGATGCTCCGGGTCCACCCGCAGGCCGTCGAGCCGGACCTCGCGGTCCGGGATCACCGGCTTGCGACCGGAGACGAACGGCAGCGGAACCGCGCCCAGGGCCGCCTTCACATACAGGCTGCCGTTCTTCGGCGGGGTGTCGAGCGAAATGGTCTCGGTCATCACGCGCCGATCATGCTCTGTCCGCAGACGCGGACGATATTGCCGTTCACCGCGTTCGACGCCGGGCTGGCGAAGTACGCGATGGTCTCGGCGACATCCACGGTCTCGCCGCCCTGGTTGAGCGAGGCCATGAGCCGGCCGCCTTCGCGGGTGGCCAGCGGGATCGCCGCGGTCATGGCGGTTTCGATGAAACCGGGCGCGACCGCATTGATCGTGATGTTCTTCTCGGCCAGGCCGGGCGCCTCGGCATTCACCATGCCGATGACACCGGCCTTGGAGGCGCCGTAGTTGGTCTGCCCGCGGTTACCGGCGATACCCGCGATGGAGGACACGTCGATCACCCGGCCGCCCTCCTTCAGCGCGCCCGAGGCCACCAGGCCCTGGGTGATCCGGTGCGGGGCGGCGAGGTTCACGTTCAGGACAGCGTTCCAACGGCCCGCATCCATGTTCGCCAGCAGCTTGTCCTTGGTGATACCGGCGTTGTGCACGATGATGTCGATCCCGCCGAAGCGTTCGGTGGCGAACTCGGCCAGCCGCTCGGCGGCGTCGGGGGCGGTGACGTCCAGCGCCAGCGCGGTACCGCCGACCTTGTTCGCGGTCGCGGCCAGGGCCTCACCCGCGGCCGGGATATCGGCGACGATCACGGTGGCGCCGTCGCGGGCGAAAACCTCGGCGATGGTCGCGCCGATACCGCGAGCGGCACCGGTGACTACGGCGACCTTCCCGTCCAGCGGGCGGTTCCAGTCGGCCGGTGCGGTTGCGTCGTCCTTGCCGACGCGGATCACCTGGGCGTCCACGAACGCGGATTTGGCCGAGAGCACGAACCGCAGTGTCGAGGCCAGACCGGTGGCTGCCGGGGCGGCTTCGGGGTGCAGGTACACCAGCTGCGAGGTGGCGCCGCGCAACAGTTCTTTACCGACCGAGCGGGTGAAGCCCTCGAGCGCCCGCTGGGCGATCTGACCGTCGACGCTGCCCGCGAGTTCCGGGGTGGTGCCGATGACCAGGACGCGGCCCGACGGCGCGATGCTGCGCATGGCCGGCTGGAAGAATTCGAACAGCTGCGAGAGGTCCTCGACGCTGCCGATACCGGTGGCGTCGAATACGAGCGCGCCGTACTTGGTGCCGGAGGTCAGCGAATCGGCGAAGGTGTAGTCGCCGGTCAGCAGCGCGCGCAGCGGTTCGGCGACGCGGCCCTTACCGCCGAGCAGCACCGGCCCGGGAAGGGCGGGCTCGCCGGCGGCATAGCGCCGGAGCTTCTCCGGCTTCGGCAGGCCCAGCTTGTTCGCGAGGAACCCGCCCGGCGCGGAATTGACGAACGATCCGTAGAGGTTGGGTGCGCCCTTGCTCTTGGCTGCCACTGTTCCCACCTTTTCTGTTGCTCGATGTGGTGTCGGTACCGGCGACCGCCCGGCGGGCTGCCTCGATGGCCTTGACCTGCGCAAAGGCCAGGCCGCGAGGTTATCCGGCCCACAGTCGCCGGAGGAGGTGTCGACATTGAACTTACTCCGGAGTAAGTTTATCGTAAACCGATCGCGGGCGGGCGTCCGCCGCGGCGGCCGGGTACCGCCACCCGGAGTCCCGAAACACCCGATCATCTCGCCGACTCGACACCTGGGAGACCCGAGTGACCACCACACCCCGTCCGACCCGTCCGGTCGCCATCCTCGGCGGCAACCGCATCCCGTTCGCCCGTTCCGACAAGGCCTACGCGCATGCCTCCAACCAGGACATGTTCACCGCCACCCTGGACGGCCTGGTGAGCCGGTTCGGCCTGCAGGGCGAACGCCTGGGCATGGTGGCCGGTGGCGCCGTCCTCAAGCGGGTCGGCGAACACGGCATGATCCGGGAGAGCGTGCTCGGCAGCCGGCTCAGCCCCTACACCCCCGCCCATGATCTGCAGCTGGCCTGCGGAACCGGGCTGCAGGCCGTCGTCACCGTCGGTGACGCCATCGCGGCCGGCCGGATCGAGGCCGGGATCGGCGGTGGCACCGATACCACCTCCGACGCCCCGATCGGCGTCAGCGAGCGGATGCGCGAATGGATGCTGAACATCAACCGCGCCCGCACCAATGCCGAACGCCTCAAGCTGGTGGGCCAGCTGCGCCCGGGCATGGTCGGTATCGAGATCCCGCGGAATGCCGAACCGCGCACCGGCCTGTCCATGGGGGAACACGCGGCGATCACCGCGAAGGAATTCGGCGTCGCCCGCGAGGCGCAGGACGAACTGGCCTACCTGTCGCACAAGAACATGGCCGCCGCCTACGAGCGCGGTTTCTTCGACGATCTGGTCACCCCGTTCCTCGGGCTGACGCGGGACGACAACCTGCGCCCCAACTCCTCGATCGAGAAGCTGGCCACGCTCAAACCCGTGTTCGGCGTGAAGCTCGGCGATGCCACCATGACAGCGGGTAACTCCACGCCGCTCACCGACGGCGCCTCGGCGGTACTGCTGTCCAGTGAGGAATGGGCCGCCGAACGCAATCTGCCGGTGCTCGCCCACCTGGTGGACAGTGAAGTCGCCGCCGTCGATTACATCCACGGCCCCGACGGTCTGCTGATGGCCCCCACCTACGCGGTGCCGCGGCTGCTCGCCCGCAACGGCCTGACCCTGCAGGATTTCGACTACTACGAGATCCACGAGGCGTTCGCGTCGGTGGTGCTGGCGACCCTGCAGGCGTGGGAGTCCGACCAGTACTGCAAGGAGCGGCTGGGCCTCGACGGCGCCCTCGGATCGATCGACCGCACCAAACTGAACGTGAACGGTTCCTCGCTCGCCGCCGGGCACCCGTTCGCGGCCACGGGCGGCCGTATCGTCGCCCAGACCGCCAAGCTGCTGGCCGAAAAGGGCTCGGGCCGCGCGCTGATCTCCATCTGCGCCGCCGGTGGCCAGGGCGTGGTCGCCATCATCGAACGCTGAGACGTCGGCGCCCCGGTCGAGGGGCCGGGGCGCCGGGGCGGCTTCGACGCCGTTCGACGGACTCGGTTCTGCTTACCCCTCGCCGGGGAGTTCGTGGTGCCCGCCGAAGGCTTCGCGCATGGCCGAGAGGGTTTTGCCGGCGTACTCCGATTCCCCGCGTGAGGCGAAGCGCTGAAACAGGGCAGCGGAGAGCACCGGCGCCGGCACCCCGATATCGACCGCGGCGTCCAGGGTCCAGCGGCCCTCACCCGAATCCGAGACCCGGCCACCGAACGAGTCCAGGTTCGGGTCGGCGTGCAGCTGCGCCGCGGTCAGGTCCAAGAGCCACGACGCCACCACCGACCCACGCCGCCACACCTCGGTGACCTCCGCGATATCGATGTCGTAGCGGTAGTACTCGGGATGTTCGAGCGGGGTTTCCTCGGCCGAGAACTCGCTCGCGGCCCGGTTGCCGTAGTCGGCCTTGTGCAGGATGTTGAGCCCCTCCGCGTACGCGGCCATCACTCCGTACTCGATGCCGTTGTGCACCATCTTCACGAAATGCCCGGCCCCCGCCGGTCCGCAGTGCAGATACCCCTGCTCGGCCTGACCGGGTTCACCGTCTCGTCCCGGCGTCCGGGGTGCGGCCTCGACTCCGGGTGCGATCGCGCGCAGCAGCGGTTCCACCTGCCGCACCGGGTCCGTCTCGCCGCCGATCATCAGGCAGAAGCCGCGCTCGCGGCCGAAGACTCCGCCGGAGGTCCCGATATCGAGATAGTGGATGCCGAGCGGGCTCAGTTTCGCGGCCCGGGCGATATCGTCGTGGTAGCGGCTGTTGCCACCGTCGATCACGATATCGCCGGGTTCGAGCAGTTCGGCCAGTTGGTCCACGACCTTGCCGGTCGCGCCGGCCGGGATCATCACCCACACCACCCGGGGGGTGTCGAGCATCGCGAGGAATTCCGTCAGATCGGTGCTGCCGCGGAAACCGTCGCCGAGCTCGGTGGTGAGGTCGGTGATGACGTCCGGGTGGCGTTCACATCCCACCGCGGTATGCCCGGCGGCGACGATGCGCCGCACGATATTGGCGCCCATCCGGCCGAGCCCGATCATGCCCAACTGCATGTCACGTCCCCTTTTCCTGGGTAGGAGTCCGGATCGCACGTCGTAGTCGATTGTGCCCGGCCGCGGACGAATTTCTGTGGAGAAGGGTGTAACGACCTGTCCTCGGCGTCGATATACCGGTTGGCTCCGTGTATTCGCCTGACCCCCGACCCGGCGACTACACGGGGCCACTTTGCTGTCCGGGCCCCAACCGGGCATTGTCTCAATTGCGCCGCTGCATCGGCCACCCGATGGCGCAGCTGTGATCGATCAGGCACTGAAGATTACAGTTCGGACAACTATCGTTGGCGAAGGCTCGCACCCGCGGGTCCCCGGACATATCGAGTGGGGAGGACGGTTCGTGAGCGGCGAATCGAACACCGACCGCGGCGACAGACACGACCCCGGCCACCAGCAGCCGGTGGACGGCGGCCCACAACAGCCGCTCGGCGCCGGCCGCGCACCGCAACCGCCCGCACCAGCGAATCCGGCGGATACCGTCGCGCCCGGTTGGCGCGGCGGCAGCTCGTGGTTGAACCCGCCCGCCGGCCCGCCCGCTGCTGCGTCTCCGGCGCCCGCACCGAATCAGCCGGAACCCTCCCCAGGTTCAGTATCCGCCGGTGCTCCCGCCCAAACCTCCGGCCCCACCCACGCTGTCTCTCGCGGTGCCCAGCCGCCGGCCGCCGCATACCCGGGTCCGGTCCCCGGTGATCCGGCCGGCTCGGATTTCGCGACCCAGCAGCTGCCGCGTCCGAATATTCCCGCCTCGTCCGCAGGCGCCTATTCGGCCGCGGGCCTCGACAACGACGCCCCGACGGAAGTCTTCGATTCCGCGGACCTCACCCGGCGCCTGGCCGAGGGCTCCGCGGCCCAGCCCGCATACTCCGAGCCCACGGCGGCCACCGATGTCCTCGCCCAGGGCGGCTCGGTTCCGCCGGCACCGCCCCGGGGCCCGCGTCCCGGTGGGTCGGGCGGCTCCGGTGGGGACGACGGCAACGACGGCCGCCCCGGCCCCCGTGCCCGGCTGCGCGATTCCGCGACCGCCCGGCGAGTGCTGCTGGTGGCAGCCGTGGTGTTCGGCATCGCGCTGGTGGGTTATATCGCGGACCTGATGATGACGTCCGGCAAAATTCCGCGCGGCGTCGAGGTCGCCGGGATTGCGATCGGCGGTATGGACAAGGACGAGGCCCGCGCGAAGCTGCAGAGCACACTCGACCCCCGCGCCGGCGAAGCGGTGCCGGTGAAGATCGCCGATGTGCAGACCCAGCTGGTGCCCAGCGCCGCGGGTCTGGGCGTGGACTGGGAAGCCACCTGGGAGCGGGTCGGCGGCCAGCCGCTCAACCCCGCGTCCCGGCTGCTGTCCTTCGTCGCCACCCGCGAGGTCACGGTGGCCAGCACGGTCGACGAAGCCGCGCTCACCCGTACGTTCGACGAGCTGCGGGTACACGATCAGCCCGCGGTGGAGGGCGGTATCGCGTTCGAGGGCACCCGGCCGGTCGCGGTGAACCCGACTCCGGGCCGGGTCCTGGACCTGGCCGCCGCCCGGACCGTGCTCACCGACCAGTGGGCGACGGCGAGCACACTGGACCTGCCCGTCACCCCGGCACCGCCCGCGGTCCGGCGCGACGCCATCGAACAGGCGCTGCACCAGATCGCCGAACCGGCGGTGAGCGCACCGGTGACCTATTCGGGCAAGGGCTCGGCCGGTGCGACCCTGAACCCGGAGCAGATCGCCGCCATCGTGAGTTTCGTACCGGACGGTCACGGTGGGCTGCGCGTCGAATTCGACCACAAGGTGGCCCAGGATCTGCTCGCTCCGCAACTCGTCTCGACCGAGGTGGAACCGAAGGACGCGACGTTCACCTTCGCCGGGGCGCCTACCGTGGTTCCCGCGGTGATCGGCGACAAGATCAACTGGCCGAAATCGCTCGAACAGCTGCCGGCGATGCTGGCCGCGGCCGGTCCCCAGCGCACCACCGCCGCGATCTACGAACGGATCGAACCCAAGCTCACCACCCAGGCCGCGGAGTCGCTCGGCATCACCGAGGTGATGGGTGAGTTCACCACCAGCGGTTTCTCCGGTCCGTCGGGTGTGAACATCCGTACGGTCGCACAAGAGGTGAACGGCGCTGTCGTCAAACCCGGCGACACCTTCTCGCTCAACGGGCACACCGGTCACCGCGGTGCCGCCGAGGGCTACGTGGAATCCGGGATCATCGACCACGGCCGCCCGAGCATGGCGGTCGGCGGCGGGATCAGCCAGTTCGCGACCACCCTGTACAACGCCGCGTATTTCGCCGGGCTCGAGGATGCCGGCCATACGGAGCACAGCTACTACATCTCCCGCTACCCGGCGGCCCGGGAAGCGACGGTGTTCGACGGCGCCATCGACCTGCAGTTCCGCAACAACAGCCCGCACGGCCTGTACATCCAGGCCTTCGCGGACAGCTCCGAGGTGACGGTCCGGATCTGGGGCACCAAGACTGTGAACGTCGAATCCATCACGGGCGAGAAAACCAAGCCGACCGAACCGGAGACCCTCACGCTGCCCAAGGGTGACGACTGCATCGCCTCCACGGGCGCTCCGGGTTTCACGATCTCCGATACCCGGGTGATCACGGATATCAATACGGGCCAGGAAGTTTCACGGCACACGCGGACGGTGAAATACGATCCGGTGCCCGAGGTGAAGTGCGTGTCACCGGACGAGGAGAAATCGGACGAGGACAAGCCCGAGGACACACCGGCACCGACAGCGGTACCGAGCAGCGGCAACGAAGGAAGTCGCCCCGGTAACCGCGCGGGGAGCCGTTGAACCTACCCGGGCGCCCGAGCTTCCCCGGTGACTCCGGCTTTCCCAACGCGACTGTGATCCTCGCCGACGAAGCCCCGCCGCTCGATCCGGTGTGCGGGTGGGTGCAAGTATTTGCTCCGTGACAGCGGAATTCCGGGTCCCGGGCCGGCACATCCAGGTTGGATGGCCGGAGCCGATCCTGTGCGGTCAGCGCCGCTGCTACTGCCGAGCACCGCCCGCGACAAGGGAGCGCTCGGGGCGTCGCTCACCCGAGCCGAGCCCTAGGGGTTTCGGAAGCTGCCCGGCTGCACGACGGGCCTGGTGGTGAGTCCGGTCGCCTACCGGATGCGCCGGCGTGCCGGAATCACAGCGGTGTGCGCATCAGCAGTACGTTGTACTGCCGGTGCACCGTGAGCATGAAGTACAGGTCGCTGCCCGTTTGATACGGGAAGATCATCGGTGCGTAGGCCGTCGGCAGCGAAGCCGCTTCCACCAGCACCCGGGCCGGGCTCCACGGGCCTTCCGGGGAGTCTGCGGTGCGCAGCACAACCGAATTGAACGGATCCGTCGTCAGCATGACGAACTTGCGCAGGTGGTCGTTCCACTGCACCGACAATTCGGCTACGCCCTCGACGATGGGTGCGGCGGCCTTGGCGTCGTTCGCCTTCCAGCCGCGCCCGTCCCAGTACTCGTAGGCGTCGAGATTCGCGATTTCGGCTTCGCGGACGCGGGAGATGAACCCGGGGTTTGCGCGCCCGGCCGGCGTGCCGTACCGGTACACATAACCGGCGTTCTTCACGAACGCGTTCTGCTGGAAACGTTCGTGCCCGTCCACATTCGCCCGGCGGGTGGTGGGCAGCTGAACCCACGTCCGGCCGCCGTCGCCGGAGGATGCGAGGGTGGAGAAGTTGGTGGTCCACTTGCCGTGGTCGCCCCACTCCTTCACCGACATCATGCTCATGTACTGCACGCCGCCCACCGCGATACCGGCGGTGGGGATCAAACTGATCTCGATACCGGGAATCTTCGGGCTGGGCAGCGGGTTCGAGACCGAGCCGTCGAAGATGATGCCCTGGGACGGGTCTTTGGTATGGCTGAAGAACACCACATTGCTGCTCCACGCCCATGCACTGCCGGCCAGGATATTCGGGAAGCCGAGGCCCGCGGAATCGCCGAAGGCGGTCAGCAGGGTGCCGGCCCCGTCGTCCCACATGACCCCTAGGTCGGTACCCAGTACATTGACCTGCTGGGTCTTGTTCGGACTGTCCATCCCCGTGACCTGGAAAACGGCCTGGGTGTCGCCAGGCAGTACCGGCAGTCCGCGGGGCTCCCCGTTGAGCCCGGGGATCGGGTTCACATTGTTCGGGTCGGCCACGGACGGCCCGGCCAGGACGAGCGCGGCGGTGGCGCCCACGATTCCGGCGCGCACAAGTACAGACAGCGGGCGACTCATTCTCGGGGTCCTCCTGGGGGCGGCGCGGTCTGGACGACAGCTTAGATGTTGCACCACCCCTGTGCCGAAGTTCGGCCGGGCCTGTTGCGGCCGAACTTCGGCGCCACCTTATTCGCGCCGACGGCGGAGGCCGCGCAGGTGAGCCGCTCTGTGGAGTGCGCGCAGGCGGAACGCCCGCGGCCGGACACCGCTCGGGTGTCCGGCCGCAGGCAAAACCGACTCAGAAGGCGGCTTCGTCGAGCTCCATGATGTCGTTGTCGAGGTTCGACAGGATGGTGCGGGTAGCGGTCAGTTCCGGCAGGATGTTGCGGGCGAAGAACTGTGCCACGCCGACCTTGCCCTGGTAGAAGGCCTTGTCCGCGTCTTCCGCGCCGGCATCCAGTGCGGCCCCGGCGACCTCGGCGTGGCGGAGGAGCTGCCAGCCGATCAGCAGGTCGCCGACCGAGAGCAGGAAGCGGACCGAACCCAAGCCCACCTTGTACAGCTCGTCCGTCTGCTCCTGCGCGCCCATCAGATGCCCGGTGAGGGTGGCGGCCATGGCCTGCACATCCTCGAGCGCGGTGGCGAGCAGTTTGCGTTCGGCCTTGAGCCGGCCGTTGCCCGCCTCGGAGTCGATGAACTTCTGGATCTGGCCGGCCACATGGGCCAGCGCCACACCGCGGTCGCGGGCGATCTTGCGGAAGAAGAAGTCCTGCGCCTGGATGGCGGTGGTGCCCTCGTACAGCGAGTCGATCTTGGCGTCGCGGATGTACTGCTCGATCGGGTAGTCCTGCAGGAACCCGGAGCCGCCGAGGGTCTGCAGCGATTCGGTCAGATACTGGTAGGCCCGCTCGGAACCCACGCCCTTGACGATCGGCAACAGCAGGTCGTTGACCCGGGCCGCGGTTTCGGCGTCGGCGCCGGAGACGGCCTCGGCGATATCGGCGTCCTGGTGTGCGGCGGTGTAGAGGTACACCGCGCGCAGGCCCTCCGCGTACGCCTTCTGGGTGGCCAGGCTGCGCCGGACATCCGGGTGGTGCGTGATGGTGACCCGCGGCGCGGTCTTATCGCTCATCTGGGTCAGATCGGCGCCCTGGACCCGCTGCTTGGCGTAGTCGAGCGCGTTCAGGTACCCGGTGGAGAGGGTGGCGATCGCCTTGGTGCCGACCATCATCCGCGCGTGCTCGATGACCTCGAACATCTGCGCGATGCCCTGGTGTACCTCGCCCACGAGCCAGCCCTGGGCCGGTACGCCGTGCCCGCCGAAGGTGACCTCACAGGTGGCCGAGACCTTCAGGCCCATCTTGTGCTCGACATTGGTGACGAAAACGCCGTTGCGCTCGCCCAGTTCGCCGGTTTCGTGGTCGAAGTGGAACTTCGGCACGAAGAACAGCGACAGGCCCTTGGTGCCGGGGCCCGCGCCCTCGGGGCGAGCGAGCACCAGATGCATGATGTTCGGGAAGAGGTCGTCGGAGTCGGCCGAGGTGATGAAGCGCTTCACACCCTCGATATGCCAGGAACCGTCCTCCTGCTGGACGGCCTTGGTGCGGCCCGCGCCCACATCGGAGCCGGCGTCGGGCTCGGTGAGCACCATGGTGGCGCCCCAGCCCTGCTCGACGGCGATCTTCGCCCACTTCTTCTGCTCGTCGGTGGCGTTGTTGTAGAAGATATTGGCGAACCCGGGGCCGGCGGCGTACATGAACGCCGCGGGCTGCGCGCCGAGGATCAGTTCGGCGATGGCCCAGTAGGCCGCGCGCGGGACGTCGATACCGCCGAGTTCGGGGTCGACGGAGAAGGAATCCCAGCCGCCTTCCTGCAGCGTCCGGTAGCTCTTCTTGAAGGATTCGGGGAGGGAGACCGTATGGGTTTCCGGGTCGAAGACCGGGGGGTTGCGGTCGGCGTCGGCGAAGGATTCACCCAGCGGGCCTTCGGCCAGGCGCCGGACCTCGTTGAGCATCTCCTTGACGGTGCCGGCGTCCAGGTCGCCGTAGGCGCCGGATTCCAGGATGCTGCCCAGCCCGAGGACCTCGAAGAGGTTGAACTCCAGGTCGCGGACGTTGCTCTTGTAATGACCCATTGTGATACTCACTCTCCGTTGAGTCGGGTGCGGTCGGTGTCGATAGCCGTTCCCGCCCGTTGCTGCCACCGGGTAGCTACCGAAAACGGCAGGCTACTCGCGGGTAACTTACCTAGTATATTACCGACGGGTAAGGCAGTCGGCAAAGGCTTGCGCGGCAATGTGACGCGCGGAACAGGTCGCACCTCGATGACCTGCGAAAATGGGTTGTTCGTGGGTGGACAGGCCTGATCACGGTCCTATCTCCGGCGCCGGAGACCCATTACGGGCGGTGATATCCGCCTATCGCACGGGCCGCCTGAACCGCCTCCCATCAGCGAGTTGTGTATCGACTGTGCCGCGGACGGCGCCGCGCGACCCCCACCCGATTCCGGCGAACCCGATCTCGGACTCGTTAGGGTGAGGTGTGCGGATCGAGACGAGCGCCGGCCCCGCCGAGGCCGAGATCGACCACCCGGACGACCCCGCGTTCCTGCTGGTCTTCACCCACGGCGCAGGCGGCGGCGTGGACGGCCGGGACGTCCTGACCGTCCGCGACACCGCGCTGGCGGCGGGCGGGGTGGTGGCCCGGGTCCTGCAGCCTTACCGGGTGGCCGGGCGGCGCGCTCCGGGTAAACCGGAACCGCAGGACAAATCCTGGATCGAATTGGTTACCGCGCTGCACTCCGAACTCGGCCCCGATCTGCCGCTGGTACAGGGTGGGCGGAGCAATGGGGCGCGGGTGGCATGCCGGACCGCCGGAGAACTCGGCGCCCGCGGAATCGTGGCGGTGTCCTTCCCGCTGCATCCGCCGGGCAAACCGGAGAAATCCCGGCGGGAGGAATTACTGGCTGCCGCGCCCGCCGACGTGGTGGTGCTGAACGGTGGCAGCGACCCGTTCGGAATCCCCGACCCGGCCGACGCCGCCGAGGTCCGGGTGATTCCCGGCCAGCCGCACTCGTTCAAGAAGGGTTTCGACACAATTGCGGAAACGCTCACCCCCTGGTTCCGGCGCTGGGGTGCTTGAGCGCGGCCGGCGCGATATGCCCGCGCCGGCGGAGTGTCGCTACGGGACGGGTTTGCCGGCCACGACCAGCGCGTCGATCGCGTCTCCGCTCTCGGTCGGGCGCAACACCTGCTGAGCCGTATCGATCTCGACTCCCGAATCATCGCCCAAGTCGGCGATTACGTCGTCGCTGGTGAACAGGATCGCCGGATCCTGCGGTCCGCCGTATCCGTGCTCCGGATTCGCGCTGTCGTGCCCGAGCACCAGGAGCACGCCGCCGGGGGTGAGCAGGTCCGCCGCGCGCCGGACCATGCGGCGCCTTTCCGCGGCCTCCAGGTGCAGGAACACCATCAGAACCAGTTCGTAGGGACCGCCCAGATCGACATCGGGTTCGGTGAGATCCGCGCACTGCCAGGTGATCCGCTCCCGGATCGATCGGGCCAGTCGAGTGGCCACGGTCCGGCCCTTATCGATTCCGACCTGGGAGAAATCCACCGCGTGCACCTGCCAGCCGTGGGTGGCCAGCCACAACGCATTGCGGCCCTCCCCGCAGGCGAGATCCAGTGCGCGCGGGAATTCGGGGACCTCGCCGTCCGGGCCGGGCAGCCGCGGTACACGCCGGTCCAGCCCGTGCACGAACTCCACTACCGTGTTGTTCGGCGGGGCGCCCCACACCAGCTCGCTCTGCACATACCGCGCATCCCATTCGCCCGCATCCATACCGGCCAGTGTATGGACGCGCTGCGCTTCTCGACGCCTCCCGGGCCGGATAAAACGCCGACGCCGTCGAGCCGAACGAGGCAATCGAAGGATCTCGGCCCGCGTGCAACCGCCGTTCTCCACGACGGCATCGAGTCCCGCCGAGGTCTTTGAAGACCCTCGGCCGTCCGTCCCGGACATGCCCAGCGGCGGTGCCGAGTCTTACAAGGCCCTTGGAGGTTTCGGACCGGCCCTGCTTTCAGTCCTCGAAGCGCATGCGGCGCAGCCGCGAGTCTCGAGGGTTGAAAGCAGAGCTCGAGGGGGCGAAACCCCGCGTCGCCGCAGGCGGCGCCAAAATCACAGCTGCGTGCGCATCAGCACGACGTTGTACTGGTTGTGGACGGTGGTGAGGAAGTACAGGTCGTTGCCCGTCTGGTACGGGAAAATCGACGGGGCGTAGGCGGTCGGCAATTCGCGGGTGTCGATCAGAACGCGCGGGGGGCTCCACGGGCCGGCCGGAGCAGGGGCGGTGCGCATAACCACCGAATTGAACGGGTCGGTGGTCAGTGAAACGTATTGGCCGAGATGGTCGTTCCACATCACCGATAATTCGCCGACCCCGTGCATAATCGGCTGCGCGGCATTGACATCGCCGTGTTTCCAGCCGCCGCCGTCCCAGTATTCGTAGGCTCCCAGGTTCTGGAAATCGGCCTCGCGGACGCGGGAGACGTAGGCGGCGTTGTCGCGACCCGACGCGGTGCCGTAAACGTACACATAGCCGCCCTCTTTCACGAAGGAATTCATCTGGAAATTACGGTTTCCGCCCTCGTTGGGCCGGCGCGTGAATGTCAGGTCCGCCCAGGTTTCGCCGTTGTCCGCGGATGCGGCCAGGCCGGAGTAATTGGTGGTCCATTCTCCCGGGGTGTCCCAGGTTTTCACCGACATCAGGCTCATGTACTGCACGCCGTTCACCGAGATACCGGCGGTGGGAATACGGCTGATCTCCAGGAAGGGGATCTTCGGGCTGGGGATCAGATCCCGGGCCTGGCCGAAGACGTCACGCACCACACTGTCGAAGAAGATACCGTGCCGGGGGTCCTGGGTATGGCTGCGGACCAGCACGTTGCTGCGCCAGGCCCACATGCTGCCGGACAGCAGGTTGGGGAATCCGACCCCGGCGGTATCGCCGAACGCGGTGAGCATTTCGCCGTGTCCGTTGTCCCACATGATGCCGAGATCGGTGCCCAGCATGTTGTAGTTGTGGGTGCTGTTCGGACTCGCCATTCCGGTCACCTGGAAAACGGCGCGAGTGGCGCCGTGTAACTGCGGCAGACCGGCGGTGCCGTTCAGCACCGGAATGGGATTGATGGCGTTGGGGTTCGCCGTGGCCGGTGCGGTGGCCGTCAACAATGCGGCCGATGCGCCCGCCAGCAGAGATATCAGTATTGATCCGGTTCTCTTCAAATCCGTCGGACCTCCGGGTTGCGTCGAATCGCCGCGGGCATATGCGGGGAATCTCGGGATCGGATGCGCGGCACATTTCGACTGGCTGGCAGATCGCGGTCATGTTAGCAGTGGATATGGCCTGATCAGAGGCAATGAGCGGCAGTTCTGCGCTGGTGTCACAGGTGTGGTCGGCGCTGTTGCTGAATTGTCACCAGCAGCGCAGCGCAGCGGGAGCTGTCCGCGAGCGACATAGAGTGCTCCATGGTCTAATCGAGAAGTTAACCGTGCATTTCGGACGGTTGTTTCAGTGAAGAAGCGGAGGACGCATGCTGCCAGCCGGAATGGACCCGCGCACACCGGTGCTCGTCGGAGTCGGACAGATCGTGCACCGGCCCGGTGAACCAGGTCTGCCGGGGCCGGTCGAGTTGGCGGCAGAATCGTTGCGCCGGGCCGGCGCGGACAGCGGGACCGGCGATGCGCTGCTGCGATCGGCGGATGTCGTCGCCGCAGTCGCCACGGTCAGCGGCCCCTACCCCAACCTGGCCGCGACGGTCGCCGCCCAGCTCGGCGCCACCCCGAAACGGACGCTGCAATCCGCGCCCGCGGGCGGTGACGCGCCCCAGCGGCTGGTCAACCTGCTGAGCCGGCAGATCGCCGAAGGCAAATCCGATATCGCGCTGATCTGCGGCGCGGAATCAGTGGCCTCCTTGAACAAGGCCAAAAAGACCGGTGTCGACCCGGGCTGGATCGAGCAGCACGAGAACGTGGTACCGGACGAGATCATCGGAGCCCAGGACGCCCCCAGCTCCGCCATGGAAACCGCGGCCGGACTGTGGGGGCCGATCTATGTGTACGCGCTCATGGAATCCGCCATGCGCAACCGGCTCGGCCTGGACCCCGACGCCCATCTGGCCCGTATCGGCGGCCTCTGGTCCCGCTTCTCCGCGGTCGCGGCCCGAAATCCCTATGCGTGGCTGCCGGACGAACGCACAGTCGCCGAACTCGTCACCACCGGACCGGACAACCGGATGGTGTCGAGCCCGTATCCGAAACTGCTGATGGCGAACCTGACCGTCGATCAGGGTGCGGGCCTCATCCTGTGCAGTGCCGCGGCGGCGGATGCGGCCGGGGTACCCCGGGACCGGTGGATCTTCCCGCACGGCGGCGCCACCGCTACCGATACCTGGTACGTCTCCGAACGCACGGATATGGCCGCGTCCCCGGCGATCGCCGCGGCCGGCCGCGCCGCGCTGGCCGGAGCGGGTGTGGGCATCGACGATATCGCGCATATCGACCTGTACTCGTGTTTCCCGGTGGCCGTCCAGGTGGGCGCGGCGGCGCTCGGCCTGCCGATCGACGATCCGGCGCGGCCCCTCACCGTCACCGGCGGCCTGACGTTCGGCGGTGGGCCGGGCAACAACTACAGCACCCACGGGATCGCCACCATGGCCGGGATTCTGCGCCGCAACCCCGGCGACTACGGGCTCACCACCGCCCTCGGCTGGTACATCACCAAACACGGGGTGGGCGTGTATTCCGCGAAACCGCCGGTCCAGCCGTTCCGGCCGGTGGAAGCCGATGTTCCGGTGGCCCGCCGCGAGACCGCCCCGGGCTATACAGGCCCGGCAGTTATCGAGGCTTACACCGTGCCGCACCGCAAGGGCACTTCCGGCGACGAGGCCGAAGCCGTCGTGGTCAGCGCCTTGAACCCGGCCGGTGCCCGCATACTTGTCCGGGCGACCGACAGCGAAACCGTCGCGGCCTGCACCACCGGTGACCGGTTGGGCGCCGCCATCGAGATCACTGCCGCCGACCGTTTCATTCTGCGTAGCGAGAGGACAGCCTGATGACCGACACCGTGCTCCTGGACCGGTGTGACGCGATCACCGTGCTCACCGTCAACCGGCCCGCGGCGCGTAACGCCGTCGACCTGGCCACCGCGAAGGCGATCGAGGCGGCCCTCGACGAATTCGAGGCCGACGACACGGCTCGGGTGCTCGTGCTGACCGGTGCCGACGGAACCTTCAGCGCCGGAATGGATCTGATCGCCATGTCGCGTGGCGAGGTACCGATGACCGAACGGCGCGGACCGCTCGGTATCGCCGCGAAACCACCGGTCAAACCGATGATCTCGGCGGTGGAGGGTTTCGCTCTGGCCGGCGGGTTCGAGTTGGCTCTCGCCGGTGACCTCATCGTCGCCGCGCGGGACGCGAAATTCGGTATCCCCGAGGTGAAACGCGGTCTCGTGGCGGCGGCCGGTGGTGTGATGCGGTTGACCCAGCGGCTGCCGCGCAGTATCGCCGCCGAGCTGGCCCTCACCGGCGGGCGGATCAGCGCGGAGCGGTTGTATCAGCTGGGGCTGGTCAACCGGATCACCGAACCCGGTGAGGCGCTGGAGGTCGCGTTGGAGCTGGCCGGTGAGATAGCGGCCGCCGCCCCGCTGGCGGTGGCGGCGAGTAAACGGATCATCGACGAGACCCCGGATTGGAGTGCGGCCGAGGGTTTCGCGAAGCAGGGAGAGATCGCCCTGCCCGCCCTGGTTTCCAAGGATGCGGCCGAAGGTGCGCTCGCGTTCGCGGAGAAGCGTGACCCGGTGTGGCGGGGTCGCTGAAGTAGCGACCACACAGGTCGGCGGGGCGTGATTCCCCGACCGGCGGGTTTGCCGGCTATCCGGACCGGGGGCCGCTCGACTTGCCTCCACGCCGCGTCTCCGGCTGCACCCGAGCTCCCGGTCCAGATCGTCACGACCCCGGTGATGGCGATGCACGGTACCGCGTGCCCCGGGACAAGCGCCGGGATGGCGATATTCGGCGACCGCCGATCTCGGTTGAGATGGTGTTATGACGCGGGCAGCCGGTCGAGGATCACCCGGGCGCAGGCGGCGGGGTCATCGTAGAACGGTGTGTGGCCGCTGCCCTCCAGCGTGATGTGCTCGGCATGGGGCAGCACCTCGCGGGCGCGCTGGCTCTGGGTTTTGTAGGTGAGCAGGATGTCGCGACTGCCCCACGCGATCGTCACCGGTAGATCCACCAGTGCGGCCGGGTCCGCGAGTTTCGCGTCGGTGAACGATTCCAGCGCCGGCGAAAATCCCAGGGCGTCGATGGCGCCGCGGGCGGTGTCCAGGGCGGTCTGCGCGTCGACCGCCCACGGCTTGCCGAAGACCAAGCCCAGGAACATGGTCCGGCCGAGCGGTGTGGCGAGCACCTTCGGCAACGCCGGGCCGAGGAGGCGGCCGAGCGTTTTCGCCTGGCCCAGCGATTTCTGGCACCAGATCCGGCCGCCTCTGTCCCAGAAGAAGATCGGCGAGAAGGCGGTCACCGAGCGGGCCAGCCCGCGCGCGCCCAGGTTCAACGAGATACCGCCGCCCATCGAATTGCCGGCCAGATGGGGCCGGTGCAGGCCCTGGTCGGCCAGGAAACCGGCGAGGGCGTCGGTCAAGGTGTCCACGGTGGTGCGCGGCAGCGGTGCGGAATCACCGAAACCGGGCAGGTCCACCGCGATCACCTCGAAGCGTTCGGCGAGCGCGCCGATGATCGGTTCCCAGACCTGCCACCGGCTGCCCACCCCGTGGACCAGGACCAAGGGCTCACCGCGGCCTTCACGGTGGTGGTTGAGAATCGCCATATCCAGCTCTCCGATCACGACACGAACTGCGGAATCAGCCTAACAGCAGGCGGGGGCCATCAGTTTGTTTCGAGAGGCGTTCGCCGGTGCGCGCGGCGTGCGGCCGGTGGGTCGGGTGCAAGCGGGCCAGACGCTGGTACCGGCCCGTCCCGCCCGAACCCGGTTTAAGAGACGCAAACCGCAAAATGTCGCTTTTGTGCAGATAGTTCCCGCCGCGGACTTCGAACGCGGTACGTAGCAGGTGCGGTCGCCCGGACTACCTGGTCCGACACTCGATGTGAGCCTTCTCGAAATATCGCCCCCCGAGTTGCGGCACGAGTGTGACTGCGACTACACACATGCGTGGACGTTATGCGGCCGAACCGTGGCAACGACCCCGGTCACCGCGACGTCCACGTGATACATCTGAGAGAGGAACCCGGTGCGGAAGACCCTTTTTGCCGCGACCCTAGTAATTCTGCCGCTGCTGGCGGCCTGCGGTAGCGATACCGAATCCGCGCCCGCGATCAACGAGGCGGACCTGTCGAAATCCCTGCAGGAGAAAGGTCTTCAGGATCCCGCCTTCGCTGACTGCGCCGCCAAGCTGTACATCGCGGAGGGTATTTCCCAAGAGGGCCTGCAAACCATGGTCGGCGATGAATTCGATACCCGGATGGCCGATCCGGAGACGCTGGGTATGAGTCAAGAGGACGCCGACAAGGCCCGCGCGGCGACGAACAAGATCGTCAGCGAATGCCTCGGTAAGTCGCAGTAGCCGCGTCGCGGCCGGGTGCGGGCGGGCCGTCGGGAGTCACCGGCTCGCCCGGCGACCGTAAACCGAAATGATAGGCGGCCGGCAGCAAGTCTGCCGCCGGCCGCCTGATCCCGCTTCAGCGGTCGGCGCCGGGTAGCGCGGCGCCGGCCTGAAACGCCCCGCTGTAGTCGGGCGCCCGCTCGTTTCCGATCGCGTCGATCCCAACCCTGGCCGTCGCGCGGGCCCGGATGCTGAACTGAACGCACAGCACCAAACGAGCCCGGCATCGGCCGGTGACAGGAGGCGCCGGCGTGACTGTGACGGTGGTGGTCGGTAACCCGAAACCGGCATCGCGCACCCTGTCCGCAGGAGTCGCACTCGCGGCGGCCCTGCGCCCGGACACCGAGCCCACGGTGATCGACCTGGTCGATTTCGGCGCCGGTCTGCTCGGTTGGGGTGACCCGGCGGTCACCGCGGCCGCGCGGACCGTCGCCGACTCGGAATTGGTGGTCTTCGCCAGCCCGACCTTCAAAGCGACCTACACCGGCCTGCTGAAACTGTTCCTGGAACAGTTCGACGGCGGCACCGGACTGGCCGGCGTGCTGGCCGTCCCCCTGATGCTGGGCGCCGGCCCCGCCCACGCCCTCGCCCCGGATCTGCTGCTCAAACCTGTGCTGGTGGAGTTGGGTGCGACCACGGCACTACCCGGGCTCTACCTTTCCGACCGGACCTACAGCGAGGACGGCGTACTCGCCGCCTACGCCGAACGCTGGCGGCCGGTCGCACAGGCATTGTCGGTTCCCCCCTCGCAGTGAAGGCCGGATCATGAACGAACTCTTCGAAACTCCCGCCGACGGCACGGGCCTGCGCCGCGCGTTCGCCAACTTCCCCAGCGGGGTGGTGGCGGTCTGCGCCCGGATCGACGGGAAACCGCACGGCCTCGCGGTGAGTACCTTCGTCCCGGTCTCCCTGGACCCGCCGCTGGTGTCGTTCTGCATCCAGAACACCTCGGCCACCTGGACCCGCCTGGTTCACGCAGGCCATCTGGGGCTCAGCCTGCTCGGCACCGACCAGCAGGACGCCGCCCGCTCCCTCAGCTCCCGCGACGGTGACCGCTTCCGCGGTCTCGACGTCCACGACGGCACCGGTGAGGCGGTTTTCGTGCACGGTGCGTCGGTCTGGATCGAAGGCACCCCCGAAGCGCACGTCCCCGCCGGCGACCACACCGTGGTGATCCTGCGCATCCACCGCCTGGCCATCCATCCCGGCCGCGACCCCCTGGTCTTCCACGGTTCCCGGTTCCGCCTCCTCAACGCCGGCTGAGCGGAGTTGCCATAGGGCGACAGCGCGAAGAAGGCGGCCGTGCAGCGAACCCGCGTGGATATCTGTCCGCTCCGGTGACGCGCGGCCACCCGCATCCCGCCGATCGCCCGGCGACTATTCGATCACCGAGGCGGCGACGGGTGGCGCGGCTGATAGATGGGAAGCGCACTCCCGTCCGGCATTTCGATCGCGGCTGGCAAACCCCAACCCTCATCGGTGATCTCCGCGGACACCCCGACCCCCTTGGCCCGCAGCTCTGCCAAGGCCTGCTCGATGTCCTCGCACATCAAATACAGCCCGTGACTTGTGGTCTCCGCCGGGTGGGCCGGCAGTTCCGCCGGCGGCATCGCGAAAATCGGCCACCCGCCCCCGGCGTCGATCGAGTCCAGTTCGAGCACATCCCGGAGAAAGGCCCGCACCTTCTCGGCCTCCGGCGTGAACACGATCGCATGCGATCCGGTCAGCGTTTCGCCACCGTAACCCCCTCCGCCGCGGTCACAGCGTCAACACGACGGGCCGCAGATCTGCTGTCCGCTCCGAAACCCGGATGCGGCTGACCCGGGGCGGCAGGAAGATCTCCGACATCACGTTCGCCGGCAGCAGCGATTTGTCCCGCAGGAACGACCCTCGCCGGGTTTGCCGTTGTGAGAGAACCGGATCGCTACGGCGACAAAGTGATCCCGCCGCGAAAGTGGATGTCAAAGCCGGGGCTGACAGCCTGCGAAACCTACGATGACAGCTCGTGCGCGCACAGGCGCGAACCCCCGAGGAGATTTGATGTCTGTCGTCCGTACCGGTCACCAAATGCATGCTTACCTGATCGAACAGGTGAATCACATGATTCGCAGGCTGGGAATGTTCGGTGGGGAACCCGCCCTGTGGACGACCTTCGAACACCTGTATCACCTCGAAGGCGACGATAACGGCCGCGCGGACCTGTGGCAGTCCTGGGAGGAACGCAAGGAGTTCCGGTCGACCGGTCTGAAAGGCGCACTCGCGCAATTACTTCCGGACAAAATCGTCAGCGATGCCGTCGCGTCGATGTATGCCGAAGCCGCTCGTTCCCGGGGCTGGCTCGAACTGGACCGGACCTTGACCCCAGGTGAGCTCGGCGAACTGAACGAATCGATCGAGTCGTTCGCGGCCGACGACCATGTCTGGAGCGAAGTCGTCGCCGCATTCGGCGAACCCAGTGTCCTGATCGGCGGCTCCAACCGCTACTACGGGAAAACGCTCGCCTACGCCACCGCCGATGCGGCCGATCCCATGGTGTTCTTCCACCTCTGGAACGGCACCGAACCCGGAACACAGCACACCTGGCCACCCGCACGCCTCGAGCCGATACTGCTCGCGATCCGATACGGGGCAGGTATGTGGCCCGACGCGTTCGTCTTCACCCCGCAAGGCAATAGCCTGCGCCGACATCTGCAGGCGGACCCTACGCAGACCGAAACAAGCAGCCGGAAATAAGAGTGGTCCCTGCAGATGAACTGTGCATTGTATGAGTGGTGTGGTGGAGCCGGTGACGGGAATCGAACCCGCGCCATCTGCTTGGGAAGCAGAAGTTCTGCCATTGAACTACACCGGCGGCACGCCTGTCGGCGCGAAGGCGAGCTTAGCAGAGCGCCGGCCCGAGGCCGAAATCTTTCGTCGATTCCGGGCTTCGGTGGAGGCGGCCGGTCGGATCAGGTTTCCGACCAGACGCCGAGCTGGTTGCCGCTCGGGTCGGTGAAGTGGAAGCGGCGGCCGCCGGGGAAGTCGAAGGGGCCTTCGGTAACCGTGCCGCCCGCGGCGCCTACGGAGCGCAGGGTGGTGTCGAGGTCGTCGGAGTACAGGAGGACGAGCGGACCGCCGGTGCGGACCTCGGTGCCGGGGGCCAGGCCGCCCGCCTCGCCCGCACTGCCATCGAAGCGGCGGATACCGGCGTAGTCGGGGCCGTAGTCGTTGAATTCCCAGCCGAAGGCCGATCGGTAGAAGGTTTTGGCCGCGTCGAGGTCGGTGACGGTGAGTTCGATGTAGTCGATGCCGTGGTGGGTGTGCGCGCTGGTCTCTGACATGGGCGTACCTCCTGTTTCGCTCCGGCGATGCGGTCTGCGGATGGGCTTCGCCCAACTGCGCCTGTCGCGTGGAGTATGCCCGGAGTGTGTGACAGGAAACGGAGCCGTAGGACCGGACCGTCCGGCCGTGAGTGCGGTCGCTACTCTCGTGGCGTGCTGCTTTCCGATCGTGATATCCGGGCGGAGTTCGCCGCCGGGCGGCTCGGGCTCGAACCTTTCGAGGACAACCTGGTCCAGCCGTCCAGTATCGACGTGCGGCTGGACCGGATGTTCCGGGTCTTCAACAACACCCGGTACACCCATATCGACCCGGCGCAGCGCCAGGACGAGCTGACCAGCCTGGTGGAGCCGGACGCCGGTGAGCCGTTCGTCCTGCATCCGGGGGAGTTCGTGCTCGGGTCGACACTGGAAGTGTGCAGTTTGCCCGACGATCTGGCGGGCCGGCTGGAGGGTAAGTCGAGTCTGGGCCGGTTGGGGTTGCTCACGCATTCGACCGCCGGTTTCATCGACCCCGGTTTCAGTGGGCACATCACCCTGGAACTGTCGAATGTGGCGAATCTGCCCATCACTCTCTGGCCGGGAATGAAGATCGGGCAGCTGTGCCTGTTCCGGCTCACCAGCCCGGCGGAGAATCCGTACGGCAGTGCGGGTGCCGGCTCCAAGTATCAGGGGCAG
This sequence comes from Nocardia sp. NPDC051750, assembly GCF_044453135.1. Lineage (NCBI taxonomy): Bacteria > Bacillati > Actinomycetota > Actinomycetes > Mycobacteriales > Nocardiaceae > Nocardia > Nocardia sp. NPDC051750. Next base: position 585,537 of record NZ_JBITCK010000001.1, on the reverse strand, counting down.
CGGGGGCCGACGCCGTCGCGGGCGTATCTGAATTTCCCCCTGCCGAGCTGACCCGACCGGCGGTTACGCCCGCAGGCGCATGCTGTCGTCCATGGTGGCGAAGGCGCGCCGCACACACTCGGGCAATTCGCCGGGTGGGCAGGCGGGTAGCCATTCGTCCAGCGCGCAGCGCCAAGTGGCCACGCAGAACTCGGTGAGCAGCCGCAGTTCGAGGCGGTGCGGGTCGCCGAGCCGGTGCGCGATCCCTTCCTGGACCTCCGCGCAGTGTCGCAGGGAATGCCCGTTCAGCGCGGGCGACTGCTCGATCAGCCTGAGTGTGGCCGGGAAGCGCCGGTACCAATCGTCGTCCATGCGATCGAGGGTGACCAGCATCGTGTCGCGGAAGACGTCGACGAGCAACCCGGACTTTTCGGTCTCGTCCAGCACGTCGAGGTAGGTGCTCCAGAGTTGCGTGACGGCGGTGAGCGCGACGTCTTCCTTCGAGCGGAAGTTGCGGAAGAAGGTCCGCCTCGACACCTCCACCGCGTCGAGAAGCGCATCGAGCGGCGTGGCGTCGAAACCGTGTTCGCTGAACATCGAGATCGCGGTATCCGCCAGCGCCTGCCGGGTGCGCAGCTTCTTGCGTTCGCGCAGCGTGGTGGGCTGCTCGGAGGTCGTCATCGACAGCAGTCTAGCGAACGCGCATAGATTGAGCATGTGCTCTAATAGGGCAAGTGCCACACTGTGGCACATTGATGCGAAGGAGCTCCCTGTGCGTGCACTCGTTGTCGACCACACCGCGACGACACACCTCTCGGCGGCCGAGGTGGCCGACCCGGCACCCGCGCCCGGCGAGGCGCTGGTACGAGTCGAAGCGGTATCCCTCAACTATGGCGAGGTAAAGGGCGCCACCAGCCCGGATGCACCGGCCGGGGCCGTGATCGGCTGGGACGCGGCGGGCGTGGTCGTCCAGGCGGCGGCCGATGGTTCAGGCCCCGCGGTGGGGACCCCGGTAGTCACGCTGGGTGAAGCAGGCTGGGCCGAGTTGCGTGCGGTCCCGGCTACCCTGCTCGGTGTCGTGCCGGATGGTGCCGACCTCGGTGCGGTCAGCACGATTCCGGTCGCCGGCCTGAGTGCCCTGCATGTGCTGCGCCGCATGGGGCAGGTCGTCGGGCGGCGGGTGATGATCACCGGTGCTTCCGGCGGTGTCGGCCGCTATGCGGTGCAGCTCGCCGCCCGGGCGGGGGCGGAGGTCGTGGCGATCAGCGGGAATCCCGCCCAGGAGGACGGACTGCGGGCGCTGGGTGCGAGCGAGGTGTACGCCGAAGCGGCAAAAGTGGACCGGCCCGTGTTCGCGGTGCTGGACAACGTCGGCGGGCCGCAGCTGGTGGACGCCTTCGCGGCTCTGCAGGCTGGTGGCGTATTGGTGAGCGTGGGCCGGTCATCCGGGGCTGACGCCGTATTTCCGCCCGAGGCGCTGCTGGCCACCGAGGGGCGGCACGATCGGTCGATTCGTACGTTCTTCCTGCTCGCCGACCCCGCCGCCGACTTCTCCGCTGACCTGACCTGGCTGGCCGCGGAGGTCGCCGCCGGCCGCCTCGATCCCGGAATCAGCTGGCGCGGCCCGTGGACCCGCTACGACGAGGCGGCCCGGGCCCTGCTCGACCGCCGCCTGCACGGCAAAGCGGTACTGGACATCAACTGAGCCGGCTTCTCCCGGGTTTCTACACCTCTTCGGGTGGCCCGCCGAGCACGATATCGGCGGCCCGGGTCATCACCGCGGAGCGGTCGGCGCCGTCGAGTGGGTCGGCGGCGAGAAAGTGCATACCGATCCGGGTGCTGAAGGCGAGCAGGCTGCGGGCCTCGATCTCTACGGGGTCGGTGAAGTAGGTGCCGATCATTTCGCGCAGCAGCCGCATCCGCTGGTTGTCCACTCGGCGCAGGCGGGCGGCAACGGTCTCGTCGCGCCGGGCCCAGTCGCGAATCGCGAGGTCGATCGGCAGCAGTTCCGCAGACAGGGTGAGGGCGCCGGCGCGCTGGATCTTCGTCCGCGCGTCGCCGCCGTCGCGGGCGACGCGGTCGAGCACTTCGTCGACACTGCGGCGTTCCCAGGTGTCCAGCATGGCCTCCAGTAGGGTGTTCCGGTCGGCGAAGTAGCCGTAGAAACCACCCTTGGTCACGCCCAGCGTCTTCGCGAGCGCCTCGACGCGGACCGCATCGGGACCTCCGCGGGCCAGCGCGCGCAGCCCTTCATCGATCCAGTCGGCACTCGGCGTGCGTGCCGTACCCATATCCGTTCTCCCTTCGCCGTGCCGCGTCTATACGCCACCGTATATTTCCGGTAGCGTTGATATACGCCACCGTATATCAAACAGAGGGAGGCACGACGATGACAGACGGTCACCCGATTCGCGCGGCCGGCGAGCACGCCGATCCCGTCGCATTCCAGCAGCATGAGATCGCCGAATCGACCAGAGCGCACTGCCCGATGACCGAGTACGACTACGCCGACCAATTCACGTTGGTCACGGACGCGGCGGAGGCCTGGAATCCGGAAGAGTGGGCGTGTGCGGCGCTCGACTCCGTTGCCGGGCTCCAAGGTCAGCTCATCTGGCGCGGCCTGCTGGGGTTGCGGCTCGCACGGCGGTCCGCGCCGGGGCAGGTGGCCGGCTGGCGGATCGCCGACCGCGGCGACACCTGGATCACCCTGGCGGCCCGGTCCTGGATGCTCACCGGCAATCTCGTCGTCGAGCTCGGGGAGGGGAGCGTTTCGCTGGCCACCTTCGTCCGGTACGAGCGGTCGATCGGCAAGCGCGTCTGGGCCTTTGCAGCCCGAGGGCATCGTCGCTTCGCGCCCGGATTACTGCCCGACGCGCAACGGGTGCTGCGGAAACTTCCGTGATACCGGGCCGGTCGTGGCACGCGGCCGGCCCGGTACCTCAGCGGCTGTCCTGGACAGCCGATTCCCGTGGATCGCCCGTCGGCGCCGCGGGTGGGTTACGTCCGGCATGCCTTGTGAGCTGCCGGACGTAACCCCATCCCCGGTCATTCCCGGTCGCCGCCCGCCAGGAGGGCGGCGTTGATCACCGAGGACAGTGGTGGGAGCAGACCGTCGCGTTCGGGCGGGACCACCCAGTTGCAGCCCTCCCGGTTCCAGCGGCCCATCCCGGTCGGCAGCATGACCGCACTGCCCACGCCCGGAATATCGATATCGATCCGCTGCAGCATCTCGACCACTTCCGGATCCGGCCGGCGATCCGGGTACGCCACGAAACTCCAGCGAATCTGGCGGGCCAGCACAGGAACTCGGATATCCCGGGAATCCAGGAGCGCACGTACGGCGCGGGCACGGTCGGTGGGGAGGTGGATGACGCAGGCGCGGCTGGTGATCGGCAGCATGACGAATCCGCCGCGTTCGGTGGCCGGTAAGCCGAATTCGTGGCGGTAGTAGGTGGCCCAGTCATCTACCGTTCTGAGCTTTTCCACATTCACAGTGAATTCCCTTGCCTCCCTGGCATACTGAGCGTCCCTGGCATGCCGAGCCACGGCCGGTGGCGGTCTCGCTGACCTCTCGTTCCAGGATCCCGCGTGCATACGCTTGCCGGAACCGCCTACACGCTCGCGTTCCACTGCCCTTGCGCTGCCATTCGCGCCGGTACCGGATTTCTTTGTGGTTGCAGTCACATTCGGCTCGTACTCTGGGGAGGAAATCGTTCGGAAAGGGTGACAACGTGGTCGGCCAGTGGTCTGGAAGGGAGGCCCGGGCGCTTCGCGAGGCCAAACGGATGAGCATCCGGGAGTTCGCGGCACATCTGGGTGTGCACGAACGACTGGTGTCCAAATGGGAAGCCGGGGGCGACCGGGTCCATCCGCGTCCGGTCAATCAGGCTGCCCTTGACACCTGCCTGGCCCGGTCCGATGAGGTCGAGCGGAGCCGGTTCGCCGCGCTGACCGCCCCCGGGCCTGTCGTCGCCCCCGGTGCGACCGCCGGGCACTCCGCGGTGCCCGGCAGTTATTCCAATGACGCCGAACTCCTGGCCCTCATCGACAGCGGTGCGGTCCGCGGGGACGGGTCTGCGGCGATTTCGGAGAGGGATCTGATCATGGCGGCAGCACACGAGGCGAGCGATCACGCCGGCCGGGCCGAGGCGACGAATATCGGTCCCAGCACGCTGGACCAGCTCGACGCGGATGTCACCCGGATCGCGAACGACTATGTGCACACCCCGCCGATGCCGATGATGGTGGAGATGTTGCGGGTGCGGCGCCGGGTGTACCGGCTGCTGGAGGGACATCAGCGCCCGTCCGACACCAGCCACCTATATCTGCTGGCCGGCTCGTTGTCGGGGTTGCTCGCCAACGCGAGTACCGATCTGGGCTACCTGGATGCCGCCGGCGAGCAGATCCGTGCGGCCTGGGCGTACGGGGAGATCTCCGGTCACAACGGGCTACGCGCGTGGGCGCGGGGGATGCATGCGCTGATCGAATACTGGTCCGAACGGCCGCATCGCGCCTTGGCGCTGGCGCAGAGCGGGCAGCAGTACGCGGATTCGGCCACCGCCGCGGTGCGGTTGCACAATATCGAGGCGCGGATCTGGTCGAAGATCGGCAGTACTGCCGATACCGAGCGCTGTATCCGTGCCGCCGCTGCGGCGAGCGAGGGCGCCGCCGCCGACAGCCTGCACGACGAAATGGGCGGGGTGTTCGGATTCTCCGACGCCAAAGCCAGCTACTACGCGGGCGCCACCTATATCCATCTGGGCTTGGCGGAGCCGGCCCTGGCCGCGACGCAACGCACAATCGAGCTGTATCGCACCGGCCCGGCACGTCAGCGTTCCTATGGCGCCGAAGCCCTGGCCCGGGTCGATTCGGCGGCCGCGCATCTGATCAACGGAAGTCTCGAGGGCGCGGCGGAGGCGCTCTCGCCGGTGCTCGAACTGGCCGAAGACAAGCGCATCGCGCAACTGGAAGAACGGCTCACCGGTGTGCGCCGCCGCATCTGTGCGCCCACCTACCGCGGCGTCGCCGAGGCACGATCCCTGGACGAACAGATCGAGGAATTCTGCGGCTCGACCGCCGCGCGCAGCCTGCCCCCGGGAAATGAGTGAGTGGTCCGGACCCCGCGGATCTGCCCGGGAGGGCAAGGCGGCGGATGCTCAGCCTGCCGGTTCGGTGAGTGGTCCGGCTCCGAAGGTAGGAGCTGTCGTATCCGCGGACATGAAAATCAGGTCGTGGACGGCCCCGCGCATCCGGTGCACGAACCCACCGGCCAGTTCGCGCGTTTTGTGCAGGCGTTCGGCCACCGGTGTCCGGATCGATTCCGTCGCCACGACGCCGGTTCCGCACAGCGCGAACACACCGGCCAGGACGGCGGCCACGATAAGCGTTCCGCGCCGCCGGCGGCTGCGCCGGGGCGGCGGGTCGGGAGCCGCAAGTCGCGTGGTCGCCGCTGGTGCGGCGGTGCCGGTGAGCGCGTCGGCCGCGGCCGCGGCGAGCTCACCGCAGGAGTCGAAACGGTCGGCGGGATCCTTGGCCATTGCCCGGGCGATCACGCTGTCGAACGCGCCCGGCAGGGCCGGATTCGATGCGCTGGGCGCGGGGGCGGGCTGGTTCAGGTGGCTGTGGATGAGCTGTGCGGAGTTCGTCCCGGGATACGGGTGGGAGCCGGTGAGCATATGGTGCAGCGTGCCGCCGAGGGCGTAGATATCAGCGCGATGATCGATGGCGGTGCCGGTGAACTGTTCCGGGGCCGCGTAGCGGAGGCTCGCGAATACCTCGCCTGTCCGGGTGAGCCCCACGGATTCGTCGAGGATTTTCGCGATACCGAAATCGGCGAGCAGCACTCGGTCCCGGTGCCCGGAGGCGAGCAGGATATTCGCGGGTTTCACATCCCGGTGCAGTACCCCGGCACGGTGTGCGTGATCGAGCGCGGCGGCGGTTTCCTCGACGATGCGGACCGCGCGCCGCGGGTCGAGCGGGCTCGAGCGCAGCAGTTCGTCGACGTCGGTGCCGTTCACGTATTCCATCGCGATCCACAGCTGACCGTCCAGTTCACCGCGGGCATGGACGGCCACGATATTCGGATGGGCGAGCCGGGCGGCGGTATCGGCTTCGCGCCGGAAGCGCTCGACGATGCCGAGGTCACCGGTCTGGGCGCGGCTGAGCAATTTCAGGGCGACGTACCGGGGCAGTTCCGGGTCGTGGGCGAGGAACACTTCCCCCATCCCGCCTACCCCGAGCAAGCGCTCGATCCGATAACCCGCGAACACCTGGCCGCTGACCAGCGACTGCCCCACCTGGCTCTCCTCTGCCTACGTTCAGCGGTAACGGTACTGCACGCGCCGGGGCCGGGCCGGATATCCGTTTGCGTCTGGTGGCACCATGGACCGGGTGAGTACTGGCCATTCGCATCCCACGCCCCGGATTCTGGAGCAGTCGAAAAAGCTGCAGAACGTCGTCTACGAGATCCGTGGACCGGTGCACGCACATGCGGCACGGCTGGAGGCCGAAGGTCACCGGATCCTGAAGCTCAATATCGGCAATCCCGCGCCGTTCGGGTTCGAGGCGCCCGATGTGATCATGCGGGATATGATCGCCGCCCTGCCGACCGCGCAGGGGTATTCCGAGTCCAAGGGGATACTGTCCGCGCGGCGGGCGATTGTCACCCGCTACGAGCTGGTGCCGGGGTTCCCGGAGCTGGATGTCGATTCCGTGTACCTGGGTAACGGCGTCTCCGAACTGATCACCATCACCATGCAGGCGCTGCTGGACAACGGCGACGAGGTGCTGATCCCGGCCCCGGACTATCCGCTGTGGACGGCGATGACCAGTCTGGCCGGCGGTACACCCGTGCACTATCTCTGTGACGAGTCCACCGGCTGGCAGCCCGATATCGCGGATATCGAGGCGAAGATCACCGACCGGACCAAGGCGCTGCTGGTGATCAATCCCAACAACCCGACCGGGGCCGTGTACTCGGCGGAGGTCCTGCAGCAGCTGGTGGATGTGGCTCGTAAGCACCGGCTGCTGCTGCTCGCCGACGAGATCTACGACAAGATCCTCTACGACGACGCCAAACATATTTCGCTGGCGACCCTGGCGCCCGATCTGCTGTGTCTCACGTTCAACGGCCTGTCCAAGGCGTACCGGGTGGCGGGTTACCGATCGGGGTGGCTGGCGATCACCGGTCCGAAAGACCATGCGGCCGGGTTCCTCGAAGGTATCGACCTGCTCGCCTCGTCCCGGCTCTGCCCGAATGTGCCTGCGCAGCACGCTATTCAGGTGGCGCTCGGGGGTTATCAGAGCATCGAGGATCTGATCCTGCCGGGCGGGCGGTTGCTGGAACAGCGGGATGTGGCCTGGGAGCGGTTGAACGCGATTCCCGGCGTGTCGTGCGTGAAACCCAAAGGCGCACTGTATGCGTTCCCTAGGCTGGACCCCGAAGTTCACGAGATCCACGACGACGAGAAGCTGGTACAGGACCTGCTGCTACAGGAGAAGATCCTGATGGTGCAGGGCACCGGCTTCAACTGGCCCAACCATGATCATCTGCGCATCGTAACCCTGCCCTGGGCCCGCGATCTGGCGGTTGCCATCGAGCGATTCGGCAACTTCCTGGCGGGCTACCGTCAGTAGCGGGGCGGCTAACCCTGGGTTAAAACAGACCCCTCGTCCGGATTCTGGCCAATTTTCTGAACCCACTGGCACAAAAGAGGATCGTGTGTGTACAGTGGGCTTCGGCACTTCGAGTGCCCGGCCAGGTTGTCTACCCCCCCTGGGCAACCTGGTCCTCGGGTTAGGCCGCCTACCCCCCTGGGCGCCTGCCCCGGGCGGCGGAGACATCCCCCTGCTCTCCGCCGCCCCTTCCCGAGATCTTCTGGTTGATCAGCGAATTCCCAGCGTAGGCCCCATTGTCGGCCGCAGTGCCGCTGTATGGATCCTCTAGGCTGAGCCGGGTGAGCGACCACCATCACCATCACGATCACTCCCGGCCGATCGCCATAGGCGCCACCGCCGCCCGTGTCGTGGTAGGACTGCTGGTCGCGATCGGTATCGCCGTGGTCATCGCCACCATCGCGCTGTGGCCCGACCGGCAACAGATCGATATTCCGCTGCCGATGCAGAACGCGGACGGGTCCGCGGTGGTCACCGAAGCGGGCACGGTGATCCGGCAGGATCTCGGAGCGTGCGGTAGTCCGTCCATCGGCCGGGTCTTCGACGGCGAACCCACGCCGCCACCCGCGCAGGTCTACGACTGCCAGCGCAGCCTGATCGCCATCGAGTCCGGGCCGCACGCGGGCAAACACACCCTGCTGGAAATCGCTCCCGGGCCCGGGCAACCCGATCTTGCCGCCGGCGACGAACTGCGGATCGTGCGGCAGGCCGGCCCGGACGGTACTCCGCTGTACTCGTTCGACGACTATTCGCGCGGGCTCCCGCTCAGTGTCATCGTGCTGGCCTTCGTGGTGGTGATCATCGTCATCGCCCGCTGGCGCGGTTTCCGGGCACTCGTCGGCCTCGTCTTCGCCTTCGCGGTACTGGTGGTGTTCCTGCTCCCGGCTCTGCTGGACGGAAAACCGGCGATACCCGTTGCGCTGGTGGCCGGTTCGCTGATCTTGTACTCGGTGCTGTATCTGGCCCACGGGGTGAATCTGCGGACCAGCTCCGCACTGCTGGGGACGCTGACATCGATGGTCATCGCGGCGGTGCTGTCCTGGCTGGTTATCGACGCGACCACGCTCACCGGACTGTCCGAAGAACAGAACACCAATGTCGCCACCTATATCGAGCATGTCAGCATCACCGGACTGCTGCTCGCCGGCTTCATCATCGGTTCCCTGGGTGTGCTCAACGATGTGACCATCACTCAGGCGTCGGCCGCCTTCGAACTCGCCGAACTGGACAAGGGTGCCACGCGGGGAGAGATTTTCGCGGCGGCCATGCGGGTCGGGCGCGACCATATCGCCAGCACCGTATACACGCTGGTACTCGCCTACGCCGGTGGCGCACTGCCGCTGCTGTTGCTGTTCAGCGTGGCCGGCCGGCCGATCCGTGATGTGCTGGTGGGCGACGCGGTGGCGATCGAAATCGCCCGGTCGGCGGTCGGCGGTATCTGTCTGGCGCTGTCGGTTCCGCTGACCACGGGGATCGCGGTAATGCTGGCGCGTCCGTTCGGTTCGGCGAAACCGCCTGTCCCCGCGGGGCGCGCGAGGTCCCGGCGGCGCACCGAGGCCGGCGGGCGGCGGGCCGATACCGGCAGTCATCGGGCGGTCGCACGGCCGGAAGGTGGTGTCGCGACCGGAGATCGCTCCCGGTCGAGCCGCGACCGCGAGCCGTGGCCGACGACAGGGGACCAGCCCAAAGTCCGGCGTCCCGGGTCCGGCGATCCGCGGCCGGGCGCGCGATCCGGTGCCGGTCCACAACAGCCCGATCCGTCCCGGGGATCGTGGCCGCCTCCCCGATCCCCGGGACCGCAGCAACCCGGATCCCTGCCTTCAGGACCCCAGCAACCATGGAATCAGCGGGGTCCAGGTCCGCGCCCGGGGCCGCGACGGCCGGAGCACGGGTACGGGGAAGCCTGACCGGTTGTCGCCCGGTCAGCGGGCAGGGCGCGGAAAAGGTAACGCCTCCGGCGGGATGGTCGGTACGACGATCGGCGGCAGACCCGGGACCTGAACGGTGTTCGGACCGGTCGTCACCGGCGGCGGTTCGGGCTCGGGCTCGAACACCGGTGGCGGTTCCGCCAGCGGTGCGTGCTCCGGCGGGGTCGTCGAAGTGGTTGCTCCCGCCGTTCCCGGGGTGGTCGAAGGGATGGCAGCCGTGGTGGGTTGCGGGTGGGAGGTGCTCTCGGCGGTGGCCGAATCCTGGCTGAACATCTGCTGCCCGTAACCGAGACCGATTCCGATCGCGGCCACCACCACCAAGGCGCTCACCGCGACCACTGCCGCGCTGATCTCCCGGTTGCGCCGCTGCGGCGGCTCACCGAACGAGCGGCGGGGCAGCAGCTTGGCCGGTAGCCGCAGGGCGACAGTCGGCGGATCCTCCTCCGGCGAGAGCCGTGGAACCGGGGTACTGATCGGGTGCGGCAGCGCGGGGGACGATTCGGCCGGGTTGCTGTTCGGGCCGGGCCCGGCGCCCGAGCTCGCTCGATCGGGGCCCGCACTCGCGGTCCCGTGGCCCGAGGCCGGGGGCCGGGCGCTCGGCGGCATGGGCGCGGTGCCCGCCGGGGGTCCGAAGATGCCCGGTTGCGGTATCGGCAGATCGGGTCGCGACGAGGCGGTGCCGTTCTGCCGGGCAGAGGCCGTAATGCCTGTTGAGCCACTCGTACCCGGTTGTGTGACCGCCATGCCGGAATAGCTGACCGTTGCACCCGAGGGGGTCATGGCCGCTCCGGGGTACGCCGGAACGGAACCGGGATTCGCGGGCCCGGTGTTGCTACCAGGGTGCGCGTGGCTTGTGCCTTGTTGCGTGGGGCTGGTGGCGAACTGTTGTGCGGAAGTTGTTCCCGGATGTTCGGGATACGGTCCGAAATCGGCGGATCGAGCAGGGGTGGTGCCCGGCTGCGGGGAGGTCCCGCCGGGAGATGCGGATGCGGGAACCGAATCGGGGTGCACAGTATCCGCAGCAGTCGTGCTCGGCTGGGTGGGTACCGAACCGAGACGCGCGGTGTCCGCAGCAGTCGTGCTCGGCTGGGTGGGGACCGGGCCGGGATAAGTGGTGTTCGAAGCAGTGGAGTCGAGCGGTGGGGCTGTTCCGCTGTGCGCGGGAACCGGGCCGGGCGGTGCGGGAACTCGGCCGAGAGGTGTGGTGGCCGGAGTGGTCGTGCCGGGCTGCGGGGCGGGTGCGCCGGGATGGGCGGACGCCGGCTCGGCGGGAGCCTGCTGATGCGGTTCGCTGAGCGGCGCGGAAGCTGTTGTCTGTGCCGGTTCCTCGGCGGGCTGCCGGGTGAGCGCCTTCCGGGCCAGCAGTGCGGCGCCACGGGCAGTGGCGGTTTCCGGCTCCGGCGGTACCAGAACGGGGATTTCCAGGGTGTCCCGGAGCGATCGGCTGACCAGTGGGATGCGCACACCACCACCCACGGCCAGCAGCGCCTGGGCCGCCCGGCCCGAACGTCCGATGACGTCGCGGGTGGCGCGGGCCGAGGTTTCGACCGACCGCGCGATCAGCGCGGTGAAATTCTCCTGAGTGAGCAGTACCGGACCGTAGCTGCTGGGTAGCGCGACCGCCGCGCTGCCCGAGAGCCGTTCTTTGGCGGCCCGGCACAGCGCGTCCAGTTCGGCCAGTCCGGACGGATCGGGCGGGTGGGCGATCCGTCCGGAGTTGATCTGTTGTTCGCGGATCAGTGAGTCGAAGTATTCGCCGCTGATATCGCCGGTGCGTTCGGTGTGCTGGACCTTACGGCTCGGCACATCGACCACGGTCACCGAGAGACCGGAGGAGCCCAGGTCGTAGATCGCGAGTGTGGTCACGTCTTTGAGCGCGCCGGAGGCCACGGCGAATTCGAGGACGGCGTCGATATCGGGGACGAGCTCGTAGTCGTGCAGCCCGTGGTCGGTGAGCGCCGCGTGCAGCGCCCGGGCCTGCTGTTCGTCCCGGCAGGCCAGGACGGTGCCGGTGATCGCGGGGTTGGAGTTCAGGGCGGCCGCGACCGAGAGCGCGGCACGTTCCGCACTCGGCGTTTCCGGCGGCACCACGAAGGTGCGCAGTTCGAAGGATTCGGGTTCGGCACCGGGTGCCGCGCCCGCCGGTGGGCGCGCCAGGCGGATCGCGCCGGCCCCCACCGACACTCCCAGTACTGAACTCATCGGCAGCCCATCCGTACTTCCCGCTTACACTATGCGAGCGCCGGCCTGTCGATGATGACGGTCATCCCCCGAACCAGGCGGCTTCTTCGACAGTACCGCTCGGTCCCGTTGTTACGGGAGGCAGGAACCCATGCCGCACGTCCGGCTCACGTACCCGACTCTACGGTGTGCCCAGCCCTGCGTACACCCATCCGGCCGAGCGCCAAGCGGCTTTGTCGAGACAATTACGGCCGTCGATGACCGAGCGGGACCGGACCACCGTCTCCAGGTCCTGCGGCCGTAGTTCGACGAATTCGTTCCATTCGGTCAAGACCAGGACCACGTCGGCGCGCTCGCATGCCTCACGCACCGAGGTCGCGTAGCTCAGGGTGGGAAAGACGCGGCGGGAATTCTCCAGGGCTTTCGGGTCGTAGACGGTGACCACGGCACCGTGCAACTGGATCATTCCGGCCACATTGAGCGCGGGGGAATCCCGGACGTCGTCGGATTCGGGTTTGAAGGCCGCGCCGAGCACGGCCACATTCGCGCCCAAGAGCGATCCGCCGCACGCACGGGCCGCCATATCCACGATCTTGGTGCGGCGGCGCATATTGATGTTGTCGACTTCCCGGAGAAAGGCCAGGGCGTGGTCGGCGCCCAGTTCGCCGGCCCGTGCCATGAAGGCCCGGATGTCCTTGGGCAGGCAGCCGCCACCGAAACCGACGCCGGCGTTGAGGAACCGGCGGCCGATGCGGGCGTCGTAACCGAGCGCGTCGGCCAGCACGGTGACATCCGCACCGGTGGCCTCGCACACCTCGGAGACCGCGTTGATGAACGAGATCTTGGTTGCCAGGAAGGCGTTGGCCGATACTTTGACCAGTTCCGCGGTGGCGAGATCGGTGCGCAGGAAGGGGACCTCGGCGGCGAGCAGATCGGCGTAGAGCTCCTCGACCAGTTCGCGGACCCACGGGGACCGTGGCCGGGTGCCGTCGACGCCCAGGACCAGCCGGTCCGGGCGCAGGGTGTCGCGGACCGCGAACCCTTCCCGCAGGAACTCCGGATTCCAGGCCACCTCGATATCCACCGGGCTCAGCGCGCGGGCGCGTTCGCCGAGTGCGGCGGCGGTGCCCACCGGTACGGTCGATTTGCCGATGATCACGCAGGGCCGGGTGACCAGCGGGGCGAGCGTATCCACCACAGCGTGGACGTATTTGAGGTCCGCGGCGTATTCGCCCTTTTTCTGGGGCGTGCCCACGCCGAGGAAATGCACATCGGCATGGTCGGCGGCCTCGGCATAGGAGGTGGTGAATCTGAGCCGGCCGGAGTCCAGGTTGCGGCGCAGTACCGCTTCGAGGCCCGGCTCGTAGAAGGGTGTGACGCCGTCGGATAGTTTGGCGACCTTACCCGGGTCGATATCGACTCCGAGTACATCGTGGCCGAGTTCGGCCATACACGCTGCGTGCGTGGCCCCCAGGTACCCGGTTCCGAAGACTGTGCATCGCATAATCGATTGGTAATCCGCACCGATGGCCTCACCGGAAAACTGGGGCGAGGTGCCGGGCAACAGCAGATGTACACCGGGCGACGTGGCTCGCCGACCTGGGCAAAGCCGGTGCGGCACGAGGTTTACCGCCGCGGTCCCGCCGCTGACTCCGGCCCGGCCGCACCCATTAGTATCGCGGCAGTGCGCCGACCGATGACCCTCGCTGCCGGGATGGTCGCCGTCGTGGTGCTGGTGCTCGCGTTGTGGCCCGTGTACGTCCGTCCGCAACGCGAGGATCCCGCACCCGCGGATGCGATCGTCGTGCTGGGCGGGGCGCACGACGGCCGGGAAGCGCTGGGGTTGCGGCTGGCCCGCGAGGGTTACGCGCCGCGGGTGCTGATCTCCAACCCGTACGAGGACAGTCCGCTGGTCAATCGGATCTGTCACGGCGGTTACAGCTTCGAGGTGGTGTGTTTCGATCCGTCGCCGCGGACCACCCGGGGCGAGGGCCGGTACCTGGCCGAGCAGGCCCGCGTGCACGGCTGGGATCGGGTCATCGTGGTCACCTTCACCCCGCATATTTCACGGGCGCGCTATGTGCTCGGCAAATGCTGGGACGGGCAGACGCTGTTCGTGGACACGCGCCCCGACCTCGCGCTGCCGCGGTGGGCCTACGACTACGTGTACCAATCGGCGGGGTACGCGAAGGCGGTTTTCGAGGACTGCTGACCGCGGCCGGAACGTTTCCGGAAACTGTGATGGCATCTGCCTTCAGTTTGACGCGATGAGAGAGAACTGGCTACATTCCCTCTAGCACCGGTAGTCGCCGGACCTGCTGCGACGACGCATGAAGCCTTCGGGAGCGTGTATGGATTACGACTGGTCGGAGGCCGACAAGGCCTTTCGAGACGAGGTACGGGCGTTCCTGGCCGAGAAGCTGACGCCCGAGATCAGCACCGCGGGCCGGTTGATGACGAGTGTCTACTCCGACCACGAGGCAAGCCTGGAATGGCAGCGCATCCTGCACGAGCGGGGCTGGGCGGCGCCCCACTGGCCGGTCCACTATGGCGGCTGCGACTGGTCGCTGACCCAGCACTACATCTTCAGCCGCGAACTCACCCTGGCCGGTGCGCCCGCGCTCTCGCCGATGGGTATCCGGATGGTCGCCCCGGCGCTGATCGCCTTCGGCACCGACGAGCAGAAGAACTACTTCCTGCCCCGCATCCTCACCGGTGAGGTCTTCTTCTGTCAGGGCTACTCCGAACCCGAAGCCGGATCCGACCTGGCCGCCCTCACCATGGCGGCGGTCGACGACGGCGACGATTTCCTCGTCTCCGGCAGCAAGATCTGGACCACCCACGCCACCGAGGCGAACTGGATCTTCTGCCTGGTCCGCACCTCGCGCGAAGGCAAGAAACAGCAGGGCATCACCTTCCTGCTGATGGATATGACCGCCCCCGGTATCGAGATCCGGCCACTGGTCATGAGTTCCGGCGAGCAGGTGCAGAACCAGATCTTCTTCGACAATGTGCGGGCGCCCAAGAGCAATGTGCTCGGGCAGATCGACGACGGCTGGACCGTCGCGAAGTACCTGCTGGTCCACGAGCGCGGCGGTGGCGCGATGGCGCCGGCGCTCCAGGCGATGGCCGAGAACATCGCCACCGCCGCGGCTACACAGCCCGGCCGGGACGGTGAACCGCTGAGCGCCGACCCGCACTTCGCCGCCCAGCTCGCCGATGCCCGCATCCGCACCGAGGTGCTGGAGGTGCTGGAATTCCGGACCCTCGCCGCCATGGCCTCCGGTAAGGACCTCGGCACCTCCTCGTCGATGCTGAAGATCCTGTCCACCGAACTCAGCCAGCAGCTCACCGAGCTCGCGCTCACCGCGGCCGGACCGCGCGGCCGGGTCTACCAGCCGCACGCCACCGCCCCCGGCGGCCCGATCGCCGAATACACGCCGCCGGCCGACGGCTACCTCAGCGGTGCCGACTGGCAGGCTGTGGCGCCCCTGCGCTACTTCAACGACCGCGCCGGTTCGATCTACGCGGGCAGTAACGAAATCCAGCGAAATATCCTCGCCAAGGCAGCATTGGGGCTCTGATGGACTTCACCTTCACCGATGAACAGCAGATGCTGCGCGACGCGGTCGCCGGTTTCCTCGCTGCCCGCTACGACCTCGAGAAGAGTCGTACGGCGGTCAAAACGGGGCTCGGTTGGCAGCCGGAGATCTGGCGCGGCCTGGCCGAACTGGATGTGCTCGGCCTGACCCTGCCCGAGGAGACCGGCGGGTCCGGCGGCGGCCCGGTCGAATCCATGATCATCGCCGAGGAACTGGGCCGCGCCCTGGTCGTGGAACCCTACGTCGACACCGTGGTGATCGGCGGCGGACTGCTGCGGCGCTCCGGCGGCGCACCGGCCCGGGCGCTGCTGGCGAAGATCGCCGAAGGCAGCGCACGGATCGCCTTCGCCGCGCTCGAACCCGGCTCCGGCGAAGTGCGCCACGATGTTTCGGTCACCGCCCGCCGCGACGGTGACAGCTGGGTCCTCGACGGTGCCAAGATCGTGGTGACCAGCGCGCCCATCGCCACCCACCTGATCATCTCCGCCCGCACTGCCGGGGAACGGCGTGACCAGGACGGTATCTCGCTGTTCCTGGTGGAGTTCGACGCCTCCGCGCCGCCGGCGGGTGTCGAGGTGCACCGCTACCGCACCATCGACGACCGGACCGCCGCCGACCTCACCTTCACCGATTTCCGGATCCCCGCCGGCGCGCTCCTCGGCGCCGAAGGCCAGGCCTGGCCGATCATCGACGCGACAGTCGACGATGCCATCGCTGCGGTGGCCTCTGAAGCGGTCGGGCTGATGCGCAAGGTGCTCGACGACACCGTCGAATACACCAAACAGCGCCAGCAGTTCGGCGTCGCGATCAGCAGTTTCCAAGCGCTGCAACACCGCATGGTCGATATGCTGATCGAACTCGAGCAAAGTGTCGCCGCCGCCTATCTGGCGGCCTACTCCCTCGAAGCCGAACCCGCCGAACGGGCCCGCGCCATTTCCGCGGCCAAGGTTACGATCGGCCGCGCCACCCGTTTCATCGGCCAGAATTCGGTGCAATTGCACGGCGCCATGGGCATGACCGAGGAATTGGCCATCGGCCACTATTTCAAACGGCTCACCGCCATCGAATACGAATTCGGCAACAGCTCCGATCACCTCGCCCGCTATATAGCGTTGACGAATTGATCGGCCCGCACCCCACTCACCCTGTGCCCGAGTGGGGTGCGGAAACCCGTGCCGGGCCGTGCGGTGGCTCGACAGAGGGGGATCACCGCGCGGTCCGTGCCGGTGCGTCAGTACTCGAGCTCGGTCCACGGAATGGTGATCGGGAACGGGAAATCGATGTGGATGCCGTCCTCATTCGCTGAGGTCCATTCGCCTGCAATGAGGTAATTTGCGGACCGCAAGGGACGGACGCCAGGCGGAAGTCGTCCGGGTTCGGTCTCCAGCGCATAGGCGCGGACAGTGCTGATTGCGCTCACATTCCGCGCCAAGGTCACCTCCCAGTACCAGGGAATTCCAGCACCCGCGTACCGGGCTTTCTTCGCTTCGATATCGCTCTCGGTGTTGCCCGGTGACAGCACTTCACCGACGAGGAGAGCGTCGGCTGCTCGTACATCCTGAAAAGGCGACTCCAAGCACCGGAAAACCATGAAATCAGGTGTGAGGAAGTCGGACTTCCCGCTGGTGCCGAGGAAAACATTGGTCTCGACATCCACCTGCCAGCACGTTTCCGGCTGTTCTGTCATGCCTTTACGAGCGCATCGCTCGACCGCGTTGCGCATGCGCACCGTGAATCGCTGATGCTCGCTGGGGCCGCGGCGAAGCCACACGACGCGCCCGTCCCATAGCTCGATCTGTTCGGCGATCTCGTCGGGTAGCCGTTCGAGTTCCTCCCACGTCATGAACTCGGGGAGGTCGGGACGCTCGACCTTCGACAGGGACATAGCGCAATGGTATGCCCCGTTGGGTGTGTTATCGACCTGTTATCTGTGTCTACAGGTAGCCGACCGCCGCGTGTCGGACGTGCAGGCTACCGGCGGGTCGCGCGCAGGACGGCAGACTCGACCGGATAGGCCGAGCCCGGCTCGGTTGCCCGGGCGCCGCCGGCGGGGCTGAGGTTCGGCTGGGCGAGGAAACGAGGTTCGGTGCCGCGATGGGGTTGGCCGGCGTGGACGAGGAACGGGTGGCACAGGTACACGTCACCCGCCCGGCCGGTGGCGAAGGCGAGCGGGCGATGCACCGTGGCCGGTTCGGCGCGGCGGGCGAGTTCCCGGGCGTCGAGGCCGGCGTCGCCCGCTGGTTCGAGGATCCGGGCAACGTCCAGGTGGGAACCGGCACGTATCCGGGTGGGGGCGTCGGACTCGCCGGTGTCGGAGAAAAGGAACAGCATCAGCAGGGCGCGGTTCTTCGAATGGATATTGACCCGCCAGCTGAGATAGTCGGTGGGGCTGGATTCCGGGCCCGGAAAACTCGCGTCGACATGCCAGCCGTCGAGTACGGCGGGTTCGTTGCCGGGGAATCGGATCACGAAGCCGCCCAGGCTGGTTCGGGGTGCCCAGCGCTTCGCCCCGACCAGCCGGTCGTAGGCGGCGTGCAATCGCGGTGTATTGGCGGCGGCCACGAAGGGCGGGGAGGCGTAGTCGGGGCGGGTGGCCACCGGGGTGGACCAGGTTTCGGGTTCATCCGGCGAGGCATCCAGATCGCGCCAGATGACGGCGCGGCACTCCTCGGCCAGGGAACGGGGAAACGCCTCGGGTAGGTGCACGAACCCGTTGTCGATGAACGAGGCCACCTGTTCGTCGTCCAGCATGGTCCTATTCGAACCATTACCTCGGTGGCTGCGCCAATGATTTTCCCGGGGCGGTGCGTTGCGCCTATCCGGGCCGGCGGCCGCCCGAGCCATCCCCAGGAATAGCGGCGGTTGTCCACGACTTGGAATCGGATATGACGGACCCACAGTTCGATCCGCGCACCCTGCTCGCCGAAAGCCGGCTGGGCGTGTTGGCCACCATCAAGGCCGACGGTCTACCGCAGCTCTCGCCGGTGACTCCCTTCTACGACCGCGCCGCCGATATCGTGTACGTGTCGATGACCGAAGGGCGGGCCAAAACAGTGAACCTGCGCCGTGATCCGCGCGCGGCGCTGGAGGTGACCCGCGCAGACGGATGGGCCTGGGCGACCGCCGAGGGCACGGTCACGCTCACCGGTCCGGGCACCGATCCGCACGGCCCCGAGGTCGCGGCCCTCGTCGACTACTACCGAGCCGCCGCCGGCGAGCATCCGGACTGGGACGAGTACCGATCGGTCATGGTCTCCGACCGCCGGGTGCTGATGAAGCTCTCGGTCCAGCACGTATATGGAGCAGTCCTGCGCTGAACCCGGAGGGCCATGTCCGGCCGGAAGCCGGGTGCACGAGCTGGGCCGCCGAGGACGTGTCCGCGGCCCGCCGAATAACCGCCGGATCACACCTCGAGGTCTTCTTCGATACCGCGCAGCTTGTGCCGGGCCAGAGCCAGATTCGCACGTCCGCGGTCGAGCGCGAGGTAGAGGAACAAGCCCTTCGACTTCCGGCCGGTCATCGGGCGGATGAGATGGTACTGGGAGCTCAGCGTGATCAGGATGTCCTCGATATCCTCCTGCAAGCCGAGCTGTTCGATGGTCCGCAGTTTCGCGCGGACCACCTCGGTGTTGCCGGCGGCGGCGACGTGGAGGTCGAGGGCTTTCGAGCTGCCGAGCATACCCAGCGCCATACCGCTGTTGTAGTCGACAACGGCCGCACCGACGGCACCGTCGATCGACATCATTTCCTTCAGCGCCAAATCCATATCGGACACAGGTGTTTCCTTTCGAGGGGTTATCCGGGTCTTCCGTTGGTTCTGCCGGGTTCGCGGGCGGCGCCCGCCAGATGTTCGGCGATATTGCGCGCCACCGGACGCGATTCGAGATGCAACCGGCCGATATTCACGTCCGGCTCCGCGAGGACGGTCAGCGACGCCCAGCCGGCCGCGTAGATGACGACGTGCCCGCGCGTCCCGTCCACCACGACCTCCTGGAATCCGCCGCCGTGCGCGACACCCGCCAGCCTGTCCGACAGTGACAGTTGCGCCGCCGCGAGCGCCGCCATTCCGGTGGGTTCGATATGCCCGGGTAGATCGTGGGTGACCAGTAGGCCGTCGCTGGACGCCACCAGCGCCCCGATCAGGCCGGGCACCCGATCCCGGAGCCCCGTGAGCTCCGCCTGTACCGCCGGATTCGGATCGGATTCGGGCATCGGCACCTTCGTCAACCTCCCCATCAGATCGCCGAGCAGTTTCCTGCGCGCCGTCACGCGAGTTCCTCCAGTGCCGAGCGCAACCGCAAGAGCAGTGCCTGATCCACCGGCTCCCAATCGCCGTCATCGGGTACCGGCACGGGCTGCCGCACCCGCCGGCGCAGGACCGGCTCGGCGCCCGGCCGTGGCGCGGCCGGCGGCCGCCGGTCCCCCGGCGGCTGGATCAACCCCGCCGCGGTGAGATCGCGGACCGCCTCCAGGCAGCCGTACGCGGTGCGCCCGAGGTCGCGCGCGATAACGGTGACGCTGCGGCGGGTATCCGCCGCGGCCAGCACCTCGGCTTGACCCCCCGTGAGTACGACCCGGCTCCGGCGTACCCGGCGCACCGGCACCACGGGCGCCCGATCCACCAGCTGCGCCGGCCACGGCCCGGAATCCGGGGCGCCGCGCCGCGCACATTCGCGCACCAGTACCCGCGGCCGGATACGGCAGACCGGGGCCAGCCAATGCGGCGGCGCGGGCCGGAATTCGGGGACGGCCGGGGCGGACAGCAGGAAATAGGCGGCGTCGAAAGCCGAAAGCAGCGCCAAAGTTTCGAGCAAGGGCCGACGCAGGACAGGGTCGGGATCGCCCTCGGCAGCGCGCTGCCAATCCTCGGCGTCGGCGACCCCGGCCGCCGCGGCCAGCCGATCGAGCCCGGTGGTGCGGCGGCATTCGGCGGAGGCGATGGCGCCGTCCGCGAGATGGAAGGCGCCGTCGCCCGTGTGCAGCACGCCGGTGCTTCCCTCGTCTTCCAGACGCCGCAGCTCGTCCGCGAGCTCAGTTCCCATGACCGTCCTCGGCCGGTCTCACCGCATGACGGCCTGAGGTCGATCCCGCTTCCTGGCCGTTTCCGGCCGGTCCGGCTTCCTGGCCGTTTCCGGTCAGGTCCGCGAGGATGCCGCGTAACCGGAACCGGGCCATCGCGAGGTTGCCGGAATCCTCGTCGAACAGCGCGTGCACGAACAGGCGGCCCTCGAAATCGCCGCGGACCAGGTCGATCAGGTGGTATCCCCCGTTGCCGCACACGATGATCTCGGTGATGTCGTCATCGTCCGCACCGGTCGCGAGCGCCGGACAGCCGAGTACGGCGCGCACGACATCGGTTGTGGTGGCCGCGTCCTCGTGCTGGTCGACCAGGTCATGACGCCCGGCCCCGGCGATCGCCAGTCCACTCGCCCCGTCGACCAAGGTCACACTGCGCGCCCCCGGGATGCCCATGATGCGTTCCAGACATCCATCGATACCGATCACTGCGCCTCTAAACCTTGTTCACGACTGTTTCAGATTGAAGAGACACTACACAGACCTTGCGAACTATGTCATGCGGACGCAGTAGTGCGTCTCGGTTGCGCCACCGGTCGCCGGATCAGGCTTGGAAAGGACAGTTCGGGGCGCCAGGAAAGGTAGCGCCCGGCGGCTCCGGGCACTGCGGAATCGGGAAATTCGGCGAACACAGCCGAACTCGAACACCGTGCGGAAATGCTCGTGCCGGCCAATCGCCGATCCGCGCCGCCGGCAGCGGTAGCCCCGGGGTCGGCGAGTTCACTGGTGCTGCCGTGCCGTTCACCCAGCGGGCTTACCGATGATGGGCGGAGTCGGGCGAGGACTCTCGGTCGAGTATCTGAGCGGGCGACTCGGCGCCGGTCATGGATCGGGTTGAGCCGATCGCTCGTCGGCTGCCGCTTCTCGGGATGCCAAGCCGGTGCGAAATAACGTGACCAAGCGGTGCGTATGGTCGGCGTCGGCGCCGACGGCGAGGGCCACGCCGGTGGCCAGTGTCAGCACGTCGGTCGTGGTGATGTCCGGTCGCAGCGCCGCCCGGGCGCGGTCCACCAGAACGTCGGCGGCGGTGGTGATCGAGGTGTGCCATTCCTCGAACAGAGGCGTCCGGCGGTTGCTGGGCTCCTCGGTCGCGGCCAGAGCAAGGGGGCGCTTCGTCGCCAAGTGGACGATGAACTTTTCGAGCCAGGTGAAAAGCGCATCGAGCGGTTGTTCCGCCTTGGCCAGTTCTGCACCATCACGACACAGGTCCGCGATCTCGTCGCTGTAGACGGCGACAAGTAGATCGGCGCGGGTCGGGAAATGGCGGTATAGCGTGGCGTTTCCGACACCGGCGTGGCGCGCGATCTCGTCGAGTGCGACTCCGGGGCCCGCGTCGGTGATGAGCTCCCGAGCAGCCTGGAGCAGGCGGGCCATACTGCGGGAGGCGTCGGATCGAGGGCTGCGGTTGCTATTCGGGGGCATCCCCGTTTACGGTACCGGTAGATAAAATGGGGACTTCCCCGTTTCGACGGCTGGAGGATATGAGCCATGCTGACCGCCGAGGACCGGTTCGCCATCACGGAACTGATCAACTCACACGGGCATCTGACCGACCGGGGCGACTTCGCAGGGATGTGGGCTTTGTTCACCGAGGATGTCGTCTACGACGTGAGCGCCTTGGGCGGCGGTGTCCTGGTGGGACCGGAGTCGATCCGAGAGGCTGCCCTTTCGTTGGGCGAGGCGAATCCCGTAGCCCATCACGTCACGAACATCGTGTTCACCGAAGCGTACGAGGGAAGAGCGCGCACGGAATCCAAGGGTCTCGGAATCATGACGGACGGGTCTGTCGGCAGCGTCACATACCAAGACACCTTCGAACGGACCGCAGCGGGCTGGCGAATCACGCACCGGATCGTTCGTCCGCGCCGCGTGCCACTGCGTCCATGATCGCCACAGCACGCCTATCTCGGCGGCACGAGTCCATCCAGACGGGCCGATAGCCGCATGCCGGCGCGGATCCGGAATGAGCGACGGATCCGGCGCTGAAAGCGCCGGATCCGTCGCCGTGTTCTGTTGTGTTCTGCGGTCAGCCCTTGCGGCCGGGTGCCTTCGCGCCCGACTTGAAGCCGAGAGCGCCCGGTTTGGCGGCCGGTGGGGTCGCGCTGGACCCGTTACCCGCTGTTCCGTTGCCGGATTCGGAGGTTTCGGCTGCCGCTTCCGCGGTGGACTCGGCCGGAGCCGATTCCACGGTTTCGGCTGCAGGAGCCTTGGCGCCGGGCGCTTTCGGACCCGGGCGCTTGAAGCCGGACTTCATCGCCAGACCCTTGGCCGGTTTCGAGGGCTTGCTCTCGGCCGGTGCCGCCGTGGTGGACTGCTCGGTCTCCGTGGTTTCGGCCGCTGCCGGTGACGCGGATTGCGCGGGGGCGGATTCTGCTGCCGCCGAGTCCGCTGATGGTGCAGCGGTTTTGGCGCCCGGCGCCTTCGGGCCGGGGCGTTTGAAGCCGGATTTCATCGCGAGGCCCTTGGCGGCGACCGTGGGTTTGGTTTCGGTCGCAGCCGAGTTCGCGGTGGCCTCCGCCTCGGTGGTGGACTCAGCCGGTTCCGCCGCGGGCGTTTTTCCGCTGGGTGCCTTGGCTCCGGGTGCCTTGGCGGGGCCCTTCATGGCGAGACCCTTGCCGCCGGGCGCTTTGGCGGCGCCCTTCATACCCAGACCCTTCACCGGCGGAGCCGCTTTGGTTTCACCGGCTTCGGCCGGAGCGGTTTCCGTGGGCGGGGTTTCGGCTTTGGCTCCGGGCGCCTTGGCCGCGCCCTTCATGGCGAGACCCTTGCCGCCGGGTGCCTTGGCGGCGCCCTTCATACCCAGACCCTTGGCAGGCGCGGCCGGAGCCGCTTCACCGGCTTCGGCTTCCGCGGGGGCTTTCGCACCAGGCGCCTTCGCGGCGCCCTTCATACCGAGACCCTTGCCGGGTGCCTTCGCCGGGCCCTTCATTGCCAGGCCGCCACCCTTCGGGGCGGCCTTTTCGGCAGCCGGAGCCGCGGCTTCGGCGACCGGTTCGGGCTCGGGTTCCGGTTCGGCCTTGGGTTCCTGGATGACCGTGAGATTGGCGGTCAGCTGCTGCGGCTGCTGCCGCTCGACGGATTCGAGCATGAGCTGCGCGACGTCGACGACCTCGACGCCCTCGCCCTGACCCGACTCCTGGCGTGCGGTGACACCGTCGGTGAGCATGACCCGGCAGAACGGGCAGCCGGTCGCGATCTTCGCGGGGGAGGTGGTGAGCGCCTCGTCCACGCGGTCGATATTGATGCGCTTGCCCAGCTGCTCTTCCATCCACATCCGGGCACCACCGGCACCACAGCACATGGACCGCTCGCCGTGGCGGGGCATTTCCACCAGGTTCGAACCCGACGCCGCCATCAACTCACGCGGCGCGTCGTAGACCTTGTTGTGCCGGCCCAGGTAGCAGGGATCGTGGTAGGTGACGTTCTGCGATACCGGGCTCACCGGAACGAGCTGCTTACCGCGTACCAGCCGGTTCAGCAGCTGGGTGTGGTGCACGACCTCGTACGTGCCGCCGACCTGCGGGTACTCGTTGTTGAGCGCGTTGAAGCAGTGCGCGCAGGTGACGACGATCTTCTTCTTTTTCTGCTCCACACCGTCGAACACCGAGTTCAGCAGTTCGATGTTCTGCATGGCGAGCTGCTGGAACAGGAATTCGTTACCCGCGCGCCGGGCCGAATCGCCGGTGCAGGTTTCTTCCTGACCCAGCACCATGAACTTCACACCGGCGGTCGCGAGGAGTTCTGCGACGGCCTTGGTGGTCTTCTTGGCGCGGTCCTCGTAGGCGCCGGCGCAGCCGACCCAGAACAGGTATTCGTACCCGTCGAAGCTGTCGGCGTCCTTACCGAATACCGGGATATCGAAATCGAGTTCGTTGATCCAGTTGAGCCGGTCCTTGGCGTTCTGGCCCCACGGGTTGCCCTTGTTCTCCAGGTTCTTGAACAGACCCGCGAGCTCGGACGGGAACTCCGATTCGATCAGCACCTGGTAGCGGCGCATATCGATGATGTGGTCGACATGCTCGATATCCACCGGGCACTGCTCCACGCAGGCACCGCAAGTGGTGCACGACCACAGCACCTCGGGGTCGATGATGCCGCGAACATCCTCGGCCCCCACCAGCGGACGCTCGGCCTCGGCGCGCGCGGCCTCGGAGATCTTGGCCAGCGCGGCCTCGTCCGGTTTACCGTCGGCGTCGACCAGGCCGACCTCGTCGCCGCCCATATCCGTGCGGCCACCGGCCAGCAGGTACGGCGCCTTGGCGTAACCGTGGTCGCGCAGCGACATGATCAGCAGCTTGGGAGAGAGCGGCTTTCCGGTGTTCCAGGCCGGGCACTGTGACTGGCAGCGACCGCATTCGGTGCAGGTGGTGAAGTCCAGCCAGCCCTTCCAGGAGAAGTCCTCGATCCGGCCGGCCCCGAGGGTGTCGGTGTCGGGGTCGACGTTCTCCATGTCCAGGGCGCGGCCCTTCGACATCATCGGCTTGGCGGCACCGAGGGCGACGCCGCCGTCGTCCTCACGCTTGAAGTAGATGTTCGGGAAGGCCGACAGCCGGTGCCACGCCACACCCCAGGTGATGTTGCGGCCGACCATGTACAGCCAGATCATGCCGGACATCAGCTTGACGAAGGCGAAGATCGAGATCAGCGTGACGTCGGCCGGGATCACCTTGGCGATCTGCCCGGTGATCGGGTCGGTCCAGCTGGAGTGGCCGTGCAGCGACAGCACGCCCGCCTTCACCAGCACCATGCCGAGCCCCTCGGCGAGTACGACCCATTCGACGAAGTAGGCGGGGCCGAACTTCGATCCGCTGAACCGGGAGAGGCGGTCGGGCACCCGCGGGTGATTCAGCTGGCGGATGATCATCAGCGCCACGATGCCGACGACGGTGCCGACGCCGAGGATCTCGTCGCCGAGGTGGAACCACCAGGTTTCCCCGATCAGCGGCCAGGACCAGGTGGGCTTGAAGGTCTGCCCATAGGCCATGAACCAGAACTGTGCTCCCGCGATGAAGCCGACCATGACCAGCCAGTGCGCCCAGCCGACGGTACGGAATTTGTTCATCCGGGTGTGCGCGATGAACTCCACGAGCATCTGCTTGAAGCGCGGAAAGAACGGCCGCCACCGGTCCGGCGCGGACTGGCCGACCATGATGGTCCGCACGATGCTTCCGGCGCCGCCGAGAAACGACACCCAACACAGCAGGCTGAGCGCCGCTCCCAAGGTGCCCAGCGTCACTGTCAGGGCATTCATGTCGCGACCTTTCTTTCGAGGCAACACGAGGTGCGAGGAACGATGAGTAACCTCGTCCGGCTCGTATCGTAACCGCCAGTAAGTTACTCGTCAGTAACTATTGGTGTCCAGTGTACGATCGCCGATGCACCGGAGCGGTATCTACCTGGGCTTTCCCGTGCAGATCACGGCGTGATCAATGTCACCTTATTCAGTTGGCTGGCCATAACTGTTCCTGCTGATGAACACCGTAAAGGGCCCCTTGTCCGCGGCTGCGATAAGGCCAGGCTTACCCGTCGGTTTCTCACGTTTGGGACACGAATCTCGCCTTTCGCCAACGCATTCGACTACGCTCAGCCCGATCTATCAGGAAGCGTGACTTCTCATAACGCTCGGGGAGGAAAACGGGTCCGATCTACATCGGCCCTCTCGCGGAGAGATGTCACGCCGCACACCCGATTGGAATTGGATGAAACTCGCTAGATCCACTGTGGTCGCAACACTGGCCGCCAGTTCGCTCGCCGTGGGCTTCGGTACGGCCCACGCCGACCCGGCACCCGCTGCCCCGACTGCGATCAATTACTCCGTCCAGATGGTGGAGAAAACAGTCGTCACGACGCTGCAGGGCGGCACCTTCGCTATCGCGGAGGAAGAGGTGCAACCCATCTCGGCCGAGCCGGGCGCGGCCCCCGAAAAAGAACAGTTTGTCCAGGTCAAGGACAAGAGTGGTGCGGTCGTCATCTCCTGGCCCGTCAACCTGGGCGTGGAAGGCGGCACCGAGATTCCGGTGAAGCCGGTGCTGAAGAACGACGACACGGTCCTGGAGCTGACTCCGGAGAAGACCGATATCCAGACCCAGCAGCCGATGCAGGCGGTGAACCTGACCGCCAAGCCCATCGCTTCGCCGGCGGAGAACCAGATGGCGATGAATGAATTCGCCACCCAGTTCTCCATCGCGACCGCGGTCGGTGGCTTCGTGGGCACTGCCGCGGGTGTGGTCGTCGGCGGTCTCCTCGGCTGCATCCTCGGCCTGCCGCTGCTGGCCATCGGCTGCATTCCGGCTGCCATCGCCGGCGCCGGTATCGGCGGCATTCTCGGCACCATCGCGCTGGGCGGTCCGGCACTCGGTATTGCGGCCATGGACCTGGTCCAGACCCTGCAGGCCGACCCGGGACAGAGCAAGTGGGCCAACGGTGGCAAACCGCCGGGACAGCCCTGATACGTAATCCACTCACAAGCGAGGGGCCGGCAGCACGTGCTGCCGGCCCCTCGCTTGTTTTGTCTCCGGTGCCGTGGGCCCGTACCCGGCGGCTCGGTGCGGCGAACCGGCACCGAGCGTGACCGGCGCGCAGCCCAGAGCGGCTGGGTCCGGTGCCGACCCACGCAGGCCGCACCTTCGCCGGCTCAGGCGGCGACCACCCAGTTGGGTACCCCGGACATACGATGAGGCCGACAGCATCTCTGCTGCCGGCCTCATCGTGCTCTGCCAGGTGCTGAACTCGGCGGAGTTCTAGCTGGTGCGGATACGCAGACCCGGGTTGTCGGAGAGCACCACGCTCACCGGCTGGGCGAACAACTGCGGGGCGTTACCCGTGAGCACGCCCAGGATGTTCGGGATTTCGCAGATCGGGTAGTCGGCGACCGAGGAGGCGCTGGAGATACCCAGGGCGAGCCGTCCGGTGACGATCGGGCCGCCGCTGTCACCCGGCAGGGCACAGATATTGGCGGAGAAGCTCTGGGTGAGCTGACGATCGCCGACCTGGACTGTCTGATCGACGGCGTTCACCACACCGCAGCTGAAACCGGTCCGCGAACCCGACTTGCAGACGGGCGCGCCGACGACCGGGGTGGCCACTCCTTCGATCGGCACCGGCGCGGCCCCGGGGACCTTGACCTGATTGTTCTCGAAGCGGCCCGCGGCGCCGTCCGCGATACCGAGGATGGAGTAGTCCTGGTTACCGAGCACCGACTTCTGGAAGGTGGCGATCTGCGGGCCCACGCGGTTACCGCCGAGCGATTCGTGCACCGTGGCGGCGCCGACATTGTCCAGATCCGGGTTGCAGTGTCCGGCAGTGATGTTCACGGTGTTGCCGGCGGGGCCGACACCGTTGAACCCGAAGGAGCAGCGCAGGGAGCCGTCACCGGCGACCGAGGCGAACCCGTCGCCGCCACCGATCGGTGCCGCGGCGCTGCCTTCGGCGATATCCGCGGCCGGCAGCGTCTCCGCCGCCACCGGCGGCGCCATAACGATGACCCGGGCCGGATCGACGAAGTTCGGCATCGGCAGACCGGCCTGGTCGACGCGCACGGCGATGCTGTTGTTGACCGTATCGATCACGACACCGCGCACGAGCGCGGAGACGGCGGGCGGCTGGCCGTCGAGCCAGCGTTCGAAGGCGCTCTTCTCACCGCGCAGGGTCTGTTCGCTCTTGGCGACGTTGCGCACGACGAATCCGGTCGACTCCGCGGTTCCGCGCGCTTCCTCGGCGCCGGGCCCGGGAGCCAGGGCGACCACGCCCTGGCCGTGTTCGTCGAGCCACGCGCCCGCGAACACCTGCGGGAACTGCCGCTGCGCGGTGGTGGCGAAGGCGGCCACCTGCTGCGCCGTATCGGCGCGCTGCAGGTACTCCTCGGGGGAGATGTGCAGATCGCGGTTCAGCGCCGCGACGAGGTCGGCGGGCAGGCCGAGACCGGGGTCGGGGACGGCGGAGGAGACCGCGGTGGGGCCGAACAACAGCACCGCTGCCGAGGCGGCCACCGCGGCCCGGTAGGTGCGGCTTCTGGACGGCGCCGTTCGCCGTTTACCTATGCGTGGCATGAGCATGCAGAGACTATATCGGTCTCATCCGGCGTTCGGCCTGGTTCGTACGCTGACACCGCTACCGAGGCCGCCACCGGAGGTCGCATCGATATCGGCGAGGATCGCGCGGATCGGAATGCCCAGGGTGGCGGTGCCGCCGTATTGGGCCAGCGCGATGTTGGCCTCGCCGCAGTCCGGGGCGTCGGCGGCATTGGAACCGCTGGTGATGCCGAGGGCCAGGGTGCCGGTGACGATGGCGCCGCCGCTGTCACCGCCCAGGGTGCAGGCGGTGCTGGCGAAACCCCGGATTGTCTTGGCCGCGCCCTCGGTGGTGAACAGCTGGGTCTCCACCCGGTCGGCGACGACGAAGCCGCAGGTGAAGGTGGACGACTGGCCGGACTTGCAGACCGGCGCGCCGACCACGGGATCGGCGGTTCCGGTGACATTCAGGGTGGTGCCGTTGGCGCCGCGCACGGACGGCTGATCCATTCCCGAGCTCACCGCGCGTTCGTTCAGCTGGATCACCGAGTAGTCGAGGTTGCTCGCGCCGCCCAGTTCCGATTTCACGAATGTGCCGAGCTGCGGGCTCGCCGGGATATTCCGGACATTCGGTCCGTACACGGCGGCGCGTTCATCGCCTTTGTCGAGATTCGGATTGCAGTGCCCGGCACTGATATTCAGTGCGTTCCCGGCGGAGTCGACACTGTTGAAGCCGAACGAGCAGACATCGACGCTGCGCAGTTCGGCATCATCGAGCGGGCCGGGAGCACTGATATAGGTGTCGCCACCCATGGGGTGGCGTTCCACCGGGCCGCCGGCCTCCGGGCCGAGGACGACTTTGATGTTGGCGATCAGGGTCGGCAGATTGAGCACATGCGCCAGCGGCGTATTCGCGACATTCACCACCAGCTGGCTGTTGAGGAAGTCGATGGCGATCGAATTGATCACCTGCGAGATATCCCGGGGCTGTCCGGCGACCCATTGATTCAGTTGTGTCAGCGAGGTTTCCAGTGCGGCGGCCGAAACCGGCGCCAGCCGGGTGTGGTACCCATCGGCGCTGGCCACCTTGGCGGCATCCGGCGAGGTTACGGCGACGATCGGATTACCGTCGGGGGTCATCCACGCACCGGCGAAAACGTCGGGACGCTGGGCGCGGAATTCGGCCGCATAATCCTGCAGCTGCTGGGCGCGGGCCGACCGGTCCAGATATTCGGTCGGGGTCATATGCAGATCGCGGGACAACGCCTGTACGAATTCGGCCGGCAGGTCCTCGGCTCTGAGCTGTTCCGGAGCGGGTGCCGCGGTCGCCGGGACCGCACCGAACAGAGGAGTCAGGAGAACGGCAGAGCTGAGGATGGCAGCTTTGACCGCGGCGCGACGCGCCACCGACTTGCGCATGGAGTCCCTTCGTAGGCACTGTGTGCCGATAATCCGTGGCCACGGGATTGAATCCGTTGGCGCACAGGTTTGGTCGAGCTGACCGGGCTGCCGGGGTGGCCGGGAAAACACCGGTCAGGCGAACACTCTAAGGCACAAAGCGCTATCTGGCTTCCTCTTGACGGCCTTCTTTGGAACCGGTGTCGGGAAGGTCCGGATCTTCGGTACGGAACGGCATGGGGAACGGAAAGAACTCGAACCCGGGCCGCGCCCGAGTTGTCGTGGTTTCGCTGGTGGTGGGCTCGGTGAGCGTCGGACCGGTCGGTTCGGTGCTGGTCGGAACCGAACTCGTGGGCGGCACCGATTGCGTCGTCGTGGTCACCGGGGCCGGGGTGGCGACGGGGGGCGCCGGCGCAGGGGTCGGCTCGGGCTCGTAGGTCGGCTCGGGTTCGTACGTCGGTTCGGGCTCGTAGGTCGGCTCGGCGGGGGGCGCGACCGGCTGCGGCAGCACGGGCGGTGGCGCAGGAGGGGTCTCGGTGACCGTGGTGGCCGCCGGTGCCGGGCCGGGTTCGGCGGCGCCCGGGCGCAGGAAAGCGGTGACCCCCAGTGCGCCGATCAGGAGACCCACTAGTGCGGCCGCCGCTACCAGCACGACCGTGCGCCGGGAGACCTTCGGCTCGGCCGGAGCGGTGGGGCGGGGGGTTCCGCGCGGTGGCGTCGTGGTGGATTCCCGGGCGGGCGGGCCGGCATCCGGGACGCCCGGGTCGGCTGCCGGTAGCACGCCGGCCGCCGAGCTGATCCCCAATCCGGCGGCGAGTACACCCAGGCTGGGTCCGCCGTAAGTGGCCTCGGGGTCCGCGGCTGCCGGATCCACCTCGGAGTACGTGTCGGCGGGGGTAACCACGGGATACGTCGCGGCGGGGGTCACCGCGGAGTACGCCTTGGCCGGGGTGTCGCCCGCGCCGAGTTTCGGCATGACGACCGTGTCGAGGAAGGAATTCTCGGCGGTGGTGGGGTCGGGCGGGGTCGCGCCGGCCGGGGTCTCCAGTACCACGGCCAGGGCGGCGCGGCCGGCGCTCTCGGCGAAATACCGGCCGATGTCCTCCGCGCTGTGGCCGCCGCGTGGCGGCAGTTCGTTCTCGCCGATGAGGGCAACGGATTTGAGACCCAGATAGTCGAGTGCGCCGCGTAGTGCGAAGACCTGCGCGGCGGGCCAGTCGCCCGGATGGGTGGCGTAGAACTCGGCGGGGCCGTTGAGGTATTCGGCGGTCAGGTTGATCAGGCAGAACATCGCGGTGGCGAGCAGGTCTTCACCGCGATAGGCCTCACCGTCGTCCACCGACACCCCGGCCGGATCGCCTACGGCCGAAACGAAACCGGTGATCGTGTGGGTGTATCCGGGTGGGGCCGACAGTCCGCCGAGCGCCGCGTCGCCGTCTTCGGACATATGCAGAATCGGCTCGCGGATGACGAAATGCGGGTCCCCGTCATCGCTGACGATCGCCGCGGTGCACGCATCCTCGGCGATGTGCAGGCCCACCCCAGTGGCCATCCTCGGATCCTCGCTTCGACTACCTCATCCACGCTACGGGTTCGCTCATGACCGCATCCGGCGCGGCGCGCACGGTGACCACGGGCGGAGCATTGACAATAGCTCCGATCGAGGGTCGATGTGGATCCGGGCGCGGCCGGATGGCGGGTCCCGGGCGCGGCACGGCCGGGTCGCGATTGCGCACCGCCCGGGGTTTCCCGAGGTGGGTGCGGTGAAGAGTGGTTCCGGGTAGCGGCGTGCGGGTGGGAATAGATCGCCGGGCCCGGGGGTTGAGCTGATCGGCAATGTTGAGTGGGTCCGACTCAAGTTTGACTTGACGGTCCGCGCGGAGACGGGCAGGATTGAGCCGACCACGCTCAGCATTGCTGGGACCGTGCTCTACGCAGTGCCTGGGGCTGGTCCGGGCGCCGGTCGGCGCCGTGTTCTCGTCGCGCTTCCGGCGCGGGGGGTCCGGTGCGCCTTCGGCGCAGAGGGGTCCGGTGCGCCTCCGGCGCAGTGGGCAACAGCCCGTACAGACACAAGCAGTCGAAAATGAGGAGGAACACAAATGGCTCGTGCGGTCGGAATCGACCTCGGGACCACGAACTCGGTCGTCGCCGTTCTCGAAGGTGGTGAGCCGGTCGTCGTCGCCAACTCCGAGGGTTCGCGCACTACGCCCTCTATCGTCGCGTTCGCGAAGAACGGCGAGGTTCTCGTGGGCCAGCCCGCCAAGAACCAGGCCGTCACCAACGTCGACCGTACGATCCGCTCGGTCAAACGCCATATCGGCACCGACTGGACCGTGGAGATCGACAGCAAGAAGTACACCTCGCAGGAGATCAGCGCGCGCACGCTGATGAAGCTGAAGCGCGACGCCGAGTCCTACCTGGGTGAGGAGATCACCGACGCGGTAATCACCGTCCCGGCGTACTTCGAGGACGCCCAGCGGCAGGCCACCAAGGAAGCCGGCCAGATCGCCGGCCTCAATGTGCTGCGTATCGTCAACGAGCCCACCGCCGCGGCCCTGGCCTACGGCCTGGACAAGGGCGACAAGGAACAGACCATCCTGGTCTTCGACCTCGGTGGCGGCACCTTCGACGTCTCGCTGCTGGAAATCGGCGAGGGCGTCGTCGAGGTCCGCGCCACCTCCGGTGACAACCACCTCGGTGGTGACGACTGGGACGAGCGGGTCGTTTCCTGGCTGGTCGACAAGTTCAAGGCCAGCTCGGGCATCGACCTGACCAAGGACAAGATGGCCATGCAGCGGCTGCGTGAGGCCGCCGAGAAGGCCAAGATCGAGCTGAGCTCCTCGCAGAGCACCTCGATCAACCTGCCCTACATCACCGTCGACGCGGAGAAGAACCCGCTGTTCCTCGACGAGCAGCTGACCCGCGCCGAGTTCCAGAAGATCACCTCGGACCTGCTCGACCGCACTCGTGCGCCGTTCCAGTCCGTGGTCAAGGACGCCGGGATCAAGGTCGCCGATATCGACCATGTCGTGCTCGTCGGTGGCTCCACCCGCATGCCCGCGGTCTCCGAACTGGTCAAGGAACTGACCGGTGGCAAGGAGCCCAACAAGGGCGTGAACCCGGACGAGGTCGTCGCCGTCGGCGCCGCCCTGCAGGCCGGTGTGCTCAAGGGTGAGGTCAAGGACGTCCTGCTGCTCGATGTGACCCCGCTGTCGCTGGGTATCGAGACCAAGGGTGGCGTGATGACCAACCTCATCGAGCGCAACACCACCATTCCGACCAAGCGTTCGGAAACCTTCACCACGGCCAATGACAACCAGCCGTCGGTGCAGATCCAGGTGTTCCAGGGTGAGCGCGAGATCGCCGCGCACAACAAACTGCTCGGCTCCTTCGAGCTGACCGGTATCCCGCCGGCCCCGCGCGGTGTGCCGCAGATCGAGGTCACCTTCGATATCGACGCCAACGGCATCGTGCACGTGACCGCGAAGGACAAGGGCACCGGTAAAGAGAACACGATCAAGATCCAGGACGGCTCCGGCCTGTCCAAGGAAGAGATCGACCGGATGGTCAAGGACGCCGAGGCGCATGCCGCCGAGGACAAGGCGCGTCGCGAGGAGGCGGAGACCCGCAACCAGGCCGAATCGCTGGTCCATCAGACCGAGAAGTTCATCGCCGATAACGAGGACAAGGTCCCGGCGGACGTGAAGTCCAAGGTCGAGGCCGCCATCGCGGAGGCCAACGAGGCGCTGAAGGGCACCGATACCGCCGCGGTGAAGGCCGCGGTGGAGAAGCTGGCCACCGAATCGCAGGCGCTGGGTCAGGCGATCTACGAGTCGTCTCAGGCGTCCGAGGGCGCGGCCGGCGGTGACGGCGCCGCGGGCGCCGGGGCAGCCGGTGACGACCAAGTGGTCGACGCCGAGGTCGTGGACGAGCCGGTCGACACGGAGAAGAAGTGACGAACGCAGCCGACAATTCCGAGGAACCGATCAGCTTCGTCGACAAACGCAAGATCGATCCGGAGACCGGTGAGGTTCGCGAACCCGCCGGGGCGGCCGATGAGACCGCCCCGGCCGGGGTCGAGGAGGCCGGTGAGGCGATCGCCCCGCAGGCTCCGCAGTCCGGTCAGGACGGTGACGGCATCGACGTGGCGGCCGCGGAAACCGCGGCCACGCCCGATGCGGCGGCCGAACTCGCCGAGCGCACCGCCGATCTGCAACGACTGACGGCGGAGTACACCAACTACCGCCGCCGGGTCGAACGCGATCGCAAGACCGCCATCGACACCGCGAAGGCCGGAGTGGTCACCGAACTCCTGGGCGTGCTCGACGACCTGGACCGTGCCAAAGCGCACGGTGATCTGGAATCCGGGCCGTTGCGCTCGGTGGCCGACAAGCTGATCGAGGCATTGCGCAAACAGGGGCTCGACGAATTCGGGTCCGAGGGCGAACCTTTCGACCCGAATCTGCACGAGGCCGTTCAGCACGAAGGTTCCGGGCACGATCCGGTGATCGGTGTGGTGATGCGCAAGGGGTACCGGTTCGGTGAGCGGGTGCTGCGGCACGCGCTGGTCGGGGTGACCGACGGCGTAGGCGATATCGGAGCGGGTCCGGATGCCGCTGCCGCGGCGGAACCCGCCGCAGCGGAGGCATCGGATGCGGATGCCGGATCGAAAAATTAGCGATTCCACCGCGCGGCGTCGCGAAACGAATTCCACAGCGCGGCGTCGCGGAACAACGCGGAAAGGAGGAGATGCCCGGTGAGCCAGCGGGAGTGGATCGAAAAGGACTTCTACAAGGAACTGGGTGTCTCCTCCGACGCCTCCACCGAAGAGATCAAGAAGGCGTATCGCAAACTCGCCCGTGATCTGCACCCGGACGCCAATCCGGGTGACCCCAAGGCCGAGGAACGGTTCAAGGCCGTGAGCGAGGCCCATACCGTGCTGTCGGATTCGGCCAAACGTGCCGAATACGACGAGACCCGCCGCCTTTTCGCCGGCGGCGGGTACGGCCGGGGTGGCGGTTTCTCGCCCGGTGCCGGCGGTGGTTTCACCCAGAGTTTCGACCTGGGCGATATCTTCGGCCAGGCGGGTGCGGCCGACGGTGGTCTGGGCGATCTGTTCGGGGGCCTGTTCAACCGGGGCGGTGGCGGCGGTACCCGCACCAGCCGGCCCCGCCGAGGCTCGGACGTGGAGGCGGAAACGACTCTCGGGTTCCGGGAGGCGGCCCGCGGTGTGACGGTGCCGCTGCACCTGACCAGCCCGTCGCCGTGCACCACCTGCCACGGCAGCGGCGCGAAACCGGGCACCAGCCCGCGGGTGTGCCCGATCTGCAACGGCAGCGGGGTGGTGAGCCGGAATCAGGGCGCGTTCGGATTCAGTGAGCCGTGCGACGACTGCCGGGGCACCGGTTCGATCATCGACGATCCGTGCGTGGACTGCCACGGCAGCGGTATCCAGAATCGCACCCGCACCATCAATGTCCGGATCCCGCCCGGGATCGCCGACGGACAGCGGATCCGGCTGGCCGGTCAGGGCGAGGCCGGGCTGCGCGGGGCGCCCTCGGGTGACCTGTTCGTCACGGTGCGGGTCAGCCAGGACAAGGTCTTCGGCCGGACCGGCGACGACCTCACCCTGGCACTCCCCGTCAGTTACAGTGAACTGGTGCTCGGCACGACCGTATCGGTGCCCACCCTGGAGGGCCGGGTCGGCGTGAAGGTGCCACCGGGTACCGCGGACGGGCGCACCCTCCGGGTGCGTGGTCGTGGGGTTCCCAAACGTGGTGGCGGAGCCGGTGATCTGCTGGTCACCGTGAAGGTCGCCGTGCCGCCGAAGCTGGACGACGATGCCGTGGCCGCGATGCGCGCGCTACAGGAGGCGGAGAAGGCCAGCGGCTTCGATCCGAGAGCTGGATGGGCAGGTGCGTGATGTCCAACGATCCGAAACGGGTGTCGCCCGAGAGTAGCTCGGCGCGTCCGGCGGCCCGAGCGATGGGCCCGGAGGCGGCAGCGCAGCGTAACCACGGAGGGCCCCGGGAGGGCCGCCAATCGAGCACAGAATACTTTGTGATCTCGGTGGCCGCCCAGTTGGCAGGTATGCATGCGCAGACCCTGCGCACCTACGACCGGCTGGGATTGGTGACACCGCAGCGCACGTCGGGTGGCGGTCGGCGCTATTCGGAACGGGACGTGGAGCTGCTGCGTGAGGTGCAGCGGCTCTCCCAGGACGAAGGCGTCAACCTGGCCGGGATCAAACGGATCATCGAACTCACCAACCAGGTGACCGAACTCCAGCAGCGGGTCGTGGAACTGGCCGCGGAGCTGGAACGGGAACGGTCCCGGCCGGACTACCGGCCGGAACTGATCCCCCCGCAACGCAATACCGCCCTGGTCGTCTGGCAGCCCCGCAACCGTCGCCGCTGAGCGAGATATCCGGCGCCGAGTTCGGCGAGGCCCTAGGAGGTGTTGGCCCGGCCCTGTTTCCAGACCCTCGAAGCACCTGTGCCGCCGGCGCGAGTCCCGAGGGCTGAAAGTAGGCCCCAAGGGGCCGGAATCCGCGACACCGAAGCCGCGGCGAGTCGATAGATTCAAGCGCCTTCGAACTGGATCCGTTCCGGCGGAGTTCCCGCGTCGAGCAGACGTTCGACTGTGGACCTGGTCATCGCCGGTGACCCGCATACCAGCACCTGGTGCCGGTTGAAGGAGCCGTAGGACCCGACCACTTCGGCGAGGGTGCCCTGGATCAGGTCATCCTCGTCGAAAGCTATGTTCACCCGGTGGCTTTCGTGCCATTCGTCCGGCCAGGAAGGGTCGTCGAGGCGTTCCACGACCGGGACGACCGTGAGCCACGGCAGGTCGGCCGCCAGCAGGACCAGCATGTCGGCGGCGTACAGGTCCCGGGGCGAGAATCCCCCGAAGAAAAGGTAGGTGGCCGGCGGACATTCGTGGCGCGCGAGTTCGAGGATCTGGGACCGCAGCGGCGCGAGTCCGGTACCGCCCGCGATCATCACCACCTCGTCACCGTTGGGGTCCACATCGAACATTCCCTGTGGCGCAGCCAGTTTCCATTGATCCCCGACCGAGGTATCGGCCACGATCCCGCCGCTGCACCAGCCGCCGGCCACGGTGCGGATATGGAATTCGAGTTTCCCGTCCAGTGAGGGCGGGAGGGCGGGAGAGAAACGGCGCCGCATTCCCGGGAACTGCGGAACCTCCACCTCCACCGACTGTCCCGCAGTGAACGGTACGTATTCGCCGATCAGCCGGACCACCGCCAGATCGTGGCGCAACCGGTGGTGCTCGACCACGTCCGCACGCCACTGCGCGGAACGGTCCGGGTGCACGCGGGGATCCCTGTTCAACAGCACTCCTTCGGAGCAGATCGATGCGGTCGGCGGAGGCCGGAGTGCAGGCGGAGGTATCGCATCAAGAGCACTCCTTCGGGGCATGTTCATACGGTCGTCGGAGACCGCCGAGGCGGAGGTGCCGCATCAGACCGGATCAGTGCTGATGATCTCCTCCGGGGTACCGACCGCGAGCAGCGCGCGCCGGGTGTCGGCGATCATCTTCGCCGAGCCGGCGATCTGGATCTGCCGATCCTCCCACGCGCCGAAACTGGCCACGACGGCGCCGAGATTGCCCACCAGGCGCCGATGCATGCCGTAGGGCGCGTCCTCGGTGGGATGCGGATACCACCAGGGGTTGGTCTTGTGCTCGCAGACCGGGACGATAGTGAGCCACGGGTTGCTCTGCGAGAGCTGCCACATGTTCTCCACGTCGTACAGATCGCAGGGATAGACCCCGCCGATGAAGAAGTGCACCCGCGGGTTGATTCCACGCCGGCCCATTTCGATCAGCTGGGCGCGCAGCGGTGCGATACCGGTGCCCGAGCCGATCATCAGCACATCGCGGCCGCTGTCCGGATCGACCTGCAGGCCGCCGAGCGGACCGCCGATGAGCCAGCGGTCGCCGACCTTGGTTTCGTTGACGATCGAGGGGCTCACCCAGCCGCTACGGACCTTGCGGACATGGAATTCGATCTCGCCGTAGGGGTTGGACGGGATGGCCGGGGAGAGGTACCGCCACATCCGGGGCCGCTGCGGGACCGATACCGGGACATACTGGCCCGCGACGTAGGGGATCGGGTCATCGGACTGCAAACGGACGATCGCGAGGTCGTCGAGGACGTGCCGGTGCCCGACAACGGTCGCTTCCCAATAGGGCGGGGAATCGTCGGAATTGGCGCCTATCGCCATGGCGGCGGAGATGAGCAGGCAGACATCGCGCCATCCTTCGGCGAGTTCTCTGGTCCAGTTCGGACCGTTGTAGGTCTGGAAGGCGGCGTACAGCGCGGGACCGGCCTGGTCGTAGTGCGCGGCCTCGACCCCGTATTTGCGATGGTCGCGCGCGAGTTGCTCGAGAAACTTCTGTGCGCGGTCCCAGTCCTCGAGGTGGTCGAGCATGTACTGGATTGCGGTGGCCAGCCGTTTCGGCTGCATATCCATGGCCGGTGGGAACAACTCCCGCAGCCGCGGATTCACGCCGAACAGGTGACCATAAAATGCGCTGACCA
Source organism: Nocardia sp. NPDC051750 (assembly GCF_044453135.1). Taxonomy (NCBI): domain Bacteria; kingdom Bacillati; phylum Actinomycetota; class Actinomycetes; order Mycobacteriales; family Nocardiaceae; genus Nocardia; species Nocardia sp. NPDC051750. Next base: position 547,124 of record NZ_JBITCK010000001.1, on the reverse strand, counting down.
ACCGCTCGATTCCCTGCGGTGTGTCCAGCACCGACTGGAAATTGGCGCGGACCAGCGCTGCCGAACGCGCATCCACGGCGTGGAGCTTCCTTTCCCTGATGTCTGCCCGAAGGGACGTAGCCGTTACCGGCCGTCCTTCATCCGACCAGTATCCCCGAAAATTGTGATGATGGTGTATGTGAAATACGAATACGGGGTTTGACCGATCTTGTTCGCGGGTACCGCGGCGGCGGCATCGGCCGGGAGCCAGCACTTTTCCGGCAACCTCGAGCGGAGGACGTCGACCAGAAAAATCTCAAACTTGAGCGGAACAGACTCAACCTTTCGAACGTTGAACCGAGCAGAACGGCACGAGTCCCCGGAACGGGTGCGGTTGCCGGAGGAGATATCGACTAGCAGGAAGGTGCTTCGTGGACTCGTTCAACCCCACCACCAAAACCCAGGCCGCCCTGACCGCCGCATTGCAGGCAGCGTCGGCGGCCGGTAACCCGGAGATCCGGCCGGCTCATCTGCTGGTGGCGCTACTGGACCAGACCGACGGGATCGCCGGGCCGCTGCTGAAAGCGGTCGGCACCGATCCGGCTACGGTGCGCCGCGAAGCCCAGGACATTGTCGACCGGCTGCCGCGAGCCACCGGCGCCACCACCGCTCCACAACTCGGCCGGGAGGCGCTGGCCGCGATCACCTCGGCCCAGCAGTTGGCCACCGAACTCGGCGACGAATACGTCTCCACCGAACATGTGATGGTCGGGCTGGCCGGCGGCGACAGCGATGTGACCATGCTGCTCGAGAAGTACGGCGCCACCGCGGCGGCACTGCGGGAGGCCTTCACCGCGGTCCGGGGCAACACCCGGGTCAGCAGTCCGGACCCCGAGGGCAGCTATCAGGCGCTGGAGAAGTACTCCACCGACCTGACCGACGCCGCGCGCTCCGGCAAACTCGATCCGGTGATCGGCCGCGATACCGAGATCCGGCGGGTGGTGCAGGTGCTGTCACGGCGCACCAAGAACAACCCGGTGCTCATCGGTGAACCGGGCGTCGGCAAAACCGCCATCGTGGAGGGCCTGGCCCAGCGCATTATCGCCGGTGACGTGCCGGAATCGCTGCGCGGCAAGTCCGTGGTCTCCCTCGATCTGGGCGCGATGGTCGCGGGCGCGAAATACCGCGGTGAATTCGAAGAGCGGCTCAAGGCGGTACTCGAGGAGATCAAGTCGAGCGCGGGACAGATCATCACCTTCATCGACGAACTGCATACGATCGTCGGCGCCGGTGCGACCGGCGAATCGGCGATGGACGCCGGGAACATGATCAAGCCGATGCTGGCTCGTGGTGAACTGCGGCTCGTCGGCGCCACCACGCTGGAGGAGTACCGGCAGCACATCGAGAAGGATGCGGCGCTGGAACGCCGGTTCCAACAGGTGCTGGTCGGCGAACCCACGGTGGGTGACACCGTGGGCATTCTGCGCGGGATCAAGGAACGCTACGAGGTACACCACGGTGTGCGGATCACCGATTCCGCTCTGGTCGCCGCGGCCACCCTGTCCGACCGCTACATCACTTCCCGGTTCCTGCCGGACAAGGCGATCGACCTCGTCGACGAATCGGCCTCGCGGCTGCGGATGGAGATCGACTCGCGGCCGGTCGAGATCGACGAAGTGGAACGCGCGGTGCGCCGGCTCGAGATCGAAGAAGTCGCGCTGGCCAAAGAAACCGACGAGGCGTCCAAACAGCGGCTGGAGAAACTGCGCGGCGAACTCGCCGACGACCGGGAGAAGCTCAACCAGCTCACCACCCGCTGGCAGAACGAGAAAACGGCGATCGACCAGGTCCGGGTGCTGAAGGAACAGCTCGAAGGGTTGCGCGGCGAATCCGAACGCGCGGAACGCGACGGTGATCTGGGTAAGGCGGCCGAGCTCCGGTACGGCCGGATCCCGACTCTGGAGAAGGAGCTCGCCGAAGCCGAAGAGGCGTCCGGGGCGGCATCCGACGGTGAGGTGATGCTCAAGGAAGAGGTCGGGCCGGACGATATCGCCGAGGTGATCTCGGCGTGGACCGGTATTCCGGTCGGGCGGCTGCTGGAAGGGGAAACCGAGAAACTGCTGCGGATGGAGTCCGAACTCGGGCGCCGGGTGGTCGGGCAGACCGATGCGGTGCAGGCTGTCTCCGACGCGGTGCGGCGTGCCCGTGCCGGAGTCGCGGATCCGAACCGGCCCACCGGATCGTTCCTGTTCGTCGGACCCACCGGTGTGGGTAAGACCGAGCTGGCCAAAGCCCTCGCCGACTTCCTGTTCGACGACGAACGCGCCATGGTCCGCATCGATATGAGCGAGTACAGCGAGAAGCACGCTGTCGCCCGGCTGGTCGGCGCCCCGCCCGGATACGTCGGGTACGACCAGGGCGGCCAGCTCACCGAGGCCGTGCGGCGCCGGCCGTACACGGTGGTGCTGTTCGACGAGATCGAGAAAGCGCACCCGGATGTCTTCGACATCCTGCTCGCGGTACTCGACGAGGGCCGCCTGACCGATGGTCAAGGTCGTACGGTCGATTTCCGCAATACGATCCTGATCCTCACCTCGAACCTCGGTGCCGGCGGCGACCGGGAATTCGTGATGAATGCCGTGCGCTCGGCGTTCAAACCGGAATTCCTCAACCGCCTCGACGATGTGGTGATGTTCCGGACGCTGGACGAGGACCAGCTGGCCTACGTCGTGGATATCCAGCTCGATCAGCTGCAGCGGCGGCTCGCGCAGCGGCGGCTCACCCTCGATGTGAGCGATTCGGCGCGGTTCTGGCTGGGCGTGCGCGGATACGACCCGGTGTACGGTGCGCGTCCGCTGCGCCGGCTCATCCAGCAGTCGATCGGCGACACCCTCGCCAAGGAACTGCTGGCCGGCAAGATCACCGACGGCGACACCGTCGCGGTGGGAGTGAGCCCGGACGGTGACGGGCTCATCGTGGGACGGAGCCTGCGCGAGGCCGCGGACGCGGACGGGCAGGTGTCGTAGGACCCCGGCCGTTCCGGTGCGCCACCAGGGATGCCGGAATCGGTCCCGGGCGAGTGACCGCGCCCGGGACCGGGCCCGTCCGGCTGCTGTTGCGGGCGGTCGGACGGCATATTGACGCGCATGGCCGCAGCGGAGGCGGAGCTACGCTTAGTCTGGGTGGTATGACCAACCCGAACGATCCCTGGGCAAGGCGGCCGGACGATGATCCGACCCAGCGCCTGGGTCAGCCGGGAGAATCGGCGACCGAGAAACTGCCCGGCGGCGATGTGCCGGGGTATGTGGAGCCGACGACGGCCTACCCGGGTACCGATCCCTTCGGCGGGTGGGGGGCCGGTCCGAACCCCACCCGGGAGATGCCGACGTACGACAGTTACGCCTACGGCGGCCAGGGCGGACCGCCCGGGCCGGGCCCGCAGGATCCGTACGGTCCGGCCGGTGGTCCGCTTCCGGGCCCGCCAGGGGAACCGCCGCGGCGGCTGTCGAACAAGACCGGTATCTGGCTGGGGGTCGGGCTGGCCGCCATCGTGCTGATCGCCCTGGCCGCCGTGGGGGCCGGAATGATGTTCGGCGGCGGCGACTCGCAGAACACCGCGAGCGACAGCACGACCACCCGCCCCCTCGGGCGCGGGATTCCCGCGCAACCCGAGGAATCGGCCCCGCCGCTGCCGAGTCTCCCGGAGATGCCCGATTCGGGCGACCCCGGCGATCCGGGCGCGGGCGGCACCACCATGGGCACCATCAGCTCGAATACCGGTGGGACACTGACCCTCAGCACCCTCACCGGAGACGAGGTCACGGTGCATACCACCCCGTCCACCCAGGTGATCTCGCTGGCCGGGGCCACGGTCGACGCCCTGCCCGCCGGGGACCTGGTGATCGTGCAGGGGCAGCCGAGCCCGGACGGATCCATTCAGGCGGAGGTCATCATCAGCACCGCCCTCGACGGGGGCGGTCGATGAGAAATCCGCGGCGCGCAGTGTGGGTGCCCGGCATTACGCCGGGCGGGTCGATAGGCTAGGCGACGATGACGGCAATGTGGTTCGGGCTGGCGGCAATCACCCTCGCGGGTGCGATAGTGCTGCTCTACTTCGACCGGCGCCAGCGGCAGCGGACCGGTCACGCGCGCCAGGTGTGGGCGAAAGCCCAGGGATACACCTATGTGTCGGTGGAACCGGCGCTCGCTTCGACTTGGCGGCGCGGTGCGCTGGCCAAGCTCGGGTACCTCACCGCGGTCGATGTGGTCACCGGTATCCGCAAGGGCGAGAAGTTCGTCCTGCTGGATCTGGAGGATTCCGCGACCCTGGTCGCGGTGCGCCGCCAGATCGGTTCGGATATCGACGTCGATATGCGGGTCAAGACCATGAATCCGCCCAAGGACGCCGATCTGGAACTACTCGGCGCGATCGGCGACCGGGTCGTGTTCGCCACCAACCCGGAGATCGCGCGGCATGCCGTCGATCAGCGGATGGTCGCGTTCATCGAATCCCTCTCCGATACGGTGCAGATGCTGTGGAGCGAGGGCAACTGGACTCTCGGCATGCTGCCCGTCGGCACGGCCGCCAAGGATTGGGAGACCGGTATCGACGCGGTGCTGCGGTTGTCCGGGCTGCTGCATGTGCTGCCGCCGGTCACCGAAACCCGCAACGACGACCACGATCCCGCGGGAGTGCATCCGCGCGCGCGGATCCGTCCGGAATACGACGACGATCCGGACGGGCCGGACGACGGCTACGACGATTTCGACGACTCCGACGACGACCGGGCCGGCGGCTATGGTCACCCGGGGCCGAACGTCCGCTACCGCGATACGCCGGACGAACCCGAGCGCGGGGCCGATCCGGGCGACGATATGCCACCGCGCCGGCCGAGCCTGGCCGTGGTGCCCGACGCGCGGCCGGTGAATCGCTCCCCGCGCCCCGAACCCGCGGGTGCCCGTTCGGCCGGGGCCGGGGAAACGGACCGTAATACCGGTGCCGGCGCGGACCGCCGTGAATCCACCGCCGACGACGAGCACGCCCCACGGCTGCCCGGAGGGCCTTTCCACCCCGGCTTCCGGCCCTATCAGGGCCCGGTCCCGCAGTAGGTCCGCGGACTCGGTCCGACCTGCGGTAACCGCCGCCGCGGCGCCCCCGTATCCTGCTCGGAGGGCGCCGCAGCATGCGCCGGAACCTACTTGCCGCGACTCGCCTAGACGGGCGGAAGGACACCGATGATCGACCAGGCAGCGACCGACCGGGATACCTTGGCCGGGCTGGTGCGCGATTTAGCCGTCGTGCACGGCCAGGTGACACTGTCCTCGGGCAATGAGGCCGACTACTACGTCGACCTGAGGCGCGCGACCCTGCATCATCGGGCCGGCCCGCTGATCGGGAAACTGCTGCGGGAACTGGTCGCGGATTGGGAATTCGACGCGGTCGGCGGGCTCACCATGGGCGCCGATCCGGTCGCCCTGGCTGTGATGCACGCGCCGGGCCGCCCGATCGACGCGTTCGTGGTGCGCAAGGCCGCGAAAACCCACGGGATGCAACGGCAGATCGAAGGCCCCGATGTGGTGGGCAAACGGGTACTCGTCGTCGAGGACACCACCACCACCGGCAACTCCCCGCTGACCGCGGTACGCGCACTGCGCGACGTGGGCGCGACGGTGGTCGGGGTGGCCACCGTGGTCGACCGGGAAACCGGAGCGGATCGCGTGATCGCCGACGAAGGACTGCCGTATCGCTCCATACTCGGTCTGAAGGATCTGGCGCTGAGCTGAACGACGACGGGCTGTTCAACCGTCTCTTGTGCTCCGTTAGCCTGGGAATCCGTCAGAACTGTGAGTGAAGGGTCGTGAGCGTTGTGGTGAACATTGCCGGTAAGAAGGGGCACGACAACGTCGCGATGCTCGGAATCGGTGCCTACCGGCCGCAGCGCGTGGTCAGCAACGACGAGGTGTGCCAGGTACTGGACTCGTCGGACGAGTGGATCTTCGAACGCAGCGGTATCCGTAACCGGCGCTGGATCAGCGGTGACGAATCACTGCGCTCGATCTCGGTGGCCGCCGGTGGGCGGGCGATCCGCAACAGCGGTGTGGACCCGTCGCGGATCGGTGCGCTCATCCTGGCCACCTCCAGCTGGCCGATGCTGACCCCGCACGGCGCTCCGATCGTTGCCAGCGATCTCGGGATGAACGGTATCCCCGCCTTCGATCTGACCTCGGGCTGTGGTGGATTCGGCTACGGCCTCGGTGTCGCCGCCGATATGATCCGGGCGGGCTCCGCCGAATACGTGCTGCTCATCGGTGCCGAGACGATGACCATCGGGATCGACCCCACCGATCGGGGTACGGCGTTCATCTTCGGCGACGGCGCCGGCGCGGTGGTGCTCGGACCGAGCGAGGACAACGGTATCTCGCCGACGGTCTGGGGTAGCGACGGCGAGAACGCCTCGGCGATCAAACAGGACATCGACTTCGTCGAGTACATGCAGCGCGCACAGGACCTGCAGGGCACCGATCCCGCGGTGGAGCCGGTGGGCCGGATGGCGTTGCGGATGGAGGGGCCCCGGGTTTTCCGCTGGGCCGCTGTCACACTGCCGCGGGCGCTGTCCACGGCGCTGGATATGGCCGGGGTGTCGAAGGACGATATCGAGGTTTTCATCCCGCATCAGGCCAATGCCCGGATCAACGAGTTGATGAAGAAGAATCTCGGTCTTGCCGACGATATTCCGATGGCGGGCGATATCGAGAACACCGGAAATACGTCCGCGGCATCGATTCCGCTGGCCATGGAGGAAATGCTGGCGACCGGTAAGGCCAAGGGTGGCCAGCTGGCACTGCTGCTCGGATTCGGCGCGGGTCTCAGCTACGCGGGCCAGGTCGTGACGCTGCCGCCCGCGCCCGCCGAGGCGAGCCTGTAGCGATGCGGCCTTTTCGCGCGGGCTTCCTGGCCGCGACCGCGGTCACCGTGCTGGGTGCGCTGACCGGCCGGCAGCGACTGCAATGGGTGGCGAAACCGCTGATGATGCCGTTGCTAGCGGCGGATATCGCCACCAGCACAGCGGATATCGCACCACGGGACCGGACGTTGCTGCTGGGCTCGCTGGGTGCCGCCACCGTCGGTGATGTGCTGCTGATCGAGCCCGACGACGATCGCCGGCTCGTCGCGGGCGCCTCTTCGTTCGCGGTGATGCAGACCGGGTACGCGGCGTTGTGGTGGCGCCAGGGGGCGCGTCCGCACGCGAGCGTCGCTGTTCCGCGAGTGCTGGCTTGGGCGGGGGCCGCGGCGTTGCTGCGGGCGAAGGCGCCCGCGCTCGCTGTGCCGTTGAGCGCCTACGGCGCGACGCTGGGCAGCGCGGCCGTACTCGCCTCGGATCCGGCGCTGGCCCCGGACGCGGACAACGTTGCGGGACTCAATGTTCCGAACGCGGATCCGCGCAGCCGAATCGGTGTGGGCGCGCTGTTGTTCACGATTTCGGACGGACTCATTGTGGTGCGGCGGTTGTTCGCCCGCGGGCAGCGGTCGCGGCGGGTGGTCGAGGCGATCATCCTGGCAACCTACGGTGGGGCACAGTTCCTGCTCGCCGATCCGGCAGCGCACACCCGAGATCGAGCGGCGCGCCTCCGAGAGTGCTGAGCGCGCGTTTTCGAAAGTGCTGAGCGGCGCGTTTCCCGGGCTTTTGAGCGGTGTGTTGTCGAGGGGTGCTGAGGCGGGTGTGGCCACGAAGGTGAGGCAACCCGGCACGGTCCGAGGGCGTCGGAGGTCGTGCCCGCCTCCGGCATCAGTTCGGCGCAGCCCGGTTTTCCGTTCGTGTGGATTCGCCTGCGCCGCTACTATCCACGCATGAGCTACCCGCCGCCGGCGTACGGATATCCCGGATACGGTCCGCCGCCACCGGATCACCCGCAGACGACCACGGTGCTGATCCTCGGCATCATCGGGCTGGTGTTCTGCCAGTTCTGCGCGCCGTTCGCGTGGGTCATGGGCAAGAAGGCGCTCAACGAAATCGATGCCTCCGGTGGCGCTATCGGCGGTCGCGGCAATGTGCAGGTCGGCTACGTGCTCGGCATCATCGGCTCGGTGGTGCTGATCGTGGGTCTTCTCGCGGCCATCGCGTACGTCGTTCTCGCCATCGTCATCATCGGATCGGCGTCCACTGCCTGACACCCGTCGGCCCCGGGCCGCGAGTGACCGGGACCGCTCGCGATCACCAGGCCGTGGTCAGATCCGCGTGTTGCCGGATCCAGGTGTGCATGGCGATCCCCGCCGCCACCCCGGCATTGATACTGCGGGTGGAACCGAATTGGGCGATGGAGACCGTGAGCACCGCGGCGTCGCGGGCACCGTCGCTCACGCCGGGACCCTCCTGGCCGAACAGCAGCAGGCAGTTCCGCGGCAGTCGTACCGTTTCCAGCGGTACCGAGCCCGGGACGTTGTCCACCGCGACCACGCTCAGGTCCTCGGCGGTGGTGAATTCCAGAAGCGCCTCGATATCGGGGTGATGGGTGATGTGCTGGTAGCGATCGGTGACCATCGCGCCGCGCCGGTTCCAGCGGCGGCGGCCGACGATATGGACCGCGCCGGCGGCGAACGCGTTGGCGGTGCGGACCACGGTGCCGATGTTCGCGTCGTGCCCGAAGTTCTCGATCGCGATGTGGAAGGGATGGCGGCGCCGGTCGATATCGGCGACGATGGCTTCCCGGTTCCAGTAGCGGTACGCGTCCACCACATTGCGGCGGTCGCCCTCCGCGAGCAGGACCGGGTCGAGCCGGTCGTCCTCCGGCGGCGGCCCGGTGTGTTCCATGGCCCACGGACCGACGCCGTGCGGATGGTCGCCCCACTCCGTAGGCCCCGGTTCGTCGGCGGCGTTCCCGCTGTCCATGTCGTGGTCGTACCGCGCGCTCGGCTCCGCTGCCGGTGTGACCGCCGCGGTCATCCCGGAGACCCACTCCGGACGCCGGGCGGGGTCGGAGCCGGCGGAGGGCGCTGCGTTCGTCACGGCACGATCGTAGTGCGGTCCTGTGGCGGGGTTTCCGTTCGGTCCGGTCCGCTCGAAAGTGCCTGTGCCGATTCGGATTACTGCCGGGCCCGGAATTCGCTGTGCGGGCACGCGCGGAGCGGCCGTGTTTTGTTAAGCGGGGTTGACATAGCAATCCGACATTGCTCCCCGCTCTGTCCGGCGGTGATTCGCTCCGGATCCGACAGAAGTGGCGGCAAATCGAACGGTTCCGCCTCGACTCGGTAACAATTGAGCGGCGGGAATTCCTATTTTCCTGGCAATATGGGTTCATGACCTCGCCCAGCGACGATCTCGACGTTCCCCGGCGCGCGGCCGGGCAACAGCGCGGGCCGCTGGGTGTCCCCGCAGAACTGTGGTCGGACCGCGCGGATATGGCCGAGGCCGCCATTCTGTCCCGGCATCTGAAACCGCTGTGGCTGCTCCCCGGCACCGCGCTCGGCGTGGTCGGCTGGCCCTCGACCCGGCGCGAACATTTCTTCCTGACCTGGCACTACTGGTGGCAGGCCCATCTCATCGACTGTGCCGTCGACGCCGCCAACCGCGTGCCGACCATAGAACGCCGCAAACGGATCGCCGCTTTGGTTCGCACGCATCGAATGCGCAATATCTCCGGTTGGACCAACCGCTACTACGACGATATGGCCTGGCTCGCCATCGCCCTGGAGCGAGCCGCCCGGGTACAGGACAACGACGAAGCACGGGGCGGGCTCGGGCCGCTGGAGCAGAAACTCTACGGTGCGTGGAATCCGCCGGTCGGCGGCGGGATCCCGTGGCGGGTCGGTGCGGATTTCTACAACACCCCCGCCAACGGCCCCGCCGGGATCGCGCTCTCGCGGCTCGGCCGCTACGAGCGGGCCGCCGAGATGGCGGACTGGATCGATGCGACTCTTCGCGATCCGGAAACCGGCCTGATCTTCGACGGTATCCACTTACCGTCCGGCACGCTGGAACGCCCGATCTACAGCTACTGCCAGGGTGTTGTCCTCGGTTTGGAGACCGAGCTCGCGGTACACACCGGCGATCCGGTTCATCTCGACCGGGTGCATCACCTCTTGGACGCCGTCGAGGACAACCTCACCACCGACGGGGTCGTCCGCGGCGGCTCCGGCGGCGACGGCGGGCTGTTCAACGGCATTCTCATCCGCTATCTCGCACTGGTCGCGCTCATGCTGCCCGGATCGGAACACGAACAGCTCGCCGACCGGCGGATCGCGGCCCGGATCGTCAAGGAATCCGCGATGGCGGCATGGGCGAACCGGCTCGACGTGGAGGGCGAACCGCTGTTCGGTCATGACTGGACGCGTTCGGCCCAGCTGCCGGGTGGTACCGCGGGCGCCGGGGGGCGCAACTCGAACGGTGCGGTGACTTCCTCGCGGGTGCCCGAACGCGATCTATCGGTACAGCTCGCGGGCTGGATGCTCATGGAAGCCGCTCATACGGTCACCGCGGCCGGACTGTAGGTCGCGCCGCGCGCGATCGCCGTCCTGCTGCCCCGGCTCGCGGCCCGTGTTTCCCAGGCTCGGCAGCGGTGTGGTGTCGGCGGAATCCAGCTCGAAATCCTCTTCCGGTTGGGCCATCTCGTGCCGGTACTGCCGGATGCCGATCACGGTGCCCACCACGAGGCAGATAACCAGGGAGATGATCACTATGGGCATCAGCCAGGAGATCTGCTGGATGAAACTCCCGGCGTAGTAGCCCATCAACAACAGCACCGGGGCCCAGATGATCGCACCGACGGTACTGGCGATCGTGTACCGCCGATGGTCCATTTCGGCGGCGCCCGCCACCATCGGGCACAGGGTGCGCACCCAGGGGATCCACCGGGCGATCAGCACCGCGACGAAGCCGTGCCGGCGCAACAGTTCGGCCACCCGGGTCAGATTCTGGGTGTTGATATAGCGCCCGTTCTTGCGGGCGACGAGGCGGTGCCCGGTCCGGCGTCCGACGACATAGCCGACCTGGTTTCCGGCGATCGCGGCGAGCATCGCGCCGACCGACAGCAACCACACCTGGGTTTCCCCGGTGGCGTGGGAGGCCATCACAATTCCCGCGGTGAGCAGCATCGAATCGCCGGGCAGGAAGAGGCCGAGGATGAACGCGCATTCCAGGAAGACGAAGGTCAGGACCACTATCCAGACCAGCGCCGGACCGGCGGAGATCAGTGGTTCGAAGCTACCCATCGCGTGGGGCACGGCCGAGAGGGACACCACGGACTACCGTACTGGGGTCTCGTTCGGGGCGGCCGTGACGTTGTTCGGCACCACCGGCAGCGGCATGGTGCTGGTGACCTGTTCCGGCAGATCCACGGCCGGCAGTTCGGCGGTGGAGACCAGCGCGTGCTCGTCGGCGGGGTCGGCCGGGGAGTTGCGGTTCAGCAGCTTCTTGGCCACCGCGCTGATACCCGGCAGGATCGAGACGAACACGATGAGCAGGAAAATCGCCTCGACGTGCTCCCGGATGAAGTCCACGCGGCCGAGGTAGTAACCGAGCACGGTGACCCCGCCGCCCCAGGCGACCGCGCCGACGATATCGAAGGCCACATAGCGCTGATAGCTCATCTTCGACACCCCGGCCAGCACCGGCATGAAGGTTCGGACGATCGGGACGAATCGGGCCAGGATGATCGTTTTGGGGCCGTGTTTCTCGAAGAACTCGTGTGTTTCGGTCACATAGCTCTTCTTGAAGAAGCGGGTGTCCTCTTTTTTGAAGAGCGCGGGTCCGATGGCCCGGCCGATCCAGTAACCGCACTGGTCACCGGCGAAAGCGATGAACGTGACGGCCGGCAGCAGCACCCAGATGGAGACCGGGGGATTCTCCTGGGCGGCCAGCAGACCACCGGTGAACAGCAGCGAATCGCCGGGCAGCAGCGGGAACAGCAGACCCGTCTCGATGAAGACGATCACCAGAATCGCCGGTAGCACCGCGTTCTTCAACCAGGTCTCGGTCAACAGGTGCATCGGGTCGAGCAGTTCGGTCAGAGCCAGATTGCTCGTCACCGCGTCGGTAGCTGCCAGCGCAATCACCCGGCCCACAGTACCGGTTACCGCCGCGCCCGCAGGGTGCGGCGGCGCAAACAATCCCCTTATACCGGATGAATCCCGCCTGCCTTAGGGTATGTGCAGAAACAGACAATCCCCGTCTGCCGCACAACACGGAGGTCTTCACAGTGCCGATCGCGACTCCGGAGGTCTACGCCGAGATGCTCGGCCAGGCCAAGGCGAACTCCTTTGCCTTCCCGGCCATCAACTGCACATCGTCGGAGACGATCAACGCGGCGATCAAGGGTTTCGCCGAGGCCGGCAGTGACGGGATCATCCAGTTCTCCACCGGTGGCGCGGAATTCGGTTCCGGGCAGGGTGTGAAGGATATGGTCACCGGTGCTGTCGCGCTGGCCGAGTTCGCGCATGTCGTGGCCGACAAATACGGCGTCACCATCGCGCTGCACACTGATCACTGCCCCAAGGACAAGCTGGACGGATTCGTCCGCCCGCTGCTGGCCATCTCGCAGGAGCGGGTGGACGCCGGGCGCAACCCGCTGTTCCAGTCGCATATGTGGGACGGTTCGGCGGTCCCGATCGACGAGAATCTGTCGATCGGGCAGGAGCTGCTTGCCGCCGCGGCCGCCGCCAAGATCATCCTCGAGGTCGAGATCGGCGTCGTCGGTGGTGAAGAGGACGGTGTCGAGGCCGAGATCAACGACAAGCTCTACACCTCGCCCGCGGATTTCGAGAAGACCATCGATGCGCTGGGTACCGGTGAGAAGGGCAAGTACCTGCTCGCCGCCACCTTCGGCAATGTGCACGGCGTGTACAAGCCGGGCAATGTGGTGCTCAAGCCCGAGGTGCTGGCCGAGGGGCAGCGGGTGGCCGCGGCCAAGCTGGGCCTGGGCGCCGACGCGCAGCCCTTCGATTTCGTCTTCCACGGTGGTTCGGGCTCGCTGAAATCGGAGATCGACGATTCGCTGCGCTACGGCGTGGTGAAGATGAACGTCGATACCGACACCCAGTACGCCTTCACCCGGCCCATCGCCGCGCACATGTTCAGCAACTACGACGGTGTGCTGAAGATCGACGGCGAGGTCGGCAACAAGAAGACCTACGATCCGCGCAGCTACCTGAAGAAGGCCGAGCTCTCGATGGCGCAGCGGGTGGTGGAGGCGTGCGAGGCGCTGCGGTCCGCGGGCCGCTCGATCAGTGCCTGATCTCGCTACCGTGCCTGCCCCGAGATGACCCTCGATCTCCGTGTGCTGGGGCCCGTACGACTGCTGATCGGCGGTGAGCCGGTCGCGGTCGGCGGGCCCAAACCGCGGGCGCTGCTGGCCGCGCTCGCGGTGAACCGCCGTCGCGCCGTGGCATCGTCGACCCTGGCCGATATGGTCTGGAACGAGGCGCCGCCGGATGCCTACGCCGCCAGCCTCCAGGTGTTCGTCTCCAATATTCGCAAGGCCTTGCGGATTTCGGGGGTGGACCCGGCAAGTGTGCTGCGCACGGAATCCGCCGGGTACCGGCTCGAGATCGCCGACGATGCCTGCGATCTCGGCCGGTTCGAGGCCGCCCGCGACGCCGGGAACCGCGCCACGGGCGCCGGGGATCACGCCTCGGCGTCGCGGCTGTTCGGCACGGCGCTGCGCGAATGGAACGGGCGCGCGCTCTCGGATCTGGCCGGTCTGGGATTCGCGGACAGTTTCGCGACCGCGATGGAAGAGGAACGGCTGCTGGCGGTTTCGGCACGGTTCGACGCGGAGATCGCCTGCGGGCGGGCCACCGCGGTGATCGGCGAACTGGTCGCGCTGACCAATGAACATCCGCTGCGGGAACCGCTGTGGGGCCAGCTCATCACCGCGCTGTACCTGTCCGAACGGCACGCCGACGCGCTGGAGGCCTGTCGGCGGGTGCGGACGGTTCTGGCCGAGGAACTCGGGATCGACCCGGGCCCCGCCCTGGTGGAGCTGGAACGCCGGGTGCTGCGCCAGGAGCCGCTGAGTACGGTCGAATTCAAAACCGCCGAGCGGATCGCCGCGGCGATGACCGATACGGTCACCGAAGTGCCCCGCACCCTGCGCAGCGGACAGTTGCGTTTACCGGACGGGCGTCTGGTGCTGGTCGCGCACGGTGGTTTCCGGATCGGCCGGATGACCGACAACGATCTGGTGCTCGACGATCCGAAGGCCAGCCGGTACCACGCCCAGATCAAACTGGGCCGGGCCGGCCTGCTGATCGAGGACCTGGATTCGGCGAACGGGGTCTACGTCAACGAGGAGCCGATCGATTCCGCGCTGCTCGCCGACGGTGACGCGATCCGGATCGGCAACACCGTTCTCGCGTTCCAAGCCGTCCGCTGAACCCGGCAACCGTGCCCGGGCCGTCGCGAATCCGCCGGCCCGGGCAGCAGGGTCCGCCGATCGTCATATTGGCTCGGCCGCTCCGAATTTCTTCGCCCGCCGTGAGCCGGCCCGTCGCCGGTGGTGTTCAGTTACCGGGGCGCGTCGTCCGTCAACCGAGGATGTCGTGGCGGACGATCGTCTGCTCGCGGCCCGGGCCCACACCGATACAGGAGATCCGCGCGCCGGACAGTTCCTCCAGCCGGTGCACATAGGCCTGCGCGTTGGCGGGGAGTTCGTCGAAGGTGCGGGCCCCGGAGATGTCCTCCCACCAGCCCGGCATCTCCTCGTAGACCGGTTTGGCGTGGTGGAACCCGGTCTGGGTGGTCGGCATCTGCTCGACTCGTTCGCCGTCCACCTCGTAGGCCACACAGATCGGTACCCGGTCCAGGCTGGACAGCACATCGAGCTTGGTGAGGAAGTAGTCGGTGATGCCGTTGACCCGGGTGGCGTAGCGGGCGATAACGGCGTCGAACCAGCCGCAGCGCCGGGCGCGGCCGGTGGTCACGCCGACCTCGCCGCCCGCCTTTGCCAGGTAGACGCCCGATTCGTCGAACAGTTCGGTCGGGAAGGGGCCGGAGCCCACCCGGGTGGTGTAGGCCTTCAGGATGCCCAGCACGGTGCCGATCTGGTTGGGGCCGATACCGGCGCCCACCGCGGCACCGCCGGCGGTCGGGTTGGACGAGGTGACGTAGGGGTAGGTGCCGTGGTCGACGTCGAGCAGCGTGCCCTGCGACCCTTCCAGCAGCACGGTTTCGCCGCGTTCGAGCGCCAGGTTCAGTTCCAGGCGGGAATCGCTGATCCGGTGTGCGAACTTCTCCGCCTGCGCCAGTACCTCGTCCACGACCTGCTGCGGCTCCAGGGCCCGGCGGTTGTAGATCTTCACCAGGACTTGGTTCTTGAACTCGAGCGCCGCCTCCACCTTCTGGGTGAGGATCTTCTCGTCCAGAACGTCGGCCACGCGCACCCCGACCCGCGCCACCTTGTCCTGGTAGCAGGGGCCGATACCGCGGCCGGTGGTGCCGATCTTGTTGTTGCCGAGGAACCGTTCGGTGACCTTATCGATGGCCACGTGGTACGGCATGATCAGGTGGGCGTCCGCGGAGAGCAGCAGCCCGGACGTATCGACATCGCGTTCCTCCAGCCCCGCGAGTTCGTCCAGCAGCACGCCGGGATCGACGACGACGCCGTTGCCGATGACGTTGCGGACACCGGGCGTCAGGATGCCCGAGGGGATCAGGTGCAGCGCGAAGTTGTCCCCGTTGGGTAGCACCACGGTATGGCCGGCGTTGTTGCCGCCCTGGTACCGCACTACCCACTGCACCCGGCCGCCGAGTAGATCGGTGGCTTTGCCCTTGCCCTCGTCGCCCCACTGGGCGCCGATGAGGACGATTGCCGGCATGGTCGTGTCTCCTACGGGTCGACGCGCAACACGCACCTCGTGCTGCAGCTACCTGCCGTAATGGGGAGGAAGCCGGGAGCACAGTCTACTCGAGCCGCCGGAGACCGCGGGGTACGGCCGTTGCACCGGGCCCGTTGCGCGGGTCGTCGCGGTGCACCCTCTACACTCGTGGATGACCGGTCCGAGGAGGGTGTTGGGCGTTTGAGTACCCGTGTTCTCCGCTGCGCCGACGCTCCGGTACCCATCGCGCTCGCCGCCCAGCCCACGACACAGACCGAGGCCGTCCCGGATTCCGGTCTGATCGACGAACTGCTGCCGGTACTCGCGGCGGACAGTCTGCCGCGCCTCATCGTGCTCGGGAACGATGCCGCTCTGGCTGCCGTGCTCACCCATCTGATGCGGACCGAGCGGTTGCACGTGGAGGTGGGGTACGTGCCGCCCGACAACACCTATGCGGCGCGGGCGTATCAGCTCGCCACCGGAAACGCCGCGGCCCGTAGCGCGCTCGAGGGGACCGCCCAGGAAGTGCCACTGGTGCGGGACGATACCGGTACGGTCCTGGTGGGTCGGGCCACGATCACCGGAGTGGACGGGGCGCCACTCACCGGTGAGGCCTACGTCGACGACACCCGGTTGTTCTCGGGCGAGGTGCGGGCCATGGCCGTGAGTCCGACTCTCGAGTTGCCGGGGGTCCGGGCGGGTGTGCCCCGCCGATTCCGGCGGCGACGCTGGATCGCCGGTCGGGCCGCCCAGCTCGGTACGCCCGGAGCGGTGGTCGCCCGCGACGGTGTGCAGAGCGATCGGACGGTGCCGCGGTCGAGTTTCTACCGCTACCACGAGCCCTGGTTGCTGGTCCGTTGAGTGTCTCGGCGCTGCGGCGTGGTGCGGTGCGGCCCAGCCCGGTTTTTCTGCTGGTGCTGCTGTTGGCGGTGGCCGGTGGCGCGCTCGCCTGGAATGCCGAGCTGGATTCGGCACAGGCGAAGGCCGGGGTCTTCGTCCTGGTGGTGTTCGGCTGGGTGGTGAGCCTGTGCCTGCACGAATTCTCCCATGCTTATCTGGCGTGGCGGGCCGGTGACCGTGAGGTGGAACTCCGCGGGTACCTGACCCTGAACCCGCTCAAATACAGCCATCCGCTGCTGTCGATCGTGCTGCCGATGGTCTTCATCGCGCTGGGCGGGATCGGGCTGCCCGGCGGCGCCGTCTACATCCACGCCCACCAGGTGCCGCCGCGGACCCAGCGGCTGATCAGCGCCGCCGGTCCCGCGGTGAACGCGCTGTGCGCGGTGGTGCTGCTGTCGATCGTGCGCTTGTTCGGCAGTTCTCAGGAGAACCCGGCGTTCTGGTTCGGGCTGAGTTTCCTGGCTTTCCTGCAGGTAACGGCCACACTGCTGAATCTGCTGCCGATACCCGGCCTCGACGGTTACGGAATCGTGGAACCGTCTCTGAGCTACCAGACCCGCCGCGGATTGGATCAGTTCAAACCGTTCGGCATGCTCATCCTGTTCGCGCTGCTGTTCACCCCCGCGATCAACCAGGTTTTCTTCGACGCCGTCTACGCCCTCTACGACCTGTCCGGGGTGTCGGAACAATGGTCCCGCTACGGCGGATACTTGACCCGCTTCTGGGCATAACCCCGAGCAGTGTCGTGCCCAGCACAGTCTGGGAGATTCCGGCCCGGGCCCCGACCCGAATATGTGCCCAGCGGCGGTGCCGAGCCCAGTGAGGCCCTCGGCGGTCCCATAACCTCGATAGAACCTGACGTGCCCAGCGGCGGTGCCGAGTCTTACGAGGCCCTTGGAGGTTTTGGCCCGGCCCTGCTTTCAGTCCTCGAAGCGCATGCGGCGCAGCCGCGAGTCTCGAGGGCTGAAAGCAGGGCCCAAGGGGGGCCAAAACCCCGCGCGCCGGAGGCGCGCCAAACAACACCGAGAGGGCCCGCCCGGCGCGGCGCCGGCCGGACGGGCCCGGATTCCCCGCTCGGGCCGGCGTCCGGGTATCCGAACGGCGGCGCATATGCTCCGCGCGTCGGCAACGCGGCCCAGGAGTGGGGTCCGACCGAACCGAAATATCGGCTCGGTCATGTTTCACATTAGTTCAGGCCGGACGAACGGGCACGGGTAGCCCACTACTCGAAAGCCCGTCGGCCCACACAGCTTCCCGGGCGTGTCGTCGCGCATCGGGTTCGGTCCCGGTTCCGGCAATCCCGCAGCGAACCGCGAGGGCCCGGTGCGCCCGAGGACGCACCGGGACCGCTCAATTCTGCGGAGTGACATACGGATTGGGGACAGTCGGTGGCAGCAGGGCCAGTGCCGAGATCCGCTGCACCCCGCATACCTGCATGAGGTCTACCAGGGTGGACCGGATCTGCGCGAAAACTACATGCGCCGACAAACCCGCCCCCGCAACCAGCTCCGGCCGCGCCTGTTTGGCCACCGAACGCAGTGCGCGCGCGGCGTCGGCGCGGTCCGGTTGTTCGCCCGGGTCGGCCAGCAGCATCCGCCGGACCACATCCACCGCCGTGGCCAGCCGTTCCATCTCCTCGATGAGCCCCGGCTTGAGGATCTCGTCGTCGCGCACCAGCGTCAGCGAGCGGCGCAGCAGCACACGGGTGTTGCGCACCGCGTTGTCCAGGGGGTCCGCCGCCGCCCGCAATCGTTCGAGCCGGCCGCGGGAATTCCAGTAGAGCGGGGAGATCCGGCTCACCTCGCGACCGCCCTCCAGGGTTTTGCGCAGCGAATCCAGCTGCTGCTGGGTGGCGCGGACCGCGGTGAGCGCTTCGTGGATCTTGCCCGGGTCCTGCTCCAGCAGGCCGTGTGCGCAATCGGTGAGCGATTTCCCGACCACCCCGAGTATTGCCGCGGCCTGCTCCCGGGCCCGCCGCACCGGATGCAAGGGCAGGGCGGCGACCACCACCACACCCACCAGGCCGCCGATGAGGGCGTCGACCATCCGGGACAGACCAGCTCCGGACTCCGGTGGCATGAGCGTGGCCACCAGAACCGCCGAACCGGAGGCCTGGATCCCGATGATGGGGCCGCCGTCGAGGAAGATCGCCAGCGACATGGCCGCCGCCACCACGAGTGCGATCTGCCAGACCCCGGTACCCACCTGGGAGATGAACAGGTCGCCGACGCCGATGCCGACCGCGACCCCCACCACCAGCTCGAGCGACCGGCGCAGCCGCGCACCGAACGCGGTGCCGATGGAAACGACAGCGGCCGTCGGGGCGAAGAACGGCAGCGGATGACCGACCACGTCCTTGGCCAGGAACCAGGCCAAGGCCGCGGCCAGCGAGCATTGGAGAATCGGTAGCGCCGAGAGCCGCAAGCGTGTCCAGGAACGCCGCAGCCGCTCGGTGCCGCGGACCCGGGCCCGCGACAGTCGTGAGTTCGGGTCGGTCACTGCCGCGAAGTCGTTCAGCCCAGACCGAGTTCCGCGGCCGCCCGCGGATCACAATCCTCGAGCAGGTCCAGGCAGCGCGCGTATTCATCGGTTTCGCCGACGCCCTGCGCTGCCTTCGCCAGGACGGCGACACTGCGCAGGAACCCGCGGTTCGGCTCGTGCTCCCACGGCACCGGCCCGAAACCCTTCCAGCCGTTACGGCGCAGCAGGTCGAGTCCGCGGTGGTAGCCGGTGCGGGCGAACGCATAGGCGGCGACGAGATCGTGGTTGACCGGGTCGTCCGCTTCGGCGGCCCGGGCCAGCGCGGCTTCGGCGAGGGCGGCCCAGGCG
Source organism: Nocardia sp. NPDC051750 (assembly GCF_044453135.1). Lineage (NCBI taxonomy): Bacteria > Bacillati > Actinomycetota > Actinomycetes > Mycobacteriales > Nocardiaceae > Nocardia > Nocardia sp. NPDC051750. The sequence continues at coordinate 527,608 of NZ_JBITCK010000001.1, read as the reverse complement.
ATCGACGCGGCCGGATTGTCGGCGGCCACCCGCACCGGATCGGTGCCCGCGTCGAGCGCGTCTTCCGCCGCGTGCAGTTCAGGAAGGAGTACGGGTTGCGGTCCGAGCAGATCACCGAACGAGGTCATGCGATTCATTGTGCACGGCTACCGGGAATGCTCGATAGGCTGGCCATCTACGTCACAATATGTACGCCAGCAACGAGGGGTTCAGGTGCCGCACCCGACCGACGACGAGAAACCGACGCACTCCGAATCGGGCCCCGGCTCGCCTGCCGAGGCGCCGGACACGCAGGCCACCGGATCGCAGCTGTCACAGGCAGCCGATGCGGTGACTTCCCGGCTCCGCCGGGCGATCGGTCGCGATACCGGACCTCAGTACAACGGGCCCGCCCCCGGCGAAAGCAACGCCCCGACGGAGGCCATCCCGCGCGCGTCGGCCACGGACAGCTCCGATGACACGGGCGCCGCATCGGCGGAAGGTGACGCCGAGACGGAGGTCATCCGGACTTCCGCCGCGGTGGGTGTGGGTGCTCCGGCGCAGGGCGAGGAGTCCGGTGCTGCCGGTAGTGCACGCGCCGGTGACGCGGATTCTCCGGAAAACGAGCCCGCGACCGACTCGGCGAGCGGTGCTGCCGGGACCGGCGAGACGACCGAGCAGGTAAGCGTTGCGGCGGCCGGTGCAGGGGCGGCAGACGAGGCCGATGCCGGGCCGTCGTCCGGCGATGCCGCGGGATCCGGCGGAGACAAGCCGGCCGATGCCGAAGGCGCCAGCGCCTCGGATGAAGCGACGACGACAACTTCCGAACCGGACGCACATTCCGCGCAGGATTCCGATACCGCTGGGGAACAGACCCCCGCCGATGGCACCGCCGCGGACAGCGTGCAGACGGAAACCGGCACGACGGCTGAATCCGAGAGCAGTGCGTCCGAGCCTGAGCCTGTCTCCGCTGATCGGGAATCCGCGGCAGCGCAACCCGGCTCCGAGGCGAAGCCTGCTGCCGGCGAACCGGCGGAATTCGCCGCCGAGAGTGCTGATGCTCGTGTGGCGAGCGGTGAGCGGGCCGAAGGGTCTACCGGCGGCGCGGACGCCACCCGGGATCCCGGGCGAACCGATACGCAAGCTGCGGCCGAGAGGGCTGGTGACCAGGCTGAAGAGTCTTTCCAGGAGCCCGCTGGGACAGCGGATGCGGTCGGAGCCGGGAAGGTAGAACCGGCCGGGGAATCCGCTGATACCGGCGCAGCAGGGACACCCGGATCCGGCGCTGACTCGGTCGAGGGCAAGGCCACCGACAGTGTGGGTGACGGCGAGGCCGGCGGAGGAGAAGACCCGGCATCTGCGGGCAGCGGTGGGACAGACGCTGCCGGACCGAACGGTGCCGAAGACGGCGCGGGGAAGTCGTCCGGTGATGATTCCGAAGCTGCCGAGACCACTGCCGCCGTCCCTGAATCCGAAGCAGCAGGCGATGCGGATGCCGCCGGAGACGAGGACACCGGTCCAGCCGCCACCGGCGCAACGGTTACAGGCAGCACGGCGGTAGACACTGCGGAAGCAGCCCGGGGAGACGAAGGCACGGGCAAATCCGCCGCCGAAGATGAAGCCGTCGCCGAAACCGAGGTTGCTGGGGCCGAAGCCACTCCCGAAACTGAAGCTGTCGCCGCGGCCGGAACCGAGGCCGCTGTCGAAACTGAAGCCGCTGGCGAAACCGAAGCTGCCGACGGTGCCGAAGCCGCTGCCGGGACCGCGGACGATGGCAGTGCTGCGGCAGTAGACGCGGAAGCCGGCGACGGGAAAATCGGCGATGAGCAGGATTCCGCCGAACCGGAGCAGGGGCCGGAAGGCGGCGAGGCGCGGACTGTCGTGATCCCGCGGCAGCCGCGACCCGATGAGGCGCGGACCGTCGCCATGCCGGCGCAGAAGAAGCCGGATCCCGATGCCACCGCGCGCATCGATATGAACCAGGTGCGCAAGGCGGGCCGGCCGGGGCAGGCGCCCGGTGGTCCGCAGGGGCCCGTCAGGACCGATCGGGTGGGCCCGGGCGCGCCGGCGCTGTCGAAACCGCCGGCCACCCCGCGTCCGCAGCCGGGACCGAAGCGGCCGGGGCCGCAGGCGCCGGGCCGGCCGGATCAACCCGCGCCGCAGCGTCCCGGTGGTCCGCCGCCCGCGCAGCGGCAGTCCGGCCGTCCGCAGCCTGCCGCACAGCGCACAGGCGGAGCACCGTCACCGGCCGACCTGAAACCGACGGTGGCCGAGCAGCGGGTCGCGCAGGCGCCGCAGTACTCCGCGCCGCCGCAGATAGCGCAGCCGCAGCGGGTGGCCCCGGCCGCTGCCCCGGCGACGTCCGGTACGAACAAGAAATGGCTGGTCGCCGGTGGGGCCGCCGTGGCGCTCGTGATCGCGTTGATCGCGATCCTGGTGGGTGCCGGGGGCGAGGACGATTCCCCGCAGGGCCGAATCCGCGCGGCCATCGGCGACTACACCGGTGCGCTGGAAGGTGGAGACCTGCCCGCCCTGCGTGAAGCCACCTGCGGTGCCCTGCACGACTACTACCAGGGTTTGTCCGAGGAACAGTTCGCCGGCGTGCACCAGCAGGCGGTGAACGAAGGCACTATTCCGGAGGTCACCAGCGTCGACGCGGTCAAGATCACCGACCGGACGGCGCTCGCCCAGGTCACCGTGCAGTCCACCGCGGATCCGGAGGAGACCGCTCGCACCTTCGATCTGCAGGAGACCGAAAGCGGTTGGAAGGTCTGCGATCCGCCGCAGTAACCCGGCAATACACCGGGAATGAAGGTCTTTCACTTTCGCCGGGCACGAGCGAGGATTAGGAGTACCTCTCAGCACCAAGGATTCCATGATGAATGCCCGAAGAACCCTGGCCCACCTGGTGATCGCCGGGTGTACGCTGACCGTGCTCGCCGCCGCCCCGGCGGCCGCCGATACCCAGAGCTCGTCGAACACGATCGACGACTCGCATCCGCTGCCCGCCGATCGGGCGCAACCCGAGGCCGAAGACGACGAGCACCCCTACTACATCAACTGCGATCACGCGCGGCGCGAATCCGATACCCCGCTGTGGGGTGGCCAGCCCGGCTACTCGTACCAGCTCGACGAAGACGGCGACGGGCTGGCCTGTGAAGTGGGCGAGGGCTGAACAGGTTTACCGGGCGGATCGCGCAGTGCCGGTGCCGCCGTGGGTAGTTCGTCGTACCGACCGGTAATGCGGGCTTTACAGTAGAGCTATGGCGCGGAACTGGCCGATGATCGAACGGGCGAACGAGTTCGAGGCGATTCGCGCGACACTCATCGGCCCCGATCATGTCGGCGCCGTACTCATCGGGGAGCCCGGTGTCGGGAAGACCACGCTGGCCCGGCGGGCCGCCACCGGTGGCGGAACCATCCGCTGGGTCGCGGGAACCGAATCGGCGCGCAGTATTCCGCTCGGTGTGTTCGCGCATATGGTCGGCGTGTACACCGCACACGATCCGGTGACCTTCATGGCCGCGGCGCGGGAGGCCCTGCTCGCCGAGGGGCCGGCGATCATCGGTGTCGACGACGCCCATCTGCTGGACCAGCTGTCCGCGACACTGCTGTTGCAGTTGGCGATCGACAAGGCGGCACGGATCGTCGCCACCGTGCGGGACGGCGTTCCGGTGCCGGACGCGGTGACCACGCTGTGGAAGGACGGCCATCTGCTGCGGGTTCATCTTCCGCCGTTCACGCAGCAGCAGAGCGTATCGCTGGTGGAGTCCATGCTGGGTGGCCAGCTGGAGGGGTTCACCGCAAACCTCATGTGGGAGTCGTCGGGCGGTAATGCGCTGTTCCTGCGGCATCTGGTGGAGGGTGCGCTGGAAGCGGGGACGCTGCGGCAGGTGAACGGGGTGTGGCAGCTGCGCGGCCGGGCGGCGGTCACGTCGGAACTGGCCGCGCTGCTGGAGGATCGGGTCGAGCAGTTGCCCGAATCCGTTCTGCGGGTCCTGGAATTGCTCACTTTCTGTGAGCCCGTCGCGCTCGAAGTGATGTCCGAGCTCGCCGGTGAGGAGGCAGTGGAGGCGGCGGAGAACGGGGGCGTGATCCGGGTGACGGAGGACGGTCCGGATCTGGTTGTCCGCTACAACCATCCGCTGTTCGGCGAGGTCATCCGGCGCCGGCTCGGTATCGCGACCTCGCGCCGATTACGCGGCCGGCTCTACTCCGCGCTGAAACAGCGCCGCATCAATTCCGCCGCGGACCGGATCCGTCTCGCCGAACTTGCCTTGGACAGCGATAAATCGGCCGATCTGGAACTTTTCGAAGCCGCCGCCGAGGATGCGATCGGGCTGGCGAATCTGCCACTGGGGGAGCGGTTCGCGCGGGCGGCGGTGGAACGCCGCGGCGGGGTGGAGTCGGCGGATCTGCTGGCGCGCGCACTGCTGTGGCAGGGGCACCGCATCGAAGCCGAACGCACGCTGGCCAGCTTCGCGGCCGACGAACTCAACGAGGTCCAGCTGGCCCGCTGGGGCAGTACCCGCGTATCGAATCTGCTGTGGGCCATGGGTGACGCCGACCGTGCCGACGAGGTGCTGGCGATGGTCCGGTCGCGGATCACACATCCGAAAATCGCGCTGATCACGACCGGGCTCGCCGCGGCGTGCGCGGTGAACGAGAACCGTCTCGGTGACGCGCTGCGCGAATCCGACGAGGTGATGCGGGCCGCGGACGCTCCGCCGTGGGCGGTGTGGTGGGCGGCTTTCGGCGGCGGGCTCGCGGCGGCTCTGATGGGCCGGGCGCAGGACGCGCGGGTCTACGCGGACCGCGGCCGGGCGGTGGAACCACATATCGACGGCCTGAACCGGTTCATGTCGACCCATGCCGAGGTCCTGGCTCTCGTGCTGACCGGTGATCTGACCGCTGCCGCTCACCGCGCTACCGAGTACTTCGGATATTCCGCGCCCGGCCAATACCTGGCGTGGGGGATGTCCAAAATCCTGCAGGGCACCGTCGAGGTGGCGGGCGGCCGATTCGGCGCCGGTATCGAGAATTTGGAGCAGGCGCTGGCCGCGCTCACTGCCGAGGGTGCCGCTGCCTGGATGTTTCCTGCCCGGATCCGGCTGGCCGAAGCCTATGCCGCGCTCGGCCGTCCCGCCGAAGCCGCCGAATCGATTACCGAAGCCGATGCGCGCGGCGGCCGGCACAGTGCGGTCTACGAACCGCAACTGGAGATCGCCCGGGCCTGCCTGGCGGCCGCGGAGGGCACGGTGAGTACCGCCGTCGAACGGGCGTTACGCGCCGCGGACGCCGCCGCGCGGGCGGATCAGCACGCGATCGAGGCGCTGGCCCTGCACACCGCGGCCCGGTTCGGGGCGGGGTCGGTGGCGCAACGGCTGGCCGATCTGGCCGACCACGTCGACGGTCCGCTGGTCCGGGCCCAGGCTCGGCATGCGATGGCCCTCTCCCGGCGCGACGGTGCCGGCCTGGATGCGGCCGCGGCCGATTTCGAGAGTCTCGGAGCCTGCCTTTCCGCCGCCGACGCCGCGGCTCAGGCCGCCACCGCCCACGACCGGGCGGGGGATCGGCGCCGGCTACTGGAATCGGCGGCCCATGCCAATCGATTGGCGGCGGCGTGCGGCGGTGCGGCGACCCCGGCGCTGCGCGATGCTGCCCAGCCGCTGCCCCTCACTTCCCGGGAGCGGGAGATCGCGAACCTGGTGGCGGCCGGTTTGAGCAACCGGCAGATCGCCGACCGGCTCACTGTCTCGGTCCGGACCGTGGAGGGTCATCTGTACCGGGCCTGCACCAAACTGGATGTCACCGATCGGGAATCTCTCGCCGCGCTGTTGCGCGGGGAATCGGCCGACTGACGTCCGCACCCGGCGTCCGGCATCGATGGCGCGAGGGTGCCCGCTGTCGTTCTCGAGCCGACCGGTACCGCGGTACTTCCGGTATCGGTTACGCTGGCCGCTCGTCGAGCCCCTCGGGGATTGTGGAGGTGCGCATGATTTCGAGATCCGCTGTCCGATTCGCCGCCACCGTATCGTTGTGTGCCGCTACCGCGCTGATCTCCGGTTGCGGTGCGGATTCCGCTGGTCACGCGGTTTCGGCGGCATCGGTGGTCGCGCCGGTCGCGACCGAGACCCCGCAGGAACGCAACCTCCGGATCCGCGACGAACTGGCCGCGCTCGGCTGCGATACCAACTCCTGTATCCAGACCTATTTCGCGTGTGAGGACGGTCTGCTGTCGGGCGACCCCTGCGAGTTCTACCGGCAACACCCACTGAAGTAGCACCGCCCGGCCGGCACACTGCAACCCGGCGGGCGAGCCGTTATCAGTCCAGTTATCCAACTGGACTGATATATCGGGTGTGGCGTGCGGCCGATGAGCGACTCCGCTTCGGCCTGCCGCGCTCGGCAGGTACTCCGCGGCCGGGGCCATGCCGAACCGAACCTGCCCGGCGACGCCGTCGAACGGCTCAGATGCCGCGCGACCGCGCCGCGTCCAGGTCGCGGAAGCCGCGTTCGATGTCGTATCGCGAGACGGAATCGTCGAGGATCGAGCCGAGTGGCCGGTACCGTTCCAGCAGTTCGGGTAGCAGCGATTCGGTGACCAGGTATCGGTAGGCGAAGAAGCAGAACGTGCCCACTCCCACGAGCGCCACAAAGAATGTCATGGTTCCAGCATGGCGCTACTGGACTTGCCGATAAAGAGCCAATCGGTCAATACTGGACTTATGTCGACACGAGTGATCGGTGCCGCGGGTTTGGCTCGCGATCTGGGGCAGTGGCGCGGGCCGGATCCCGCCGCTGCGGAGGGCGGCGCCCGGCGCTCCGGCCGCCCCGCCTATCTGGCCCTTGCCGAGGGGATCCGGCTGCTCATCCACGACGGCCGCGCGCCGCTCGGTATCGCCCTGCCCAGCGAACGCGATCTGGCCGCCACGCTCGGCGTCAGCCGTACCACGGTGACCTCGACCTACGCACTGCTGCGCGAACACGGCTACCTCATCACCCGGCAGGGCTCGCGCTCCACCGTCGCGCTCCCACCGGCCATCGCGCACGACGGGGGCCGGGCCGCCCGCGGGATCCTGGCCACCATGTCCACCGGCGCCCAGCCCGCCGTGGACCTGACCTATGCCGCGATGACCGCGCCTCCCGAGATGGAAGACGCTTATTCGGTTGCCCTGCAAGGTATTCCGTCGTATCTGAGCACCCACGGCATGGATCCGGTCGGCATCCTGCCCCTGCGTGAAGCGCTCGCCCGCCGCTTCACCGAACGTGGCCTGCCGACCCGCGCGGATCAGATCCTGGTGACCCTCGGCGCCCAGCACGGCCTGCGCCTGCTGCTGAACGTCCTGGCTCCCGCCGCGGCCCGGGTCCTCATCGATCATCCGACCTACCCCAACGCGATCGAGGCGATCCGCGATGTCGGCGCCCGCCCGGTGCCCGTCCCGCTGCGGCTGGAGGATCCGGGCGCTGCCTGGGATCTCGACGGTCTGCGCAGCGCCGCCCGGCAGACCGCGGCGACCCTCGCCTATCTGGTGCCCGATCACAACAACCCGACCGGTTTCCTGATGGACGAGCCGGCCCGCGCCGAGCTGGCCGCCATCGCCCGGGAAACCCGGATGACGCTGATCATCGACGAATCCATGGCGGACCTTTCGCTCACCGACGCGAGACCGGTCGCGCCGGTTGCCGCGTTCGCGAAGGGCTCCGAGGTGATCACCATCGGTTCGGCATCCAAATCGTTCTGGGGTGGTCTGCGCGTCGGCTGGATCCGGACCTCCGAATCGTTGATCACCCGGCTGCTCACCAGCCGCGCCACGGTCGATCTGGGCACGCCGGTGATGGATCAGCTGGCGGCGGTTCATCTGCTGGAGCGCGCCGAACCGATCCTCGCGCATCGCCGCAAACTCCTGGGTGATCAGCGTGCGGCGTTACTGGCGGCGATGGCCGAGGAGCTGCCCGACTGGCAGGTACTGCCCGGTGTGGGCGGCATGTCGGTGTGGGCCCAGCTGCCCGCCCCGGTCTCGACCGCGCTGGCCGCCACGGCTCCCAATCACGGCGTCCTGCTCGCCGCGGGCCCGCGGTTCGGGGTGCAGGGCGCCTTCGAGCGTTTTCTGCGTCTGCCCTATACGAACGCCGAACCCGAGCTGCGCCGGGCCGTCACGGCCATCGCGACCGCCTACGCCGGTCTCGGACCCCAGGCCGGCGAGCCGATGCAACCTCTCACCTGCTACTGAACGCGGTCCGGTTCAATCGTTTCCGGTCACCGCCACGGCGGCGCGGGCAATGGCGAGTTCCTCGTTGGTGGGGACCACGAGCACCTGGACCTCCGCCCCGGCGGGGGAGATCCGGCGAGCGCCGCGGTCGGCCGCGGTATTGAGTTCCGGGTCGACGGCGATCCCGAACCGGTGCAGTCCGGCCAGGGCGTCCGCGCGGACCTCGGCGTTGTTCTCGCCCACGCCCGCCGTGAAGGTGATCGCGTCGACGCCACCCAATTCGATCAGGTAGGCGCCGAGGTAGTGGCGGAGCCGGTGCACGTAGACGTCATAGGCCGAGCGTGCCGCCGGATCGCCGGATTCGATCCGGCGGCGCAGCTCCCGGAAGTCGTTGACACCGGCCATCCCGCGCAATCCGGAACCCCGGTTGAGGAGCCGGTCGATCCCGTCGATGTCCAGATGCGCGGTCCGCATGAGATGCAAGATGATGCCGGGATCCAGATCACCGGAGCGGGTGCCCATGACCAGTCCCTCCAGCGGTGTCAGACCCATGCTGGTGTCCACCGGGCTTCCGCCGCGCAGCGCCGATACCGAGGCGCCGTTGCCCAGATGGAAGACGATCTGGTTCAGCGATCCGGGCGCGCGGCCGAGGAATTCGGCGACGCGACCGGAGACGTATTCGTGCGAGGTCCCGTGGAACCCGTAGCGGCGGATACCGTGCGCTTCGGCGATCTGCCGGTCGATCGCGTAGGTCTTCGCGGCCTCCGGCAGACCGTGGAAGAACGCGGTATCGAACACCGCGACCTGCGGGACATCCGGCAGCAGGGTGCGCACCGCCTCGATCCCGCGGATATTGGCCGGATTGTGCAGCGGTGCGAGCGTCGACAATTCGGTGATGGTGCGCAGTACCCGGTCGTCGATGCGGGTGGGCCGGTAGAAGACCTCGCCGCCGTGGACGACACGGTGCCCCACGGCAGTGATCCCCGCAGTGGTCAGATCCTGGCCGGTGTCGGCGAATTTCGCGAAGGCCAGGCGTAATCCCGCGGTGTGATCCGGGATATCCACCTGATCGGTGACGGTGTGCTCGCCCGCCGTGTGCTCGATCGCGCCGCCGCCCTCACCGATACGCTCCACCAGACCCGATGCGGCGACCTTGCCGGAATCCGGGTCCAGTAGCTGATATTTGATCGAGGACGATCCGGAATTGACCACCAGTACCCGTGCCGGTTCCACCGCAGTCTCCTGTTCGCCGATCCGCGTCACTGCTGCTGCGCCTGAATGGCGGTGATGGCCACCGTGTTCACGATATCGGTGACCAGCGCGCCCCGGGACAGGTCGTTCACCGGTTTACGCAAACCCTGTAGGACCGGCCCGATCGCGACCGCCCCCGCGCTGCGCTGCACTGCCTTGTAGGTGTTGTTGCCGGTATTGAGGTCGGGGAAGATGAAAACCGTGGCCCGCCCGGCCACTTCGGAGCCGGGAAGTTTGGCGTCGGCGACCGTCGGTTCGATGGCGGCGTCGTACTGGATCGGGCCCTCCACCAGAAGTTCCGGCGCCCGCTCGCGGACCAGCCCGGTCGCCACCCGCACCTTGTCCACATCCGCACCGCTCCCGGATTCACCGGTCGAGTAGGAGAGCATGGCCACGCGGGCATCGATCCCGAACCGCGCCGCGGTGGCGGCCGAGGACACGGCGATATCGGCGAGCTGCTCAGAGGTCGGATCCGGGACCACCGCGCAGTCACCGTAGGCGAGCACCCGGTCGGCCAGGCACATGAGGAATACGCTCGACACCGTCGACACGCCCGGCACCGTTTTGACGATCTCGAACGAGGGCCGGATGGTGTGCGCGGTGGTGTGCGCGGCGCCGGACACCATCCCGTCGGCCAGTCCGCGATGCACCATCATCGTGCCGAAATACGAGATATCGGTGACCGTTTCGCGGGCCCGCTCCAGCCGCATCCCTTTGTGCTTGCGCAGTTCGGCGTATTCGCGGGCGAAATCATCGAGATAGTCGGAGGTTCGCGGGTCGAGCACCTGCGCCGCGGAGATATCCACCCCGAGTTCGGCGGCCCGCGCCCGGACGGCGGTCTCGTCCCCGAGGATGATCAGATCGGCGACCTTGCGCTGCAGGACCCGCCCGGCCGCGCGCAGCACCCGGTCGTCGTCGCCCTCGGGCAGGACGATCGTCTTGCGGTCGGCCCGCGCGCGTTCGATGAGCTGATATTCGAACATCTGCGGGGTCACCACGCTGGTGAGCGGCACCTCGAGCCGGCGCAGGAACGCCGCGGCGTCCACGTGGGTTTCCATCAGGGCCAGTGCGGTGTCGACCTTGCGCGGGTTGTCGGCCGACATCCGGCCCCGGGTGCGGTGTGCGACACCGGCGGTGTCGTAGGTGCCCAGACCGGTGGTCAGGATGGGTAATCGCGGTTTCAGCCCGGTGATCAAACGGGCGACGGCGGGATGTGGAAGCAGCCCGCCGTTCATGACGATCCCGGCCAGCGACGGGAAACTCTCCGCCTCGTGGGCGTTCACCACGCTCAACAGCACATCGGAGCGGTCACCCGGCGCGATGACGACGGCGCCGTCGAACAGGCGCTCCAGGATGTGTTCGGCGGTCATCCCGCCCACCATCACCCCCAGGGCCTCGCGGTCGAGCAGTTCCGGGTCGCCGCTGTAGATCTCGCCGTCCAGCGCGTCCCGCAGTTCGGCCATGGTGGGGGCCATCAGGAGGGGCACCTCGGGCAGGCTCCAGCACGGCACGCCGAAGGCGGCGAGCTGTTTACGTACGGACTCCAGTTCGCCGGGCGCACAACGATTGGCGACGATCGCCGCGAGCTGCGCGTGCTCACTGGACAATTCGGCGACGCACAGATCCACCAGTTGCTCGACCTCGGCCGGCGACCGCTGCGACCCCCGCACCACCAGCAGCACCGGCGCCCCCAGGTTCACCGCGATCCGCGCGTTGAACCGGAGCTCGCTCGGGCTGGCCACATCCGTGTAATCACTGCCCACGATCACCACGGCATCGCAGGCCGCGGCCACTTCGTGGTACCGCATCACGATTTCGGAGATCGCGGCATCCGGGTCGGCGTGCACCTGCTCGTAGCTGACGCCCACGGCCTGCTGGTATTCGATATCGACGGTGCTGTGCTCGAGCAGCAGCTCGAGGATGTAATCGGGTTCGGTCGCCGACCGCGTGATAGGCCGGAACACCCCCACCCGCGCGGTGGTCGCGCACAGCATCTGCAGCACTCCGAGCGCCACGGTCGATTTACCGGTATCGCCCTCCGGCGACGCGATGTACACACTGGACGCAGCAACCTCGGCCATGGGACAGAGCCTAACGGTGTTCCCCGCGCCGCCCACGGCGGCGCGGGGCGAACCTGCGCTACCCGAGCTTGTGCAGGCGCGGCGCCAGGTCGCGCTGGAACAGGTCCAGGAACCGCCGCTGGTCGTGACCGGGTGCGTGGAACACCAGGTGGTTCAGGCCCGCGTCCACATACGGCTTGATCAGCTCGACCGCCTGGTCCGGGTCGCTGGCGACGATCCAGCGTTTGGCGATCTGTTCGATCGGCAGCGCGTCGGCCGCTTCCTCCATCTCGATCGGGTCGGTGATGCTGTGCTTCTGTTCCGCCGTCAGCGACAGCGGTGCCCAGAAGCGGGTGTTCTCCAGCGCCAGGTCCGGGTCGGTGTCGTAGGAGATCTTGATTTCGATCATCCGGTCGATCGTCGAGACCTCCCGGTCGACCTTCGCCGCGCCCTCGGCGACCGCCGGCATCAGTTTCTCGGTATAGAGGTCCATGCCTTTGCCGGAGGTGCAGATGAAACCGTCGCCCGCACGCCCCGCGTACCGGGCCACCACCGGCCCGCCGGCCGCGACGTACACCGGGATACCGCCCTCGGGGACGTCGTAGATCGACGCGCCCACCGTCCGGTAGTAGGTGCCGTCGAAATCGGTGCGCGCACCCGTCCACAGGGCCCGCATGAGGTCCACCGATTCCCGCAGGCGGGCGAACCGTTCCTTGAACTCCGGCCATTCCCCGGCGTATCCGGTGGCGATCTCGTTCAGCGCCTCACCGGTACCCACGCCCAGCATCACCCGGCCCGGATACAGGCAGCCCATGGTCGCGAAAGCCTGCGCGATCACGGCCGGGTTGTATCGGAAGGTCGGGGTGAGCACCGAGGTGCCGAGCATGATCCGTTCGGTGCGTTCACCTGCGGCGGCCATCCAGGCCAGCGAGAACGGCGCATGGCCGCCCTTGTGCCGCCACGGCTGGAAATGATCGCTGACCGTGGCGCTGTCGAGGCCGTGTTCCTCGGCCAGCACCGCCAGTTCCACCAGTTCACGGGGTCCGAATTGTTCGGCCGACGCCTTGTACCCGAGCTTGAGCTCACCCATGTTGCGCCACTCCTGTCGCCTTGTGATCGGACAGTTTCCGGTCCGGCTTCGACCATAACCAGCACGCTGAACAGCCGTGCCCGGTGGTCCGGATCACCGGGCACACGCCGTGAGTTCCGGGCGCGGCATACCCACCACCGACGGAGTGAAGCGCAGAATTGACGGGTGAGTACAGATGACCCGATCCTGTCCTACCTCACCGATATGGACGGTGTGCTGGTATCCGAGGACCATATGGTGCCCGGTGCGGATGAATTCCTGGCCGAACTGCGGTCCGAGGAGATCCCCTTCCTGGTTCTGACCAACAATTCCATCCGCACCCCACGCGACCTGCAGGCCCGGCTCCGGCAGACGGGGCTGGACATCCCGGAACAGTCGATCTGGACCTCGGCCCTGGCCACCGCGAGTTTCCTGAATGAGCAGCGGCCGGGCGGGACGGCGTACGTGGTCGGTGAGTCCGGCCTCACCACCGCTTTGCACGAGATCGGCTACGTGCTGACCGAGGTCGACCCCGATTACGTGGTGCTGGGCGAGACCCGCACCTACTCGTTCGAGGCGATCACCACCGCGATCCGGCTGGTCGAACGAGGCGCCCGTTTCATAGCCACCAACCCAGACCCGACCGGCCCGTCCCGCGACGGTGTACTGCCCGCGACCGGTTCGGTAGCGGCCCTGATCACCCGCGCGACCGGCCGCGACCCGTACTACATCGGCAAACCGAACCCGTTGATGATGCGCTCGGCACTGCGCCGGATCGACGCCCATTCGCAGACCAGCGTGATGATCGGCGACCGGATGGACACCGACGTCATCTCGGGGATGGAGGCCGGAATGCGCACCATCCTGGTGACCACCGGGATCTCGACGAAGATGTCGGTCGAACACTTCCCCTACCGGCCGACCACGGTGCTCAACTCGGTCGCCGAACTGGTGGGGCGGGTACGCACTCCGTTCACCTGACGATCAGGGGCCCGTGATGCATCGGCCGGATCGGAAAATTCGGACTCAACGGACGAGCTCCAGTTCGGACCGACTCGGTATCGGCATCGATCCTGCCGGTGCAGTCGCCCGATGCCATAACGAAACCGGTGCCGCGGGCGCTCATTCACGACGGTGAACTCGGTCAGCCCAATGCTCGGTCGAGATCGCCGAGGAGATCTTCGATATCTTCCAGGCCGATCGAGATTCGCACCACCGCGTCCGACAATCCGATCGAGGCCCGGCCTTCCGGACCCATTGCCCGATGCGTGGTGGTCGCGGGATGAGTGATGAGGGATTTGGCGTCGCCGAGATTGTTGGAAATATCGATGATCCGCAATCCATTGAGCATCTCGAAAGCTCGGGCCTTGGCCGCTTCGGCGGATGCTTTCAGTTCGAAGGTCACCACCGTCCCGCCGCCGCTCATCTGGTCCGCGGCCAGCTTGTATTGCGGGTGGGATTCCAGGAACGGGTAGCGCACCCAGCTCACCGCCGGGTGTTCGTCCAGATACCGCGCGATGCGCAGCGCGGACTCGGTCGACTGCCGGACCCGCAGCGGCATGGTTTCCAAGCCCTTGAGCAGCGTCCACGCATTGAACGGGCTCAGTGCCGGACCGGTGTGCCGCATGAGGGTTTTGACCGGACCCTCGATGTACTCCTCCGACCCGAGGATCGCCCCGCCGAGCACCCGGCCCTGGCCGTCGATGTGCTTGGTGCCGGAGTACACGATCACATCCGCGCCGAGTTCGAACCCGCGTTGCAGCAGCGGCGTGGCGAATACGTTGTCCAGCACCACCTTCGCGCCCGCGGCGTGCGCGAGTTCACAGACCTTGCGCACGTCGACCAGGGTCTGCATCGGGTTGGCCGGGGTTTCGAAGAACACCGCGGCGGTGGGTTCGGCCAGCGCCGCTTCCCACTGGTCGAGATCTTCACCGTCGACGAAAACCGTCTCGATACCCCAGCGCGGCAGGATTTCGTTGCACACCACGAAACACGATCCGAACAGGCTGCGTGCGGCGACCAGCCGGTCACCCGCCTTCAGGAGCGCGCCGAGCGCGACGAACACTGCGGACATACCGCTGGCGGTCGCGAAACACGCTTCGGCACCGTCGAGCAGCCGCATCCGTTCCTGGAACATGGCCACCGTCGGGTTCCCGTAGCGGGAGTACACGTAATGCGGGGACTCGCCGGTGAACGCCGCCTCGGCGGCTTCGGCGCTGGCGTAGACGAAGCCCGAGTTCAGGTACAGCGCTTCGGAGGTCTCCTCGAAGCCGGACCGGCTCAGGCCGCCGCGCACACCCAGCGTGGCCGGGCCGACACCCTCGGGCAGCGCGCGTTCGAACGCACCACCGCTGATCACGACTGCCGCCAGGGCAGTCCGTGGGCCCGCCAGCCGGCGCCGCCGCGGTGCCCGAACTCGTCGAGGTGGCCTTCGAATCCTTCGGAGATGTTGTATGCGGGCGCGATACCGGCGCCGGTCGCCGCGTCGGCGGCATGCGCCGAACGCTGACCCGAGCGGCACAGGAAGAGCACCGGGGCGTCGGCCGGCCGGTCGCCCAGCGCCGAGCGCAACTGATCGAGGAATTCCGTGTTGCGCGCCCCGGTGGCATCGACCCACTCCACCAGCAGTGTCGGCTTGGCGATGGGGCTCGTGTCGGGAACGCCGACGAACTTCCATTCGGCTTCGGTGCGCACGTCCACGAGGACGGCGTCCGGATTCTCGGCCAGCAGTTCCCAGGCCTGCTGTGGACCGATATCACCTGCATAACTCATACGTGGTACCTCCTGCGAATCCGCACTTGCCGCATCCGTTCGATGCGTGCCAGGTCGTCACCCGGAGCACCCCACCGCGGAGGAGGGTTGCCGACCAGCGAGCCGGGGCTTGGCGCTGGCACTCATGACCTAAGCAATGAGATTGCCCGGCCTGAGCGGACCCTGTCAAACCCCGGTTGACACCCGGCGGGAAATCATTCGATCGGCTGGTTGCACACCCGCCACTCGCCGTCGGTGTGGAACAGCCACCAGGTCGAGGTTGCTTCCGCGTCCTCCACCCGGCTGGTCACTTCGATGGTCGCGTTGTCGCCGTTGACTTGGACCGGGCCGAATTTCGTGATCTCGACGTCTTTTCCGGTCTCGCCGGGCATGAGCCGTCCGGCCAGCGGTGAGCGGGCGGGAACGAATCCCGGGCAGACCGCTTCGCGCGGCGGTTCCGGACCGTAGCGGCTGCTCACTTGGGCGAAGTCGCGGACCGCGCCCGCGATCCGGTCGGAATCTGTGACATTTTTCTCAACGGGCGACAGTAGGCCCATCAGCAGGATGCCGCCCAGGATCAGGGCCGCGATCACCGCGGCCACGGCGAACGGCGTGATCGTGCGCCGTGCCGGGGTGGTATCCGGGTCGGCGTCCGACGGGTCGTCGGCGGGTCCGGCATCGCTCATACCGATGATCATCCCTGGTCCCGGGATCGATGGTGCGCCCACACCCCGATAGAATTGCGAGTGACCGCGGGTGGACGGCACAGCAGTCGCCGCGGAGACGTGGGAAGACGTGCAGCGAACCGGCTGCCCCGGGACGGCGCGAGAACGGCGCATACGGGCCACGCGTCAACTTAGCCTAAGCTAAGTACAACGCCAGTGATTCTTTCGACCGATAAGGGTGCGCGTAACAGATGACCGAGCAGAAGGAAGCGAATCGCCCGCTTCGGATCGCGATCGTGGGGGCTGGTCCGGCGGGGATCTATGCCGCTGACGCGTTGATGAAGTCGGATGCCGAGGTTTCGATCGACCTGTTCGAGCGGATGCCGGCGCCGTTCGGTCTGATCCGTTACGGTGTCGCGCCGGACCATCCGCGGATCAAGGGGATCGTGACCGCGCTGCACAAGGTCCTGGACAAGGAACAGGTGCGGCTGCTGGGCAATATCGATTACGGCACCGATATCACCCTGTCGGATCTGCGGCGTTTCTACGACGCGGTGATCTTCTCCACCGGCGCCAACGCCGACCGGGCGTTGCCTATCCCGGGTATCGACCTGGACGGTTCCTACGGTGCCGCCGATTTCGTGTCCTGGTACGACGGGCATCCGGATGTGCCGCGCACCTGGCCGCTGGACGCGGAGAAGGTGGCGGTGCTGGGGGTGGGCAATGTCGCGCTCGATGTGGCGCGGGTGCTCGCCAAGACCGGTGACGAACTGCTGCCGACCGAGATCCCGCCGAACGTCTACGAGGGCCTGAAGGGCAACAAGGCTGTCGAGGTGCACGTCTTCGGCCGCCGCGGGCCGGCGCAGGCCAAGTTCACCCCGCTCGAGCTGCGTGAACTCGACCATTCGCCCACGATCGAGGTGATCGTGGATCCCGAGGACATCGACTACGACGAGGGTTCCGAAGCCGCGCGCCGGCATTCCAAGCAGGTCGATATGGTCGCCAACACCCTCGAACAGTGGGCGATCCGGGATCAGGGCGACCGTCCACACAAGCTGTTCCTGCACTTCTTCGAATCACCCGCCGAGATCGTGGGCGAGGACGGCAAGGTCGTGGGCCTGCGTACCGAGCGCACCCAGCTCGACGGCACCGGCAACGTGAAGGGTACCGGGAATTTCCGGGACTGGGATGTGCAGGCCATCTACCGGGCCGTGGGCTACCTGTCGCAGAACATCTCCGAACTGCCGTTCGACGATCAGGCCGGCGTGATCCCGAACGAGGCCGGTCGCGTACTGGTCGACGAGAACGCCGACGGTGCCGCCCGCTTCATGCCCGGCACCTATGTGACCGGCTGGATCAAGCGTGGCCCGGTCGGCCTGATCGGCCACACCAAGGGCGATGCCAACGAGACGGTGGCCTGCCTGCTGGACGACAGCAAGAATTTCGCCCCGGCCGAGCATCCGGAACTGGACGCGGTGACCGAGTTCCTCGAGGGCCGCGGTATCCCGTTCACCACGTGGGCCGGCTGGTACCGCCTCGACGCACACGAGCGGTCGCTGGGTGAGCCGGAGGGCCGCGAGCGGGTCAAGGTCGTCGAGCGCGAGGACATGCTGCGGGCCAGCGAACCGCACAAGGTGTAGATCCGAGCCCGCTCCGACCACCCAGAGCTGGGAGGGGCGGGCATCACCACGACATATCAGGCATTCTGTATCCGTGTTCGATGCCCATGTACACATCATCGATCCGCGTTTTCCGCTGATCGAAAATGAGGGCTACCTACCGGAGCCTTATACGATCGCCGACTACCGCCGCCGGATGTCCCGGTTCCAGCCGTCCGGCGGCGCGGTGGTCAGTGCGTCCTTCCAGGGCAACGACCAGAGCTATCTGCGGGCCGCGCTGGCCGAACTCGGACCCGGCTGGGTCGGGGTGACCCGGCTCGATCTGGATGCCTCCGATTCCGAGATCCTCGATCTGCACGAGGCCGGGGTGCGGGCGGTGCGGTTCAACCTGAAACGTGCCGCCACCGATATCACGGGAATGACCCGGCAGGCGCTGCGCGCCCACGAGCTGGTGGGCTGGCATGTGGAGATCTACGTCGACGGCCAGATGCTGGCCTCGCTGCAGCCGGTGATCCTGAAACTGCCGAAGGTGTCCATCGACCATCTCGGCATGTCCGAGGTGGGCCTGTCCTACCTGCTGGACCTGGTCGACCGCGGGGCCCGGGTGAAGGCGACCGGTTTCGGCCGGGTCGATATGAATGTCGCGACCGCCCTGCGCCGGATCCACACGGTGAACCCCGAAGCGCTCATGTTCGGCAGCGACCTGCCCGGCACCCGCGCGGGCCGCCCGTTCCGGGAAGCCGATGTGGAGCTGATACGCGAGGTGGTCGGCACCGATATGAACGCGGTACTCGAGGACAACGCCCGCGCGTTCTACGGCCTGCCCCCCATCGACCGCGCCCCCGAGGACCCCACCCCGACGCTCCCCCTGTTCGCGCCGCCGCTGCGGGAGCTCGACCACCGCCCCGCCGGCGACGGCACCACCCGGCCCCTCCCGGTCTTGGGTCCCCGGCCCTGGCGCGCACCTCATCGAGAGTGACGGCCCGGAAGACGCGGAAACCGCGGTTCATATCCCGGCCGGGATGTGCACCGCCGGCGCCTGAGAAAGGGCGGTGTCCGGCAATCTGTACCCGAGTGATCAGGCGGCGATCGCCCCGACTACCCAGACCCCGCTCGCGAGCAGCGCGCCCAGCAGTTCCACCAGGATCGACAGACCCACGCCCTTGATCGCATGCTTGCTCGACACCCAGGCCTGCCGGTTGTCGGGCATCCGGGCCATCTCCGAGAGATACACGCCCACAACGAAACCCACGAACAGGCCGACCACCGGGATGACGAAGAACCCGACGATCCCCGCGAGCCCGCCCAGCAGCAAGGTCCGGTTGGGGATCCCCGCTTCCTTCAAATTCCGCCCGGGCCAGGTGTATTTCACGACGCCCGAGATCACCAGCAGCAGTGTGCTGATCCCCAGCACGACCCACGCCGTCACCCCGCCGGTGAGGAATGCCCACACCGCGACCGCCGCGAAGATCAGGATCACCCCCGGCAGAATCGGCACCACGATGCCGACCAGGCCGACCAGAATTACCAGGCCGACAATGATTTCGCCCCATACGCTCACCGAACCAACGTATCCCGGAACCACGGTGCGCGGGTATCCGGGAAACCCCTGAGCACGGTCTTCGCGAGCGGTTCACCCGCTGGTAGTCCGGCCGTCGGCGGACAGGCGGTATGCGCACCGCTTGGTTCGCAGACGCCGGGTGGTCGTTCGCCGGCACGGCGAATGCGGTCAGATACTCGGTGTGGACTGCGAGATCCTGGTCGACGGTGGAGCAGGAGTGGTGGTGGTCAGTTCGGCGAGCATGCGCAGGGCGGCTTCGGAGGGTGAGCCCGGCTCGGCATTGAACACCGCCACGCGTTGTCCCTCGTCGTTCGGCAGGGTCATGAACTCGGTCAGGAGCGCCATGGTGCCGACGAGGGGATGGCGGTAGGTCCGCTCGGCGCCACCGCAGTCGCCCACTGTGTGCGCGGCCCAGAGTTTCGCGAACTCCCGGCTGCCGAGAGTCAGTTCGCCGATCAGGTTGTTCAGCGTGGGGGCCTCGGGATGTTGCCCGGCGATCAATCGCAGGTCGGCGACGGTGGACCGGGCCTTGCGGGGCCAGTCGTCATAGAGGTCACGTGTATGGGGGTCGAGGAACACCATACGAGCGATGTTGGGCCGGTCGCCGGGGCGGTTCGGGGCGTCGAAGTCGAGATGCCCGGCCAGTAGTGCGTGGGCCATCGGATTCCACGCCAGGACGTCGGCGAAGCGCCCCATGACCAGGGCGGGCACGTCCCCGAACGACTCGATCATCAGTCGCACACCGGGCCGCACCTGCTCGGGTTCGCCGGTCCGGCGGCCATTGCGCGACGCCGGCCGGGCCAGCGAATACAGGTGCGCCCGCTCGGCCTCGTCCAAACGCAGGACGCGGGCTACGGCGTCGAGAACGGCGTCCGAGGCATTGGGGCTCTGTCCCTGTTCGAGACGGGTGTAGTAGCCGGCGCTGACTCCGGCGAGCTGAGCCAGCTCTTCTCGGCGCAGGCCGGGTACCCGGCGCCGGCCCCCGTACGCGGGAAGCCCGGCGTCGTCCGGCCGGAGCCGTGCCCGCCTCGATCGCAGGAACTCACCGAGCTCCGGACGTGTGCTCATGCGTACCAGTGTCGCGTATCCGTGGCCGCCGAGCCTGCACCTGCCGGATGTAGTCACCACAGGTGTACATCCGGCAGAGGGCTGGGCCCGGGACGGTCATCGTCGCAGGCTGGTTTCCGCAACGAGCTGGACCGGAAGAAAAGGACACGTGATGAAGATTCTGGTGATCGGCGCGACCGGGACCATCGGCAGTGCCGTCGCCGATGGGTTGGCGGCACGCCATGAGGTAGTGCGTGCCTCCCGCCGTGGACCGGTGCGGGTGGATATGGCTGACACAGCGACGATGGACGCCCTGTTCGCGGAGGTCGGAACCGTGGACGCGGTGGTGTGCTGTGCCGCGAGCGGCGGCCTGACACCACTGAATGCCTTGTCGGACAAAGAATTCTGGAGCGGTCTCGACGGAAAACTCGTCGGGCAGGTGAATCTGGTCCGGCACGCGCTCGTCCATGTCCGGGACGGTGGATCCGTCACGCTCACCAGCGGCCGGTTCGCCGAACCCGTCCCGGGGAGCTCCCTCGGCTACCTGGTCAACGCAGGTCTGGAGGCGTTCGTGCAGGCCGCGGCGACCGAGATGCCGCGCGGAATCCGCCTGAATACCGTCAGCCCCGGCTGGGTCCGCGAAACCCTCCTCGGCCTGGGCCTGGATCCAGCTGCCGGCACCCCGGTGGCCGATATCGCCCGCGTCTATACGGTCGCCGTGGAAGGCGCTCCCCACGGCCGCACTCTCACCGTCCCCGCAACCGAACCGCCGGATCACCAGCCGACCACCTCTGCCCACGCCAGTACCCGTCCGCCGAACCCGATACGGTCCACCGGACGTTGAACGTCTCGGCTTGCCACCGGTACGCGGGTGAATCAGCCGGTCCTCAGCGCCGGACGTGCCGCCACGCGCAGATACTGATCACGCTCATCGCCACGAAGCCGATCCAGAAGGGTAGCGAGTCCGGCGGCCGAGTTCACGCAGCGAGATACCGGACGATTGCCGCGCTGCCCGCAGGATTGCGCCTGTTCCTGGCTCCATCTCCCCTCCATGGCCGCAAACACCTGTCAACACCCACTGTCTGGCCAGGGTATGCCGCATCTCTATCCCGGCGGGTCGAGTCCGAGCACGCGTGCGGTGAGGTCCAGGACGCCGGCGCGGTGGCGCTGGGTACCGACGAAGTCCGTGAGGTCCGGGCGCATGCTCGAGAACAGGGCCAGGGTCAGGAATTCCGCGTCGGCATCGGGGTCGAGCTGGGCGATGAGTTCGGTGAGCTGATTACGCCAGGGCGCCCAGGTGTCGGAGTTGCACCCGTCGGGCATGGCGCGGGTGAGTGGTTGCAGTTCGACGGCGGTGAGGTCGAAAACCGCAGCTACGTAGGCCAGTATTCGTTCGCTCACCGGAACTGTCGTATCTGCCGCCTGGTCGCGCGCCACGGTCCACGCGCGCTGGGTCCGGTCGTCGAACAGCGCACGGATCAGGCCTTCGCGGTCGGTGAACCGACGGAACAGCGTGCCCTTGCCGACTCCGGCGGCCGCCGCGATCTCGTCCATGGAGACGTTGGCGAGTTTGTCGTCGCAGATCAGGCGCCCGGCCACGGCGAGGATCGCGGCGCGGTTGCGTTCGGCGTCGGCGCGCATCGGGAGCCTCCTGTTGACATAAGCGGACTGTTGGTCCGTATGATAGCGGGCGGTAAACGGACTGATAGTCCGGAACGAGAGGTGGAGTTATGCGTGCCGTTCGCTATCACGAGTACGGGCCCCCGGAAGTGCTGCGAATCGAAGAAGTCGACGATCCGGTACCGGGTGCCGGCGAACTGCTCGTCCGGACCGTGGCCACCGGCGTGAACTACTTCGAGGTCCAGGTGCGTGCCGGTGCCCTTCCGGACCCGCTCGGCCTACCGCTACCGCATACGCCGGGAATCGAGGTGGCCGGAACGGTGACCGCGGTCGGTGCCGGGGTCGAGACGAGCCGGATCGGTGAGCGCGTAGTCGCGACCGTGGGCTCCGGCAGCTACGCCGAACTCGTGGTCGTGCCTGCCGCGAATGCCCGGCCGCTCGATGAACGACTCGGGGAGCATCAGGCGCTGGCGCTGCTCGGCCAAGGTGCGACGGCCGTGGGTCTGGCCGAGGTGGCCGAACTCGGCCCGGCCGATACGGTGCTGGTCGAGGCCGCGGGCGGCGGTATCGGAACGCTGCTGGTGCAGCTGGCCAAACGGGCGGGAGCCCGGGTGGTCGCCGGGGCCAGCGGAGACGCCAAACGCGCGTTGGCCGCCGACCTGGGCGCCGACACAACTGTGGACTACACACGACCCGGCTGGACCGAAGAAGCCGGCCCGGTATCGGTCGTATTCGAAACCGTCGGCGGGCCGACCGCCCGCGAGGCCTACAGCCTGCTCACCGAACCCGGAGCGCGAATGGTGGTTTTCGGTACCGCGAGCGGAGCGCCGGTCGAAATCGGCTCGGATCTGCTGCTGCCGGTAGGGGCATCGCTGATCCCGTTCAGCCTGGGCTACCGCCCGGAGCGATGGGCCGAGTACATCGGGCGCGCCGAGGAATTGACGGTGCGTGGTGAGATCACGCCGGTGGTGGGAACGGTTCTCCCGCTGGCCGAAGCCCCCACCGCGCACCGTGCCTTCGAGGAGCGCACGGCGCTGGGGAAAACGATCCTCACCGTCTGACCCATCGACCGGCCGTGTGTCGCCCGGTTCCGCCTATGCGAGCGCTACCGTGAGGGTGTCGAACGCACGGACGAGCCGGGCGGGTTCGCGGCTATGTCGCGCCAGAAGTGCCTCCCGGACGGCGCCGGCCTGGGTCCAGCGGCGGGCACGTTCTCGGTCCAGTTCGGCTGCCTCGCAGTAGATATCGAGGTAACGATGCAGGGTGGGGCGTGGGTCGGCTGTTGTCAGCAGGGGCTCGAAGCGCGGACTACCCGGCAGATATGGCGGCAAGCCGAGAACGGTGTCCTCGACCCGGTCCATGGGACCGCGTGGCTCGGTTCAGGTGCGGGTATCGGGTCCGAGGACGCGGTCGAGGAGATGGTCGACGAGGGCGGTCGCGGACTTTGCGGTGTAGTGACCCTGGATCATGCCCTGGGTGATTCCGCCCGCCGCCACCAGGATGAGTTCGGCGTCGAGTTCGTGGTTTGTCCGGCTGGGGAGTGACGGCTCGGCTCGGGCGAGTTGATGAGCAACCAGGGTGACCAGGGCGCGTGGGGCCGCCAGTGTTTCTTCGGTGGTGATCCCCTGACCGGTGATCGCGGCCGCGGCGAAGGCGCCGAGGACGATGGCTTCCTCGC
Source organism: Nocardia sp. NPDC051750 (assembly GCF_044453135.1). NCBI lineage: Bacteria > Bacillati > Actinomycetota > Actinomycetes > Mycobacteriales > Nocardiaceae > Nocardia > Nocardia sp. NPDC051750. The sequence continues at coordinate 504,095 of NZ_JBITCK010000001.1, read as the reverse complement.
GGCGCTGGTCGTCCAGTGGGAGTAGTTCGGTCAGTACGGCTTTCACGGCCTCGCGGGGTTCGGCGTCCTCGCCCAGGTCGGACCAGCGCCGGGCGAAGCGGGCGCCGGCGTCCTCCATGACCGAGCGGTGGGTGGCGAGTAGGAATTCCTGTTTGGTTCCGAAGTAGTACTGCACCAGCCGCACCGAGAATCCGGCTTCGGCGGCCACCGTCTGGAAGGTCACGGCTTCGAGGCCGCTTGCCGTGATGACGCGGCGCGTCGCGCTGGTGATCTGCTTGCGCCGTACTTCGTGGTCGACCAATCGTGGCACGTGCCCGCCTCTCCTCTCGAACGTCCGAGATTTTGATGGTATAGGCATACCGCTTAGATGATATGCTCGTACCATCAAAACGGGAGAGGATCATCATGCCGAAGCTCGGGCGTTTCACCAGTGCGGAAGCGAAGACCGCCTATTTGCGTCACTACGACGCCGTGGCTGCGCAGTGGCCGGTTTCGTCGGTCGACTCGGATATCGAGACGTCATTCGGGGTCACTCGGGTGCGCAAGTCCGGGAGCGGGGGCGGGGCGCCGATCCTGCTGCTGCCCGGGCTCTCCGGGAACGGTCTGCTGTGGCGTCCGTTCGTTGCGGAGTTCGCGCGTGACCGCGCTGTCTACGCGCCCGATGTCATCGGCTGGCCGGGTCGCTCGGTGCAGACCGCGCCTGTCCGCGACGGTGCCGATATCGCGGAGTGGATGGTCGAGGTGTTCGATGGTCTCGGGCTGGATCGCGTGCACCTGGCCGGTGGATCGATGGGCTCCTGGCTGGCCTCGCAGGTCGGTGTTCATCACCCGGAGCGGCTGGCGAGCCTGACCATGTTCGAACCCAGTGCCGCGACATTCACCAAACCGCCGTTGCGAGTGCTGCTCAAGTTCTTCGGTATGGGTATGCGGCCGAGTCCTGAGGGGATGCGGAAGTTCAATCAGTGGCTGACTCCGGGGGTCGAGCACACTGGCGAAGAGTGGGAAATGATGGTGGCGGGCATGAAGTTCCGGTCCGCCATGCCCTGGGATCGCCCGCTCACCGATGAACAGCTCGCCGCGATCACCGCGCCGATGCTGGTGCTCTACGGCGCCGAGACCGTGATCAACGATCCCGAGGCCGGCGCGCGCCGGGTGCGTGACCATGTCGCCTCGGCCGAGGTAGAGATCTATCCCGGTGCCGGTCACGAACTCCTGTGGGGGATTCCGGATCGCGTCGTTCCCCGATTCCTGGAATTCGTGCGCAAACACGACTCGGTCTGCGCGTGAGCTGATTTCGCCGGGCTACGTCCTTAGCCGAACTCCCCTGGGCCATGGAGTATTGCCGCATCGATATGTAGTACGTATGCTACGAAATGTGGGAGTTAGACGATTGGGAGGTCTCATGGCTTCGGGTGACGGCGTAGTACTCGATGTCGCGGCGCTGCGAATGCGCTACGACACCATCGAGGTACTGCGGGATGTGGCCTTCCAGGCGCGGCGCGGGGAGGTCTTGGTGATGCTCGGGCCGAACGGGGCGGGTAAGACCACCACCATCGAGATTCTGGAGGGGTTCCGCACGCGCTCGGCGGGTGCGGTGAGCGTGCTGGGTGTCGACCCGGCACACGGCGACGAGGCCTGGCGGGCCCGGATCGGTGTGGTGCTGCAGTCCTGGCGTGACCACGCCAAATGGCGGGTGCGGGACCTGCTCGGCCATCTCGGCACCTTCTACCGTCCCTACTCCGACGAGCGGACCCGAAAGCCTTGGGACACCGGCGAACTCATCGAGCTGGTCGGGCTCACCGAGCAGGCGGGTGCCAAGATCTCCACACTGTCGGGTGGTCAGCGCCGGCGGCTCGATGTGGCGATCGGGATCGTCGGCCGGCCGGAGGTGCTGTTCATGGACGAACCCACCGCCGGTTTCGATCCCGCGGCCCGGCGCGATTTCCACGACCTCGTGCACCGCCTGGCCGACCTCGAGGACACCACGGTGCTGCTCACCACCCATGACCTGGACGAGGCGGAGAAGCTCGCCGACCGGATCCTGATCCTGGCCGGTGGGCGCATCATCGCCGACGGGTCGGCCGACGAACTGTCGCGCAGTATCGCCGGGGAAGCGGAGGTGCGCTGGACCGTCGAGGATCAGCGTTTCGTGCACACCACCACGGAGTCCACGAAATTCGTGCACGAACTGTTCAAACAGCACGGCGACCGGATCGGTGACCTCGAGGTCCGCCGGGCGTCGCTGGAAGACACCTATATGACTCTCGTCCGCCGCCACGAATCCGGGGAGCCCGGGGCAGCGGTGCACACTCTCGCGGAGGTCACCCGATGAATCCCACCGCCACCGCCGTGCGCGCCGGTTTCGCCCGCGCTTGGATCGAACTGCGGCAGATGTACGTCAGCGCCCCCGATATCATCGGCCAGTTCATGACGCCCGTACTGTCCCTCGTCGCGCTCTACCTGCTGCGCAACCGGGAGTACTCGGACAGCGGCCTGTCGATCGCCGAACTCGCACTGCCGGGACTGCTCGGCAGCGTCATCGCCTTCAACGGCCTGTTCGCGATCACCAATGTGCTGGTGCTCGACCGCGAGGACGGCACCCTGCTGCGCGCCAAGGCGATACCCAGCGGCATGACCGGCTATTTCGTCGGCAAGGTGACCACCGCGGCCGGATCGGTTCTCGTACAAGTACTCGTCGTGTTCGCGGCCGGCATGCTGATCATCGGAGGGTCCTCGCTGGACACCCCCGGCGACTGGCTGGCCTTCGGCTGGGTCATCCTGCTCGGTCTGCTTGCGACCCTGCCCGCCGGGGCGCTTCTGGGCGGAGTGCTCGAAGGTCCACGCGCGACCTTCCTGCTGACGATGCCGCTGATGGGACTCATCGCGATCTCCGGCATCTACTACCCGATCACGGCGCTGCCGGGCTGGTTGCAGGCCGTCGCCCAGGCGTTCCCGATGTACTGGGCGGGCCTGGGTATGCGCTCGGCACTGCTACCCGCCGAGACCGTGACCATCGAGATCGGCCAATCCTGGCGGCACCTCGAAACCGCCGCGGTACTGGGGGTATGGGCCGTCGCGGGCCTGCTGATCGCGCCGGTAGTGTTGCGACGCATGGCGCGTCACGAATCAGGGTCGAGTATGGCCGCCCGGCGGGAGAAGGCGATGCAGCGTGCCTTCTGAGGTCATCTACAACCGCATCGCGATGCTGCGCGCCGAGCGCGGTATCTCGCGGCGGCAGCTGGCCGAGGCGCTGGGCGTCCACTATCAGACGGTGGGTTACCTCGAACGCGGCGAATACAGCCCCAGCCTCCACCTGGCGTTGCGGATCGCCGCGTTCTTCGAGGTGGCGGTGGAGGTCGTGTTCTCCACGTCGCCCTTTCCCCGGCTCGGATCGGCTTCGGAGCCGGCCTGACGGCACGGCCGGTACTCGACCCAGCACAGCGGTCGGGGCCCGTCGATCGTGCCTGCTACCGCATCAATCCGAGGTGGGGCCGGCCGCCGCCTCGATGCTCGAGCGGAGGCCGAGAATATTGGCCTTCTCGGCCTGGAGCCGGGCAATTCCGGCGTCCAACCGGCTTGTCCGCTCGTCGAGCTGTGCCAGTGCGGCTTCCCGGTCGGCATCGGAGGCGCCGGCGGGATCGATACAGGCGACCTGCAGTATCTCGGAGGCTTCGGACAGTGACAGACCGGAGGCGAGCAAGCAGCGTATGTGGTCCACGATCAGGACATCCTCGGGTCGGTACTTCCGATACCCGTTGGCGTCGCGTTCGGGCGAGAGGATCCCGGCACCCTCGTAGTGCCGGAGCATGCGCGGGGTCGCCCCGGTCGCAAGGCTCAAATCGCGTATCAGCACCCGGCTGCTCTCCTTGACATTGACGTTAGTGTCATAGCTTAGTTTCGCCGGTATGACGAACGAGAAGAGTCGACCGAAGGTGATGCTGGTGGTCGCGCATCCAGACCACGACTCGGCTACCTGGGCGATCGCGCGCGCTCTCGAGCAGGGCATCCGGTCCGACGGAAGCACCGCCGCCACGACCCACGACCTGGTGTCGACCGGGTTCGATCCGGTCTACGGAAAGGCCGATCTGGCGCACCACCGAGGGCTTTCGGGACTGCCTGCCGATGTTCGGCGTGAACAGGAACTACTCGAATCGGCGGAGGTGACCGTCGTCCTCTTTCCCGTCTACTGGTGGTCCATGCCCGCACTCGCCAAAGGCTGGTTCGACCGGGTATTCGGGGCCTACGACGATGTTTCGCACGGTAGCCCGAGCGCGGTGCAGGAACTTCATCTCGTCGCACTGGCCGGTCTCGGTGCAGGTACGTTCGCCCGGCACGGATACAAGACGGCTTTGACGACCCAGACGATGCACGGTATCGCCGACTACTCACAGATCGGCAACTCCTCCATCGAATTCCTCTACGACACCGAATCCAAGGATCCGCACGTCCATGGGCAATTGATCGCCCGGGGGCACAAGATCGGCGCCGAGATGGCGCAGCGTGCGCACACGGCGTACGACCGGGTGGCGGTCTGAGCGGCGGCCGGGCAGGGGTGTCAGTAGAGGAAGTCCGCGAGGATACGGGCAACATCAGCAGGGGCGGTGGACGGTGCGAAATGCATCTGCCCCGGGAGCGTTTCGAGGTGGGCGTCGGGCATCACCGCCGCGAGTCGTTCGACGGTTTCCGGCATCGGTTGCCAGGTGTCCGAACCGTGCATGAGCAGCGTCGGCGTGGTCACCGACGACCAGCGGTCCAGGTAGCTGGTGTCACCGGCCATCGATTCCAGATCTCGGCTCCAGCCGTAGGAATCGTCCGGTGTGTCCGCGGCGGCGTCGATCGCGGCCGACTGTTCGAGCAACGCGGCGGGTACCCGGGCCACCTTCTCGGCCAGCAATCGCTGGGCTTCGTTGCGGTCCCCGTTCGCTGTGAGCTGCTCGAACCGTGCCAGTACCGGCGCGAGCTCGGTGCCGGCCGCGTACAGCGGGGGTTCCCACAGGGCCAGCGAGCGGACCGGCAGCCCGGATGCTGCCGCGTGCAGGGCTACCGTCGCGCCGTACGACATGCCCACCAGATGCGCCGGCCGGCCGATCATGTCGATGATCATCCCCAGATCGCGTACCTCGTCCGCGAAATGTTTCGGTGCGTGCCCCGGCCCACTCGGTGCGTAACCGCGCCGGGCCGGCAACCACAGATCGAAGCGGTCCGGCAGATGTTCGGCCACCGGTTGCCAGGAATGCAGCCCGCCGCCGGAACCGTGAATCATGATCACCGGCGATCCGTCACCGGCCCGGTAGTAGCAGATCATGGTTCCGTCGAACGACTCGAAGGTCGCGGGCGGCAGGTTCGTGAACGACGGCATGGGCCTACTCTCGCAAAGTCCGCCCTACCCCTCCAGCGCATTCTCGTCTCGATTCCCGGGGCGCGCGGACCAGCACTGATCGGGTCCGGAAAAAGATTTGTGGCTGATCGGGGCCGTCCCAGCAGCGGTCCGGCCGGTACAGACGGGATCGCTGTGGATCAGAAAAGGGTCGGTTCGCCGAAGCCCGCGGTGCGTTCGATGGCCAGGAGGCGCTGTTTGGTTTCGATACCGCCCGGTGCGGAGAAACCGTGCAGGGCGTGGTCGGCGGCCAGGACCCGGTGACACGGGATGATGAGCGGAATCGGGTTGCGGCCGAGGGCCTGGCCGACGGCTTGGGCAGCGCCGGGGGTGCCGGCGCGGTCGGCGACCTCGCCGTAGCTGAGGGTGCGACCCGGGTCGATGGCCCGGGTGACGGTATAGACGGCGCGGTGGAACTCCGGCAGTTCGGTGAGGTCGATCGGGATCCAGCGGAGGTCGTCGAGGTCGCCGTCGAGGTGGGCGCGGATCCGGGTGATCACCTCGCCGCGGGAGCCCGTGGTGGGAGTGGGGAGCCAGTGGGCGTCCTCGCCCATGCGTCCCACCGGGGTGGTCAGCGGGTCGTGGCCGGGGAGGTGGAAGCGGGCCACCGCGTCACCGCGCCACGCGACGGCGCAGCGGCCGATCGCGGTGTCGAAATCTGTCGCGTCGAGTGGGGCGAGGGTGGAGCCGGGCATATCGACAGTGTGCCCGCACCCACCGACAGCTGCGGAAACAGGATTGTCCGAACCGAGACCGTGACGTTGCGCCCCTGTTGTCATACTGTCAATATGTCCCGCGGGCGGCCGCGGGTGGACACTGGATCGACGACGAACCGAGGTAAGGCGTGAGTACACCATCCACCGCCAAGCAGGGCCCGCTCGCGGGCATTCGCGTGATCGAATTGGCCGGTATCGGCCCGGGGCCGCATGCCGCATTGCTGCTCGCCGATCTCGGCGCCGATGTGGTGCGGGTCCAGCGGGCCGGTTCGCTGCCGGGCGGGGTGGACCGGCCGCAGTTGCGCGGCCGCACCGTCGTCGAGGCCAACCTGAAAGATCCGGCCGATGTCGAGAAAGTGCTCGGTCTGGTGGAGAAGGCCGACGTCTTCATCGAAGGTTTCCGGCCCGGGGTCACCGAACGGATGGGGCTGGGACCGGATACCGCGCTGGAACGCAACCCGCGCCTGGTCTACGGGCGGATGACCGGCTGGGGTCAGCACGGGCCGATGTCCGACCGGGCCGGGCACGATATCAACTACATCAGCCTCACCGGTGTGCTGAACGCCATCGGTCGTAAGGGCGAGCGTCCGATACCCCCGCTGAACATGGTCGGCGATTTCGGCGGCGGGTCCATGTTCCTGGTCTTCGGCATCCTCGCCGCCCTGGTGGAACGGCAGAACTCGGGTAAGGGCCAGGTCATCGATGCCGCGATGGTCGACGGTGCGCTGGCGCTCTCCCATATGATCTGGGGCTTCCGCGGTATGGGCGCCTGGTCCTCGGAGCGGGGCACGAACCTGCTCGACACCGGTATGTCGTTCTACGACACCTACGAGACTTCCGACGGCAAGTACATGGCGGTCGGCGCGATCGAACCGCAGTTCTACGCGCAGCTGCTGGCCGGTCTGGAAATCGACCCCGACGGGCTCCCGTTCCAGCTCGACCCCGCCGGTCAGGACGAGCTGAAGAAACTCTTCACCGACAAGTTCCGCAGCAAGACCCGCGACGAATGGGCCGAGATCTTCGCCGGCACCGACGCCTGCGTCACCCCCGTCCTCACCTTCGAGGAAGCGAGCGAGAACGACCATATCGCCGCCCGCGGTTCGCTGATCGAACTGGAGAAGGTCACCCAGCACGCACCGGCCCCGCGCTTCTCCCGAACCCCCAGCGGCACCCCGACCCCACCCCCGACCGAGCCGACGTCGATCGAATCGGTCTGGTCGGACTGAATCCGAACGGTCGGCCGCGCCCGGGCTCGGCCGACCGTTTCCGCGCCGCAGCTGCGCGGCATCCGGTCGCCGTGACTGCGGCGCACTACGAGCCCAATCCCTCACTGGGCGCGACCTACCGCGGCCCGCGGACGGGACTGTCACGGCCTCGTCGGTCTCTCGCGTGACTGTCACCGTTCAGCCACGGATCTGGTCGTGCACGTCCCGAACGGCCGGCTTCCTGTGGGTGATGTCTTTCCTGAGTTTCATGCGGTTGCAGTGGTAGATCATCCGATTCTCCTGTTGTTTTCGTCTTCGGTTGTCGACGGTCAGCGGCGGGCGCGGCGGCGGAATTCGAGGACGGTGGCGATCGCGTAGCCACCGCCGCCGGCGACGGCGAGGACCCAGAAGAGACCCGGCGTGCTGAAGAAGAGTGCGACGGTGGACACCAGGGCGAGCCAGGCGCCGAAGCTGTAGTGCAGGACGTTGCGGCGGGCGGCGCCTTCGCTGAGGTACATCAGGCCGACGATCAGCCCGGATCCGGCGGGCCACAGTACAGCTTGTAGTTCGGGCACGGCCAGACTCGACGAGAGACCGGTGATCGCCAGGAACAAGGCGATGAAAGCCACTGCCCAGGAAGCGCCGAGGAGTTTTCCGCTGAGCACATCGGGTTCGCTCGCACCGCGCTGGGCGCGCAGCGCAGCGACGGTGGCACACACGGTGCCGATCGCGAGACCGATACCGAGCAGGGTCAGCGGCAACCATCCGGGCAGGCTGACCAGTGGGTTGTCGCCCTGGGAGATGGCGGCGGCGCCATGTCCGATGATGTAGGCGAGTCCGAAGCTGATGTAGGTGGCGCGGTTGTCGACGTCGCCTGCGCGGGCAATGGCGGTGGCCGGGGTGGCGAAAGTTGTGGTGGTCATGACTGTTCGTCTCCGAGTTCGAGGTGCGGATTCAGCGGACGTGGGTGCGGGGGAGGCGGTGGGGGAAAGAGATCCGGGGGTTGTATTCACGCGTCGGGCACGAGGACGACCTTCCCGGCGACCGTGCGTGATTCGGCCAGCGCCAGTGCCGAACCCGCCTCGGACAGCGGGAATTCCGCGGCGATCTGCGGGGTGATCACGTCGGCGGCCAGCAGTCGCAGGACCTGGGTGAGGTCCTCGCGCAGCCGGCTCCGGAAGGTGTCGAGACGACGTTTACCGGCCCAGAAGTTGTAGAAGTGTGCGCTCTTGCCGTTGGGCAGGTAGTTCCACATCGCCAGCTGACCGAACAGTTTCAGCACCGGCAGCCGGGAATTTCCGTCGGCGTCCTTGGTGGCCGCGGTGCCGTAGGACACCAGTGTTCCGCCGCGGCGCAGCAGCTTCCAGGAGTCCGTCAGCCCGGCCCCACCGACGTGGTCGAATACCGCGTCTACACCGTCCGGCGCGATGTCGGCGATCCGCTGGTACATCTGCGGGTCGCGGTAGTCGACCGGGATCGCGCCCAGGTTGCGTACGGTCGCGTGGTGGCGCGGGGAGGCGGTGCCGATCACCGTGATCCCGCTCTGGCGGGCCAGTTGCACGAGCGTGGACCCGACGCCGCCGTTGGCCCCCAGCACCACGATCGTCCCGCCGGCGCGCACCGCGGCGGTGCGGTGCAGCATCTGCCACGCGGTGACGCCGTTGACCACCACGGTTTCGGCGGCGGCCGCGGTGACGCCGTCCGGTACGGCCACCAGGTCGGCGGCGTCGAGCAGCAGTGAGCTGGCCCAGGCGCCGACTTTGGTGACCGCGGCGAATCGGCGGCCGATCAGGGCGGTATCCACCCCTGGGCCGGTGGCGGTGACAGTGCCGACCACGTCGTAGCCGGGCACGAAGGGGAACGGCGGCTGGTCGAAGTACTTGCCGCGGCGCATCTGCTGTTCGGCGAACGACACACCCGTCGCGTCGAGGCTCAGCACGACCTGTCCGGTGGCCGGCGCCGGCAGTTCGCGAGTGGTGACCCGGAGGCCGTCCGGTTCGACTTTCCCCGGCAGGACGATCTCGGTGACGCGGGTGGTGACGGTGTTGTTGCCCATGGTGGTGATCCGATCCGCTCAGTTGCGTTAACAATCGTAAGGTTACGCACGTTAGTTGAAATTGCGCAAGAGGTAACAGCTGTAAGTTTTGTTATGTAAGGTGACGGTATGGGCGAGGAAAAAACAGCAACAGCCACCCGTACTCGCAACCGTCGCGGGGAGGGGGCCCGGTTGCGCGACGAAATCGTGGTGGCGGCGGTCGAACTGCTCGACGAGACCGGCGAGGAAAGCGCCATCACCCTGCGCTCCGTCGCGCGCCGGGCCGGGATCGCCGCGCCCTCGATCTACCGCCACTTCCCCGACCAGCCCGCCATCATGCTCGCCGTCGTCCGCAATGCCTTCGACGAACTGGACGAGCAGTTGCGCGAAGCGCTGAACGCCGCCGCCGATTCACCCCGGGAGCGGCTGCGAGCCCTCTGTGATGCCTATCTGGAATTCGCCCGAACCCGGCCCGGTCGCTACCGGGCCATGTTCGGCGGGGTCTGGATACCTGATCTGAGCAAAGCGTCCGTGACCGAGAACGAGATGGCCACGCTGGGCGAGGAGACCCTGGTGCTGCTCATCGGGGCATTCGAGGAGTGTGTCGAGGCGGGCTGCGCGACCAGCACCGACGTGCCGGCCGACACCGTCGCGTTATGGCTCGGCCTACACGGACTCGCCCACCAGCGCATGGTCTCCCCGTCGTTCCCCTGGCCGCCGGATATCGCCGATCGCGTCATCACGACGCTCGCGCACCTCACCCCACGGTGAGGTCGTTCAGAACCAGGTGGTGGGGCGCATGTAGTTGGCCAGGTCCACGAGTGCGTAGCGGTGGCCGCGGCCGGGGGCCATCCGGGCCAGCGTGCGCAGATCCTTTTCCGTGCTGTCACGCAGCGCGTTCTCGGTGAACGCGACACCCATGAGCGGGGGGCGTGGCTGCTCCGGGGTGTTACCGGCTTGCAGCCAGGCCAGGGCGCTGCCGAGGACGATGACCCGTAATTGCACCGCCCGGCGTTCCTGCGGGGGGAGTGCCGCCACCCGGGCACCGGCCGTCCGCAGGATCTGTTCGGGCAGGTCCCCGACGGGCGCGCTGGTGAGCAGTAGCAGCACCGCGGTCATCCGCGCGGTGGTGAAATAGCGCGAGGAGGCGGGTACTTCGTCCAGCGCGGCGACCGCCTCCGCGTAACGACCGGTGGCCGATAGCAGCCGGGCCAGGCCGAACGCCGCGCTGACCAGGCCGTGATCGGTGCGCCAGGTGGTGGCGTAAAAGTTCTCGGCATACGCCCGCCATGCCTTGGTCTCGTCCGGATGCCAGTGCTGCAGAACGAGTTCGGCGGTGGCGGCGAGGGCCAGTTTGGGCGATAGCTCGCCCGGGAGTACACGCAGTACGGCGTCGAAGGCGGAGTAGGCCTTCTCGTAGTCGTTCTCGCGCAACCCGGCCAGTCCGGTGTACCAGTCGATCCGCCATTCGTGCCGGCCCGTCCGCGGGATGGCGTCGAGCAGTTCGGTGGCGTCGGCGACCCGGTCCAGGTCCAGCAGGATCCGCGCTTCGGCCAGCCGCAGCTCCAGTTCCAGATTCTCCGGTGCCGCCGCGGGATCGCGTGCCAGTTCCTCGCGTGCTTCGTGTAACGCGGCCAGGGCCTGATCCGGGTCTGCCTGCAGTGTGTCCGAGAGCCGGCGGGCGGCCGGGTCGGCCGGTGACGGCAGGGGAATCGGCAGTGCGGCGGCGATATCGGCGGCGGCCAGCGTGGTGTCGTGGTCGACTCCGTCGGCGTAGGCGTCGGTCCGGCCGATCAGTTGTTCGGTGCCGAACGCGGTGCGCTGTTTACCGAACACCACCGAACGGTGCGGATGTTCGGCTCCGGTATCGAGCGCGAGAATCTCCCGCAGGACTCCGGCCAGCTGGTCGGCCATCGCGCCGGCCGACAGGAATCGGCGCTCCGGTTCGGGGTCGGTGGCACACAGCAGCAGGCGGTGGAACGATTCGTACTGCGCCAGGACCGGTTCGTCCTCCGGCGTCGGCAGGCCGTCGCGGTAGGCGCCGTTCTCGGTCGGAATATTGAGGGTCAGCACAGCGAGTGTCCGGCCCACCGTGTAGATGTCGGAGGCGACGGTGGGGCCGGTGCGGGCTATCTCGGGAGCCTGGAAACCCTTGGTCCCGTACAGATTTCCATAGGCTTCGATCGGGGCCACCGCGCCGAGGTCGAGCAGTTTGACCTGGTCCTCGGTGATCATGATGTTGTCCGGTTTGAGGTCGTTGTAGGTGAGCTCGGTGGCGTGCAGATAGTCGAGGGCGGGCAGCACCTCGAGCACATAGGCGATCGCCTGCGCCACCGGAATCCGCTCGGGGCGGGGATGGTCGTCGAGCATACTGCGCAGCGAACGGCCGCCCACGTACTCCATGACGATGAACCCGATCGGCTCACGGCCGGGCACCCGATGCTCGACGAAATTGTGAATCTTGACGATACCCGGATGGGCGACCTCGGCGAGGAACTCGCGTTCGGCCACGGCCACGGCCTGGGCCTCGATATCCTCCGCGTGCAGCAGGCCCTTGAGCACCACCCAGCGGTCGCTGACATTACGGTCGATGGCCAGATAGATCCAGCCCAGGCCGCCGTGCGCGAGACAACCCTGGATTTCGTACTGGCCGGCAACCATATCGCCGGGGTCCAGGCTCGGCCGGAAGTCATAGGATGCCCCGCAATTCGCGCAGGTGCCACGGGTGGTCCCCGGCCCGCTCGGGCTTGTCCGACCGACGGGTTTCGTGCACCGCCAGCAGAACCGCCTGCCCTCTGCCACCACCGGATCGGACAGCACGGCCGCGGTCGGATCGGCGGGTTCGACGGGCGGGATCTCGACCAGACCGGCGACGAGGGTGCGCACGGACGGCCGGGAACGCATGGTCCGGGTGCTGCGTCCGGTCCGCAGCTGACTGCCGCTGACCCGGCCGGACGCCAGGCTGGTTCCGGCCCACGGTGCGGCAAAGTCGATGGCCGCGGTGCCGGGAACCGCCGCGGTATCGGGGACTGCTGTGGTGCCGAGTCCGGTACCGCCGGCGCGCTCGCTCGCCTCGAATCCTTCACTCGATCCCGGTTCGGCCGTGCGGGGATCGGACTCCTCGGGCGGCGGTGTGGTGCCGAGTGCTTGTGTTTCCGGCGGTTCCGGGCTCTCCGTGGACCCGGATCGATCGCCCGACTCGTCCGTTGCCACGTTGATCAGTCCCGATAGGCGGCCGGCGGCGGTGCGGGTGTCGGCCCCAGAGTACCGAGCCACTGGGTGTAGAGCCGGCTCCAGGTCCCGTCGGCACGGATCCGGTCGAGTGTGCCGTTGACGAACCGTACGAGATCCTGATCGTCCTTGGGGATGCCGATCCCGTAGGGCTCCTCGCTGATACTCGGACCGACCAGCTCGGTGTGCGGATCCTGCTCGGCGAGCCCGGCCAGGATCGCGTCGTCGGTGCTGACCGCGTCCACCTGGCGCTGTTGCAGCACCACCAGGCAGTCGGCCCAGGTGGGCACGGTGAGGATGGACGCGTCGGGCTGGATCCGGCTGATGTGTTCCAGCGAGGTGGTGCTGCGGATCGTGCACACTCGTTTGCCCGCGAGGTCTTTCAGGCTCTCGATTCCGGAGTCCTGGACGGCCAGCACCCGCTGGTGCGCCTGCAGGTACACCGTGGAGAACGCGACCCGCTGCAACCGGGCGCAGGTGATCGTCATCGTCTTGACGACCATATCGACCCGGCGATCGATCAGCGCCGCCTCCCGCTCTTCCGAACCGAGACTGCGGTATTCGATGCGGTCGGGATCGCCGAACAGGTCGCGAGCCACCTCACGGGCGATATCGGCGTCGAATCCGACGATGACACCGCTTTCGGGGTCGCGGAAGCTGAACAGGTTGCTGCCGGTGTCCAATCCGACGACCAGCCGGCCGCGGGCCCGGATGCGGTTCAGCGCGGGTCCGGTAGCTGCCGGTCCGGCGGGGCGCAGGCTCGCGGTGGGATCGCCGCAGTCCGGGTCGTCGGGCACCTGCACGGGACCGTCCGCGGCGATCACGGTCGCCTGCGCCGGCAGGGGTGGCTCGCGGTAGTCGCCGTGCGCTGTATCGCTGTGCGGGCCCGGTCCGGTGGCGCAGCCCGCAAGGAGCAGTGCGGTGCAGGCGATACCGGCGCGTAGCGGCCAGGAGCGGCCGGTCGGTCGCGGCGACCCGGTTCGTGTCGCGGCCGATCGGCGCCGGATCGCCGGTCGGCCGGGGTTGCGCGCAGGTTTCATCGATACTCCCGCAGTCTCGGCCAAATTCCGAAAGAGATATACGCCGCGGCCGCGATACCGAGGATCACTGCGCCGGGCGCCAGGTAGTCGAGTACCCGGGCGCTGTGGAAAATATTGCTGCGCAGAGTTTCCCGGGTGTCGGTGATTCCGGCGCCCAAGGCGTTGTCCAGCGCTTCGACGTGGACGGTGGCGTTCTCGGCGCCGGGCCCGGTGGCGATCGTAGCGGCCCGGGAGAACTCCCCGCGGTTCAGCGTGTCGTTCATTCGCTGATGCGCCGCCAGCCAGTGCAGTAGTGCGGCACGGGCGTCGGTGGTCGCGCGATCGTTGTGCCCGGCGAGTAGTTCGTTGAGCCGGGTGATGTTCGCGTCGAAGGCACGATCGTAATCACCGGTGGTATCGCGCCGCACCAGTTTCAGGGTTTCCGCGGACCGTGCCTGCTGCGCGAGGATCCGGCCCTCGGTGAGCCGGGCGGCCGGAACTGTGCCGTCGGAGCGGCCGCTGGACATCGACGCGGCCGAAACCGATCCGGCGATCACCGTCCACAGCAACAGGATCAGCACCGCGCCGGAGGCCAGGAGCAGACCCGGGTTGAACGTCCGATGCCAGACCCGGGCCAGCAGGCGCTGCGCCCAGACGAGCGCGCCCAGCGCCACCACCAGCGGCAGGATCGCGAGCCAGGGCGGCCGGACATGCCGGTCCTGAGCGCCGTCCACGGCGTCCGCGCGCCGGATATAGAGCTGTTCGGCCGTCGGCAGCAGTTCGTTCTGCATCTCGTGGGACGCCTCGCTGAGATACGCGGCGCCGATGGGATACCCCACCCGGTTGTTCGCCCGCGCGGTCTCCACCAGACCCGCATACACCGGCAGCCCGGAACCGATATCGATCCGCCGGCGGTCGTCCTCGGCGTCGTCGCCGGACAGTGTCACCAGTTCGGCGCCCGCTTCGCCGAGCGCCTGGCTGTAGCGGTCACGCACCTGCTCCGGTTCCAGGCCACCGGAGATGAAGGCCGTGGCCGCGGCGGCGTCGGCGACCGAGAGCGAGGTGTAGAGCCGGTGTGCGGCATGGGCGTCGGGTTCGGTGTCGGCCAGCAGGACGTCGAGGTCGCGCTGCCGGTCGTGCACGGTGGCTGCCGTGATCGCGCCGGATCCCAGGCACAGCACCACGAGTAGCAGCCCGATTCCTATCAGGCGGCCCGGTGAGGATTGCGCGAACAGGCGCAGCCGCGCAGGATCCAGCCACTTCCAGGCCAATTCGACCCGGGGCCGGGCAAGACCGGTCCGCGCGGGCGCGGGTGCCGGTTCCGGCTGGGCCGGTTCGGGTTCGGAGACCACCCGATCCACCGCCGACCGAGTCATGTCCACCCTCCAACTCTGGGCGCCGTGTGCGCTGTATCGCTGTGCGGTGTGTGGGCGATATCGCTCACACCGCTGTTATGAGCGTATTCGGTATTGTGCATGCTCGCGCTTCGACGGCCACACTGACCATCCTGGCAGCCGGGTACGGCAGGATGGAGTGGAACGGTCGACGAGGACGGTGCGAGATGCGCGGTGATGGAGACGGGTGGGCTTTCAGCCCTGGTGGGGTACGGCACTGGGGGAAATTCGGCGCGGCCGGGCTGCTGCTGCGGGCGCCGATCGGCACCGGCGGCGCGGCCGTATTGCTGCAGCACCGGGCGCTGTGGAGCCATCAGGGCGGAACGTGGGCATTGCCCGGCGGTGCCCGGGACAGCGACGAGACCGCCGTACACACCGCGGTGCGCGAGGCGGACGAGGAGGCCGGGATCAAGGCCGCCGATATCCAGGTGCGGGCCGAACGCGTGACATTCGTCGCGCCCAGCGGCTGGACCTACACCACCGTCATCGCCGATGCCGGCAAACGGCTGCCCGTCCGCCCCAACAAGGAGAGCGTCGAACTGGCCTGGGTCCCCGAGGACGAGGTGGCGGCGTTTCCGCTGCACGCCGGTTTCGCCGACGCCTGGCCCGGCCTGCGCGCGACGTTCGCCCGGATGGACACCAGTGAATGCGCACAGGTGGATATGGCGGAACTGGCGGTGACCCTGCCCCGCACGATCGATCTGGGCGCGGAATTCGTCTGGCTGCACGCCGACCCGGCGGGTCCGGGGGAGCGGGCGGTGCTGCTGGACCCGCCGTATCCGCCGGAGGAACCCGATGCCGGGGAGTCGGCGGAGGCGGCGGCAGCAGTGTCCGTGGCCGGTGATCCCGCCGCGGGCCCGGGCGCGGCCGCCGCCGCGGAAGCCCGGGTGCTGGGGATCCCGCGGGGCCGGGTACTGGGGCCGGGAGCCTGATGGCGGGCAGGCCTTTCGTCTTGCTGTCGGTCGCGGTGAGTGTCGACGGATATATCGACGACACGGCCGCCGAGCGCCTCCTGCTGTCGAACGAGGCCGATTTCGACCGGGTCGACGCACTGCGCGCCCGGTCGGACGCGATTCTGGTCGGCGCCGAGACCGTGCGGCGCGACAACCCGCGGTTGATCGTCAAGAGCGAGGACCGCCGCCGGAACCGGGTCGCCGCCGGGCAGCCCGAGTATCCGCGGAAGGTGACGGTGACCGCGGCCGGCGAGCTGGATCCGGACGCCCGTTTCTGGCAGCACGGCACCGAGGAACATCCGCCGCTCGTGTACACCACCGAAACCGGTGCCCGGCGGCTCGCCGACCGGCTGACAGCGCCCGCGGAGATCGTCGCACTGGGCACCGAGCTCGACTTCGGAGCGCTGCTCGACGACCTCGGCGCGCGCGGGATCGACCGGTTGATGGTCGAGGGCGGCGGCCGGATCCATACCGCGTTCCTGGCCGGGGGGCTGGCCGACGAACTCCACCTCGCGATCGGCCCCACTCTGGTGGGCGATCCGCACGCACCGCGTTTCCTGCACCCTGCCCGGTTCCCCGGCGGCTCCACCCACCGTATGGAACTACTCGAGGTCACCCAGCTCGGCGATGTGGCAGTGTTGCGTTATCGACCCCAGGAGTCCTGATGCCCGAACCCGACCACCACCAGTGGATGAACCGGGCGATCGAGCTGGCGCGGCGCAGCCCACCCGCTCCGGGCGCCTTCTCGGTGGGCGCGGTGATCGTCGCCGGCGGCACCGAGCTCGCCACCGGCTATTCCCGCGAGGCCGACCCCAAGAATCACGCCGAGGAAGCCGCCCTGGCCAAACTCGATCCGCAGGATCCCCGGCTGCGCCACGCCACGCTGTACAGCACCCTGGAACCGTGCTCGGAACGCGCAACCAAGAGCCGGCTGCCGTGCACGGATCGCGTGCTCGCCGCCGGCATCCCGACCGTGGTCATCGCCTGGCGCGAACCCGCCACCTTCGTCGTCAACTGTGTGGGTGTGGAGAAACTCGAGCAGCACGGGGTCCGGGTACTGGAACTGCCGGAACTCGCCGAGGCCGCGATGGCAATGAACCGGCATCTCGACCTGTCCTGAGCCGGGGACTCAGCGCAGGCAGGCCGGCCCGAACAGTGCTTTCAGCTCGCCCATCAGGGCCGGCGAGGTGGTGACCCGGAAACGTGGGTCCAGGGCGAGCAGCCGGGGTCCCCGGGCGCCTATCAAGTTGATCCGGACTTCGGTGGCTCCGGGATGACGCTGCAGGGTTTCCCGCAGCGCGCGCACCGAATGCGGTGTACAGGCGGTGGTGGCGAGGGTGAGAGCCAGCGGCCGGCCCGGCCCGGCAGCGGTCAGATCAGGGTCTCGCACCTGATCGCCGAGCAGAGACTGCCTGCCGTCACGGATACTGACCTGCGCGGTGACGACCACGACGGCGTCCTCGGCGAGGAGAGCGGCGGCGCCGGCGTAGGCGGCCGGAAAGAACAAGATCTCGACGCCGGCCTCCAGATCCTCGACACGTGCGATCGCCCAGGGCTCACCCTTCTTGGTGACGCGCCGGTCGACGGTGGCGATGATGCCTGCCACCGCGACCTTGCGGCCGTGCGGGACCAGACCGTCGCGCAGTGCGCTGATCGGCGTGTCACCGACCCTGCTCAGCGCGGTAGCGATCTCGTCCAGTGGATGGCCGGAAACATAGAGCCCGAGCATTTCTCGTTCGAAGCTCAACCGCTCCCGGGTCGCCCATTCCTGTTCGGGCACCGGAATATCGAAAACCGAGGCGCCGAGGTCCGGGTCCGCCCCGGCGTCGGCGAAAAGGTCGAATTGGCCGCGCGCGGCCGCCTTTTTGGTACTCATCACGGCATCGACCGCGTCGCTGTGGATCGTGTACAGGCCTTTCCGGGGATGCCCCAGCGAATCGAACGCCCCTGCTTTGACCAGTGATTCGACGACCTTCTTGGCGCAACCGGTGCTGTCGACCTTGGCCAGGTAGTCCGAGAAGCTGGTGAATTCCCCGGCTGCCGCGCGCGCCCGGGCCACGGCCTGCACCACCGGTTCACCGACATTGCGCACGGCGCCCAGACCGAACCGGATATCGGCGCCGACACTGGTGAATGTGGCGGCGGACTGGTTCACGTCCGGCGGGAGCACGCGGATACCGCGTTTGCGGCAGTCGGCGAGGTAGGTCGCGGATTTGTCCTTGTCGTCGCCGACCGAGGTGAGCAGCGCGGCCATGAATTCCGCGGGATGGTTCGCCTTCAGATAGGCGGTCCAGTACATCACCAGGCTGTAACCGGCGGCATGGGATTTGTTGTAGGCGTATCCCGCGAACGGGAGTACTGCCTCCCACAGTGCCGTCACCGCTTCGTCGCTGTAGCCGTTACCGCGCATCCCGTCGCGGAAGTTCTCGAATTCCTGGGCCAGCACTTCCGGTTTCTTCTTGCCCATGGCCCGGCGCAGCAGATCGGCCTGGCCCAGCGAGTAGCCGGCGACCTGCTGTGCGATCTGCATGATCTGTTCCTGATAGACGATCAGCGCGTACGTTTCGGCGAGGATTTCGCGCAGCGGTTCGTCGAGTTCGGGGTGGATCGGCGTCACCGCCTCCCGGCCGTTCTTGCGGTCGGCGTAGGCCCAGTGCGCGCCGACGCCCATCGGCCCGGGCCGGTACAGCGCGTTGGAGGCCACCAGATCGTTGAACTCGGTCGGTGCCATCCGCAGCAGCAGTTCGCGCATACCGGCCGAATCCATCTGGAAAACACCCAGGTTGTCGCCCCGGGCGAGCATGGCGTAGGTCGCCCGGTCGGCCAGGGCCAGGGTGTCGAGGTCGATATCGATTCCCCGGTTCGCGCGAATATTGTCGAGGCAGTCGCCGATCACGGTGAGGGTGCGCAGACCGAGGAAGTCCATTTTGAGCAGGCCGATGGCCTCGCACGACGGATAGTCCCACCCGGTGATGACGGCCCCGTCCTGCGGCCGTTTCCACAGCGGGACCACGTCGACCAGTGGTTCGCTGGACAGGATCACCGCGCAGGCGTGCACACCGGCACCGCGGACCATGCCCTCCAGGCCCACGGCGGTGTCGTAGATCCGGCGGACGTCCGGGTCGGCGTCGAGGAGCGCCCGCACTTCCGCGGCCTCGCTGTAGCGGTCGTGGCCGGGATCGGTGATGCCCGCGACGGAGATGTCCTTCGCGGCCACTGCGGGCGGCAGCGCCTTGGTGATCCGATCGGCAATCGCGAATCCGGGCTGGCCGAACTGCACCCGCGCGGCGTCCTTGATGGCGGCCTTGGTCTTGATGGTACCGAAGGTGATGACCTGGGCGACCTTGTCCGCGCCCCAGCGCTCGGTGGCGTAGCGGATCATCTCGCCACGGCGGCGATCGTCGAAATCGATATCGATATCCGGCGCCGACGGCCGTTCCGGGTTCAGGAAACGTTCGAACAGCAGCCCGTGCTCGATGGGGTCGATATTGGTGATGGCCAGCGCGTACGCCACCAGCGATCCGGCCGCCGAACCGCGGCCGGGCCCGACCCGGATCCCGACTCGCCGTGCATAGGCGATCAGGTCACCGACGACCAGGAAGTAGGCGGGAAAACCCTTGTCGCGGATGATGTCCAGCTCGAATTCGGCGCGGTCGCGGTAGTTGTCCGGCACCGCGTCCGGAAAACGCCAGCGCAGTCCGGCCGCGACCTCCTGGCGTAGCCAGCTGTCCTCGGAATGCCCTTCGGGCACCGGGAACACCGGCATCCGATCGCGGAATTCCCAGACGTCGTCGTACGGTTCGATCCGGTCGGCCACGGCGAGCGTGGCGTCGCAGGCGCCGGGAACCTCGCTGTCCCACAGCGCCCGCATCTCGGCCGGGGATTTCAGGTAGTAGCCGTCGCCGCCGAACCGGAACCGCGTGGGGTCCGACAACGTTTTGCCGGTCTGGACGCACAGCATGGCCTCGTGGGCCGCGGACTGCTGCCGCAGAACGTAGTGACAGTCGTTGGTGGCCAGCGGAGTCAGGCCGGTCTTCGCCCCGACCGCCAGCAGATCCTCGCGGACCCGCCGCTCGATCGTGAGCCCGTGGTCCATCACCTCGAGCAGGAAGTTCTCCGGGCCGAAGATATCGCGCCACCGCCCCGCCGCTTCGTAGGCCGCGTCGAATTGCCCCAGCCGCAAACGGGTCTGGACCTCACCCGACGGGCAGCCGGTGGTGGCGAGGAGGCCCTCGGCGTGTTCGGCGATCAGTTCCGCGTCCATCCGCGGCCACTTCCCCAGCTGACCCTCGAACGACGCCCGCGACGACAATCGGAACAGGTTGCGCAGCCCGGCGGCAGTGCGGGCGAAAATCGTCATGTGCAGGTAGGCGCCGGACCCGGAGACATCGTCGGACTTCTGCGACGGGTCACCCCACAACACGCGCTTACCGGAGAATCTCGACTCCGGCGCGACATACGCCTCGATACCGATAATCGGCTTGACCGGCGATTGCCGGGACCGCCGGAAGAACTCCGCCGCCCCGTACATATTGCCGTGGTCGGTCATCCCGACCGCGGGCATACCGAGCCGTTCGGCCTCGGCGAACAGCGGATCCACCTTCGCCATACCGTCGAGCATCGAGTACTCGGTGTGATTGTGCAGATGCACGAAAGACGCGTTCGTCATCGGTGAACCCCGTGCCGTCGAGCCACACCCGGGGCAGTCCGGTTGTCGTCCCGGGGCGGCTTATAAGGTCATTTCGGCTATATATGACCAGGTGAAGTGCGGTAGGTCGAACAATCGACACGAGGGTTTCGACAACCGATGGATGTATCAGGAGGCAGGGTGACCGATCTGGACCTCGCGACTGTGCGGGCTTTCGTCGCGGTCACCGACCACGGGCAATTCGGGTCCGCCGCCGACGTGCTCGGCATCAGCCAGCAGGCGGTGTCCAAGCGGATCGCACGGCTGGAGAGCCGGCTCGGGATCGCGCTGTTCGACCGCGTGCCCACCGGCGCGGTACCGACCGCTGCGGCCCGGCGGTTCATGGCGCACGCCCGGGCGCTGCTCGCCCTCGCCGACGAGGCGGTCGCCACCGCTACTGCCCGGCGAGGGCCATTGCGCGTGGCGATTCTGGGGGAACGGCTGGCGGAGATGCGGGCCATGCGGTTCTATCTGGCCCGCCACCCTGAGGCCGAAGTCGAGTTCGTGCAGTCCAACGCGTATGTCACCTCCCGCGACGCCTTGCTCGGCGGTCGCGCCGATGCCGCGTTCGCCCGGGCGCAGGGCGGTCTCCGGGCACTACCCGGCCATATCGCCGCGGTCCCGGCCTATCTCGACGCGCTACATCTGCTTGTCGGAAAGGACAACCCCTTGTCCGGCCGTAGTGCCGTGACCCTCGCCGAGCTGGCCGGTCATACCGTTTGGGTACCGGGCGCGGCCGTCCCGTCGGAGTGGTCCGATTATTACGACTGCCTCAGCCGGTTCAGCGGTATCACCGTAGACCGCACCCCGCGTTCGGAGCTCTTCCCCGACGCCGGCACCTCGCACGGTCCGGCACCGATCGAGGCGATGCTGGAACACATAGCCGCATCCGACTCCCTGTCGACCTTCAACGGTGAAGGCTTCGAACTACCCTGGCATCCCCATATCCGCCGGGTCCGGATCATCGACCCGACTCCGGCGTATCCCCATGCGCTGCTGTGGAACAGCATCGACCCGCATCCGGGACTGGCGGCCCTGATTGCCTACTTCCGGGACAGCTACAACTCCGACGCCGCCTCCGACTGCTGGATCCCCGGCCCCGACCGAGCCCTTTTCATGCCGTGACGCCCCGGTCCCAGCGACTTGTGGTGCAGCAACTTCTGTTTTGGAATATCGCCAATGCCGGGAATGTCCGATACTCGATGCATCTGTGAGGGTGACTGCCGGGTTGGCCGGCGGCCTGGATGAGTGCGCTCACGAGGTGCTGATGAGGTTCGAACGCACGCTGGTCATGGGGGTCGAGGCCGACCTGGTGTGGGTGGTCGGATGACGACCCGTGCAGATCTGGAAATCGATCTGGATCCGCCACCGGCGGCGCGGCCGGGGGCGGTCGCCGTCATCGAAGCCGTCGAAGAGTGCATCCAGGGGCAGGTCCTGTTGCTGGCGACCAACGACACGAGTTACGACCCGGATCTACTGGCCTGGTTGCGTACCCAGGGCCTGCTCAGCTCGGGCGGGCTCGACGCACCGGAGGGGGAGTCGGTCATGGCCGACCGGTACGGCGAACACCACGGCCGGATCGAGGACGAGACCGACGAGATGCGCCGCCGGAACGATTCGGTCAACAACTCCACTGTCAGCGCATTCGACACCACGAACCAGACCTTCCAGGACATCATGTCGAAGGTGGAGGCGCTGCAGGACGAGTTGGCGCAGGCGCCGGGCCCGGTAGAGGGCGAGCAGCACATGCCTATCGACGCGGAATATGCGCTGATCAGAAGTGCCCTGACCACCCTCGACGATGTCATCGGCTTGGTCGACGATGCGCAAACTGGTATGGAAACCCATGCGGAAGAGATCGATCGCTCCAACCCGTACACGGGTAATGGAGGCAATTCCGGAACCTCGGGCGGGTCTTCGCCGTCGAACTATCACTCGGTGACGGCGGCAAGTGATGCCAAAGTCCTTGCCGTCGGGGATGCCCCCAACGATATCGTCGCCTTCGCCCGGAAAGAACTCAACCGGGGTGTGGGCGAATTCGGTGAGGACAATCTCCGCTATCTCGATCGTCGAGGTGGTAAGCCGGATTACGACATCGGCGGTGCCTGGTGTTCCGCGTTCGCTACCGATATGTGGAAGCGGGCGGGCTACAACGTTGATTGGACGTACAAAGATCGTGTTCAGACGGTCTGGAACGATGCCAACGCCATGGGTTTGAACCGTCCTGAGGGTGAGGCCCCGCAACCGGGCGACCTGATCGTCTTCAAGTGGAGTGACGGCGGCGATCACATCGGGATCGTCGACCGTGTCGAGGGCAACACGGTCCACACGATCGAAGGAAACTCGAGCGACTCGTTGACGACGAGAAAGTACTCACTGAACGACCCGGAAGTGGTCGGATATGTGCGGCCACCCGCGGACGAACCGGCGCCGGAACCGTCTTCTACCGTCGCCGTTTGATTCGCGTACGGCCGGGGACCCGGAAACGGTTCCGACAGCTTGCCCGGCTGGAGTCCCGCTCCCGCGGTCCGGCTAGGCCGAGCTGACCCGGTAGATCCGCAGATCCTCCGGGACCCCGTTGAGCGGGGCGGCGAAGAAGCTGCGCCGGTAGGGGCGGGCGGTGTGCCCGAGTTCGGCGAGGGTTTCCGGTTCCAGGGCGGCGAGGGTGGATTCGGAGATCATCATCCGGCCGTTGCCCGCCGCTTCCATCACCCGGGCCGCGATGGTCACGTCGACGCCCAGCCAGTCGCCGCCGATTTCGCGTGGTGAGCCCGTGTGCAATCCGATACGCATCCGGGGCCGGTAACTGCCCACGGCGATGTCGGCGAGGTTGCGCCGCGCCGCGATCGCGGCTTCTACCGCGCGGTCGGCGGAGGGGAACACCGCCATCACCCCGTCGCCCATCCGTTTGACGACCTGCCCGCCGCGTTCGGCGATGGGCGGTTCGATCGCGCGGGCGACCTTGCGCAACAGGTCCAGGGTGGCTTCGTCGCCGGCGGTCAGCGACCAGGACGAGAACGAGACCAGGTCGGTGAACATCACGGTCATTTCTTCGGTGCCCTTGCCGCGGCCCAGGCGTTCGAGCATCGCCTGCCATACCTGCAGGGCGCCGAAGCCGATCTCGCGGGCGGCGCTGGGGCTGTCTCCGACGAGCCGGTCGGCGGCGCGGGCGACGGCGCGGGCGCCACCGGGGCCGGTGACCGAGAGCGGATCGCCGAAGGCCGGGTCACCGGGGAGTTGTTCGCGTGCTTTGCGCAGGACCTCGATAACGTCCGGACGCTGGTTCGCGCGGTTCATGAACGCGGAGAGCGGGCCGATCCGGGGCCGTTCGGTGGTGGCGGTCGCGGGGCCCTCGGCGGTAACGCGGCGCTGCCGCCCCCGGGTCTGCGGCGACCGCACGGTGGCCGGATCGCCGTTCTCCGGGACGGGGGTCAGCTCGATCGCCGGGCTCTCGCCGCCGGTCTCGGTGCTGCTGTCGACCTCCGGCTCCGGCGATGCGCTACCGGAGGGTTTCTCGTTCACGCCCCGAGGGTATCTCAGGGGGTCGGACGTGGGGGGAGTGCTGAGGATCGTCACCTGTCACCTCTCTATCGGAGGAGTGCGGCACGCCGTTGGGTCCGCCGATGGAAAACGTGTGGTGCCTTGCCCGATCTCGATGGTAGCGACGGCCGTGCGGCCGGAGGTGAACTCCCGGTTACTGATAATCGGCGTTCGTGGGCCGGGGTGCCGGTCGCGCATCGATGATCAGGACAAATGACCAGGATGTGATTACGGCCACCGGTCCGGCGCGCGGCGCGCCGGACCGGTGGTACGTGCACCCCGGCGACCGGGCAGTGGCCGCCGAGGGCGCGGGATGCGCGAATTCTCCCGACGAGGTCGCGCACCCTACCCGAGCGGCGAGGGAAGCGGCTCGGGCGGCTCGAGTCAGGCGTCGCGCCGATTGACCACCAGTAACGCGATGCCGGCGACGACTGCGACGAAGGCGGTGAAGTAGGCGAGGCTGCCCCACGCACCCCAGTGCCAGTTCGCCGAGGACAGCGACTCGTCCATCGTCGCGAAACGGCTCGCGTTCTGGAACGGCAAGAACGCGCTGATCTCACGTCCCACCTTACCCAGTGCTCCGACCAGGGGTTCGATGATCAATTGCCACAAAACGATCAAGGAAATCGCCGCGGCGGATTGCCGTACGAGCACGCCGACCGCGATCGCCAGCACCACATTGAGGAAAGCGAGGATCGGTACCGCGTACAACGCTCGCCAGTTGCCCTCGAGTATCAGCGTCGTGCCCGCGTCCCCCGCCACCGCCTTGGCGACGGCATAGGCGGCGAAGGCCAGGACCGTGGTCAGGACTGCCGCGTAGACGCCGACCAGCACCGCTTTCGCGCCGATGACCAGCGTCCGGTTCGGCACGGCCTGGAACGTCGTCCGGATGATGCCGAACCGGTATTCGCTGGTCACGGTCAGGGTGGCCATGATGGCCAAGACCATGACCCCGAACCCGGTGATACCGAGGAACGCGGTATCGACCGTGAGTGCGGGTGCGCCGGAGGCCTGGGGGTCGTCGGCGGCTATCCGCCCGATGAGACCGAACAGCGCGGCGAAACCGACGGCCAGCGCCACCACGATCACCGAGCACCACCACGGCGAGCGGGTGGAGGTGAGTTTGATCCGCTCCGCGGCCAGCACACCCATTACTTCGTACCTCCCGTGAACAGCGGCTCGGTCTCCGCCGGCTTGTCCACGACGACCGTGGCGTCCGCCGCGGACCCGATCTCGCCGTGGTACTGGACATCCCCGCCGGTCATCCGCATGAACGCCTCCTCCAGCGAGCCCCGCTGCGGGGCCAGCTCGTAGAGGGTGATGTGGTGCTCACCGGCCAGCGCGCCCACGGCATCGCTGGTCACGCCGTTCACGACCAGCGCCGCGCCGTCGGCGTTGCTGTCGTTCTGTTTGACCGTCATCCCCTGCGAGGTGAGCAGGCTGCGTAGTTCGTCGAGCTGCGGGCTGCGCACCCGCACCGAGGACTCCGACGCGCGTTCGATGAACGCCGAGGTGGTGGAATCGGAGATGAGCCGGCCCCGGCCGATCACCACCAGATGATCGGCGGTCTGCGCCATCTCCGAGAGCAGGTGGCTGGACACCAGGACGGTGCGGCCCTCGGCGGCCAGGCGCTGCATGAAGCGCCGGATCCACAGGATGCCCTCCGGGTCGAGGCCGTTGACCGGTTCGTCGAACAGCAGGACCTTCGGGTCACCCAGCAACGCTCCCGCCAGGCCCAGCCGCTGCGACATCCCGAGTGAGAACCCGCCCGCGGATTTCCCGGCGACCTCCGACAGGCCCACCAGCCGCAGCACCTCCTCGACCCGCGATTTCGGCAGATCGTTGGAGACGGCCATCCATTCCAGATGGGCGCGTGCGGAGCGGTTCGGATGGACCCATTTCGCATCGAGCAGGGCCCCCACCTCGCGCAGTGGGTGGCGTAACTCGGCGTAGGGTCTGCCGTCGATCAGCGCGGTACCCGACGTGGGCCGGTCCAGGCCCAGGATCATCCGCATAGTGGTGGATTTACCGGCGCCGTTCGGTCCGAGAAAGCCGGTGACCTGACCGGGTTGCACTGTGAAGGTCAGGTCCTGGACCGCGACGGTCTGCCCGTAATGCTTGGTCAAGCCCCGGACTTCGATCATGCCGACCAGCATGCCCTATTCCGGGGACCCTCGCGTCGCCCGATGGTCGCGACCCGCGGTCATCCTGGAGGATGAGACATCCCCCAGGTACTACAACTCAGGTGACGACGCCTGAGCCCAAAAACGCTTGGGTATCCGGCCCGCCTCGCGTGCGCGATGCCCGGCTCGCACCGCGTCGGCCATGGCAGCGGCCATCAGCGCCGGTTGCCGGGCACGGGTGACCGCGGTGGCGAGCAGGACCGCCGAGCAGCCGAGTTCCATGGCCAGCGCGGCATCGCTCGCGGTGCCGATACCGGCATCGAGGATGACCGGCACCCCGGCGCGGCTCACGATCATCTCGATATTGTGCGGATTGCCGATCCCGAGGCCGGTACCGATCGGGGCGCCGAGCGGCATCACCGCCGCGCAGCCCGCATCCTCCAACCGGCGCGCGAGGGCCGGATCGTCGTTGGTGTAGGGCAGCACCGTGAAACCGGCGTCGACCAGCTGTTCGGCCGCATCGAGAAGTTCGATGGGGTCCGGCAGCAGGGTGCGGTCGTCGGCGATCACCTCGAGTTTGACCCAGGTGGTGTCCAGCGCTTCGGCCGCCAGCCGGGCCGTGAGCACGGCTTCGGCGGCGGTCCGGCAGCCGGCGGTATTGGGCAGCGGTGCGATATCGAGCCGTTTCAGCAGATCGAGTACACCGGTGCCACCGGCCGAGTCGACCCGGCGCATGGCGACGGTGGTGAGCTCCGTACCGGAGGCGAGAAGCGCTTCCTCGAGGACGGTCAGGTTCTCCGCCCCGCCGGTGCCCATGATCAGCCGGGAGCCGAAGGTGCGGTCCGCGATCCGCAGCGGTTCGTCAGCCACCCTGGACCGCCGTCAGCACATCGATCTCCCAGCCGCGTCCGACGGGCTCGTCCCAGCGCGATTTGGGGAATACCGCGCCGTTGACCGCCAGCGCCACGCCCTGGCACGGCAGTTCCAGCCGTTCCAGCAGCTCACGGACGCTGAGCGGAGTGCCGAACTCGTGATCGGCGCCGTTCACCGTGACGCCTATCGGAGTCGCAGACATCATTGAGAATCCTCCTAGGGATCGGTGCATGTGGTCAGCGGAGGCCGGAGCGGAGGCGGAGGTAGCGCATCATTGAGAATCCTCCTCGGGATCGGTGTATGCAGTCGGCGTAGGCCGGAGCGGGAGGTATCGCATCATCGAATTCCTCCTGAGGGTGTGGACGCCGTGAACCGGCGCGGATCGGCCGCCGCGACCTCGGCCAGCGGCTGCCCGCCGAGTTCGGCGAGTACCGCGTCGGCGGTGAGCGCACTGGTCAGCATGCCATTGCGGCCGTGCCCGGTGGCAGCGATCACGCGGTCGGACAGCCGGCCGATCAATGGGAGATTATCCGGGGTGCCGGGTCGTGATCCGGCACTCGCCTCGGTCAGCTCGTATTCTCCGATCCCGGGCAGCACGGTTTCGGCGTCGGCGATCAGGTCGCGCACCCCGGCGACGGTGACGGCGGTATCGAAACCGGCCTCGTACTGGGTCGCGCCGATCACCACCCCGTCGTCGCGGGGCACGAAGTACACGGGCCGCCCGTGGACCCGGGCCCGCACCACGCGCGTGGGCGGTGGTTGGGTACCCGGACGCTGCCGCAGGCGCAGGATCTCGCCTTTCACCGGCCGGACGGGCAGACCCGGCCAGAGCGCGGCCGATGCGGCGCCCGCGGCGAGCACGATCCGGTCGTGGTCGAGTTCCGCAAGGTCGCGTACCTGGGTGGGGCGCACGGTGACCCCGGCTTCACCGGCGGCTTTGCGCAGCGCGGTGACCAACCGGCGGTTGTCGACGGCGGGTTCGGCGGTGGCGAGGAGCCCGGCTCGGACGGTACGGGCCAGCGCCGGTTCCAGCGCCCGTACTCCGGCGCGGTCCACCAGGCGCAGATCGTGTCCGTGCCCGTTCACCCAGTCGGCGATGGTGCGCAGGTCGGCGGCGTCCGCGCCGTCCTGGGCGATCGTCAGCGTCTCACCGGCCACGAAGACATCCACACCGGTGACGGCCGCGAGCCGGGCCGCGAATCCGGGCCAGGCGGCCAGCGCCGCCGCCCCGAAGGCGAGAACCTCGTCTTCGCCGGGCCAGCCCTCGGACAGTGGTGCGAGCATTCCGCCGGCCACCCAGGAGGCGCCACTGCCCACCGCCGGATCGAAGAGGGTGACCGACCGGCCCGCTTCCGCGGCCCGCCAGGCCACCGCCAGCCCGATCACACCGCCGCCGACCACGGCGACGGTCGAACCGGGGGCGATTTCCGGCGCGGTCATCCTGGCCACCTCCTCCGGGGCATTCGATCGGCGTATTCGGGATCGGTGGTGAGGCCGGCGGCGAGCGGCCGGGACCGGGATGACACCGTGTCCGGCGGGTACCGCAAGCGGCGGTTCCGCGCCGGCAGCGCCCGCGCCGAGCGCGCGGATGTTCGCACTACGTTCCACCTCCTGCAACATTTCCACGTTAGCGCGGTTACCGTGGCAGTTGTGCAACCGTCCTCCGCTCGCCGACAGCTTTCGCCGCGCGATCGTCTCGCGACCGCCCGGCTGTACCTGTGCACCGACGCCCGCCGCGACAAGGGCGATCTGGCCGCGTTCGCGGACGCGGCGCTGGCCGGTGGTGTCGATATCATCCAGCTCCGCGACAAGGGGTCGCCCGGGGAGCAGCGGTTCGGTCCGCTCGAGGTCAAGGGCGAACTTGCGGCGCTGGCCGAACTGAAGGCGGCAACCCGCCGGCACGGCGCGCTGCTGGCGGTGAACGATCGCGCCGATATCGCGCTGGCGGCCGCCGCCGATGTGCTGCACCTGGGCCAGCAGGATCTGCCGCCGTGGTACGCCCGGCGCATCCTCGGCCCGGAGGTGGTGATCGGCCGGTCCACCAACGACCGGGAGCAGGCCCGCTTGGCCGCCGCCGACGAGAACCTCGACTACTTCTGCACCGGGCCGGTCTGGGCGACCCCCACCAAACCTGGGCGGCAACCGGCGGGCCTGGAGTTGGTGCGGGCCACCGCCGAGGCCGCGCCGACCCGGCCCTGGTTCGCCATCGGCGGTATCGACGGCGCGACGCTGCCCGAGGTCATCGCGGCGGGCGCCGAGCGCGTGGTGGTGGTGCGCGCGATCACCGAAGCCGCGGACCCGGAATCCGCCGCCCGCGAGCTGAAAGCCGCACTGCTCGCTGCCGACTGATCCACGGCTCGCCGGCACCGCCGTGACCTGTGATCAGGCGTGACCGGTGGACGCCGGCCGACGCCGTTCCGCGACGGTGGCATGACAATCGTCATGACCGGTCGATGACAGTCGTGGGAGGTGCCGGCCGCGCGCACCGGCGACAGTGGATCCATGACAACCACAGCGACGCAACGGGTTGCGCGACCGGCGGCAGGTCATACCGGCGGGAGTGAACCGGCCGCGATCGAATTGCGTGATCTGCGCAAGAGTTTCCGGATCCCGGGTGGCGGTGCGGTGCCGTTGCCCGGGGCACCCGGGTCTTCGGTACGGTCGGTCCTCGTGATCGACCACCACGCGGGCCGTCGGCACTCCGGCAGAGCAGGTGTCCTTCAAGGTCTTCGAGATCTTCGAGGTCGAGCATGAGCTTCCGAACCGTATTGCCACCATCGGCCCGCGTGTCCGGTTTCCTGGATCGGCGGGCCCGCACGGATATCTTCGGGGCCGGCGGTCGCCGCGGCTGGTTCGGTGCGCTGCTGGCGGTGATCTGGCTCGCGTACCTTGCTACTCCGGTCCTGCAGCTCTGGCGGCAACACGACCAGCCGTCCGCGGTAGCCGCGACAGTGGCGCTGGCCGGGTACGGGGTACTGATCGTCGTGGCGTTGGCCGGACTGCGCGGCACCGACCCGCGTGACCCGGCGTCGCCGCCCGCGGCGGACCGCAGGGTGTGGCCGGTGCTCGCGGCCATGGTGCCCTGCGCCGCCGTGCTGGTGGTGGTCGTCGGCGCCGCCGCGGTGCCCGCCGTCCTCTACATCGCCATCGTCGCTGTCCTCCGTCTCCCCGCCCGTGCATCCGGCTGGGTCTGTATGGCGGTCGTACTCGCGATATTGCTTCCCGCACTGGCTGTTCCGCGGCTGGCCGGCGTGCCGGTGTACGTGGCATTCCTGCCCGTGTTCATCTGGGCGGTACGGCAGATCGGGCAGCGAGGCGCCCGGCTGACGCAGCTGGCCCGCCGCCAGCAGGCCGAACTGGCCGTCGCCGGGGAACGTAACCGGGTCGCCCGGGACGTGCACGACATACTGGGTCATTCGCTCACGGTCATCACCGTGAAAACAGAACTAGCGCAACGACTTATGGATCTGGATGCCGACCGCGCCAAGGCCGAACTGGCCGATGTCGAACGGCTCGCCAGGGAGGCGCTGACCGGGGTTCGCGATACCGTCGGCGGTCTCCGCGAGGTGACGTTGCGCGGGGAGCTCGCCAATGCGCGCAGCGCCCTGACGGCCGCCGATATCGCGGCCGACCTGCCAGACCCGGCCCGGCTGCCCGCCGGAAACCACGAACTGTTCGGCTGGGTACTGCGCGAGGCGGTCACGAATGTGGTGCGCCACAGCGCCGCCCGGCGGTGCGCGGTCACCGTGACGCCGACGAGGATCGAGGTGACCGACGACGGCCGCGGGCTCCGTGCCGCCGCGGCCGGCTCCGGGCTGGCCGGGCTGCGTGAGCGGACCAGGGCTGCCGGTGGCACGTTGACGCTGTCGGAACCGGCAGGAGGAGGAGTACGTGTTGCCGTCACCGTTCCCGGCTGAGCCGGGATGCACTGGGCGCCGGATCAGCGTGTTCGCGCCACGAAAGGGCCGGGCATGATCCGGCTGCTGCTCGCCGATGACCAGGCATTGGTCCGCGGTGCGCTCGCCGCCCTGCTCGGGTTGGAATCCGATCTCGAGGTCGTCGCCGAAGTGGGCCGGGGCGACGAGGTCCTGGACGCCGTCACCCGCACGAAACCCGATGTGGTGCTGCTCGATGTCGAAATGCCGGGGCTGGACGGTGTCGAGGTCGCCGGTGTACTGCGCGCGAGATACCCCGAGGTGCGAGTGCTCATCGTGACAACCTTCGGCCGGCCCGGCTATCTGCGCCGGGCGATCGACGCGGGCGCCGGTGGGTTCGTGGTCAAGGACACGCCCGCCCGTGAACTCGCGGATGCGGTGCGGCGCGTGCATATGGGTCTGCGGGTCGTGGATCCGGCCTTGGCCACCGAGACCCTGACTGCGGGTACGTCACCGCTGACCGTCCGGGAACGCGAAGTCCTCGTCGCGGCGGCGGATGGGGCGAAGGCCGCGGTGATCGCGCAGCGCCTGCACCTGTCCGAAGGCACGGTGCGCAACCATCTCTCCGCGGCGATCGGTAAGACGTCGACCGGAACCCGCGCGGAGGCGGTCCGCGCCGCGGAACGCCTGGGCTGGATCTAGGGAGCGCGCCGGCCCTGCCCGGCGCAGAGGGGTAGGGCCGGCGCGGTCTTCGATCCGGCGGCCGGCCCGTTCGCAGGTCCGCCGCTGGGGGATTGCCCAGCCGGGAGGCGCCGGAAACCACCGATCACAACAGCCAGAGCACCGCGCCCACCACCGCGAGCGCGGCGCAGACGCCCAGACTGATCGCCAGCGGGCGCGAGTTCTTCCAGGTCGTATAGGCGCCGCCGATCAGGAATCCGGCGAGGGTGAACATCAGGACAACTGCGACATCGGTGGACACGGCACCCCATTTTGCCTGGTCGCTTCGGGTACCGGCGGCGCCGGGTACGGCGGGGGTCGCGAACTCGGGTGATGGACCGAGCCCGTCCGCGGCGCCATCCGATGGCCGGCGACAGGAGCCCGCGTTCCATCGCGACCACGACGGCCTGTGCCGGTCGCCGATGTCGAGCTCGCGAACGACCGGAGCAGGTGGGATTCCACCATCCGAATTAACAAGCACGCGTGCTTGCTTTTTTCTGGCGGGGCTGTGATGCTGGACTCGTACGTGGACCGCGACGGGCGATCGTTCCTGCCCGGAGCCCCAGTAGGAGGCGTAATCGCTGATGAGTGCTCTGGCCGCCGATCCGGACGTGATCCGCATCGGCAACTGCTCCGGGTTCTACGGTGACCGGCTGAGTGCCATGCGCGAGATGCTCGACGACGGGCAGCTCGATGTGCTCACCGGCGACTATCTCGCCGAACTGACCATGCTGATCCTGGGCCGCGACCGGATGAAAGACCCCGGCCTCGGCTATGCGAAAACCTTCCTGCGGCAGCTCGAGGAATGTCTCGGTCTCGCGCTGGAACGCAAGGTCCAGATCGTGACCAACGCCGGTGGCCTGAATCCCGCCGCGCTCGCGGAGAAGGTGCGCGAACTGGCGACGCGGCTCGGTCTGGAGGCCCAGGTCGGATATGTGGAGGGCGACGATCTCCTGGACCGCGCCGCCGATCTCGGGCTGGGGTCCCCGCTGACTGCCAACGCCTATCTGGGAGCGTTCGGTATCGCCGACTGTCTGGCCGCCGGCGCGGACGTGGTGGTCACCGGCCGGGTCACCGACGCCTCGGTCGTGGTCGGTCCGGCGGTGGCGCATTTCGGCTGGCAGCGCGCCGATTACGATCGGCTCGCCGGAGCGGTGGCGGCCGGCCATGTGATCGAATGTGGCACCCAGGCCACCGGCGGAAATTTCGCCTTCTTCACCGAACTGCCCGATCTCGGCCGGCCCGGCTTCCCGATCGCCGAGATCCGGGCGGACGGCAGCAGTGTGATCACCAAACATCAGGGCACCGGTGGCGCGGTCACCGTCGATACGGTCGCGGCGCAGCTCATGTACGAAATCCAGGGCGCGCGCTACGCCGGGCCCGATGTCACCACCCGGCTCGACACCATCGCACTGACATCCGACGGCCCGGACCGGGTGCTGATCAGCGGTGTCCAGGGTGAGCCGCCACCGCCGCAGTTGAAGGTTTCGCTGAACACCCTAGGTGGTTTCCGCAACGAGATGGAGTTCATCCTCACCGGCCTCGATATCGAGGCGAAAGCCGCGCTGGCGCAGCGGCAGCTGGAAGCCTGGCTCCCCACGCGACCCGCCGAGCTCGACTGGACGCTGGCCCGCCTGGACCGGCCCGACGCCGATACCGAGGAGCAGGCGAGCGCTCTGCTGCGCTGTGTGGTCCGTGACCCCGACCCGAACACGGTGGGTCGCACGTTCTCCAGCGTCGCTGTCGAACTCGCGCTGGCCAGCTATCCAGGCTGCAGCTTCACCGCGCCCCCCGGCAACGGTTCCCCGTACGGCGTCTACCGGCCGGGTTTCGTCGATGCCGCCGAGGTTCCGCATACCGCGGTGCGCCCGAACGGCTACCGGGTGCTGGTGGGCGCGCCGTCGGAGACGCAGAAGCTGGCCGAGGTCTCCGAACCCGAACTCCCCGAACCACTTCCGGCTGCACCCACGACCCGTGTCCCGCTCGGCACGATCGCCCTGGCCCGTAGCGGTGACAAAGGTGGCGACGCCAATATCGGTGTGTGGGTCCGGACCGATACGCAGTGGCGCTGGCTGGTGCATACGCTCACCGTCGACCGGCTACGCGAACTGTTGCCGGAGACCGCGTCCCTGGAGATCGGCCGGCACGTGCTGCCGAACCTGCGGGCGCTCAATTTTCTGATCACCGGCCTGCTCGGCGAAGGCGTGGCCTATCAGGCCCGGTTCGACCCGCAGGCGAAGGGACTCGGCGAATGGCTGCGGTCCCGCCATCTCGACATACCGTTGGAGCTGTTGCCGTGAGCACTGTCTGGAACACCCCGGAGCGCCGCGAATTGCGCTCCACCGTCCGAGCTTTCGCCGAGCGTGAGATCCTGCCCCATCTCGACGAGTGGGAGCGCGACGGCGAGATCCCCCGGGAGCTGCACAAGAAGGCCGGCGAACTGGGGCTGCTGGGTATCCAGTTCCCGGAATCCGCGGGCGGCTCCGGCGGCGACGGTATCGACGGTGCCATCGTCTGCGAGGAACTGCACTACGCGGGTGTCTCGGGTGGGCTGTTCGCTTCCCTGTTCACCTGCGGTATCGCGGTGCCCCATATGATCGCCGCCGGTGACGCCGAGCAGATCGCGCGCTGGGCGATACCGACGCTGGCCGGCGAGAAGATCGGTTCGCTGGCCATCACCGAACCCGGCGGCGGCTCCGACGTCGGTCACCTGACCACCACCGCCCGCCGCGACGGCGACCACTACATCGTGAACGGCGCCAAGACCTACATCACTTCCGGTTGCCGGGCCGATTTCGTGGTCACCGCGGTCCGCACCGGTGGCCCCGGGTCCTCCGGTGTGTCGCTGCTGGTGGTCGAGAAGGACACCCCCGGGTTCACGGTCAGCCGGAAACTGGACAAGATGGGCTGGCGGGCCTCGGATACCGCGGAATTGTCCTATCAGGATGTGCGGGTACCGGTGACTGATCTGGTGGGCCCGGAGAACTCCGGTTTCCTGCAGATTGCCGCAGCTTTCGTCAGCGAGCGGGTGGGCCTGGCCGTGCAGGCGTATGCGAGTGCGCAGCGCTGCCTGGACCTGACCCTGGACTGGGTGCGCAACCGGGAGACCTTCGGCCGTCCGCTGATCAGCCGCCAGGCCGTCCAGAACACGGTCACCGAAATGGCCCGCCGCACCGACGTCGCCCGCGTCTACACCCGCGATGTGGCCGCCCGCGCCGCAGCCGGCGAAACCGATCTCATCGCCGAAGTCTGTTTCGCCAAGAACACCGCCGTCGAAGCGGGGGAATGGGTGGCGAATCAGGCCGTGCAATTGTTCGGCGGGCTGGGGTACATGCGGGAATCCGAGGTGGAGCGCCAGTACCGCGATATGCGGATCCTCGGTATCGGTGGCGGGACCACCGAAATCCTCACCGGACTGGCCGCGAAACGACTGGGGTACCAGGCATGACGACACTGCGCAGCACCCTCGACACCGGCACCGACGAATACGCCGCGGCCGCGGAGTCGATGACCGCCAAGCTGGCCGAAATCGATGCGGAATTCGCGAAGGTTATCGCCGGCGGCGGCCCGGATAAACTGGCCCGGCACCGCAAACGCGGCAAACTGACCGCCCGGGAACGGATCGAACTGCTCATCGACGAGGATTCGCCGTTCCTCGAGCTCTGCCCGCTCGCGGCCTGGGGGAGCGAATTCCCGGTGGGGGCGAGCACCGTCGCCGGTATCGGTGTGGTCGAGGGTGTGGAATGCATGATCGTCGCCCCCGATCCGACCGTGCGCGGCGGCACCTCCAATCCGTGGACGTTGCGGAAAACACTGCGGGTCAACGACATCATCCGGGAAAACCGGCTACCGGTGATCTCGTTGGTGGAATCGGGCGGCGCCGATCTGCCCACCCAGAAAGAGGTGTTCGTTCCCGGCGGCCGGATGTTCCGCGACCTCACCCAGGCCTCCGCGGCCGGTATCCCCACCATCGCCTTGGTTTTCGGCAACTCCACCGCCGGTGGTGCGTATATCCCCGGAATGTCCGACCACGTCGTGATGATCAAGGAACGCTCCAAGGTCTTCCTCGGCGGACCGCCGCTGGTGAAAATGGCCACCGGTGAGGAATCCGACGACGAATCCCTGGGCGGCGCGGATATGCACGCGCGCGTTTCCGGCCTGGCCGACTACTACGCGCTCGACGAACAGGACGCGATCCGGATCGGCCGCCGGATCGTCAAACGGCTCAACTGGAAGAAACAGGGCCCGGCACCGCGACCGGCGGTTCTCGAACCGCGCTACGACCCCGAGGAACTACTGGGTATCGTCCCCCCGGACCTCAAGATCCCGTTCGACCCGCGTGAGGTGATCGCCCGGATCGTCGACGGCTCCGATTTCGACGAATTCAAACCGCTCTACGGATCCAGCCTGGTCACCGGCTGGGCGGATCTGCACGGCTATCCGGTCGGGATCCTCGCCAATGCCCGTGGTGTGCTGTTCTCCGAGGAATCGCAGAAGGCTACCCAGTTCATCCAGCTGGCGAACAAGACGAATACGCCGCTGCTGTTCCTGCACAACACGACCGGTTACATGGTCGGCAAGGAATACGAACAGAAGGGCATCATCAAACACGGTGCCCAGATGATCAACGCGGTCTCGAATTCGAAGGTGCCGCATATCTCGGTGCTCATGGGCTCCTCCTACGGCGCCGGGCATTACGGGATGTGCGGCCGGGCCTACGACCCGCGATTCGTCTTCGCCTGGCCCAGTGCCAAATCCGCGGTGATGGGCGGGGCGCAATTGGCCGGAGTCGTCTCGATCGTGGGCCGCGCCGCCGCAGAAGCCCGCGGGCAGGCCTTCGACGAGGAAGCGGACGCCGGGATGCGGGCCGCGGTGGAAGCGCAGATCGAGGCCGAATCGCTGGCGATGTTCATGTCCGGGCGGCTCTACGACGACGGTGTGATCGATCCCCGCGACACCCGAACGGTGCTGGGTATGGCCCTGTCGGCCATCCACACCGCTCCTGTCCAGGGCGCCGAGGGCTTCGGCGTCTTCCGAATGTGAGGCCGGTCGTGTCAGATCCACAGTTCATCACCAGTGTTCTGGTGGCCAATCGCGGCGAGATCGCCCGCCGGGTCTTCGCGACCTGCCGCCGGATGGGTCTCGGCACCGTCGCCGTCTACTCCGACGCCGACGCCGATTCACCCCATGTCGCCGAGGCGGACGCGGCGGTCCGGCTGGCCGGTAACACCCCGGCCGAAACCTATCTCCGCGCCGACCTGATCATTGCCGCCGCGCAGGCCGCTGGTGCCGATGCGGTACATCCCGGCTACGGATTCCTCTCCGAAAACGCGGAATTCGCGCGTGCCGTCGAGGCGGCCGGGCTGGTCTGGATCGGGCCACCGGCCGCCGCGATCGAAGAGATGGGGTCCAAGGTCGCGGCCAAGAAGATGATGGACGCCGCCGGGGTGCCGGTGCTGGCCGAACTCGATCCGGACGAGGTCACCGCGGACCAGCTACCGGTCTTGATCAAAG
Organism: Nocardia sp. NPDC051750; assembly: GCF_044453135.1. NCBI lineage: Bacteria > Bacillati > Actinomycetota > Actinomycetes > Mycobacteriales > Nocardiaceae > Nocardia > Nocardia sp. NPDC051750. The sequence goes on along the minus strand of NZ_JBITCK010000001.1, from coordinate 466,833 downwards.
CCTCGGCCGGTGGCGGCGGTCGCGGTATGCGCGTGGTGCGCACCCTGGCCGAACTCCCCGACCAGCTCGCCGGCGCCCGTCGGGAAGCCGAATCGGCGTTCGGTGATCCAACCGTATTCTGCGAGCGCTACCTGGAAACCGGCCGCCATATCGAAGTCCAGGTGATGGCCGATATCCACGGCACGATCTGGGCGGTCGGTGAACGGGAATGCTCGATCCAGCGCCGCCACCAGAAAGTCGTCGAGGAGGCACCCTCACCTCTCGTCGAGCGGATCGACTCCGCTCGCGGTCGAGCGCTGGAGGCGGTAGCGGAGCGTGACCACGGAAGCACTCCGCGGGCGGCTGATGACACTGCCGCTCGCGGTCAAGGGCTGGAGGCGGTCGCGGAGCATTCCCACGATGGCCCTGCCGCCGCCGCGACGCTCAGAGGTGGGATGCGGGAGCGGCTGTTCGCCGCAGCCCGGCAGGCGGCCGCCGCCATCGGTTACACCGGCGCCGGAACGGTCGAGTTCCTGGCCGACGAGACCGGCGAGTTCTACTTCCTGGAGATGAACACCCGGCTGCAGGTGGAACATCCGGTCACCGAATGCACCACCGGGCTGGATCTGGTCCGGCTCCAGCTGGAAATCGCCCAGGGTGACCGGCTCGCCCCGGAACCGCCGGCCACACGCGGCCATTCGATCGAGGTCCGGCTCTACGCCGAGGACCCCGCGCAGGATTGGCAGCCGCAGAGCGGAATGGTGCACTGTTTCGAGATTCCTTCGGTATCAGCAGAATTCGATCTGCTCGAGTATTCCGGTATCCGGCTCGACTCCGGTGTCGACGACGGTTCGGTGGTCGGTGTTCATTACGACCCCATGCTCGCGAAGGTCATCTCCTACGGCCGCACCCGCGAAGAAGCCGTCCGCCTGCTGGCCGGCGCCCTGCAGCGGGCCCGGATCCACGGCCTGGTCACCAACCGCGACCTGCTGGTCCGGGTGCTCCGCCACCCCGCGTTCCTGGCCGGCGATACCGATACCGCGTTCTTCGCCACCCACGGCCTGGATTCCCTGGCCGCACCCCTGGTGAGCCCGGACGACGAGAAACTGTCGATCGTCGCGGCCGCGCTCGCCGAGGCCGCCGCCAATCGCGCGCGGGCCACCGTGGTCGCCGGGACGCCGAGTGGCTGGCGCAATGTGCCCTCCCAGTCGCAGCGCAAGTCCTATGAGAGCCGGACCACCGGCATCCACGAGATCGACTACCGGTTCACCAGGTTCGGGGTGACGGTGGCCGGTTTCGACCACCTCGAATTGATCTCGGCCACACCGGATCAGGTGGTTCTCTCGGTTCCCGGCGCGCAGGGCCGGAGCCAAGGCGGTACGCAAGGTTCCGTCCGCCGCCGGTTCGCCGTCGCCCGCTATGACGACCTCGTCTGCGTGGATTCCGCGCTCGGCCCCGTAGCCGTACGGCGCCTGCCCCGTTTCACCGACCCTGCCGACCAGGTCGCCACCGGTTCGCTGCTGGCTCCCATGCCGGGCAGCGTGATCCGGCTGGGCGCCGAGGTCGGTAGTACCGTCACCGCCGGGCAGCCGATCCTGTGGCTGGAGGCCATGAAGATGGAGCACACCATCGCCGCTCCGGTGGACGGGGTGCTCACTGCCGTGAATGTCGAGGTCGGCCGGCAGGTCGAGGTCGGCACCGTTCTCGCCGTGGTGGATCCCGCCCCCGAAGGCCATGAGTAGCACCGGAAACCAGGAGTAGCAATGAGTTTCATCGAATCCGACGAACGCAAAGAACTGCGCGCCGCCGTCGCCGGGCTGGCCGCCAAGTACAGCTACCGCGACTACGTGCTGCCGAAGGCCCGGGCCGGACAGCCGCTGGACGAACTGTGGGACGAAGCGGGCGGGCTCGGCTTCCTCGGGGTGAACCTGCCCGAAGAATACGGTGGCGGCGGCGCCGGAATGTACGAGCTGGCGCTGGTCATGGAGGAACTGTCCGCCCAGGGTGCCGGGCTGCTGCTCATGGTGGTGTCCCCCGCGATCTGCGGGACCATCATCACCAAGTACGGCACCGACGCGCAGAAGTCCGAATGGCTGCCGAAGCTGGCCGACGGTTCGGCCAAAATGGTTTTCGGCATCACCGAACCCGACGCCGGGTCCAATTCGCACCAGATCACCACCACCGCCCGCCGCGACGGTGACGACTGGCTGCTCACCGGCCGCAAGATCTTCATCTCCGGGGTCGATCAGGCCGAGGCCGTGCTCATCGTGGCCCGCACCGAGGACCACAAAACCGGCAAGCTCAAGCCCGCCCTGTTCATCGTTCCCACCGACGCGCCCGGGTTCGAGAAAACCGCCCAGGAAATGGACATCATCGAACCGGACCACCAGTTCACGCTGTTCCTCGACGATGTCCGGCTCCCGTCCACCGCACTGGTCGGCAAGGAGGACGCCGCCCTCATGCAGCTGTTCGCGGGCCTGAACCCGGAACGGATCATGGGTGCCGCGATGGCCGTCGGGATCGGTCGCTATGCCCTCGACCGCGCTGTCGAATACGCCAAGGAGCGGACCGTCTGGAAGACACCGATCGGCGCGCACCAGGGTATTTCGCATCCCCTGGCACAGGTGAAGATCGAACTGGAGCTGGCCCGGCTGATGATGCTCAAGGCCGCCACGCTCTACGACGCCGGCGACGAGATGGGTGCGGCCGAGGCCGCGAATATGGCGAAATACGCGGCCGCCGAAGCCAGTATCAAAGCCCTCGACCAGGCCATCCAGACCCACGGCGGTTCGGGACTCACCGCGGAATACGGCCTGAGTGCCATGCTCGGCGCCGCCCGGATCGCGCGCGTGGCCCCGGTGAGCCGGGAAATGATCCTCAACTTCGTCGCCCAGCACTCGCTGGGGCTGCCGAAGTCCTACTGAGCATCGGGCCCACCGCCCGGCCGATCCAGGAGAAAGGCAGGCTGCCGTGACCGGAACCGATCCCGCCGACCGCGTGGTGAATTACGTGGTCGAGGACGGGTTCGCCACCCTCACCCTCGACTCGCCGTATAACCGCAACGCCATTTCCTCCCGGCTGGTGACCGAGCTGCTCGCCGGGCTGGACCGGGCCGCCGCCGATCCGGATGTGCGCGGGGTGGTACTGACCCATACGGGCAACACCTTCTGCGCGGGTGCCGACCTGAAGGAGGCGGTCGACGCCGACCCGGCCGCTGCCGCCGATATCCGCACCCAGTGGATGGTCCGGTTGCTGCGCACCATTCTCGAACTGCCGAAACCGGTGGTCGCGTGGGTCGACGGCAATGTCCGGGCCGGCGGTATGGGCCTGCTCGCGGCCTGCGATATCGCCGTCGCGGGCCGGGGCAGTAGTTTCGCGCTGACGGAGGCCCGGCTCGGCTTGGCGCCGTTCGTCATCTCGCTCACGCTGCTGCCCCGAATCAGCGCCCGCGATGCCGGCCGCTACTTCCTGACCGGCGAGAAGTTCGATGCGGGCACCGCCGAGCGCATCGGCCTGATAACCCTTGCCGCGGATGATCCGGCCGCGGCGGTGGCGGTCCTGCTGGCCGAACTCCGGCAGGGCTCACCTCAGGGGCTGGCCGAGAGCAAACGACTCACCACCGCCGCGATCCTCGCCGAATTCGACCGTAGCGCGGATGAATTGGCGCAACGTTCCGGTCGATTCTTCGGCACCCCCGAGGTGATCGAGGGGATGACCGCTTTCCTGCAACGCCGGCCGCCGCGGTGGGCCGCCGAGGCCGCCGACCCCGCGACATCGGTGTCCGCGGATCATAGTCCGGTGCCGCACTCGGCAGAATAGGCAGTTATGGCGACACCGCATGAACCCAAACAGGACCGCAGCCGGGCCACCCGGCAGCGGCTCCTGGAGGCGACCATCGACTGCCTGGCCGAAAAGGGCTGGGCAGCGGCAACCGTTTCGGTGGTCGCCGAACGGGCCGGGGTGTCGCGCGGTGCGGCCCAGCACCATTTCCCGACCCGGGAAGACCTGATCACCGCCGCGCTCACCTACATGTTCGACACCCGGACCGATCAGGCGATGACCGCGGCGGTCGCCGAATCCGGGCTCGCCCGGACGGAGGCGGTGGTCGCGGGCCTGGTCGAGTCCTACACCAGCCCTCTGTTCAAAGCGGCGCTCCAGGTCTGGACCCATGCCGCCGCCGACCCCGCCCTCCGCGAACGCATCGTCCCCCTGGAGGCGCGTTTCGGCCGCGGTGCCCACCGCCGCGCCGTCCGGGCCCTGGGTGTCGACGACTCCGACCCGGTAACCCACCACCTGGTCCAAGCAACCCTCGACCTGGCTCGCGGCCTGGGCTTGGCCGATGTCCTCACCGACGACTCCCTCCGTCGCAAGGAGATCGTCCACCAGTGGGCGGTCACCCTGCACGAGGCGCTGAAAGCCGAACGGCAATGTTCTTAGGCGTGGGAGTAGTTCGCTGAGGCAACGATCCTCGAATTTACTACAGTCGGGTCGGCAGCGATGAGACATTACACGCGCAACCGATAACCTACGGTTCCCCATTTCGGCTCGGCAGATCCCTAGGCGAACACACGATGAGCGGTGACAGCACAACGTCCGTCGATGGCGGAGTCCCTTGGTTGAAGCTGGGTCTGGGTGCCGCTGCGACGGTGGCGCCGGTAGTCGGTGGTGTGCTCGGGGGACCCGTCGGCGGCGCGATCGGCGGTTTTCTCGGGGGTGCGGTCCAGGGGTGGGCGCTCGAGGGAATCGACGATCTCGGAGCCGAAGGGATTCTCCTGCACGCAGCGGTGGGCGCTGTCGGAGGTGGAATCGGAGGGTGGTTCGGCCGTAACGAACTCCTGACGAAGAAGCTCTTCGCCGAATACTACGAGCTCCCCCTCAGCAAATTCGATGCTATGGCGATACCGGTGGTGAACACGGCCATCGGCTACACCCTTGCGGAAGGGGTGACCATGGTAGGTCGTCTACTTCTTTCAGCCGGCAGACCGGACGACGGTGCACTTCCGACAGTGAGCATCGGCCGAGGAGACTAGCTCTGTATGGCCGAGATGCCGGAGATAGTGATGCCGGATCAGCGTGCCCCCACCTACCCGGCCGAGTTCCGATTCTCTTCCGCCATCGAGCGCTACTACCTCGATCTCCCGAAGGCTGTTCGCCGGAATTGGGATCTCTTCGGCGGGGATAACGCGGCGGCGGTGCCGAAGCCACCGATGGTCCGTGAAGTCGAGGGCATCCCGCGCGCGAATATCAACAGCTATGAAGAACTTACTGCTCACCTCGGCCGCGCGTTCCGCGGTCTTCAGGAGCTGGATCGCCGGCTGGCGGATCAGGTTCGTGCGGCCGCGGCTGCCGTGAGCAAAGGCCGAACGGAACTCGAATCTGTTGTCCACCGGGTAAACGCCGCCGCCGGCACGGTGCCGGTCGGCACGAGTAAGGGAGAGCACATCCTCGCCTATCTCTCGTCGGGCCTCGATCGCGTGGACGGCATCGTGACGGACACGGCGAAATCCCTGGGTAACCCGGTGGTGGAGATCGGTGGTCTGATTCAGCACGTATCCGAAGCGGTGGAGCGGCCGGAACAGGTCGCGGTACCGGGCCGGCTGCCTCGGGCCGGATCCCGGCCCGAGGGGTTCCCGACCGCGCAACCGGCTACCGAATCGGGAATATCCACGCCCGGCAGAGCTTCTGAGGACGGCCGGAATGCGGCGGTAGCGGGCCCGCTGCCGGCACTACCCACGTCCGGTTCACCGGCAACGGCGATATCGGCACCGCTCGCGCCGGACGGGGCAGTGGATCCCGCGGCGCAGGACTCGCCATTACGGAACTCCGCGCTCACTGCAGATGCGCCGAGCCGGCCGGGCGGGAATCTCGCCGGGGTCAGCTCTCCTCCCGGCGCGGAAGGCGCACGTGATTCCGTTCATTCGCCGGGTACGGCAGATATGCCCCACGGCGCTGATCCATGGAGCCGGCGGAGCGACATCACGGAGCAGCACCGACAGGCTACGAACCGCGGAAAGGCGGATTCGCCCGGTGCGTCCCCCGGGCAGCCGAAGGACGGGTTCGTCACCTATGTCTTTCCGGACGGCCGGTCCCAGGAGGTCGCGCCGCGGGTCGCCCGGGTGCTGGACGCGGCCTTCGGCAACAAACTCGGAACAGATCTCAGGACGAGCATCGCAGAGCCGGAACCGGCGGGTTTACGGCGTGAACCGTACTCGGCCGTTACGGGTGATATCGCGGCGTGGTCGCGACGTACCGCGGTGCTGGTCGTCTTCGGTACCGGGGTCGATCGGACATACGAAGTGATAATCGCAGGGCGCCTGCGTCCCTTCTCCGTTCGGATGAAGGACGGGCAAGGCGAATTCGGCACTTTTGTCGAGATCCGCTGTCCACCGCCCGCCGGGCTCTTTTCCGGTGGCGGCGGTGAACTGGCGGCCACGACACCGCAACGCCGATCCGCAAGTGAGGCCGGCGGTGGGCGGGCTGCAGTGAATGCGGTGACGACCGGGCAGCGGTCCGGCGACCACGACCGCACCGGCGGTATTCCGGCGATCGACAAGGCGTTTGCATCGGAGGTCTCGACGGGCACGATTCATGGTGGGAGCCGACCGTGAAATATCCGAAGGCTCAGCCGCCGAGCGGAATCTTCTTCCACCAATCCTCGATGAGTTCGTTCACCGTGTGACCGGGCCAGCGGGCGACGATGAGGTACTGCGAACGGGGCTTGTCCGGGAAGAACGTCCACACGTAGATCCGGTGGTCGGAAGTATCGATCTCGCGGGAGTAATCAACCCCCTCACACCTGGCGACGGGGAGCGTCGATCCGGCGGGGTGCTGCACCCCCTGGACCTGGGGTTCGCAACCGTCGAACAGTTCGGTGATCAGTTCGTCGATCCCGAGTCCGGCGGTCGTGGTGCTGGTCCGGTCGTGGATATCGAAGGACAGCTTGTCGTCGTCGCCGTTCATCGGCACTGTGCAGGAGATACGGGCGCTGTTCCGGTAGGCGACGTTCTCCAACGTCCCGGGATCGTTTTCGGTGCAGGTCGCGCCGTTCCAGCCGTTGTTGGCATTTTTTTCGCCGACGAGTCCGGGAAATGCATGGGCTGCGGGGGAGTGGCGCGCGTCCCACCCGATCGCGTTGCCCGCGGCGGGCCGGGGTTCGGCCGCGTCCTCCGCGGCCGAGAACGGTTCGAGGGCCGTGATCCCCCAGGCGGCGAGGGCGACCACCGCGATCAGCGCCGCGGCGGCCGCCATCAGCGTGGGGGTCCGGCCCGCGAGGCGATGGACAGGCGGTGCGGGCCGGGCCGGGGTGGACGGTGCCGGCGTCGACGCCGTTCTGGTCGGCATCGACGTCGCCAGCGCGTCCTGGGCCGCGGCGGTGAATTCGGCGCAGGTACCGAAGCGGTCGTCGGGCTGTTTGGCCAGTGCCCTGCCGAATACCGCGTCGAGTGCCGCCAGATCCGGATCGACCTCGCCCGGCAGGACCGGCGGCGTGTACACATGGGCGTGCATGAGCGCCAGGGAGTCGGTGACCGGGAACGGCGGCCGGCCGGTCAGCAGGACGAACAGGCTGCAGGCCAGCGAATACTGGTCGGAACGGTGATCGACGGTGCCGCCGGAGATCTGTTCGGGCGATACGTAGGCCGCGGTCCCGGTGACCGACCCGGTTTCGGTCAGCCTGCTCGCCGAGTCGCGGAGCCGGGCGATCCCGAAATCGCTCAGCAGAATCTGCTCCGGCCGGCCCGGTTCGGCCTCGGCGATCAGGATATTGGACGGTTTCACGTCGCGGTGCAGCACACCCGCGGCGTGGGCGTAGTCGAGGGCGTCGGCGACCCGGCTGCCGATGCGCAGGGCATGCGCCGGTTCGATGTTCCGCAGCGTCGACGCATCGTTCCCGGGGACGTACTGCATGGCGATCCAGGGAGTTTCGCCTTCCACGCCGCGGTCGTAGATGGTGACGATATCGGGATGTTCGAGACCCGCCGTGAGATCGGCTTCCCGTTCGAACCGGCGGCGGGCCTCGTCGCTCGCGCGCGCCGGGTCGAGCAGTTTCAGGGCCACGGACCGCGGTAGCCGCGGGTCACGCGCCAGGTAGACGGTGCCCCAGCCGCCTGCGCCCAGTCGGCGTTCGATTGTGTATCCGGCGAATACTACGCCCGGCCCGAGTTCGATCATTGTCCCCTCAGCTGCGCACGAGGTGATGCGAAACGGACGCCGGTGAGCTCCTCGGAGACATCCCAGAGCCGCTCCGCCAGCCCCACATCACTGGCGCGGGCCGAGCGGCCGACCAGCGTGGGCGAGCCGTGTAGTTCCCCGCGCCCGTCCGGCCCCACGTAACTCGCGCCGGGCAGATCCTGGGTCGCGGCGAAGAGTGTGGTCAGGGCCGCCTGTTCCGGCGTCTGCGCCAGGAAACGACCCGCCAGATGCACCAGCGCGACCAAGTACTTGTTGCGGTCGCGGGTACCGAGCGCGGTGTGCGCGTAGCCGGGGTGCGCCGCCATCGAGCGAACGTCCGACCCGGCCCGCCGAAGCCGGCGTTCGAGTTCCAGCGTGAACAGCAGATTCGCGAGCTTGGCCCGGCCGTACGCCTTCACCGGGTTGTATCCGCTCTTGCCGAAGTCGAGGTCGTCGAAGTCGATGCTGCCCGTGCGGTGGATACCGGAGGACAGCGTCACCACCCGGTCGGTGATCCGCGGGAGCAGGAGGTTGGTGAGCGCGAAATGGCCGAGGTGGTTGGTGCCGAACTGCATTTCGAAACCGTCGGCCGTCCGGGATTCGGGGACCATGGCGACACCGGCGTTGTTCACCAGGATCGCGATATCGCCCTCCCAGGATTCGGCGAAACCCCGGATCGATGCCAGATCGGCGAGGTCGAGCAGGCGTACCTCGGTGCTGCCACCGATCCGCCGCGCCGCGTCGGCGCCACGGTCGCGGTCCCGCACCGCGAGCACGGTATGTGCCCCCGCGCGGGCGAACGCGGTGGCGGTGCCGAAACCCACGCCGCTGTTGGCGCCGGTGACGATCACGGTGCGGCCGTCGAGTGCGGGCAGGTCGGCCGCGGTCCAGTGCAGGGAACTCATGCCTCGACCGTAGTGGGACGTGGCCGTTTCGGGATTGTGAACCGCTCGTGCCGGTGCCGGGAAGTAATCGGCGTTCGCCTGACGGTGCGCGGATTGCCGGTCTACCTTGTATTGGCCAGGCGGAATCGCAAGTCTCGCAACATGAAAGAGGGCTGCTCATGAACGCGATCGGTCGTGGTGGCGTACGCAATCCGTGGACGCAGCCGACATACGGTTACTACAACAGTCGTTTCGAGCAGTCCCTCACCGAGCAAGACACCGCGGGGCAGCTGACCATGATGCGGATGACCCTGAACAAGGAATCCGCGCCGCCGCTGCATTTCCACACCCGCGAGGACGAGTTCTGGACGGTGGTGTCGGGGCGGGTGCGTTTCTGGCTGGGCGGCTCCACCCTGGAGAGCTGCGCGGTACAGGAAGCCGAACCCGGCGCCTTCGTCTTCGGTCCGCGCAATGTGCCGCATACCTTCCAGACGATCACCGCCACCGCGGAGGTCCTCATCGGGAATACGCCCGGTGCGCTGGAGGGATACTTCACCGGTGTCGGCGCCGCGGACGCCCGCCACGACGACGAGAACTCCGGCACCTTGGAAGATTACGGCGTGTTCTTCATCGGCCCGGCGCCCGTCTGGAGCGACTGGAACAGCTGACACCGGCAAGCCGGCACCGGACAGCCGGTCGCCGGGCCGGAGGCGCCGTTCATCGGGATGTGCCCGGTGCTCGCGGCGGGTAGCCTGTGCCGGTGGTTTCGAGCGAAAACGTGCCGGGCACGACGAAACGTCCGGGCGTGGCGCTGGCCGCGGTCACCGCCGTAGTGTTCGTCACCTTCCTGGACACCACGGTCGTCAGCGTTGCGCTCGGTGCTATCCGGAGCGATCTGAAAACCGATGTGACCTCCCTGCAGTGGGTTGTCAACGGCTACACCCTGGTTTTCGCATGTCTCATGCTGGCGGGCGGATCGCTCGGTGACCGCTGGGGCCGGAAGCGGGTCATGATCGCCGGACTGGTGATCTTCTGCGCCGGGTCGGTGGTGTCGGCGCTGGCGGCCAGCGTGCCGGCGCTCATCGCCGGGCGCATGATCATGGGCGTAGGTGCCGCCGCGTCGGAACCGGGGACGCTCTCGGTGCTGCGGCATATCTTCCCGGGGGAACAGGCGCGCGCGAAGGCGCTCGGGGTGTGGGCGGCGGCGTCCGGGCTGGCGTTGGCGGCCGGGCCGGTGCTGGGCGGTGTGCTGGTGCACTCGTACGGATGGCGGTCGATCTTCTGGTTCAACCTGGTGATCGGGGCGGTGGCGCTCGTCGCCGCGCTGTGGTCGGTTCCGGAGAGCGCGGACCCACGCCCCGAGCCGATCGACTGGGCCGGGGCCCTGCTCGGTGCCGGGTTCCTCGGCGCGGTGATCTATGCGGCGACCAGCGGTGAAGAAGTGGGTTACACCGCCCCGTCGGTGATCGTGCTGTTCGTGGTCGGGGCGATAGCGCTCATCGGCTTCGTCGTCGTCGAACAACGGGTACGCGCGCCGATCCTCGACTTCCGCTACCTGCGGCTGCCGACGGTGCGCAGTGCGCTGGTGGTGGCCTTTGCCGTCTACTTCGGTATTTTCTCGATCTTCTTCTTCACCGCCCTGTATCTGCAAGTGATGCAGTCGTATTCGGGCGCGCGGACGGCCGCGGTCTTCGCGCCGATGGCTGTCGCTATCACTATCGGCTCGCTGGTCGCGGGCTACTGGGTGGCGCGTCACGGTGCGCGGATGCCGATGATCATCGGCTGTGTGGTCGGTGCCGGCGGCATCCTGCTGACCCGCTTCTCCCTCGCCGAATCGGTGCAGGACGTCCCCCTGGCTTGTGCGATGGCGTTGGCGGGGGCAGGGTTCGGGATCGCGGTGGTGCCGTTGACCTCGGCTGTGATGTCCGGGGTGCCGCGCGAGCATTCGGGTATGGCCGGTGCGGTGACCAATACGATGCGCCAGGTCGGGGCGGCGTTCGGGGTGGCGATACTCGGTGCCCTGGTGAATTCGCTGCTCACCGCGGATCTGCGGCAGCGAATGACCGAACTGGGTCTACCGGCCGACCTGCAGCCCGGCGCGGTGGAGGCTGTCGAACGTGGTGGTATTCCCCCGGGCCTCGAAATCGGACCCTATTTCCCGTATCTGGGCAAGCTGAACGAGGTTATCGAAACCGGAAAGACCGCATTCCATCATGGACTGGATGTGGCGCTGCTGGTTTCGGCGATCATGATCCTGGCTGCCGCGGCGTTCACCGCGTTCGACACGGCGAGCAAGCAACCTTCTCCGGGCGATCGCGCCCGGTTGCCGCAGTAGGGGGAGCGGCGCTTCTCGGGCGGGAAACCCGGTGGCGAGGTCGCCGCCCCCCGGCGGTGTCGAAGGGGCTGATCCGCAGCCGAAGCCCGGTGCGGGTCGTCGAAGCCGTAGATATGCAGTACCGGTGCTCTGACTGGAACAGTGCCGCTGGTGATTCACTAGATAATGAACCGCTGAACAACGGCACGTAGATGGGTCTCAGAACGCGCTACCCGTGCCCGGCAGGCCCGGAGCTCCGGCCAGGGGCAGGGGCAGGTGCGGCAGCGACGGGACGTGCAGCGCGGGGATCGGCGGCAGCAGCGCCGGCGCGGCCGGCGGGATGTAGGGGTTGGGCACGTTCCAGGTCTGGGATCCGCCGTTGTTGTGGCCGCTGCCCCGGTCGCCCGGTGCGTCGTAGTCGTGGCCGCGGTTGCCGCCGTAGCCGGCGTGTGAGTCGTTGTCCCGGCGGCCGTTGTGACCGCTGTTGAACTGGTCGTTCCAGCCGTCGTAGTTCTGCTGGTTGTGGTCGCGATATCCGTAGTGGCCGTTGTCGTCCCAGCCGTAATCGTTGTCGCCGATGCCGTAGTCGCCGGGCGTGCTGTCGCCGAGCTTGTTGTCGCCGAAACTGCTGTTGCTGTCCGAATTGCCGGAACCGTGGGAATCGCCGGGGCTGCTGATCGCGGTCGCGCCGGCCGGGTCCGCGAGGGCGGTGCCGGTGACGGCCAGGGGTGCGAGGGCGATGACCGCGATCGCGGCGATCCGGGCGGCGATACGGCGGGTGCGCTGTTCAGGGTTTCGGTTCATCGGTTGAGTCCTCACTCGTCGCGCCCTCTGTGGCTGTGGGCGGTAGCGCCTGTGGAGCGCTTATCGATACATTCAAAAGCGTACCGCTAACTAACGGCACATACAATAGGTGCTCGCGAATTGGGTCAGTGCGCGGAATAGGGGGCGGTTCCGGCCGATGTGATGCCGCATGCCGATGCCTTCCGGCGGGAGACGTCCGGCCCCCTTGGGTGTGTCGCATGCTGGTAGTCGCCCTCGCCGCGGACTCCTTCTTCACGCCGCGGCATCTACAAGTGAGACGCCGGTATTCGGGCGCCACCGACGACGGGCTATGCGCGTAGGGCCGCGGGTATCAGCATCGTGCCGCTGCGCGGCGGCTTACCGAGTGGCCGTCGCGAGGCTCGGGTTCCGGCGATTGCCGGTTGCGTGATCGGTGCCGATCGGATGCTGCACTTCCCGCTCGTATGGGCTCAGCAGTTGAAGGGGGTGCGATGGGGTGGCGGGATGCCGGTGCCGGCCGGTCGGGCACAGCCGATTACGGAGTCTGGATGGCAGTGAAGGTCATGCGGTCGCCGCGGTACAGAGAGCGGCGGTGTTCGATGGGGATGCCCGCGGTGTCGTAGGAGACTCGTTTGAGCAGGAACATCGGGGTCCGGGTGTCGACCGTCAGGAGGGCTGCCTCGCGAGCGTCGGGGAGGGTGGTTTCGATGCTGTCGACCGATTTCGCGAAAGCTATGCCACGGCCGGCTATTTCGGCGTAGAGCGACTGCGTGTAGTCGAAGGTGTCGATCAGCCCGGGGTAGCGGTAGGCGGGGAGCCGGGTTGTTTCGAGGCCGAGGCGGACGCCGTCGGTGGTGAGGACGCGTTCGAGCTGGACCACCGGGTCGCCCGGCTCGATGTCCAGTTGTCCGGCCAGTTCGGCGTCGGCGGTGAGGCGGGACCAGCCCACCAGGATGCGGGTGGCGCTGCGGCCTCCGGCCCGGGCCGCTTCCGTGTAGGAGCCGAGTGCCAGTGGGAGAACGAGTTTCGGGCCCGCGACGAGTGTGGTTTTGCCCTGCCGTTCGATTCTGCCCGCGACCAGTAACTCCCGCAGGGCCTGGCGCACCGTTTCCCGGGCCACGTCGAAACGGACGGCGAGATCGCGTTCGGAGGGAACGGTGGCGCCTTCCGCGAGTCCGTCGAGCAGTTCTTCGATGCGCGCGCGCACGATCTGATGTTTGAGAACCCGGGGTTCGGCGGTCGCGGTCACGATCCAACCTTACCGCGAAGCTGGTCTATACCAGCTGTTAACCCAGGGTTCGCTCAACAGCCGCCCCCTGGTCTATACCAGGGGTCATTCTCGATCCTGTGCAAGACAACAGCGATATCGCCCTGGCAGTACTGGACATGGCCGGCACCACGGTCGCCGACGACGGTGCCGTGATCGCGGCCTTCGACGACGCCGCCACGGCGGTGGGTCTGCCGGAATCCGGGCCGGAGCGGGACAACGCCCGTCAGTACGTGCTCGACACGATGGGCCAGTCGAAAATCGTGGTGTTCCGTGCACTGTTCGGTTCCGATCACCGGGCCGCACAGGCCAACGCGGCCTTCGAATCCGCCTACGAGCGTTATATCGACGAAGGCGCCATCACCCCGATTCCGGGTGCGGCGAACGCCATCGCGACACTGCGCACGGCGGGTATCAAGGTCGCGCTCACCACCGGATTCAGCCGCGGGACCCAGCGAAAGTTGCTGACCGCGCTGGGCTGGACCGAGGTTGCCGATCTGGTGCTGGCCCCCGCCGACGCCGGCCGCGGCCGTCCCTACCCCGACCTGGTGCTCACCGCGCTGCTGCGCGCCGAGGTCGACGATGTCCGCCGGGTCGCGGTCGTCGGCGACACCTCGAGCGATATCACCTCCGGCCTCCGGGCCGGCGCCGCCATCGTGGCGGGCACCCTCACCGGCGCGCACGACGCGCACACCCTGCGCGAGGCCGGCGCCACCCATGTGCTCGATTCCGTCGCCGAACTTCCCGCCCTGCTCATATCCGCCTGATCCCGCTCGACCCCTTCTCTCCCAAGGACGTTCCATGTTCTTCCGTCGTCGCCATGCCGTGGCCGCCGTATTCGCCGGCCTGGCTCTCACGCTTTCGGCCTGTTCCGGTTCCGATTCGGAAGCGGTGAACGAACAAGGCTTCCCCGAGACCCTGACCCTGGCCGCCATCCCGGCCGAGAACTCCTCCGACCTGAAAGCCAGCTACGAGCCGGTGATCGCCCTGCTGGAGCGCGAAACCGGATCGAAAGTCGACTTCGTGCAGGCCTCCGATTACGCGGGCGTGGTCGAGGGGCTCATCGCCGGCAATGTCGACCTGGCGTTCTTCGGTCCGTTCGCCTACGTCGTGGCCGGTGTGAACGGCGCGGAGATGACTCCGCTCGGCGCGGTGGTGCAGGACAAGGGCACTCCGCCCGGCTACCAGTCCTACGGCCTCACTCGCGCCGGCAATGCCGAGATCAACGGACTGCCGGACTTCAAGGGCAAGAAGGTCTGCTTCGTCGACCCGGGTTCGACCTCCGGATTCCTCTACCCCACTGCCGGACTGATCGAATCGAAGGTGATCGCCTCGGGGTCGGAAGCGGATCTGTCGGCCGGTGTGCAGCCGATCTACGCGGGCGGGCACGACGCCTCCGCGCTGGCCATCGCGACCGGCGATTGTGACGCCGGGTTCGCGTTCGACACCATGGTCGACAAAACCCTGATCGAAAAGGGCGACCTGAAGCCGGGGCAGCTCAAAACGGTGTGGAAATCGGAAACCATCGCCGGTTCGGTATTCGCCGCCAACAACGATCTCGGCACCGACACTGTCGGCAAATTGAAGACGATCTTCACCGAGAAGGTCAACGCCGACTACATGCTCGGCGAGGGTCTGTGCACCGGCGACTGCCGGATCACCGACGAACGCGTCTGGGGCGTTGTCCCGGCCGAAGACGCCGACTACAACGGCGTGCGCCACGTATGTGAAGTCACCGGCTCCGAGAAGTGCAAGGGCTGATACCGATGCCACCCGCGCCGCACCGCCCGACTGTGGCGGGAGATGACACCGTCATCTCCGCACAGTCGGTCACCAAGAAGTTCGGCGAAACCACCGCGCTCGACGAGGTGTCGTTCGAGGTGCACCGCAGTGAAATGGTCGTCCTGCTCGGGCTTTCCGGCTCCGGCAAATCAACCCTGTTGCGCTGCCTCAACGGACTGCATCCGGTGAGCTCGGGCCGGATCGAGGTCGGCGGAACCCGCGTCGACCTCGCGTCCGGGGCCCGGCTGCGCGCGCTGCGGCGCGATGTGGGATTCGTCTTCCAGCAGTTCAACCTGGTCGGTCGCCTCAGCTGTCTGGAGAATGTGCTCATCGGCGGCCTCGGCCGGATCACGCTGCCGCGCTACGGCGCGCTCACCTACCCGAAACGGATGCGGGCCGAGGCGCTGCAGCATCTCGACCGGGTCGGGCTGGCCGATCTCGCCGAACGCCGCGCCGACACGCTGTCCGGTGGGCAGCAGCAGCGGGTCGCGATCGCCCGGACCCTCATGCAGCAGCCCAAGGTCCTGCTTGCCGACGAACCTGTCGCCTCCCTCGATCCCGAGAACGCGGGGGTGGTGATGGACCTGCTGTTCCGGGTCTGTATCGAAGAGAAACTGACGGTGCTGTGCACCCTGCACCAGGTGGATCTGGCGATGGGCTGGGCGCACCGGCTGATCGGCTTGCGCGGCGGGGCGAAGGTGCTGGATCGGCCCGCGGTGGGCCTTTCCCGGGACGAGGTCATGGAGATCTACCAGCGCGTCGAACCGGCGGCCGCCGGCTCGACCACGGCAGAGTCGCGATGAGCACCTTACTTGCGCCGCACCGGCCGGCGGCGAAACCGCCGGTGCCGAACTCGTTTCGCGCTGTGATGCTGCGGAGCTTCGCCGGCGCCGCGGTCCTGGCGACCCTCGCCGCCGCCTGGTATATCGACTTCGCCCCGGCCACCCTGATCGACGGTCTCGACGAGATCGCCGCACTCCTGGAGCGGATGCTGCCACCGCGGCTGGACGACCCGGGCCGCATCTCCGTCCTCGCTGTCGAAACCCTGCTGATGGCGGTACTCGGCACCGTACTGGCGGCGCTGGTCTCGGTGCCGCTGGCGTTCCTCGCCGCCCGCAACACCACACCCCATCCCGTGGTCTACGGTGCGGCACGGGCCGTCATCACGTTCTGCCGGGCCATGCCGGATCTGCTGTTCGCCGCGCTGTTCGTCCGGGCGCTCGGCATCGGGGTGCTGCCCGGCATTCTGGCGCTGGCCCTGCATTCGATCGGGATGCTCGGCAAACTCTTCGCCGACGCCATCGAGCAAACCGACGCGGGCCCACGGGAAGCGGTGCGCGCGACCGGCGCCGGATACCTCCGGGAAATGCTCAATGCCGTCGTTCCGCAGGCTGTTCCGTCCTGGATCAGTACCTTCGTCTATCGCATCGATATCAACCTGCGGATGTCGGTGGTGCTCGGTTTCGTCGGCGCCGGCGGTATCGGCTTCGCGCTGCAGGATGCGCTGCGCGGGCTCATCTACCCACGGGCACTCGGAATCGTCGCCGTGATCCTGGTGATCATCGCGGCCATGGAAGTACTCACCATCGTCATCCGGCGTACCCTGCTCACCCCGTCGCAGGCCGGTCCGCGCCGGGACCGGCTGACCCGCTTCGTCTTCGGCACGCTCCTGGCCGTCACCTGCCTGGCTTCGCTGGTGCTGCTCGAGATCGCCCCGTTGTCGCTGCTGACCTGGCCGTGGCCCTCGTTCGAGGTATTCGGCCGGATGATCCCGCCGAACTTCGACGCGCTGGGCACCGAACTGTTCGACGCCGCCGTGCAGACCATCGCGATCGGTCTGGTGGCAACCGCGATCGGCGTGGTGCTCTCGATACCGCTCGGAATCCTCGGCGCAGCCAACGTCTCTCCGCACCCGGTGCTGTACTGGCTGGCCCGCGCCTGGATTCTGGTGGTGCGCGCGGTCCCGGAACTGATCATCGCGGTCGTCTTCGTGGCCGCGCTCGGACTCGGGCCCATCGCCGGAACGTGCGCCCTGGCCATCGGCTCGATCGGGTTCCTGGGCAAACTCGTCGCGGACGCGGTCGAGGAGATCGATCCCGGGCCGCTGGAGGCCGTCCGGGCGGTCGGCGGCGGCTGGTGGAAAACCCTGTTCGCCGCGGTGGTCCCGCAGGCCGTGCCGTCGATGATCGGCTCGAGCCTCTACCTGCTCGACGTCAATATCCGCACATCGACGGTGCTGGGGATCGTCGGCGCGGGCGGTATCGGATATCTGCTGTTCGAATCCATCCGTACGTTGAACTTCGATATCGCGGGCGCGATCGTGATCATCGTCTTCGTCATCGTCTACACCATCGAAAGGCTGTCCGGATGGATACGCTCACTCGTCGTCTGACCCGCGCCGCGATCTGGTCCGCGGACGGCGTACAGGTGCGCGAGGTCGCGTTGCCGGACCCCGGGCCGGGCGAACTCGTGGTGCGGGTGCGGCTCGCCACGGTATGCGGCAGTGACCTGCACACCGTCTCCGGTCGCCGCCCGGCACCGTCACCGTCGATTCTCGGCCATGAGGCCGTCGGGCACGTGGTGGCCGCCGGACCCGGCGCCGAACAGGAGATCGGCGACCGGATCGTCTGGTCGGTGACCGCCGCCTGCGGCCGGTGCGCTCGGTGCCGGCGGGGATTCACCGCCAAATGCGAGCAGGTCCGCAAAGTCGGGCACGAGGCGTTCACCGGCGACTGGCCGCTGTCCGGCGGCTACGCCGAGCACATCCTGCTACCCGCCGGAGTGACGACTGTCCCGGTGCCCGATTCCGTACCCGACGCTGTCGCCGCACCCGCCGGCTGCGCGACCGCGACCGTCATGGCCGTGCTGGAAGCCGCCGGCGATATGGCCGGGCGCCGGGTCCTGATCTGTGGCGCCGGAATGCTCGGGGTCACCGCCGTCGGCGCCTCCACCGAACGGGGTGCGCGGGTGGAGATCAGCGATCCACACCCGCAGCGCCGCGAGCTGGCGTCCCGATTCGGCGCCGGCCCGGACACCGGGGGCCCGGTGGATATCGCCCTGGATTTCTCCGGCTCGTCCACGGCCGTGGCTGCCGCTCTGTCCCGGATCGATCTCGGTGGAACGCTCGTGCTGGCCGGCTCGGTGACCCCGGGCCCCACCGTCGCACTCGACCCCGAAGCCGTGGTGCGGGGATGGCTCACCATCACGGGGGTGCACAATTACGAGCCCCGCCACCTCGTGCGCGCGGTCGAGTTCCTGACCAGGACTCATCGGACCCTGCCGTGGAACGAGCTGGTCGCCGCCCCGGTCGAATTGACGGCGATCGGCACGGTCCTCGCGCCCACCCCGCGGAATGTGCTGCGCGCCTCGATCGCCCCGTGAATATCGCCGGGTCCGGCGATCATCGTCGCGGCGCGGTGCCGTGGATATTGCGGCATGATGCTCATGGACACACCGGCTTTCGGTCCCACCGTCGTTTCCGAAGCCGCCCGGACCCGTATCCCGCGAGGATCGGAGAACAGTGCAGCAGCGTAGGACAGCAGCGGGACTCGCCGGTCAGGCCGAGTTCACCCTCGAATACGAACCCGATGCCCTCACCGAACGCGGTATCGATTGGCTCGTCACGGGCTTGGAGGAATCGATCCGGGAGGGTAGTCGTTTCCCGGTCGGCGAGACCGTCGGTATCGGCTGGCTCGATTGCTACGTGATGGATCGCGGAGACGGCACCCTCGGCCTGTGCGAGCCCGATTTCGTGCATTTCCCGCCGACTCTCGTCGCGGGGGCTTCCAACGCCCTGGAGCAGTTGTGGTTCCAGCGCGAAATCGCGAGGAGCGTCGGGCTGGAACCCGAACTGGACTTCCCGAACAATCTCCAGCCGGCTGTCACCTGCGCGGCGTTCGACGCCGGCCTCCCCGCCGTCCTGATGCATCGCTACCCACACGAAGAAGGCGAATCCGGCTGGTTCATCGGTTGCCGCGGTGCGGTCCACGAGCACACCGGCACCGCACTGCGCAGCGCGACCCTCTACGAACTCGCCCTGGCGAAACCGGTGATAGTCGGCTACCTCGCCCTTCCACCCGACTGCTCGGTCGTCGTGGGCGACGGCGCCCCCGAAATCACCCGCCGCAACGAAGTGCTGATCCCGGAACCCGGCTCACTTCTCGCGAAGATGTACAGCTGACCTCTGCGCGCCCAGAACCGCAGGCCGGCGGGCCGCCGCCGCTGCCGCTCACCGGCCGGACCGGTCAGCGGCGTTCGATGCGCTCTTCGGGAGGTGCGACCGGGCCGCGATCGCGGAGGTAGGTTTCCAGGGCGTCGAGGTCGGTGGGGCCGACCGTGGTGTCGGTGCCCCGGGTGAAGGTGGTGAAACCGTCGCCGCCGGACGCGAGGAAATTGTTGGTGCTCACCCGGTAGACAGCGACCTCGTTCAGCGGTTGTCCGCCGAGCCGGACCGAATCGGCGATCACCTTCTCGCCCGGCGGGGCGGTGTCGTCGTAGGCATAGGTGATACCGGCTACCGAGAGCACCGCGGGTTTGCTCTCGTTGTCCCACTGCTGTTCCAGCAGGTCGAGGATCTGGCGGCCGGTCAGGGTGAGTGTGACGACCTGGTTGCCGAACGGCTGGGTCTCGTAGATGCTTCCGTAGGTGATCGGGCCGGGGTCGATATCGGATCGAACCCCGCCGGGGTTCATGAACGCCGCCACTGCCTGCGCCGATTCGTCGGTGACATCGAGCATGGCGTCGGCGATCACCGCGCCCAGTGGGGATTCGCCGGTCGCGCTCGCCTTGGCCAGCGGGCCGGTGGCGGTGCCGACCACCCGGCCGGCGCGCGGGGCGGCCCGGCCGGCGAAGAAGTCGATCAGCCCGGTGACTCCGGAGTCGGGTTCGACATCGCGGGTGACCACCCGGTTCACCGCGTCCGCGGTGACCCGGCCGTCGCCGAAGCGCAGGGTGATATCGGTGATGAGGCGGCCGTAGGACGAGCCCTGGGTGACCACCTTTCCGTCGAATTCGCAGACGTAGGGCTGGTGGCTGTGCGCAGTCAGAATGACCTGCACCGCCGGGTCGGTACGGGCGGCCAGCTCGGGCACATCGGGGCTGATCTCGGCGCATCCGTTGTAGTCGGTGGTTTTGGCCGGGGTGCCCTGGGCGCCGCCGTCGTGTACCAGCGCGACAACGGTTTCGGCACCCGCCCGCTTCATCTCGGGGACGTACTTGTTGACGGCTTCCGCCTGGTCGCCGAAGGTGTAGCCGCGGATTCCCTCCGGGAAAACCAGATTCACCGTATCCGGTGTCACCGTGCCCACCACCCCGATCTTGTGGCCCCCGGCCTCGACCATGGTCCACGCCCGGACCTCCGGCGGCAGTTCACCGCGCGCGTCGGTGAGGTTGGCGGCGAGGAAATCGAAGGCCGCGCCGGTGAACGGGGTGCCGGGCGAGCAGCCGTCCACGGCGCATCCGCCCCTGCTCAGCCGGGCCAGGTCCAGCACGCCGTGGTCGAGTTCGTGATTGCCGACCGCCGATGCCGCAGTTCCGATCCGGTTGAGGAACGTGATCGTCGGCTCGTCGTGGAACAGTGACGACACCAGCGGGCTCGCGCCGATATTGTCACCGGCCGAGAGCACCGCGCTGTCCGGATACGCTGCGCGTAGCCGGTCCAGGTGGGTCGCGAGGTAGGCGGCCCCGCCCGCGGTGTACTCGCCGATCAGGCCGTTGCTCGCCTCGGGTGGTTCCAGATGGCCGTGCAGATCGTTGAAACCGAACAGATGCACCTCGCCCGTTTCGGCCGCCGGAAGATCATCGGTGGAGACCAGCGGGACGGTACCGGGCGGCCCGGGAGCGGGCTCACCGCCCCCGGAACAACCGGCCAGCAGGACGAGACTCAACGCGACACCGAAACCGGACGCGGCCCGACGCAGGACACTCATACCGCCCAACTCTGGCAGCGCTGTTCGGCCGTGGGACGACGCTGCGGTGAATTCCTGCGGTAGCCGGAGAAACTGCCGGCCGGCCGATGAATTCGGCCCGCCCGTTTCGTCGGTATCGGTGGGACGGCGGCCCGCGAACCCGAGATAGCGGGCCGCCGCCCTGCTGTGTATACGGGGCCGGGGCAACCGGTGCTGTGTGTCGCCTGTCGAGTTCCGCATCTGGGGAGCGTGGCGCGTGCAGGTGTACTACCCTGGGCACGCATTACGGAAAAGCGTTCCCTACCTGGGAAACTCGGCAAGGAGTGGTTGATGGCGGCGGTCCGGAATCTGGTGGAGAACTACTACGAGCTGATCGACTCCGGGCAGCTCGCCGACGCTGCCGCGTTGATGACCGAGGATGTGAAGCTGACCTTCGCCAACGCCGAACCGGTGACCGGGCGGGACGCGGCGACCGCCTCGATCCAGTATGTCCTCGACCAGACCACGAAGATCGAGCACAAGGTGGTGCACTGGATCGAACCGCATCCGGCGGTGAACGGCATCACCGAGGTCGTCTTCGAGATCCGCATCCACTACTGGCTGAAGAACGGCAAAGAGGTGGATATCCCGGGCGCCGTCTACGCCACGGTGGACGCGGACAACAAGTTCACCGAACAGCGCCTCTACGGCGATCTCACCGAAGTATTCGCCGCCTGAGCTGTATCTTCGGCGTCGCCTCCGGCGTCGCGGGGTCGGGGCCCTATCAACCCTCCGCTTCGCTCTCCCGCTCCAGACCAGGGGCAGGCCCCGACCGGAGGATGCTGACTATCCGGAGTGGGGGAACTGTGGACCGTGGCGCGGGGTGGGATGGAACGTCCGAGGTCTGGGCTGGTCCGAGGCTACGGAACCGGGGGAGAGCCGACCGGGGCTCGGACCTGGAGGGTGTCCGAGCCCCGGTGTGGTGCTGTTATTTCTACTTCGGCGCGGTCAGGTCGTAGACGGTGACGCCGTCCACTTCGGTCGCGGTGAAATGCTCCTGCACCCACTGCGTGATCTCCGCGCTCGTGCCCTCCCGGCCGCCGGGACCGCCGCTACTGCCGCCCAGGAAGTAGTGGATCTGCCCGGAATCGACATACTGCCGGAACTGTTCCAGCGTGGGCGAAGGGTCACTGCCGTTGAACCCGCCGATGGGCATGATCGGCGCTTCGGTCGCCAGCTGGTATCCGGCCGCGCTGTTCGAGGAGACGGTGGCGGCCGCCCAGGAGTAGGCGCCGGCGTCGTCCTTCAGCAACGCAACCAGGGCGTCGCCCGGCTTGCTCGCGCTCATCACGCCACCGCCGGGTCCGCCACCCCTTCCACCGGGCCGGCCCATACCGCCGTCGGCGCGGCCGTCGGCACCCTGAGTCGTCCCGCCGGGCGGCATTCCGGGCATTGCGCCGGTGCTGCCCGGCCCCGCGGGCGCGCCGTTTCCACCGTCGCCGGTTCCTCCCGGCATCCCGGGCATCCCCCCGGGCCCGCCGGTGGTTCCGCCCGGCCCGCCGGTCATCCCACCCGGCATTCCGGGGCCGCCGTCATCGCCGCGCATACCCGGCGGGCGCATACCGCCGAACATTCCGGTGTTCGGCCCGGCGGTCGGAATCGACCCGGCATGTGCCGAATTCAGTGTGTCGACCGTATACGCGACCGGACCGCCCAGCCCCACCACCGCGGCGAGCACCGCCGCGGCCACCGCGGCGCGGCGGGGCAGCGGCACCAGGATCGCTAGGGTCGCGATGATTCCGCCCACGAGGATCGTCCAGCGCAGCCACGGGAGGAAATCCGCACTGCGGGACAACAGCATCCAGGCGGTGGCCGTGGTCAGTACCAGGGCAAGGGCCGCCAGGACCCGCACCCACCAGCGGGACCGGTTGCGCCAGAACAACACCGCGCCGATACCCACCAGCGCCGCGATCGCGGGCGCCAGCGCCACCGTGTAGTACTGGTGGAAGATTCCGGCCATATAGCTGAACACCAGCCCGGTGACCAGCAGCCAGCCACCCCACAGCAGCACCTGGGCGCGGGCGGCGTCGGTGCGCGCGGCCCGGCCCCGCAACAGCAGTCCCGCGACCGTCGCGATCAGCGCCGCGGGTATCAGCCAGGCGATCTGCCCGCCCTGCATCTGATCGAACATGCGGGTGATCCCGGTCTGCCCCCACATTCCGTTACCGCCGGGCGGCAGTTCGCCACCCGGACCGACGCTGCCGGTCTCGTTGCCGTTCAACCGGCCGAGGCCGTTGTAGCCGAGGGTCAGTTCGATAATCGAATTGTTCTGCGATCCACCGATATACGGCCGGGAATCGGCCGGCCACAGTTCCACGGCCAGTAACCACCAGCCGGCCGCGACCACCATGGCCGCGCCCGCGGCGAACAACTGCGCGATCCGTTTACCCAGTTTCGGCGGTCCGGCGAACAGGTACACCAGTGCGAGTACCGGTACCACCAGCATCACCTGCAGCTGTTTGGCGAGGAAGCCGAAACCGATGCAGGTTCCGGTGAGCACCAGCCAGCGCCAGCGGCCGTCGTCGACGGCGCGCGTTATCGCCCACACCGCGGCGACCATCAGGAACACCAGCAGTGCGTCGGGGTTGTTGAACCGGAACATGAGTGCGAACACCGGAATCACCGCGACCACCAGGCCGGCGATCAACCCGGCCGCGGGTCCGAACGAACGCCGGACGGCCGCCCAGAGCAGCGCCACGGTCGCCAGACCCAGCAGCACCTGCGGGACGAGCATGCTCCAGCTGTTCAATCCGAACAGGCGGACCGACAGTTCCATAACCCACAGCGAGGCCGGTGGTTTGTCCACGGTGATGGAGTTCGCGGCATCGGAGGAACCGAAGAAGAAGGCCTTCCACGACACCGATCCGGCTTGGATGGCGGCCGAGTAGAAAGAGTTCGCCCAGCCGTTGGCGCTCAGGTTGTACAGATAGGAGAGCCCGGTGGCGAGCAGCAGCACCGCCAGCGCGGGGCTCTCCCAGCGGGCAATTCGGCCGGGCCCGCGACCCACAGTTGTGCCGGCGGCTCCGGTACTAGGGCGCGCCGGTGCAGTGATCGTCACAGAACATCCTTCGCAGCGGTGTGACGCGGTCGGCGGAGGCGGAGGTATCGCATCACCTGACCTCGTCGGAGCGGGTTGATGCGGCCGGCGGAGGCCGCAGCGAAGGCGGAGGTATCGCCGCACCCGCTTCGGTGAGCAGTGCGGGGCGCACGGTTTCGCGGAACACCCAGCGCAGTCCGATGAATCGCATGATGGTCGCGATCAGGTTCGCCACAACCAGCACGAACAGCTCCAGCTGAACCGGAGCCCCGGGCGCCCAATGATGCAGAACGAACAGGGAACCGCTGGTGACCAGCAGGCCGAACCCGAATATCAGCAGACCTTGGAACTGATGCGACGCCATCCCGGCCTGACCGCGCACCCCGAAGGTGAACGTGCGATTGGCGGCAGTGTTCGCGACCGCGGTGATCAGCAGGGCCGTGAAGTTCGCGATCTGCGCGCCGGTCATCGGCTGGATCAGCAGGTAGAGCAGCGCATACGCGAGAGTGGAACCGACGCCGACGAGAGCGAAGCGGATCAACTGCCCCACCATGCCGAGCGGTACACCGGGCACGAGCGGTTCCCGCCCGACGGCCCGGCGCAGTTCGGGCAGCGGCAGCGAGCCGGTGCCCAAGGCCCGGCCGAGCCGCCAGATTCCCAGCAGATCCTTGCGGGCGGTATCGACGATATCGACCCGGCTGTCGGGATCGTCGATCCAGTCCACGGGTACTTCGTGAATGCGCAGACCGGCGCGTTCGGCGATCACCAGCAGTTCGGTGTCGAAGAACCATTCGCCGTCCTCGACCAGCGGCAGCAGTTTGCGGGCCACGTCCGTGCGCATGGCTTTGAAACCGCACTGGGCGTCGGAGAAATGGGCCCGCAGCGAGGCTTTCAACAGCAGGTTGTAGCAGCGGGAGATGAATTCGCGTTTGGGTCCGCGCACCACCCGCGAGCCGGCGCCGAGGCGGGTGCCGACCGCCAGTTCGGAGTGTCCGGAGACCAGCGGCGCGACCAGCGGGAGCAGGGCATTGAGATCGGTCGACAGATCGACATCCATATAGGCGACGACCTGTGCGTCCGATTCCTGCCACACCGTACGCAAGGCCCGGCCGCGGCCCTTCGCGTCGAGATGCACCACCCGGACATCGTCGAGTTCGGCGGCGAGCAGTTCGGCCACCGCCAGGGTGGCGTCGGTGCTGGCGTTATCGGCAATGGTGATCCGGGCCGGGAACGGGAATCCGCTGCCCAGGTATTCGTGTAGTCGGCGCACACAGACGCCGAGGTCGGTTTCTTCGTTGTACACGGGGACGACCACATCCAGCACGGGAGGCGACGATGGGCCGTCGACTAATTCCGCCGGTGCGGCGACGGTCACGGTCTCGGTCATATCGACCAGAGTCGGCGGGCGGGCTGGGGCCGGGCTCCAGCCAACCTGGGAGGTTGCTGTGTTTTCGGCGCGCTGGCGCGCGCGGGGTTTGGCCCCCTTGGGCCATACCGTCAGCCCTCGAGACTCGCGGCTTCGCCGCATGCGCTTCGAGGACTGACGGCACGGCCGGGCCGAAACCTTCAAGGGCCTCGTAAGACTCGGCGCCGCCGCTGGGCACGTTTGGTCAGGCTGGGATCGGGCCTTGCCGGACTTCGGTGCCGACTGGGATGTGTTTCAGTTGTTCGGGGGCCGATGCATCAGCCGGATGTGCTACGGACCACACGAACCCCGTTGTTCTCGCCACGTCGTTGTGGTGGTGGTGTTCCGTAACGCCCTCAGTATGCGCGGAGGCACCGACAAGTTCGGGTCAGTGCAGGCGCCACAGGGGAGATACCGGGCCGTGGCCTTTGCCCAGGTCGTAGGCGGCGTCGAGGCAGCGGCGGGTCCATTCTTTGGCGAATTCGAACGCTTCGGGGACGGAGTATCCGTTGGCCAGCGCACACGCCAACGCCGCGGCCAAGGTGTCGCCGCCGCCGTGGTCGTTGCCGGTGGCTATCCGCGGTGCCCGGAATTCCAGGAACTGTTCGCCGTCGAACAGCAGGTCGGTGCTGTCGGCGGACGAGCGCAGATGCCCGCCCTTCACGACGACCCATTGCGGGCCGAGCGCATGCAGGGCCTGCGCTGCTGTCCGCGCGGACTCGGTATCGGTGACCCGCACCCCGGTGAGCAGCCGCACTTCGTCGAGATTCGGGGTCACGATCGTGGCCAGCGGAAACAGGGTGTAGCGCACCGCGTCCAGGGCCTCGGTGTGTAACAGCGGGTCACCGTGCATGGACGCGGCAACCGGGTCGACCACCAGCGGAATCTCGCCGTCGCGCCCGATCCCGACCTCCCGGCACACCCCGGCCACCGCCTCGATGATGTCGCCGGAGGCGAGCATCCCGGTTTTGGCGGCGCCGATGCCGATATCGCCGGCCACCGACCGCACCTGATCGGCGACGACCTGCGGCGGGATCTCGTGGAACCCGCTCACCCCCACCGAGTTCTGCACCGTCACCGCGGCCACCGCCACCAGGGCGTGCACTCCGCACAGTGCCATCGTGCGGGTATCGGCCTGGATTCCGGCCCCGCCACCCGAATCGGTTCCGGCGATGGTGAGCACCCGCACCGGGGTCTGCCCGGGGGGTGTCAACGGCAACAAATTCACGCAGTCACCCTACGTGGGGGCGGTAGTGGCCGGGCCCGGTGTCGCCGATCCACCCGACCTGCGGTCGCAGTCCGGCGGATCGTAGTGCTTCCGGCATCGGCGAGGGTGCGGCGCAGCGATCCGGAGAGGTTCCCGGTTCGTCAGTGGATGGTCTGGTCGATGAGCCGGCGGGCGGCGCGGTCGGTGCGCTCCACGTCGGCGGTGATGAGCCGGTCCTGGAGGATGCCGCGGAGTCCGGAGACCAGCAGGGTTGCGACCACTTCCGGGTCGTCCACCGAATGCAGGCCGCGGAGTCCGGCGGTGAGCGCGGAGACGAACGCGGCGGTCGCTTCGCCGGCGTAGCGGGCGTACGGGCCGTGGGGGGCGCAGGCCGCGCCGAGTACCTGCAGCATCACAGTGACGCTGACGGCGTCGGGACCGGTGGTGTTCGATTGGTAGAAATCCCACAGCCGTGCGCGCAACGCGGCGGCGTTATCGACCTCGGCGAAAACGGCGGTGAGATCCGGGCGGTGCGTGGCCAGTGCCTGGACCAGCAGTTCTTCCTTGGTGCCGAAGTAGTAGATCAGCATTCGTGAACTGGTGCCCAGGGCGGCGGCCAGCGGGCGCAGCGACAGATTCGCGAGGCCGTGTTCGGCGATATAGCGCACCACCGCGTCGAGGAGTTCGGTGCGTTTGGCGTGGTCGAGGGGGCGGGCCATGGGTTGACTGTAGCGAACGCTACAGGTATTCATGAGCCCGTGAATGTACCGATCGCTTCAGAAACTCGGCCGGTGGCTCCCCAGGTAGTCGTCACCGCCTACGCGGGCGTCACCTCGCTCGCCGACGATATGGACGAAACCTGGGCCGGGCTGCTGCGCGGAGACACCGGTATCACCACCCTCGACGACGACTTCGTCACCGAGTACGACCTGCCGGTCCGGATCGGCGGCAAGCTGAAATCACATCCCGGCGCGGAGCTCACCCGGGTCGAACAGCGCCGGCATTCCTACGTCGAGCAACTCGCCCTGGTGCTGGGCCGGCGGGTCTGGGCGGCGGCGGGGCAGCCCGAGGTGGAAGGGGAGCGGCTCGCGGTCTGCATCGGCACCGGGCTCGGCGGCGGTGACGCGCTCATCGACGCCGTCGACGCGATGCGCGCGGGCGGGTATCGGAAGGTGTCGCCGATGTCGGTACCGATGGTCATGCCGAACGGTCCCGCCGCGGCGGTCAGCCTCGAAATAGGGGCCAAGGCAGGTGTTTTCGCTCCTGTCTCGGCTTGTTCGTCCGGTACCGAGGCGATTGCGCAAGCCTGGCGGCTGATCGCCACCGGGGAGGCCGATGTGGTGGTGGCGGGCGGGGTGGAAGGTCATATCCACGCGGTGCCGATCGCGAGTTTCGCCATGATGCGCGCGATGAGCACCCGCAATGACGAACCGGAACTGGCCTCCCGCCCGTTCGACCGCGACCGCGACGGTTTCGTCTTCGGTGAGGCCGGAGCCCTGGTGGTTCTCGAATCGGAGCGGCACGCCCGCGCCCGCGGCGCCCGGATCCACGCCCGGGTTCTCGGGGCGGGAATCACCTCCGACGCGTACCACATCGTGGCCTCGGACCCGGCCGGTGCCGGCGCGGCCCGGGCCATGCGCAAGGCGATCGGCACAGCGGGCCTGCGACCCACCGATATCCAGCATGTGAACGCCCACGCCACCTCTACCTCGATCGGCGACGCGTCCGAGGCCGCGGCGATCCACGCGGTAACACCCGAAGCCTCGGTCTACGCGCCCAAATCGGCGCTGGGACATTCCATCGGGGCGGTCGGTGCGCTGGAAACGATCCTGACCGCGCTGACACTCCGTGAACAGATCGTCCCGCCCACGCTCAACCTCGCCAACTCCGACGTCGACCTCGACATCGTGCACGGCTCCGCACGACCGCAGGTCTGCGAGTACGCATTGACGAATTCCTTCGGATTCGGCGGGCACAACGTCACTCTTGCTCTCGGGCGGGCCTGATCCGAACCGATCGCCGGGCGCGGGCACCGATATCCGGACGGGAGCCGGCACGGTTCCGAGTCGTCCGACCTCGAATCCGTGCTTGCTCAATTGGCGGCCGTGGGCGGCGCGCTGGGGCTCGGGTCGCGTTTCCAGCGCCAGGCGAATTCCCCGGCGCGTGGTGGTGGGCCGGGTAGCTCCTCGTCGGCGCGTAGGCCGGCGAGGAGGAGGGCGAGTATCCGGCGGCGTAGTTGTCCGGTTCGTTCGGTGTCGGGGGTTGATACCGCGGCACAGGCCTCCAGTACGAGACCGAGGTCCTGCGGGGTCACGTCTCGGCGCAGCTGTCCGGATTCGTGTGCGCGGCGGACGAGTTCGTTGTTCACTTCCTCGGAATGCCGGACATCGGGCAGCAGCGATTCGTCGGGGGTGAAGGTGCCGGCGAGGTGGACGGCCAGCGAGTGCACATCGGCGTCGACCACGCGCTCCAGGAAGCGGGCCAGTGCCTGCCAGCCGTCGGGTTCCTCCAGTGCGGCATCGGCTTCGGTGTTGTACCGGCGGAGCCCGTCGTGGCAGAGAGTGCGCAGCAGTACCTCCTTACTGGGGTAGCGGCGGTAGAGGGCGCTGATGCCGACTCCGGCTCGTTCGGCGACGGCCGAGATCGGTGCGTTCGCATCGGCGAGGAAGACCGCTCGTGCGGCGTCGAGGATGAGTCCGTCGTTGCGTGCGGCCTGTGCTTTGCGGCCGGGGAGGGGTTTGGCCGCGGGGGGCTCGGCTGATCGGGGCATGCACCGAGATTAACACTTGAAACGGAATGATCCGTTCTGATACTCTCTGAACAGAACAAATCATTCCGTTCCAATAGGAGTCGATATGACCGCCATCCAGCCCTTCCGCATCGAGATCCCCGCAGCCGATCTCGATGACCTGCGTAACCGCCTGGACCGCACCCGCTGGACGGATCAGATCCCCGGGTCCGGTGACGAGTACGGCGTGGGCATCGATCGGGTGCGTCATCTGGCCGAGGTCTGGCGTTCGTTCGACTGGCGCGCCCAGGAGCGCAAACTGAACGCCTATCCCCAGTTCCGCACCGAAATCGACGGTCAGCTGATCCACTTCCTGCATGTCCGGTCGACGGGTGCGCAGGGGTTCCCGTTGATCCTGACTCACGGCTGGCCCGGAACCTTCGTCGAATTCCTCGATCTCGTCGAGCCCCTCACGGCGGCCGGTTTCGACCTGGTCATCCCCTCGGTGCCCGGCTACGGCTTCTCCGGACCGACAACGGAAGCCGGCTGGAACGACGCCCGGATTGCCCGCGCCTGGGCGGAGTTGATGCGTCGCCTCGGCTACCGGCGCTACGGCGCGGTGGGTAACGACGGTGGTTCGGCCATTTCCGCGGAACTGGGTCGATACGCTCCCGAGCAGGTGGTGGGAGTGCATGTCGCGCAGGTGTATTCGTTCCCATCCGGTGATCCCGCCGAAATGGCCGATCTCAGCGCCGACGAGCAGCAGGCGATGGCGACGCTGGACTGGTTCGTCAAGAACAAGATGGGCTTCAACGTCCTGCAATCACAGCAGCCGCAGACTCTCGCGCATGCGCTGGCGGACTCCCCGGCCGGTCTGCTCGGCTGGAACAGTCAGCTGCTCGGACCCGATCTCGACGACGAATTCGTCGTCACGAACATCGCGATCCACTGGTTCACCGGCACCGCCGGCTCGGCGATCCGGCACTACTACGAGAAGGACAAGGCCGAGCAGCCCACCGAACCGAGCACCGTCCCGCTCGCGTTGTCCGGTTCGACCGGCGATTTCCACGGAATCCGGCGTTTTGCCGAGCGCGATCACAACGTGGTGTCCTGGCGGACCCACGACGTGCACAGCCACTACCTGCACCACGCCGCGCCCGCGCTGATGGCCGAGGAGATCACCGTGTTCTTCGACAAATACCGCGGCGGCGAGTAGATCGCGCAAATCGGTTCCGGATCGATGTCGTCGGCGCGGGCACGGTTCCGACGTTCCCGGTGAGGATGGTTCGGACGGATCCATCCACCACCGAGTGAGGAGTAGGTCGTGAAATACGTGATCCTGATTCATTCGAACCCGCAGCCGTGGGGCCACCCGACCGGCGACTACCTGGCCGAATTCCAGGCGCTGCCGCAGGCGGAGCGCGACCGGATCAGCGGTGATTTCGAACGTTTGCTCACCGAGATGCAGGAGAAGGGCGAGTTGCTGGGCGGCGAGGCGCTGGGGTCGCCCGACGCCGCGCGGTTGTACCGATGGGAGGCGGGCCGGGCGGTGGCCGGGGACGGTCCGTACTCCGAGGCAAAGGAGCACCTGGCCGGCTTCTTTCTGATCGATGTGGAGGACCACGCGCGGGCGGAGGAGGTCGCCGCGGTGTTCGCGGGGCCCGGTGAGACGGTCGAACTGCGGCCCACGATGTGGCCGGGAGGCGACGACAGATGACCGCCGATCTCCCGGCGGTGGCCGAGGTGTGGCGCCGGGAGGCGCCGCATATCCTCACCGCTCTGCTGCGCCGTCACGGCGACCTCGGCGAATGCGAGGACGCCGCGCAGGAGGCGGCCGAGGCGGCCACGGTGCGGTGGGCTCGGGACGGGGTGCCGGACAATCCGCGGGGCTGGCTGATCCGGGTGGCCTCGCGGCGGCTCATCGACCGGGTACGCGCCGAGCGTGCGCGGGCCGGCCGGGAAGACGCGGTGGCGTCGGCGAAACCGGGCGATGCCGGTTTCGCGCCCGCCGCCGACCTTCCGGAATCCGGGTCTGCCGACGATACGCTGCGGCTTTTCCTGCTGTGTTGCCATCCGAGCCTCACCCGGTCGTCCCAGGTGGCCCTGACTCTGCACGCTGTCGCCGGTATTCCGGCCGATCGGATCGCCGCCGCCTATCTGGTTCCGGAGCGCACCATGGCGCAGCGGCTCACCCGGGCACGTTCGACGCTGCGCCGGGCAGGCGCCCGGTTCGAGTTACCTGCGCAGGCCGACCTGCCGGCCCGGCTGGCCGCGGTGCTCGACACCTGTCATTTGATGTTCACGACCGGGCACACCGTCAGTACCGGTGCGTCCGTGCATGATCCGGGCCTGGCGGGCGAGGCGATTCGGCTGACCCGAATTCTGCACCGGGCCGTCCCCGATCATGCCGAGGTCGCCGGCGCTCTGGCTCTCATGCTGCTCACCCACGCCCGAGCCGGGGCGCGAACCGATATGCGCGGGGAACTGGTCCCGCTGGCGGAGCAGGACCGCAGCCGGTGGAACGGCGACGCGATAGCGGAGGGTATCGGCATTCTCGAACGGGTGCTGCCTCGGGGACATATCGGTCGCTATCAGCTCGAGGCGGCCATCGCCGCTGTGCACGCCGAAGCCCGCACCTGGGAGAGCACCGACTGGCGGCAGATCGTCGTGCTCTACGCAATGCTCGACCGAGTGGCGCCGAGCCCCGCGATCACCCTCAACCGGGCAGTCGCGATCGCGATGGTGGCGGGCCCGGAAGCCGGGCTGCGGCTGACCGAACCGCTGCTCGACGAACCTGCCATGCGCCGCCACCATCGCACCTACGCGGTCCGTGGTCACCTGCTCGAAATGGCCGGCGACCCGGAGGCGGCGCGGGTGAATTACCGCCGTGCCGCCGCGCTCACGGCAAGCCTGCCGGAACAGCGTTATCTCAACGCCCGACTGCGCCGTCTCGATCTGACCTGAGTTGTCCTGTGTCCGTTGACCCGGTACAGGTGATACCGGTAGCCGTCCCGGGATCTCAGCCCGGAACCTTGTCCAGGAACCCGAGCACGGTCTCGATACGGCCCTGCTCGTCCGTGACCAGGACGTCGAATCCGATGATCACCGGTTCCGCGCCGGCCGGCCCGAGACCCCACTGGAAACGGACCTGGCGGTGGTGGTTGTCCGGTTCGCCGACCTGGGTGAAGACGAATCCCGGGAACTGGTCGTGGACGGCGCCGATGGTGGTGCCGATCGCGTCGCGGCCCGCGGCTTCGGCGAGTGGGTCGGTGTAGGTGGCTTCCGGTGTCCAGTGCTCGGTGAGCAGGGCGGTGCGGGCCTGCGGGTCGGTGCTGTTCCAGGTCTGCAGGTAGGTGGTGACGATGTCGTTCATCGGTTGGTCCCTCCGGAGTCGGGTGAATGTGTGCTCACAGCATTGCCACGATCCGGCGGTCTGACGATTACCTCAGAGGTAATGGGATCGGCTACCGCAGCGGCTAACATCCGTCATATGGCGACACTGGACACCGAAACCTCGATAGGCGGCCTGATCCGCGCGTGGCGGGAGCGGCGGCGGCTGAGCCAGCTGCAGCTGGCCACGCAGGCGGAGGTGTCGACGCGGCATCTGAGTTTTGTGGAGACCGGCCGGTCGCGACCCACCCGGGAGATGATCGAACGGCTCGCCACGCATCTGGACGTACCGCTGCGGGAACGCAATGAACTACTGCTCTCGGCCGGCTACGCGCCCCGCTACGGACAGCGCGACCCGGACGCACCCGAATTACGCGCGGTGATGGACGCCTTCCGCACCCTGCTCGACGCACACCTCCCGCATCCGGCGCTGGTACTGGATCGCGGCTGGGACGTGGTCGATCGCAATACCGCCACCGATGTACTGCTCGAAGGATGCGCCGCGGAGCTGCTCGAACCGCCGGTCAATGCGATCCGAGTCTCCTTGCATCCGGACGGTTTGGCGCCGAGGATCCGTAATCTCGGGCAGTGGCGGGGTCATCTGCTGAGTCAGGTCCGGTCCCGGCTGGCGTCGACCGAGGATCCGCGGTTGCGGTCACTGCTGGAAGAGGTATCGGCCTACCCGTGCCGGGATACGGGGGTCGTGGCGCGGGCCGATGTGGTGGTACCGCTCCGGTTGAGTATCGGCGAGACCGAGTTCTCCTTTTTCAGTATCACCACCTCGGCGATGTCGGCGACCGATATCACGATCGACGAACTGCATATCGAGGCCTTCTACCCAGCGGACGAGGCGACGGTGCGAGCCTTCCGCGCGATGTGAGCGTCCGTAGAAGCACGTGTAGACGCTCGCTTATGTAGAAGAGTGTTCGAGCCATGTTCCGTCTCGCTTCTGACGGCTGTACTGGATTCAGTCACCAGCCAACACTTTTCGACACTCAGGAGCGGATATGCGAATCGCGGTTTTCGGAGCCACCGGTACGGTCGGCCGGCACGTCGTCGACCAGGCGCTCGAGCGCGGGTACGAGGTCACCGCGCTCACCCGGGACGCCGCCCGGATCACCCGGGCACACGAACGACTGCACATCGTGGCGGGCGATGTGCTCGACCCCGGCGCGGTCGAACGCGCCGTCACCGGCCAGGACGCGGTCGTAGTGGTGCTCGGCAACGGCCGCAAAGGTGTGGTGCGGGCCGAGGGCACCCGGACGGTCATCGAGGCGATGAACCGGGCCGGGGTGAAACGGCTCGTCTGCCAGTCCACCCTCGGCGCCGGCGACAGCCGGGGAAACCTGAACTTCGTCTGGAAATACATCATGTTCGGCCTGCTGCTGCGCCCCGCCTACGCCGACCACCAGCAGCAGGAGTCCTACGTTCGAGCTAGCGATCTGGATTGGACCATCGTGCGCCCCAGCGCTTTCACCGACGGACCCCGCACCGGCACCTACCGCCACGGATTCGGCCCGACCGAAACCGGTCTCGATCTGAAGATCGCGCGGGCCGATATCGCGGAATTCCTGCTGAACCAGGTGACCGACCGCACCTACGTGCACCGGGCGCCGGGGCTCTCCAACTGAACTCGGCCGGATCAGTGCAACCGCCGTCACACCCGGTGGTTGCTCGGTGCCGGAAACCGCGCCGGGGAGCCGGAATCGGTCGAGGCGGTGATGGGGCGCCGGTCGTCCGGGGCGCGGCACTGCCGGAGCGTGGCATTGAGTTCAGGAATGCTCATGGACAGCGTCCCATACGGGAAACGGGTCGGGGTAGGTGGTCCATACACCCGGCCCGGCCGCGTATTCGGTGTCGGTGAGCAGCGCTTCGTCCAGCATCTCCCGCAAGGCAGCCCGATCGAGGCGGACCCCGATGAAAACGATTTCCTGACCTGCCGGGATCTCCAGCGACGACCACCACGCGGCGGGTTCGAAGGTGAGGTTCGGCCCCGCCTGCGACCAGATCGCGGCGAGGTCGGGGCGGCTGGCGATCCAGCAGAAACCTTTGCTGCGCAACAGCCGGCGCACCTGGGCCAATGCGTCGGCCAGGCGCTGCGGGTGGAACGGCCGGTCGGCGCGGTAGGTCAGGCTGCTGATCCCGTATTCCTCGGTTTCCGGCACATG
The DNA here is from genome assembly GCF_044453135.1 of Nocardia sp. NPDC051750. Classification (NCBI taxonomy): domain Bacteria; kingdom Bacillati; phylum Actinomycetota; class Actinomycetes; order Mycobacteriales; family Nocardiaceae; genus Nocardia; species Nocardia sp. NPDC051750. The sequence continues at coordinate 431,775 of NZ_JBITCK010000001.1, read as the reverse complement.
ACCACCGGCCAGTTCGTCGGCCCAGCCCTCGGTGCTCGCCGCGGCCACCGGATCGTAGCGGCCGGTAGCGAGTACCTCGCTCAGGTCCACGATGCCGTTGCTGGTGCGGATCAGTTCGGCCCGCGGGTTCATCCGCCGCACGGTCGCTTCCACAGCACCCACGATCTGCGGGCTCACCAGGTCGGTCTTGTTGATCAGCAGGACATCGGCGAATTCCACCTGGTCGGCGAGGAGATCGGCGATACCGCGTTCGTCGCCGTCGCCGGCTTCCAGATGGCGGGCGGCAAGTGTTTCGCCGCGGGTGATCTCGGTGAGGAAAGTGGCGGCGTCCACGACCGTCACCATGGTGTCGAGGCGGGCGAGTTCGCCGAGGGAGAAGCCGTCCTCGAATTCCCATTCGAACGTCGCCGCCACCGGCATCGGTTCGGAGATACCGGTGGATTCGATCACCAGCTGGTCGAATCGCCCTTCACGGGCGAGCTTTCCTACCGCCTCGATCAGGTCTTCACGCAGTGTGCAGCAGATACAGCCGTTGGTGAGTTCGACCAGCTTCTCCTGCGTCCGGTCCAGATGGCCCTGGCCGGCGACGAGGGCCGCGTCGATGTTCACCTCGCTCATATCGTTCACGATCACCGCGACGCGGCGGCCTTCGCGGTTGGCGAGTATGTGGTTGAGCAGGGTGGTTTTACCGGCGCCGAGGAATCCGGACAGCACGGTCACCGGAAGCGGCCGGGGAAGCGCAGAACTGGTCATCAGTAAATGGTAACCATTTTCATTAAGAGCAGTCCGACCGGGCCGCCGCACTACGGGTGATGCGCTGCCGGACCACGATGATCAGGCAGAGGCCGACGCCCAAAGTGGTCGCGTAGACGGGGAAAGCCCATACCGCCGGCTCCCACACGGTGATCGTGAGCAGCGTGATGATTCCGTTCACCGCCACGAGACCGAAGACGAGCGGGTTCTCGGTGCCGGGCGCGGACCAGGCTTTACGGAAGGTTGGAATCGCCGCGGCCAGATCACCGAGCACGGCGAAGATCACGGCTGTCTGCGGATCATCCCACCCGAGCCAGATCGCCAGCGCGACAACCGAAGCGGCCCCGCAGAGCAGATCAGCGAACGACACCCGCCAATAGCTCGACCTGTTCGCGAACGACGCAAGGAACACCACTGCCGGGCCCGCGCCCATCGAGAACGTGAGGACCGCAGACAGGCCGACACCGTCGTCGAGTTGGGCGCCGAACCCGGTCAGCGACGCGGCAGCCCACAGGAACCACGAGAGACGATTCGGTTTCACCTCGCCACGTACAGTGAGCAGGGCGTAACTGAGCGTTCCCACCATGCTGAGGGCGGCACCGAGGAAGACGAACCGTGGATCGATCACCGGTCCACGAGAACATCGGAATCCCCGGCCCGGCAACCGGACCGGTCCGGACACCACCGGGAAGCGGCGCCCGGATCATCCGCCTCCGGGCCGGTGCCGAGCTCACACGGCGCAGGGCTGTCCGACGTCGCGGCTGTTGTGGGCAGTGACTGCTGGTGGTCTCAGGCTGCGGTCGTGATGGCGATCGTCGCGGCGAGTTCACGAGCACGGGCGTGGGCGTCGGACATGGATGCCTCGTGTATCGGGACGAGTTCGGCGAGAGCCGGCGTATCGGGGGCCATGGTGAGCTCGGGGACCACGGCAGTGACATCGAGTCCCAGCAGTTCCTCGCGTCCGAGCACTGCCTCGAGGGTGGGCACGACGTAGTCGAAGCCGTGGTTGGGCGCGCCGGGACCGTAGCTGCCACCGCGGGCGGAGATCAGCACCGCCGGCCGTCCGGCGGCCGGGGACGGCCTGAACGTACGACCGGAGACGATGATCTGATCGAGCCAGGCCTTGAACACCGATGGCATCGACAGGTTGTACATCGGGACCGTGAACAGGTAGGCCCCGGCGCCGAGGAACTCCGCGATGAGCTCGTCCTGCAATGCGGCTGCGGCAGACTGCTCGTCGCTGTAATGGGCGGGGTCGGTGACGCGGGCCGTGATACCGGCAGCGCTGATATGCGGCACGGGTGCGGCGGCGAGGTCGCGGTGGACAACCTCACCGCCCCATCCCTCGCGGAACGACCGGGCGACCCGGCGCGAAACCGAGGACTCGCCGAGCGCGGAGGAGTCGATGTGAAGCAGGTACGACATGGATGTTCCCTTCGGGTAGTGGTATCGAGAGTGCGCTCCGGTGATCGACCGGAGCGAGTCGTTGTCGTGGAGCGTTGTGTGGTCGCCGACCGGGTCTTACATACTGGTAGTGCGGTTGCACACCAGATGAGAGGCGAATGGGATGGCGTCAGCGCGACAGATCAGCGGCCCGTGCCAGGCGTGGCCGGAGGACAGCGCCTTCATTCGTGAGGTGCTCGATCGCATCGGCGACAAGTGGACGGTGTTGGTCATCGGCACCCTGAGTGCGGGCTCGTTGCGTTACTCCGACCTGCAAGCGAGCATCCCGGGCATCTCCCAGCGGATGCTGACCCAGACCCTCAAGCACCTCGAGCGCGACGGACTGATCACGCGGACCGCGTACCCCGAAGTCCCGCCGCGGGTGGAGTACGAACTGACGGACCTGGGGCGGTCTCTGTTGGGTGCAGTGTCGGCGATGGCTGGTTGGGCCGCCACTCACCACGGTGAAATCGCCGACAACCGCGCCAGCAGTGAGCTGACCGGAGTCGGCAGAAACAAGGCATCGGTCCGCGCGTCGGCCGGCGGATCGAGCTGACTGCTCAACCATCTTGCTCACCTCACTAGTAGTGCGTAACACCATCATGAGTGAGTAATGGAGACCTTACAAAAGGCACTTCTAAGTGCGTCGGCATCGCCCGGCGCGCCCGGTGTCGGTCGGTTCGCGGTCGCCGGCGCCGAGACATCGTGGAGTGACTACCGCCAGAATCGGTGTCCCGGAGAAGCTTTCGCGGCCGATTCGCCTCGGCTCGTTGTACGCCGCGGAAGTCTCGCCCAGGTTTCAGGATTTTTCGGCTTGGATCAGGGTGCGGGTGGAATGTGCGACAAACGGGCCGTGCTGTCGGATCTGGTCGTGCAATCGGTGGAGTCGATCGAGATGGGCTTCGATGGTGAAGCCGGGAACCATCCAGACGACCTTGCGCAGGAAGTACACCACCGCGCCGACGTCGTTGAACTCCATGCGTAGCCGCCCGCTGCGCAGGTCGACGATCTGCAAGCCTGCGGCCTCCGCCGCGGCGGCTTCGTCGTCGGGCCGGCGTTTGCGTCGCGCCGCGGGCTGCGGACCCAGGAAATATTCGACCAGCTCGAACGCGCTGGCGGGTCCGACGTGCTGGGCAAGGTAACTTCCGCCGGGTCGCAGCACGCGCGCGATCTCGTCCCACCAAACCGTGGCCGGATGCCTGCTGGTGACCAGATCGAACGCCGCGTCGGCAAACGGCAGCGGCGGCTCGTCCGGATCGGCGACGACGACCGCACCCCGCGGATGGAGCAGCGCGGTAGCTTTGGCGATATTGGGTGGCCACGACTCGGTGGCGGCCATGGTCGGCGGAAATTTCTCGGCCTCGGCCAGCACCTCACCACCACCGGTCTGGATGTCGAGAGCGGCATTCACGGTCGCGAGCCGAGCACTCATCAGCCGTTGATAACCCCACGACGGCCGCTGCTCGGTGGCCCGGCCGTCGAGCCACGAGAAGTCCCACCCCGCCACCGGTGCCGCCGCGGCTTCCTCCAGCAGCTCCTCGAACGATCGCCCCATGTGGGAACAGTCTGCCAGCGACCGCGCGGGAAGATCGATTGGCACTCCCGGCCGTCGATCACCCCGGCGGCCCTGGCGTCCGCGCCCACTGCCCAGCTGAAAGCGGGTCCCGGCGGCACCGGGCGGCACTGCCCGTCTGCCAGTCGGCTCGTACCGCCGTGGACAGTCTGTGGTTCGCGCGCGGACCGGATGGGCTCACACGTCGTGGATGACGACCCGATCGCCGCAGAGCTTTTCCCAGTCGTCGCGGTCCGAGGTGAGTACCAGTGTGGAGGCTGGGCCTCGTAATGCCATGGCGGCGACCAACGCAGCGATCGCGTATCTGTGACCGTGCAAGCCGCCCGCGGCGCGAAGTAATTTCACTGCGCTCAGCGAGTCGTCGGGGAGGGCTGATTCGACCCGTAACCGGGAGAGATACCAGTTCAGGCGTGCGATATCGGTTTTGCCGTGGGCGGCCTCGACGATCGTCAAAACCGAAACCCGGACCGGGATGCCCGCTCGGCGAGCGGCCTCGACCCGAGCGGTCAGCGCCCGGTCCTTCTCCAGGAGCAGGCCGAGCGCCTGGCAATCGAGAACAATCGACCGGATCTGGACTTCGGTCACGCGGCGCCGCGACCGGTAGTTGCGTTGCCCGAACCGAACATCTCTCGCGCCGCCGCCTCGATCTCGGCTTCGGTGAGCGGTTCGTTGGCCGATTCGTACTCGGCGACGATCTCGGCCAATCCGTCCATCTCGAGCTGGTGGCGCACCGCTTCGGTGATATACGCCGATACGTTGCGTTGACCCGCCCGGGCGCGGACTGCGGTCAGTAGATCGGTCGGTATGGATACCGACACGTTGGAGGTTGAGCCTGCACGTGTAGTAGACACCGTCCTATTGTACGACAAAGTTTATTACAATCATCGGTCAATTCGACCCGTGGAGCTGCCGGAGGGTACGTCGACCACGCCGAGGATGTCGCTACCGCGGCCGCCCGTGAGGTCGAAGGTGAGACCGGGTGGCATCCACGCGCGATGGAACACCGCATGACCCATCAGCCCGTAATCGGAACCTGGGGCCATCCCCAGCAGATCTACCTGGCGCGTGGTGCCGAGCTCACCGAGACCCTGCCGGGCCCACACACTTACCTACCACCCGGTGGATCTCGAAGAGTCTGCCAGAATGACCTCATGACTGCGGTGCGCTCGGGACTCGTCATATGGGATATCGACGGCACCCTGATCCCCGCGGACTTGCGATGGCTACGGAGGGCAATTGCGCGCACTTATGCTCTGGCGGAGTCGCAAGTTGTTTTCCCTGCAGCGCGAGTGCACGGATATACCGATGAGTCGATTGTCGTAGAAACTGTTGTTGCGTCGGGTATCTCGCAGGAAACGGCAGAGGGGAAAATCGCTCGTTTCCATGACGAACTGGCAAGTGTGATGCACGAGGGCGAAGAGGAGTTGGCGCGAGACCAGCCGGCTTATGCCGGCGGGGCCGAGTCGATCGCCGAACTCGACAAGCATGGGTTCGTGCAGACTGTCTTGACCGGAAATATGCGATACGCGGCGGAAACCAAGCTCAGAGTAGCTGGCCTGGACTCACGCCTGCGACTCGACCTCGGCGCCTACGGCTCGGATTCCCGGGACAGGCTGGAATTGCCCGCTGTCGTTGCCGACCGATATCTCGAACAGTTCGGAACCCGCCTTCCCATTGCACAGACAGTGGTCATAGGTGACGCTCCGAACGACATTTACTGTGCCCGCCACGCAGGCTTCCGGATCATTGCCTTAACGCACCGGATGACGCGCCGCGAGCTGATCGAACACACACCCGATGCGATCCTCGATGGCCTGGATCCGTCCTCGGTTGTTCCCGCGGTCCGATCACTGACCGGTGCGACTCACTGAATCTCGGCACTTCGGATCCGCTCCCGCAGTTCCCGAACGGGCTGCTCGTTTCGCCACGGTGCGGTTCTCTCGATAGCCCGCTGCGCACGTTCGATACCACGGTGGTTGCCCATGGCAACGAGACTGCTGTGTGTTTCTCCGAGGATCCGGCACCCCTCTTCGAGTTCGCCGATCTGGTTGTATGCGCTGGCCATATCGACCTGCGCTGCGAGCCCCACATTCCGGTTCCCGTCTCCTGTGGCATTACACGCCTTGTCGAGAACAGAAATCGCTTTGCGAGGCTTATTCAGGAAGAGCCAGCACGTGCCCTCGTATACCAGGAGTCGACCAGCATCCCAGTCACTGAAAAGTCCGGTGCGGTCGATCTGGTCAATATCCTCGGCCGCCCGGCGCGCGCGAGACATAGCTTCCTGACACTCCCGTTCGAGCTCGAGCACCGCATATGCCTGAGCGAACTCGGCACCGATCCTTGCCCGGGCGGCCGGTGGCAAGCGATCCGCGAGCGTTGCGGCGTCTCTGAGGATCCGCAGTCCAATGATGACATCGCCGTCCGAACCGATCAGTGTCGCGGCATCCGAGCGCAAATTGCTTTCGAATATCCGAGCCACTCCGCCGATGACCGGATCGCGCAGGTCGTCTGCCAGCTTTCGCGCAAACGCGCAGTGTGAAAGCGCCATAGCACGATCGCCAACAGCGCTCCATATCCTGCTTGCGACAATGGAGGTCTCACCGAGCAGCGATCCGAGTTGTCCCTTCATTGGGCTATCGGCGGCGTTTCGGAACAGGGCGGAAATAGTGTCTCGGTGCGCCTCGATGGGACCTAAAAGCGCACCCGGCGCCACGTTCTGCCGCTGACCGGCCAGCAGTCGGGTGACCTCGGTCAAGCTTGTCATCGCGTGTTCGGATATTCGCTGTGAGCGAAGGTATGCGCCGATTTGTTCACGATCCAATGGCAGCTCGATGTCCGGCGCTTCCGCTGACGACCCTGAATGGGTGCGTGGCCCGAGGACGCCAAAAGGCACACAACCGCATTGTTCACCCACGGAACCCGCAGCATCTACTCGGCCGATGTTTTGACGGGTGGCCTTCCGGTCCTGCTTGATCCGGTCGTGTATCGCGATGAGCTCACCGTCGGCATCGAGCCCGGCATCTATGGCCGTAACAAGCTCTCGAGAAGGAAGATTCGCGTCCTCCCATTCGGTCATGGATACGTACTGTCGGGTGTAGCCGATCCGGCTGGCAAGTTCGCGCTGGCTCAACCCCGCCGCCCGTCGGCGACTCCTGATTTCGCGTGCAAGTTCGTCAGCGACCTCAGCGCGCTGAAGTGTGTGGTCGGGCACCGCTACCCGTTCGGCATTCCCCTCCTGCATGACTCGATTCTGGTGGAAAGCGCACAGCGGCAACTGTCTTTCACCGGTATTGCCACCTTTCTTGCCATTCGATTCCACCGCTGTCCTGGGACGGACAGCCGACCTGACCTTCCAGAGGGGAACAGCGAATGAGAACCACCGGTACCCACGCGCAGCCCGACCAGGTGGCGCCATGAACCACTCGATCGCGTTCGGCTGGATCGACTATGAAATCAGCCGTGCACCCGAATGGGATCGCGCCCAGATGCAACGCCTCGCCCGCCACCTCGGCTACCGCCTCGTATGGCCCGACGAACGGTCGGTGTTGCGAGTGTCCGACCAGGCACGCAATGCCGGGGCCGACCTGGTGATCCTGCTGGCACCCGATCACCTGAGCCCGCTCGAACTCAACGCGGTGATGGATGTGGCCGATGTGGAAACCGTGGTGCCGCGACTCAGCTTCGCCCGCTGGACCTTCGCGAAGGTGGGCCCATGAGCGCCGCGGTGGCGGCTGGTTTCGCCATCGTGATCGGACTACCGATGCTGGTGATCGCCGCGACGATCTGGTGGCCGTGATGCGCTTCGGTCACCTTCGGGCAGCGAAGGCCGCCCGAAGGGCGTTCGAGTCGCCGCGGAACTCGCTCGCGACGACGGCATCCTCGATGCTCATTGCTCCCGCCGCGAGGCCGACGATGACATCGGGCGCTGCAATGAGGACTGTCTCGGGCAGGTCGTCAGGGCGGGCGAACGCGCTCGGGCCTTCCTCGTCGATCCGCAGGACCATGGCGAAGCCGTCGGTCTCGATGCCGAGTTCGATGGGAGGCGAGGCGGTCGCGCCCCGGAGCAGCGCGGGTAGTGCGAGGGTGAGCCAGCGCGGCTGGAACGCATCGTCTCCGCGTCCGGTCGCGAGCAACGGCGCTCCCCAGCGGCCGAGCGCTTCCATGGGCTCCCGCAGTCCCTCGCCCCAGGGCGTGAGGGCGTACGCGACGCTTCCGTCCGCCAAGCGGCGCTCGACGATTCCGTTCGCTTCCAAGCTCCGCAGTCGCTCGGCGAGGAGGTTCGTCGCAATGCCCTCGAGCGAACTCTTCAGCTCGGTGTATCGCATCGGGCCGGGGAGGAGTTCGCGCACGATGAGGAGGGTCCAGCGCTCGCCCACAATGTCCAGAGTGCGCGCGAGCGCGCAGAACTGTCCGTAGGTTCGGGAGCGCTTCGACTTATGATTGACTTTATCCATCATGGTTGATTATATCAACTTAAATTGTCGAGAAGGGGGTTCCCCGTGGAGCTGAGCATCAGTTGGCCGGCCGTCGTGGTCGCGATCGTGGTCGGGTCGGCGATCGCGTGGGTCTGGTACAGCGATTGGGGCCTGTTCGGCAGCGCCTGGCGGAAGCTGACCGGCGTGACCAAGGAAGACTCCGCGCGAGCAGGCAAGGCTCCGTTCCTCGTCCTGGTGGCATCGATCGTCGTCACTACTCTCGCCCTCGCCGTCTCTTGCTCCCTCGCGTCCTCGTTCTTCGGCAGCGATTCAGTATGGCTCGCCCTGGCCGTCGGCTTTGCCGCCTGGCTCGGGTTCTCGCTCTCGACGCTTGCGCAGCACAACGGCTTCGAGCAGAAGCCCGGTCGACTCACCATGATCAATAGCGCTTATCAGCTCGTGTTGTTCCTGGGTGTGGCAACCCCCATCGGTTTGCTGCAGTAGTAGGGCCGCCACATCCAGCTTCGTAGGGCCGAGTTGCGCTGCGGGTTCGACCCGGGCGAGTAGGGGCCCGGTAAGTGCCCGGCCGGGAGCGTGGCCTGGAGAGGGACCGCCGAGCCGAGGATGAGCCTCAGGGAGTTCGCTTCAAAGGCGACTTGAATAGCACTCAAATGTTACTCGAATAGCACTGGATTGGGTGACATTTGACCGGTGTAGTAGCGCGGGAGCGGATTCCCCTTTGAGAACTTTTCCCAAAGGGGAATCCGCTGGGTAGACCTGTCAGGTGGTGATCGGCAGGTACACGCGCTTACCGGAATCGGTGAATTCGGCGGACTTCTCCGCCATCCCCGCCTCGATGGCCTGCACATCGGTAAGGTTGTGCTGCTCCGCGTAATCGCGGACATCCTGCGAGATCCGCATCGAGCAGAATTTCGGCCCGCACATCGAGCAGAAATGCGCGGTTTTCGCGGGTTCCGCGGGCATCGTCTCGTCGTGGTACTCGCGGGCGGTGTCCGGGTCCAGGGACAGGGCGAACTGGTCACGCCAGCGAAATTCGAAACGGGCCTTGGACAATTCGTCGTCGCGGCGCTGGGCGTGCGGGTGGCCCTTGGCGAGATCAGCGGCGTGCGCGGCGATCTTGTAGGTGATCACGCCGGTTTTCACGTCGTCACGGTTGGGCAGGCCGAGGTGTTCCTTCGGCGTGACATAACACAGCATCGCGGTGCCGGCCTGCGCGATCATCGCCGCGCCGATAGCCGAGGTGATGTGGTCGTAGGCGGGCGCGATATCGGTGGCCAGCGGGCCGAGAGTGTAGAAGGGCGCTTCCTCACACAGCTCCTCTTCCAGCCGCACATTCTCGACGATCTTGTGCATCGGCACATGGCCCGGGCCTTCGATCATCACCTGCACGCCATGCGCTTTCGCGACCTTGGTGAGCTCACCGAGCGTCCGGAGTTCGGCGAACTGCGCCTCGTCGTTCGCATCGGCGATGGAACCCGGCCGCAAGCCGTCGCCGAGCGAGAACGTCACGTCGTAGCGCGCCAGGATCTCGCACAGCTCCTCGAAGTGTGTGTACAGGAACGATTCCCGATGATGGGCCAGGCACCACGCGGCCATGATCGAACCGCCGCGCGAGACGATCCCGGTGACCCGTTTCGCGGTGAGCGGCACATACCGCAGCAGCACACCGGCGTGCACGGTCATATAGTCGACGCCCTGTTCGCACTGTTCGAGCACGGTGTCGCGGTAGAGCTCCCAGGTGAGCGCGGCCGGATCGCCGTTCACCTTTTCCAGCGCCTGATAGATCGGCACGGTGCCGACCGGTACGGGCGAGTTGCGCAGGATCCACTCGCGGGTTTCGTGGATGTTCTTGCCGGTGGACAGATCCATGATGGTGTCGGCGCCCCAGCGGGTGGCCCACACCATCTTCTCGACCTCCTCGGCGATCGACGACGAGACCGCGGAGTTACCGATATTGGCGTTGATCTTCACCAGGAATTTCTTGCCGATGATGGTCGGTTCCAGCTCCGGATGCCGGTGGTTGGCCGGGATCACGGCCCGCCCCGCGGCGACCTCCGTGCGCACCAGGTCGGCCGGGACTCCTTCACGGGCTGCGATGAATCGCATCTCCGGAGTGACGAGCCCCGCCCGTGCCCAGGCCAGCTGGGTCCGCGGTCCCGGTATTTCCGGCTTCGCCCAGGCGTCCCGTAATTTCGGCAGCCCCGCTTCCAGATCGATGGTCGCCGAATCGTCCGTGTACGGCCCCGAGGTGTCGTAGACGTCGAAATTCTCGCCGTTGGTCAGATGGATCCGCCGCACCGGAACGCGCAGGCCGTCCACCTCCCGATAGTGCTTGACGCTGCCCTCGATCGGACCCGTGGTCACGGAATCGACAGATGTGCCCGTCATTTTTCCTCCCTACGCCGGCATTACCCGGTCAGGTTCGTACGGTCGACAGCCCTGAACGCCCCGATGGGGCTAGCCGTCCTCTCAGCCCGCTGGTGCGAGCCCCCGTTGGATGAAATTTTCCGCCGCCGACCCTACTCGCTCGCGGGTCGCGCTGCCGGTCGGCGGGGTTCCTGCACCTGTCCGCCGCGAATGTGACATCACCCGGCGTAAGTTGTCCGAATACGGCTTCTGGGGGTCGTGAGCGATAGGGTCGAACGGTGACGCTCTCGCATGGATCGCTGATGACTGTGGACGAGTTCGAAGAACTCGATGCCGCGGCCCAGCGCATATCCGAGGGACTGCGGCTGGAGTACCTGAGCGGTCTGCTGGCGGCGAAAGCGCGCCCGGACGTGAACCACGGCCGGGTCATCCAGTGGCTGGCCCGCTTCCTCGTACCGCGCAGGTCGGAACTGTGGCTTTTCGCCGACCGCGGCCTGCGGGCCGGGCGTGGCAGTGGCAGCCGGGTACGCCCGGACGCGATACTCGCGCCCGCGTCCGCGTTCGCGGGGGAGGGCGAATGGTCGGATCCGCAGCCGGTGTTCATGACCATCGAGATCAGCTCCCGGGCGCAGCACACCGAACTGCGGGATCGGCTGGACAAACCGTTCCTCTACGCCGCCACCGGTATCCCGCTCTACCTGCTGATCGACCGCGGCTCCGCGGAGGTCAACATTTTCAGCGAACCCGACGACGGCCGCTACGCCTCCCGCGAAACCGTCCCGTTCGGCACCGATATCGAAATCCCCGAACCGCTCGGGGTCATCCTGGCCACCGACCCCCTCCTGGACTGGACCTAGATTCCGCCGCCGCAGCCCCCGCCGCCGCCACCCGTATCGCCGCCGGCGCTGCACCCGCTGTAGCCCCCGCCGCTCCCATCTGATGTGTACGGCCCCCGGTCCCCGCTCCCGTCCTGGGAGGTGCGGCCGGAACCGGCACCCCCGGACCCCTGGCCGGAGCGCCGGCGCCGTACACCCAGGATCGCGGCGATACGTCCGGGTTCCTCGTCCAGGAACTCGGCCACGATATCGACGAGATGTAGTCGGTAGTGCAGTTCGCGTACGGCCTTGTCCGCTTCCTGACGGGCGTGGGCTCGGGCCCAGCGGTACGGTTCGGCAGCCTTTGCGACGGCCGCGGACGCGTTCTCCTGTGCTTGCTGGAAGCTCATACCGTGGTCACGCTCGAAATCGGCAAGGAACTGATCCATGGCGGCCTTGCGCACAGCCATGAGCATGCGGCGGTTGCTGCTGTACAGGTCCGGGCGCTGCTGCATCTTCTGGCGTTTGCCGAATGCCCATGTCAGGGGGTTCCAGATCCGCAGCGGCCCAGGATCCCAGGCTTCCCATGCGTCCTGTGCGCGTCTATCCGCCTCGGCCCGGGCGGCGTCGCGCAGGGCACGGAGTTCGTCCTGTCGTGTGCGGGCCTGTACTTCCGCCGGGGCCGCGTTCGCTGCCGCCCGGGCAATCCGGTAGCGCAGCCGCCAATAGTCGCGGTCGGGTGCAGCGCTGCCGATCGTCCTGTTGAAGGTGTTTCGCGGCGAGATCTTCGCCCGTCCGGCCTCGCGCAACAACCGGGTCATATCGTCGAGTCCGTACTCCACCGCCACGTCCAGGGCCGTCCTACCCTCGTCGTCGGCGGCAGTCAGCGCGGCATCCGCAGCGAGCAACAGTTGCGCGATCTCGCTGTGTTCGTGCCGCGCCGCGAGGTGCAGTGCAGTCCAGCCGTTCGGTGTCCGGGCCATGGGGTCCGCGCCGAGTCCGAGCAGTCTCTCGGTTTCCGCGACCCGGCCGTCGGCGACAACGTCAAGTAGCGATATCCCTTCGCCCGGCACCGGGCCCCCGGCCGCATCCGGTACCACCAGCAGGCTCGCGATCTTGTACCTGTGGTGGGCGGCAGCGATATCCTGGGGTGTGTGCCCGGCCGTGTTCCGTGCATCCGGATCCGCGCCGGCCTCGATGAGTCGCCGTACTACCGTCGGCGAACCGGAACGTGCCGCGAGATGCAGTGGGGTGTCTCCGTCTTCCGTGATCTGCCCCGATTCGACCGCTACCCGGACCATCGCCGGATTGCCATGGAAGAACATCAGATCCAGCGGTGACCCCGTGTGCTGGTCCTTCGGATAGAGGTCGGCACCTGCCGCCAGGAGGATTCGGACGATCTCGGGATGGTTTCCGAGAACGGCGCATTCCAGTGACGACCGCCGGAAACGGTACCGCGCTGCCGGGTCCGCGCCCGCGTCGAGCAATATCCGGACTATCTCGGCATCTCCTCGTGTGGCAGCCAGTTCCAGTACCGAAGGCGATTTCTTGTGCCCGACAGCCGGGTCGGCGCCCTGATCCAGCAGTTCGCGGATTATTTCCGGATCTCCCCCTTCGACCGCCACCGATAAGGCGGTGCGGCCCGCCTTGGTCATCGTGTTCGGATCCACTCCGCCCCGGACGAGCTCGAGGATCCGATCGAGGAAACCCTGACCGATCGCATTGGTCAACGCCTGCTCCGGTGAATTCATCAGCGCTCCTCCCGCCCCGATGCCCACAGCCATCGGAAATCCCGCTCCCCGAGCCGAGGGATCTCTTACGCCGCGCCCCCGGAGGTGGCATCGTCGAACACCGCGATCACCGGTGCGTGGTCGCTGGCCCCCTTGCCCTTCCGTTCCTCCCGGTCCACACCGGCATCGACCACGGTAGCCGACAGTGCCGGGGACGCGAGGATGAAATCGATGCGCATACCTTCCTTCCGGGGGAAGCGCAGCTGCGTGTAATCCCAGTAGGTGTAGACACCGGGCCCGGGCGCGAAGGGACGCATGACATCGGTGAAACCGGTCGCGGTGATCGCCGCGAAAGCATCCCGTTCCGGCTGGGAGATATGGGTTTTGCCGGCGAAGAATTCGGGGGACCAGACATCGTCGTCGGTGGGCGCGATATTCCAGTCTCCGACGAGCGCGGTCCTGCTGCCGGGGTTGTCGGCCAGCCACCGGGCGGCGTTCCCGCGCAGTGCCGCCAGCCAGGCGAGTTTGTACTCGTAGTGCGGATCGGTCAGGGAGCGGCCGTTGGGTACGTAGAGGCTCCACACCCGGACGCCGCCGCAGGTCGCGCCCAGCGCCCGGGCCTCGACGGTGGGGGTGGTGATCAGCGCGTCCGCGGCGTCCCGGTCGAATCCGGGCTGATCCGGGAAACCGATTTCCACCTCCTCGAGCCCGACCCGGGAGGCTATCGCCACCCCGTTCCACTGGTTGAGCCCCACATGCGCGACCTCGTAACCGGCCTCGGTGAACTGCTCGAACGGGAACTGGTCGTCGCGGCATTTGGTTTCCTGTAGTGCTACGACATCGATGTCCTGGCGGTCGAGCCAGGCCAGGACCCGGTCCTGCCGGGAGCGGATCGAGTTGACATTCCAGGTGGCCAGTCGCACAGACTTCCTAATTTCTCGCGGGATGTGTCGGTCGCACCACGGCTAAGGTGTGGCCGCGGAACCTCCGGGGACGGCGTAGCGGTAGCTGTGGTGATCGAGGAAGCCCAGCTCGCCGAACAGTTCCAGTGCATCCACATTACCGGCCTCGACCTGCACGTACGCGTGGGTTGCGCCACGGTCGTGACCCCAGCGCAGCAGTTCCCCGCACACCAGGGCCGCCAAGCCGTGGCGGCGGTGGGCGGCCACCACGGCCACACAGGTCAGGCCGACCCAGCGGCGGCCGTCCGAGGCGGTGGTGAGGGCGCCGCGGGCGATCGCGATGGGACTGGGCAGACCCAAGGAGGCGAAGCCCAGCTGTCCCTCGTGGACCGCGGAGAGCACCTCGGGCAGCGGCACGGTGGCCGTATGACCGCTCGGTTCGTCGCCGCGGTGCCGGTGGATCTCCAGCCAGGCGATATCGGGTTCGGGGGCGATGCGCACCATGGACGGCCCCTGCGGAAGCACGAAATTTTCCAGATCGATGCCCAGGACCCGGGTTTCTCCCCAGCTGTTCCAGCCCGGCGGTACGGTGGCCAGCCGGTCGGGTAGCGCGAGCTGCAGCGGCAGCCCTTTCGCCGTGTACCAGGCCCCGATCCGCTGCAGCGTTTCCGGCGTGACCCGAGCCGGTCCGCTCGAATCACCAATGGGCACAGCCGAATTGGCGCGACGGGTGTAGCCGTGTCCGGCGCGCAGCATCCAGCCGTCGATCCAGGCGTATTCGGTACCCGGCCAGCCGTAGGCCGCCGCGGATTCCAGGGTGCGGATCTCGGAGGTGCGAATGGGTCGCGGCGCCAGCGTTTTCAGGGCGACCACGCCGGCGGCGGGGATCATCACCGGATGGCCGTCGGCGGCCATGACGGTGAGTGGATTCGTCGAGATCACCTCGCCGATGACGTCGGTCAGCGGCGGTTCGCTGCCCTCCGGCAACCGATAACGGACCACCACCCGTTCGCCGATCGGGATATCCGCCGCGGGGTTGTTCTCGGGTTCGGGCGGTTCAGTCGTCATGTCCGAAGGGATCCGGGTCGCTACCGGGAAGCCAGCTCAGGCCCGGAACGCCCCAGCCGCTGCGTTTCACTGTTTTCTTCGCCGCGCGCGCGTAGCGGCCGGTCAGCACATCGATATAGAGGTACCCGTCCAGATGTCCGACCTCGTGCTGCAGCATGCGGGCGAAGAACCCCGTGCCCTCGATCGTGACCGGCTCGCCGTGCTCGTCGGTTCCGGTGACCTTCGCCCAGTCGGCGCGGCCGGTGGGGAACTGTTCTCCCGGTACGGAAAGACATCCCTCTTCGTCGTCGTCGGGGTCCGGCATGGTTTCCGGGATCTCCGAGGTCTCCAAAACGGGGTTGATCACGGCCCCGCGGCGCCGCGCCACCGTACCGTCGGCCGCCCGGTCGGGGCAGTCGTAGACGAAGAGTCGCCTGGACACGCCGACCTGGTTGGCGGCCAGGCCCACGCCGTTGGCAGCGTCCAGCGTTTCGTACATATCGGTGATCAGCCCGGCCAGTTCGGCCGGTGATTCGGTCACCGGCTCGGTCGGACGGTGCAGTACGGGATCACCGACGATCACGATGGGCAGGATTGACATGCCGACGAGCTTATTGGGGTCGGTGCCGCGATAGGAAAAGGGCCTGTTCGGCGGAGGCGCGGGCGCGGTTCCGGTCGTTCCGCCGATCAGCCTGCGGGTTTTTTGGTACATGCGTACCGGACACGCCCGGGTGGACTCGGCAGCGGCGGACCGGGTGTCGTGGTTGAATATCGCAAGGCAGTAACACAGTGAGGCGTTCGGTCACAATTCGATCGCATCCGGTGGTAACTCGGCGAGGAGCAAGATGGACGGCGCAGCAGCGCGGGATCTTTCCGCAATCCAGGGCAGTCCTCCGGCCGGTACAGCGAATACGTTCTCCGAACCGGCCCATGATCCGGACAGCGGCCTGAGTCGCCGCGAACACGAGATCCTGTCCTTCGAGCGGCAGTGGTGGAAATACGCGGGCGCCAAAGAGGAGGCGATCCGCGAAATGTTCGCGCTGTCGCCCACCCGCTACTACCAGGTCCTCAACACCCTCATCGACCGCCCCGAGGCCCTGGCTGTGGACCCCATGCTGGTGAAACGCCTACGCCGGCTCCGCGCGAGCCGCCAGAAATCCCGCGCCGCCCGCCGCCTCGGCTTCCAGGTGTGAAACCCGGCCACCGCAGCCTGCGCCCCTCCGGGGCGCCCAACCGCTAGGCTCGGGCCCGTGAGCAATTCCAACCCTGGCTCCGGTGGACCGCCGCTGCGCGCGACGGCAATGGTTCTGATCGCGCTGGCGATCGTTTTCGCCGGTCTGGGCGCGATGTCGCTGTCGAGCGCGGATTCCGACTCCGATAACGCCGAGGGCGCCGGCAGCACGTCGGCGGCAGCTGCCCCGACCGCCCCGCGTGTCACCACCCCCGTGGCGGCGTCCACCTCGGCCGCGGCGGGATCCACCACGGCGGGCGCCACCACGACCGCGGGCGCTACCACCACGGCGGCAGCCGGTGAAGTGGACAAGTCCACACCGATCCGGATCCTCAACAACAGCCTGGTCGCCGGTTTGGCGGCCACCACGGCGAACGAGCTCACGGCGCGCGGCTGGACCAATACGTCGACCGGGAACTACGCCGCCACCACCCTCGAAGCGACCACCGTGTACTACGGCGAGGAACCGGCCGACAAGGACACCGCCGCCGCGGTCGCCGCGGATCTCGGCGCCACCACCGCGCCCATGGTTCCGGGACTGGGTGAGGGCTCCGGCGTGGTCGTCGTGGTGACCGGCAGGTGATTCCGGTCGCCGGAGGTCGGGGGCGTCCCGGGCGGTTACGGCGGGCGTGGCATCATCGTCTGCGTCTAACGATCGTTGTCGAAACGCTCAACCCGTAAACTCGGTACTCGTAAAGGAGTTCCCTGATGGCACCGTCCTCATCTCGTCGCCCGGCCTGGCGGTACGTGACCCCGGTGCTGGCTGTCGCGGCTTTCGGCCTCGTTGCCTGCACGAACAGCCAGGAATCCAGCGATGTGACGGGAACGACCCCGCCGGTGTTCACCTCCTCGCCCGCTCCGGCCGGTGAGGGCGAACACGGCGGCGAACACGGTGAAGAGCAGGACACCCCGGCCGGTTCCGGTACGGAAGTCGAGCTGAAGTCGCCGACCGGCGCGACCATCGGTACCGCCAACTTCACCGATGAGGGCAACCATCTGCGCATCACCGTCGACGCCACGGGCCTGACCCCCGGTTTCCACGGGCTGCACATCCACCAGGAAGGCAAGTGCGAGCCGAATTCCGCGCCGCCCGCCGGTGGCGCGCCCGGTGACTTCCTCTCCGCTGGTGGCCATCTGCAACTCGGCGGCGCCACCGGCCATCCCGCCAGCGGTGACCTGACCTCCCTGCAGGTCCGGGAAGACGGACACGGCTACCTGGTGACCACCACCGACAAGGTCACCATGGCCGATGTGCAGGGGAAGGCGCTGATGATCCATGCCGCCTCGGACAACTTCGCCAATATTCCGGACCGCTACACCCGTGAGGGTGGTACCGGCCCGGACCAGCAGACGATGAGCACCGGCGATGCGGGCGGCCGCGTCGCCTGCGGTGTCATCGGGTAGCTACCGACCCGCTACGGAGGGCTGTATGGGTGGGGCACGGATCGATCCGGTACCGTTCCGTGGCTCGCCCCGGCCGACCATCGGGATCGAATGGGAGATCGCGCTCGTCGACAAGACGAGCCGCGATCTGTCCAACACCGCGGCCGCCGTATTCGATGCCGTCGGTGAGCTGCGCGCCCACGACGGCACTCCGCAGGTGAGCAAGGAACTACTGCGCAACACCGTGGAGTTGGTCACCGGGGTGCACGAAACCGTCGGTGCGGCAGTGCAGGACCTGTCCGGCACCATGGACACCGTGCGCCGCGCCGCCGACGGGCTCGGGGTGGACCTGTTCTGCGCCGGGACCCATCCGTTCGCGCAGTGGTCCACCCAGCAGCTCACTCGCTCGGAGCATTACGACGAGCTGATCGAACGCACCCAGTGGTGGGGCCGGCAGATGCTGATCTGGGGTGTGCACGTCCACGTCGGCGTAACTCATCGGGAGAAGGTCTTCCCGATCCTCAATTCGCTGCTGCTGTCCTACCCGCATCTGCTGGCGCTGTCGGCGTCTTCGCCCATGTGGTCGGGTTCGGATACCGGCTATGCGAGCAACCGCGCGTTGATGTTTCAGCAGTTGCCGACGGCGGGCCTGCCGTTCCAGTTCGAGAACTGGACGCAGTTCGAGCATTACGTGCACGACGAGATGAAAACCGGTGTGTTCGAACAGCTCGGCGGTATGCACTGGGATATCCGGCCCGCCCCGAAATGGGGGACCATCGAGGTGCGGATCTGCGACGGGATCTCCAACCGCGCCGAGCTCGCCGCGCTGGCGGCATTCATCCACAGCCTGATCGTGCACCTGGACGAACGGGTGGAGCGCGGGGAAGATCTGCCCACGCTGCCGCCGTGGCATGTGCAGGAGAACAAATGGCGCGCCGCTCGCTACGGCCTGGACGCCATCGTGATCGTGGACGCCGACAACACCGAACGCCTGGTCACCGACGACCTCGACGACCTGCTGAACCGCCTCGAACCGACCGCGAACCGCCTGCGCTGCGCGGACGAACTCGCGGCCGTCGCCGAGATCCCCCGCCGCGGAGCGAACTACCAGCGCCAGCGCCAGACCGCCGCCGCGGCACAGGGCGACCTGATCGCCGTGGTCGACGCACTCGTCCGAGAACTGCGCGGTTAGGCCCGGATCCGGGCCGAACGGGCTTACCCCCGTGGCCTCCTTGACTCGGCAGTGGGCGCGTCAGGTCCTGGTGCAAACACTCCTGTTCGCATGCGACCCGCCCCTCCCTGTTCTCTGCATGCGACCGGTCAGCAACCCGCGCCGCCGAAGGCGGCGCCATAGACACAGCCCGTAGATCTGCCGTTCACGTGCCGTTTACGATGAGCGGGTGCTAGTCGAAAACCCGAATATGGGAGCTGGAGCCGCGGCGCGCAGATCCGCGTCGCAACGGGGGATTCGGGTGTTCGCCGTCCTCGCGGTACCGCTATTGCTGCTGGTATTGCAGGGAGTGGCGCTGTGGCGGGGGTACGAGGGGCCGCTGGAGAGCGTGGTCCGCGACTACTTCGGTACGCCCAAATCGATGACGGTGCCCTGGGCGGGGCTGGTGCTCGCGCTGGTCGGGCTGGGTAACCGGCACCGGGTGATCGCGTTCGGGGCGGCCGTTCTGATCGATATCGTCTACGCATGCGCCCGCCTGATCGCGGGCGGGCCGTTCACCGTCGGCAACGGGCCCGTGCTGGTTCTCACCGGGCTGGCTGTACTGGCTTGGTGGCGCTGGGAGGGGAAGCAGCGGAGTAATGCGCTGCGGGCCGCCGCGCTCGGTGCCCTGCTGATCCTGGCGACCAAGGTCGGCGACGTCTGGTTGCACATCACCGTCGACCTGCGGCCGCAGGTCCTGGACCAGTATGTGATGCTCGCTGATCACGCGCTCGGCGATCCCGCCTGGGTGATGGGCCGGGCACTGGAGGTGCTGGGGCCGGTCCCCGAGGCCGTCCTGCATTGGGTGTACATCGAGCTGCCCGCCGCCGCGATCGTGGTCGCGGTCTGGCAGTTGCGCCGCGTGGTGGCGGGTGGCCGGTGGCCGAACCATTACCTGGTGCGCACGTTCCTGGTGCTGGGCCTGGTGGGCCCGCTGGTGTACATCCTGTTCCCGGTGGTCGGCCCCATGTTCGTCTACGGGATGGACGGGAACGGTTTCCAGGTGGGCAACTACTGGCCCGGTGTGGTGCCGCCACTGGATCGCGGTCCGGAAGCGCTACCGTTCTCCGATCTCGCACCGCGTAACTGCATGCCGTCGATGCATACGGCGTGGGCGCTGGCATTGTTCCTGCACACGCGCCGCAATGCCGACGGCACACTGGCGCCCACCTGGCTGCGCTGGGGCGGGACGTTCTGGCTGCTCTGCACACTGGCCGCGACCCTGGGCTTCGGCTACCACTACGGTGTCGATCTGGTTGCCGGCGCGGTGCTCTGCCTGACGGTGGAGTCGGCGCTGCGCGAACCGGAGCGCGGCTGGGGCTGGTTCCGGGTGCGTCTGGTCGGCGGCGGGGCGCTGGTCCTGGTGACGCTGTTGCTCGGATACCGCTATCTCGCGGTGCATATGGCCGATTACCCGGTCGTGGCCGGTTCGATCGTGCTGGCTCTGCTGGCGGCAGTCGCCGCCGGATTCCACGCGACCTGGTTCGCCCGCCGCCGCAGCGATCTACCGCTCGCCCCCGCATCGAGTTCGGCCCGTACCGACAAGTTCCTGACCGGTACGGTCAACCGGCCGGCCCCGCACCCCAGCGCGGTACCCCTTCGGACGCAGACCCCGGATGGACCGGCAGTGCCCGCCGACTCCCCGATAGCGCCGGTCGAATCGCGCTGACACTGACTCCCGCCCTGGAGTTCTGGTCGAAGCCCGGATCAAACGTGTCCAGCGGCAGTGCCGAGTCTTACGAGGCCCTTGGAGGTTTCGGCCCAAGGGGGCCGAAACCCGCGACGCCGCAGGCGGCGCCAAAAAACAGAGCCTTACTGCTGCTCGTCCATCTTGTCGCCGAGTTCGTTCACCGCGAGCGGGATCTTGCGGTGCCGCTGCTCCCGGTAGGCCGTGCGGCCGATCAGGTGGGCGATCACCGGGGCGGTGAGCAGGGTGAACA
This sequence comes from Nocardia sp. NPDC051750, assembly GCF_044453135.1. Lineage (NCBI taxonomy): Bacteria > Bacillati > Actinomycetota > Actinomycetes > Mycobacteriales > Nocardiaceae > Nocardia > Nocardia sp. NPDC051750. The sequence continues at coordinate 410,945 of NZ_JBITCK010000001.1, read as the reverse complement.
ACCCGACCAGGACCAGCATCCACACGTTCGGGTCGTCGTAAACCCGCAGGCAGGTACCGGCCAGGACCAGGTTGAGTCCGATCACCTGCGGTTTGGTCGCGGCGTGCATCCGCAGCAGCGTGTCCGAGAACCGGACGATGCCGATCGCCGCAGTGAGCGCCAGCAGCGCACCGAGGATGATGAAGGTGCCGGAAACCCAGTTCAGGACCGTGTTCATCGATCGTCCCGGACCCGGTAGCGGGTGACGGCCGCCGATCCCAGAAAGCCCACCAGGGAGAGCGCGACGATCGCGGGGACCACGGTGGTGTCACGGCTGTAGGCGGCCCAGACCGCGAGACCGCAGATCGCCATCGCGATGATCGAGTCGATGCCGACCACCCGGTCGAGGGTGTCCGGGCCGGCGAGGATGCGGTACGCGGTGATCAACGCGGCCGCACCGAGCAGGACCGCGGCCACCACGGCGACTACGTTCACGACTGCACCTCCTGGGTGGGCGCCGGCGGTAGCGGGGTGGCGCGGCGCTGGAACGCCGCGATCAGTAATGCCTCCACTTGCCGGATGGTGCGGTAGAAGCTGTCCACCGCTTTTTCGCTGCCGACGTCGATGACGTGGACGTAGACCTCGCACCGTTCGCGATCGATCTCCAGCACCATGGTGCCGGGTATCAGGTTCAGCAGGTTGGTGCACAGCACCAGCACGAGATCGGATTTGAACGCGAACTGCACCCGCAGCACACCCGATTCGGGGGGCGGGCCGGGTCGCAGGGCGAACCAGGCCAGCTGCAGACTCGATTCGATCGCGTAGTAGACACTCACCGCGACCAGCTTCAGCAGCGGCAGTATCCGCAGGTGTCCGCTGACCGGTATCCGGGGCAGCGGCAGGGTGATCATGATGACCGCACCGACCACGAGGCCCGCCAGTACGTTCGCGATGCTGATCCGCCCCCACAGCGCCACCCAGACGACGGTCAGCCAGATCAGCACGCCGATGCGCAGTACGTTGTCGCGGCTGAGTGCGAGCCGGATCATTTCGTCCCTCCACCGAGGACGGCGCCGATATAGATGTCACGGTCCTGTAGTTCCGTGGCGGACCGGTCGGCGATACCCAGAATCGGCCCGGCCCAGACCGTGAGGGAGAGACCCACCGCGACCAGCGCGGCGGTCGGCAGCACCATCATGACGGGCAGGCGGCCGGGGTCGGTGCGCTCGTCGTAGAGCATGTCGGTGTGGTCCTCCACCAGGGTCGGGAGGGTCGCGGCGACCAGGTAACCCTCCGGCGCCTGTTCGCGCGGCCGCCAGAACGCCTTGCTCCAGACCCGCGCCATCACATACAGCGTGAGCAGGCTGGTGACCACCGAGCCGCCGACCAGGATCCAGGCGAGTGCGCTGCCGTCGGCCGCACCGGCCTGCAGCAGGGTGACCTTCCCGATGAACCCCGAGAACGGCGGGATACCGCCGAGGTTCAGCGCCGGGATCAGGAACAGTCCGGCCAGCAGCGGACTCGCCGCCGCCATCCCGCCGACCCGGCGCAACGATGTGGAGCCCGCTTGCCGTTCGATCAGACCGGCCACGAGGAACAGCGCGGTCTGCACGAGGATGTGGTGCGCGATGTAGTAGACGGTGCCCGCCAGACCGAGCATGCTGGCGATCCCGACACCGAACATCATGTAGCCGATATGGCTGACCAGCGTGAACGACAGCAACCGGCGGATATCGTTCTGCGCGATCGCGCCGAAGATACCGATCAGCATGGTGAGCAGGCCGGCGATCAGCAGCAGGTTGTCGAAGCCGCCGTCCGGGAACAGCAGGGTCTGGGTGCGCACGATGGCGTACACGCCCACTTTGGTGAGCAGGCCGGCGAACACCGCGGTCACGGGGGCGGGTGCGGTCGGGTAGGAGTCGGGCAACCAGTTCGACAGGGGGAAAACCGCCGCCTTGATGCCGAACGCGACGAGCAGGACGCCGTACACGGCCTGGCGGATACCGTCGGGAACCGTCTCCATCCGCAGCGCCAGCTGCGCGAAGTTCAATGTTCCGGTGGCCCCGTAGGTGACGGCGATCCCGATCAGGAAGATCAGCGACGACACCATCGACACCATCACATACGACACCCCCGCGCGGATCCGTTCCGCGGTGGCGCCGAGGGTCAGCAGGACGAACGAGGCCACCAGCAGGATTTCGAAACCGACGAACAGGTTGAACAGATCACCGGCCAGGAACGCCATCGACACACCGCCGCTGAGCACCAGGTAGGTGGGCCAGAAGATCGAGGTGGGCTGGCGTACTGTGCTGTCGCCGATATTCTGGCCGGCGCCGTAGACCGCGACCGCGAGCAGCACAATCGCCGATACCAGCAGCATGGCGGCCGATAGCCGGTCCACCACGATGGTGATCCCGATCGGTGTCTCCCAGCCGCCGACCTGCACGGCGACCGTGCCGTCGCGGTCGGCCAGGTACAGCATTCCCGAGCAGACCACCACCGCGGCGGTGAGCGCGACCATGACGACCACCCGCTGGATCCGGGGGCTGCGCCCGACGACGAGGGTCGCGGCGGCGGCCAGCAGTGGGATGAGTACCGGTAGCGGCGCGAGCGCGGGGAGCAGGTTCTGCGGCAGGGTCATTCTTCGGGTTCCTCCCGCTCGCGCGCGGCGATCCCGACATCCTCCGGGTCGTTCTCGACTTTTTCGCTGGTGGTCAGGATGTAAGAGCGGTAGGCCAGGGCCAGCACGAACGCCGAGATCCCCATGGTGATGACAATGGCGGTCAGCACCAGGGCCTGGGCCAGCGGGTCGGCCATCCGGTCGCGGACGGAATCGGCCGCGCCCTGGATGGGCGGCGCGCCGTCCGGCCCGCCCATGGTGAGGATGAGCAGGTTGACGGCATTGCCGAACAGCAGGATGCCGAGCAGCATTTTCGTGACCGTGCGCTCCAGCAGGAGGTAGACCCCGCAGGCCACCAGGACACCGACGACGATCAACAGGGTGAGGTTCGCGCTCATGATTGCACCAGCTCGTCGTCCAGCCGCGCGCCCAGGCTGCGCAGTACGTCCAGGACCAGCCCCACCACGATCAGGTAGACACCGAGATCGAAGAACAGTGAGGTCACCAGTTTGATGTGACCGAGCAGCGGCACCGTCGCCTCCACGATCACCGAGTACAGCGGCGGGGCACCCAGCAGCAACGAGACGGTGGCCGTTCCGGCCGCCAGGATCAGGCCGGCGCCCAGCAGGCGTCCGGCGTCCACGGGCAGGGCCTCGCCCAGTTCGTACTGGCCGCCCGCCAGATAGCGCAGGACCAGCGCCAGACCGGCGATGAGACCGCCGGCGAAACCACCGCCGGGGGCGTTGTGGCCGGAGAAGAAGAAATAGACCGACAGCACCATGATGGTGGGGAACACCAGGCGGGTCGTGATCTGCAGGACCATCGACCGCTCGCGGCGATCCACCAGCCGGCCGGCGGGCAGCCAGCTCACTTTCCCGGGCCGGTAGTTCGGGGCGTCGGCGGCGCGCGGCGGCAGACCGAACCGGCGGCTGCGGAACACCAGCGACGCCACTCCGGTGGCGGCCACCACCAGAACCGATATCTCGCCGAGGGTATCCCAGGCCCGCATATCGACCAGGAGCACATTGACCGCGTTCTTACCGCCGCCGAACTCGTAGGCGGCCGCGGGGATCCGTTCCCAGATCGGCTCGGTGCTGCGGGCGGCGGTCGCGAACGCCGCGAGTACCGGCACGGTGATACCGGCGGCGATGGCGATCGCGGCCCGGCCGATCTGGAATCCGGCCTGCTGTTCCGGGCCGATCTCGGCGGGGAAGGCCCGCAATACCAGGACGAACACCACCAGGGTCAGCGTTTCCACCAGGAACTGGGTCAGGGCGAGGTCGGGTGCGCCGTGCAGGGCGAAGATCACGCCGCAGCCATAGCCGGTGAGCCCGACCGCCAGCACACTCGCCAGGCGGTTGCGCAAGACCGTGGCCCCGAGCGCCATGGCGATCATGATCGCGCCGATCACCAGTTGCATCGGGCGATCCCAGAGGCGTAACTCCACGCCGGTGCGGGTGCCGACGGCCAGGACCACCGCGGGCAGGATCACCAGGGTGCCCAGGATGACGGCCTGGGTCAGCGGCAGCGAACCACGCTGCACCGAACCGGTCATCCGCAGGGACAAGCGGTCCATGGCGCGCAGGGCAGCATCGTAGCCGCGGTCGGCGTTGCCGAGCAGGGTCGCCGATTCGCCGAACCGGTCGCGCCGGACGAACAGCAGGGCACCACCGGCGACAACGACGACGGACAGCAGCAGCGGCAGGTTCAGGCCGTGCCAGAGCTGGAGATGTGCTGTCAGTTCTCCGGGGAGCGTGGCCGCGTACGGTGCCAGCAGGCCGTCCATCCAGGGTGCGGCGAGTCCGGCGCCCAGCGAACCCAGGGCGAGTAGCGCGGGAGCGGCGATGAATGCCGGCCCGGGTGCGTGCCAGTCCGGAACCCGAATAGCGCGTTTATCGGCGAAGGCGCCCCAGACGAAACGCGCGCTGTAGGCGACGGTGAGCATGGACCCCAGCACCACACCGGCCAGGAGCAGCCATTTGCCGGTGCCGCTCAGCGGCGGATCCGCCGCCAGTTCCGCGGCCAAGGCCGACTCCTTGGCCACGAAACCCCACAGCGGCGGAATTCCGGCCATACTCAGCGCCGCCAGCACGGAAGTGGCGAGGAGGACGGGTGCGCGGCGCCCCAGGCCGGACAGTTCGCCGATATCGCGGGTCCCCGCACCGTGGTCGATGATGCCGACCACCAGGAACAAGCAGGCCTTGAACAGCGCGTGGGCAACGAGGAGTCCGATACCGGCCAGCGCGGCGTCGGGGGTGCCGAGGCCGACCATCATCACGAGGAAACCCAGCTGGCTGACGGTGCCGAAGGCCAGGAGCAGTTTCAGGTCGGTGACCTGCATCGCGCGCAGCCCGGCCAGCAGCATCGACGCCAGGCCGAGCGTGAGGATCAGCGGCCGCCACACCGGTTCGTCCGCGAACGCGGGGGCGAGCCGGGCGATCAGGTAGACACCGGCCTTCACCATGGCGGCGGCGTGCAGGTAGGCGCTGACCGGAGTGGGTGCGGCCATCGCGCCGGGGAGCCAGAAATGCAGGGGGACGATGGCGGACTTGCTCAGCGCGCCGACCAGGACGAGCACCAGCGCCACCTGGACGGCGATACCGTCCGGCACCTCGGGTGCCGCGAGCAGGTCCGAGAGCAGATAGCTGCCGTAACTCTGTCCGAGTACGACGATGCCGACCAGCATGGCCAGGCCACCCGCCCCGGTGACCAGGAGTGCCTGGAGTGCGGCCCGGCGCCCGGCGGCGCTGTCGGAGTTGTGCCCCACCAGCAGGAAGGAGAGCACCGTGGTGATCTCCCAGAAGATGAAAAGCAGCAACATATTGTCGCTGGTGACCAGCCCGAACATGGCCCCGGCGAAGGCGACCAGCCAGGCGGCGAAGGAGCCCAGTTTGGGTTCGTCGTCGGTGAAATAGCGGGCGCAGTAGGCGAGTACGAGCGCGCCGATTCCGAGGACCAGCGCGCTCATCACGGTGGCGAGCGAGTCGAAGCGCAGCTGCAGAGACAGATCGATGGTCGGTGCCCAGGCGTAGCTGACCTGCTGGGTTTCGTTCCAGCCCGCCATGACCCACACCAGCGAGGCCAGCGGCACCAGGGCCAGTGGATAGAACGCGTTGCGGCCCATCACTCGCACGGCTGCGGGCGCGGCAAGCGCGGCCAGGGCGTGTGCGAGCAGGATGGCGAGCAAGCGTTACCTCCGTCGGAATCAGGGGCGGCGGGGTATTGCGCGCTCATCATATGCGAGCACGAATTGGCACCATCGTACAGATATGCGGACCTCGGTCCGGATCCGGCTACCGTTTGGCAACGATCTGCCCAGGTCAGACATAACGGACAGGGTGTTACCGGATCAGTGGCGAGCCTCCGCGTAACGGCGCAGTGCTTCGACCTGTTCGGGGTCCAGGGACGGCCGCACCGCACGGCGGGCGGCGGCTATATCGTCAAGGGTGACGTCGGCCGCCATCACATCGCGGCGCATGGCCGCCAGTGCGGCCTCGCGCAACAGTGCGGCACAGTCGGCGGCGGAGAAACCGTCCAGGTCGGCTCCCAACTGTGCCAGGTCGACCGACTCCTCCAGCGGCACCGAACGCCCCGCGGTCCGCAGAATTGCCTCCCGGGCCTGCGCATCGGGCGGCGGCACGAAAACCAGGCGTTCGAGGCGGCCCGGCCGCAACAGCGCCGGATCGATGAGTTCCGGACGGTTCGTGGCGCCCAGCACCACCACATCACGCAGCGGTTCCACCCCGTCCAACTCGGTCAGCAGTGCCGCGACCACGCGATCACCCACCCCGGAATCGGAGCCCTGCCCCCGCCGCGCCGCCAAGGCGTCCACCTCGTCCAGAAAGATCAGCGACGGTGCCGAATCCCGGGCACGCTGGAACAGTTCCCGCACCGCGCGCTCGGACGAGCCGACCCATTTGTCCATCAACTCCGCGCCCTTGACCGTATGCACGCTCAGCTGGCCACTACCCGCCAGCGCGCGGACCAGGAATGTCTTCCCGCAGCCGGGCGGCCCGTACAGCAACACTCCGCGCGGCGGCTCGATCCCCAGCCGCGCGAACGAATCGGGATGCCGCAGCGGCCACAGCACCGCCTCGGTCAGCGCCTGTTTGGTCTCGGCCATATCGCCGACATCGTCGAGTCCGAGGCTGCCGATCGCCAGCTCCTCGGTCCCTGAGCGGGACAGCGGCCGGATCACCTCGAGCGCGCCCAGCAGGTCGTCGTGCTCCAGCCGCGGCTCGGCACTCTCCCGGCTCGCCCGCGCCGCCGCCCGCAATGCCGCCTCCCGGCACAGTGCGGCCAGATCGGCCACGACGAAACCGGGGGCGCGCGCGGCGACCTCCTCCAGCCGCAGCTCACCCGTGGGCACCTTGTTCAGCAACTGTTCCAGCAGCGCCTGCCGGATCGCCGCGGTAGGCAGGGCCAGGGCGAGCTCGCGGTCACACAGGTCGGGCGCCCGCAGCCGCTGGTCGACCGCGGTGGGATGCGCGGTGGTGGCCAGCAGTGCCACACACGGTTCGGCGACCGCCGCGCGCAGCTGGTCCAGGATCAGGGTGGCCACCGGTTCGGCCGGTTCCGGCAGCAGCGCATCGATATCGGTGACCAGCAGCACCCCGCCCTTACCCGACCCCGCAGCGGCGACAGCAGCCGCGACCTCACGCAACCGGGCACCGCTCTCGGCGGCCCCCACGGATGGGCCGTCCAACTCCACCACCCGGCGCGGCGCGGCCACCGCCCGCGCCAGCGTGGCCTTACCCACACCGGCCGGACCGGTGATTAGCACACCCAGGTGCGGCGCGGCACCCAGCACCTTCAACAGCTCGGGTTCATCCAGCGCCAGACTCAGCCATTCGCCGAGCTTGGCCGCCTGCGGCCGCGCCCCGGCCAGTTCCTCCACCCGGACCTCGGTGGCCGGGGCGTTCGTGACCGGAACCGTCCCCGGCAGATCCGTTTCGCACACGGTATCGAGATGACTCGGCACCAGCAGTTGATCCGGTGCGCCCTGCCCGTTCACCCGCACGGTTGCCGGATGATTGCCGGTCACCGCCCCCGCGGTCCATTCGACCGCGGAATTCGGTTGCACACTGACCGGAACGCCGGCCGGTTCCGTCGCGACCACGGTCAGGAGCTCGGAGGTCCAGGCGATCCCGAACGCCCGCGACAGCGCCTGACTGGCTTGCGAAGACGGAATATCCGGGCCCAGATCGCGGGGCAGCAGCGAGACGGTATCGCCGACCGTCACCACCTTGCCGAGCAGTGCCTGCCGCAAGGTCGCCGCGGGGATGGACTGCGTGGCGTGCTGCGACCCGCTCACCGAGATGTGCCGGGCACCCTGCACCGGCGCGGGCGAGACGACGACGGTGGCGTTCTCCCGGAGGCCGACGTTGGACAGGGTCACATCGTCGAGCAGTGCGGCTCCCGCGGGGGTGCCGGCAGGGGCCCGCCCGGCCACGGCCGCGGTACGGCGTGCGCCGACCAGTGCGATTCCGTCCCATTCGCGTAGCCCCAGCGCGGTCAGCACTTCCGGATGGAGTCGGATCACCCCACGCCGAGCGTCTGCGGCGGACGAATTCAGTCGGACGGTCAAAGCCAGTTCAGCCACAGTGTTTATTCTGCGCTGTATTTTCTGGCGCCGCCTGCGGCGTCGCGGGTTCGGCCCCCCTTGGGCCGGGCCAAAACCTTCAAGGGCCTCGTAAGACTCGGCGCCGGGTGCGCTAGCCGTTGACGACTATGCCGGAGACTACGGCGACCTTCTGATCGGCGAGTTTTGTGGAGTTGCAGACCAGTTTCGCGGTGCCGAGGGCGGCGTTGGGGTTGCTGACGAAGGCGCTCTCGGGGTTCTCGGAGAGAATTGCCTGGACCAGCTGCTGCTGTTCCGGTTCGTCGAGCTGGGCGAACTGGGCGCAGGTCGTGTCGGTGGCCCGGGCCGGGGAGTCCTCGGCGGGGGTGCTGGTCTGTGCGGGGGCCTCGGCGGTGGCGCTGTTCCCGTCCGGCGCGGGGGTGTCGCCGGTATCGGATTCGGTTTTCGGCGCGGTCTGTGCGGTCGCGGTGTTCTTCCGGAGTCCGGACGCTTCGGCCGGCTCCTCCTCCGACGAGCAACCCGCCAGCGCCAGCGCCGCGAGAGCGGCAGCGGCCGCGACAACAGTTGAGATTCGCTTCATCACGCAGTCCCCGGGGTCAGCCACGCCGGAGCCTCCGGCGCGACGTGCAGAGTACCGGGGAATCAGACTCGGTGCTTGCGCACCATATCGAGTTCGGTGGGGGTGAGCAGACGTTCCAGGCGTTCGTCGACTCGGTCGTCGCCGATGGCGTCATCCGGTTCGAGGGCGGGGAGCTTGGGTAGTCCCTCGGAGTTGTGGCGGCGCAATAGCGAGCGAAGGTTCACGGCCCATCACCTTACCGTAGCTGAATGTTTGCTGGCGTCGTGTCTTGCTTGCGGTGGCGTATACGGAACCGGCTGGTCTTCCATCTTCGATTCTGCTTGCGGATCGACGCTATCGATACACGGCCGGGGAAAACGTGACCGAGCCGTCGCCGATCGCTACCCTTCCTGATACTTGTAGTTTCAGCTATCCCGGAGGCACCGTTGCCGAAAAACTTGGAAACCAGCATCGACATCGCCGCCTCGCCGGAGCGTGTCTGGGCCGTTCTCGCAGACCCGAGCCGGATGCCGGAGTTCAGCCCGCAATGTGTGCGGATGATCCCCATCGGCAAACCCAAGGCGGGCGTACTCACCGTGAACCTCAATCGGGCCGGCTGGAAATTCTGGCCGACCACCTCGCGCATCCTGCGCTACGAGAAGAACAGCGCGCTGGCGTTCCGGATCAGCCAGAACCGGACCATCTGGACCTACACCTTGGAACCGGCCGGAGAAGGCACCCGGCTGATCGAACGCCGGGACGCCCCCAACGGCACCACCTGGGTCTCGCGGACCCTGATCAACGCCCTGCTCGGTGGCGAAGCGGCCTTCGAAGAAGACCTGGTGCGCGGGATGGACGAATCGCTGGCGAAGATCAAGACAGCGGTTGAGGCGGGCTGAACGCCGGCAACCGCACCACCTGCGCCGCGTAGGACAGCCCGGCGCCGAAGGCGATGAGCAGGGCGCTGTCACCCGGCTTCGATTGCCCGGTGCGCAGCAGGGTCTCCATCGCCAGCGGGATCGAGGCTGCCGAGGTGTTGCCGGCCTCCTCGATATCGTTGGCCAGGGCGCAGTTCTCGGGGAGTTTCAGCACCCGCGCCATGATTTCGATGATCCGGCCGTTGGCCTGGTGCGGGATCATGGCGTCCAGGTCGTCGATGGTCAGCCCGGAGCGGTCGACGGCGTCGCGGCAGACCTTCTCCAGCGAGTGGGCCGCCCACCGGAAGACCGCGGTCCCCTCCATCGCAAGATAGGGGCGCACGGCGTCGAGACCCTTCTCCTCGATTTCGGTGAAGAATTCGACCCAGTCCTTGTCCTGCCGGATCGCCTGGTGTTGCGTACCGTCCGACCCCCAGACGACCGGTCCGATTCCCGTTTCGGGGGCCGGGCCGACCACCACCGCGCCCGCGCCGTCCGCGAACAGGAACGCGGTGCCGCGGTCGGCCGGGTTCACCGTGTCGGACAGTTTCTCCACGCCGACGACCAGGACGTGCGACGAGGTTCCCGCGCGCACCAGGTCCGAGGCCATGGCCAAGCCGTGACAGAAGCCGGCGCAGCCGGCCGAGATATCGAAGGCCGCGGCACCGTTGGTGCCCAGTTCGGTGGCGATCCGGGGGGCGGCGGCGGGGGTGAGCAGCAGGTGGGTGGAGGTAGCGACGATAACGCAATCGATCTGATCACCGGCGATCTCGGCGGCTTCCAGGGCGCCGCGAGCGGCGGCGACGCTCATCGAGTGGATGGTTTCGGTGTCGTCGGCGAACCGGCGGGTGCGGATCCCGGAGCGGGTCCGGATCCATTCATCGCTGGAATCGATCGGCCCGGCTACTTCGTCGTTGGTGACGACGCGGGCCGGGCGGTAGACGCCCAGTCCCAGGATCGCGGTGAACTGCGCCCCGGTCGTCTGGGCGATCTGAGTAGCCATGGTGCTTCTCCTATGTACCTGCGGCGCGGCCGCGAGGGTTGACCCGGTTTCGATTGGATTCCTCACCCGGCGGGACGGCCGGGCGGCAATCCGAAGACATGAGGCACCCTCATATTAGCTCGCTGTGAGCATATCGGCAGCTTGTCTCCGATTTTTGCCGGTGGTTATGCGATCGGAACCCGGGTATGGCCCGGGTACAGGCCCGCCACCGCGAGCCTGATATCGGAGAGATAAGCGAGGAATACTCATGCTCGGTCTCGGCATCATCGGCTGGATCATCATCGGCGGCATCGCCGGATGGATTGCCAGTAAGATCATGAAAACCGATGCGCAGCAGGGCATCCTGCTCAATATTGTGGTCGGTGTCGTAGGTGGCCTGCTGGGTGGCTTCCTGCTCGCGGCCCTCGGGGTCGACGTTGCGGGCGGCGGCTGGTGGTTCAGCTTCTTCACCTGCCTGGCCGGCGCCGTCATCCTGTTGTTCCTGGTGAAGTTGGTCGTCCGGAGGTAGCTCGGGACCGACGCCCGGCGGCCGGGACCCTGTTCGGCGTAAGGTGTGAACGCTTGCGCCGACAGGTTCGCACCGGTCGCCGCAGGTGTCCGTCGCACACCGGTCCGAGTGGATCGACCGAGTTTTGAAAGAGGATTCAGTGGCACGCCGTCCCACTCCGCCCGGTACCCCGGAACGTACCGGTCCGGGCCATCTGGCCGATCTGGTGCGCAAAGCGATCCCGCCGATGCATCCGGCCGGTCTGCCCTTCGTGGCCGCGCCGCTGGCCGTGGCGGTACTGGGCGGCCGGCGCCGCTGGGTCCGCCGGGCCGGCCTCGCCGCCGCCGCGGCGAGTGCCACCTTCTTCCGGCACCCCCATCGCGTCCCGCCGAACCGGGCCGGAGTGGTCGTGGCCCCCGCAGACGGCGAGGTGGCGCTCGTCGATACGGCCGCGCCGCCCGCGGAGCTCGGTCTCGGTGACGAGCCGCTGCCCCGGGTGAGTATCTTCCTGTCCGTTCTGGACGTGCACGTGCAGCGCACGCCGGTCTCCGGAGTGGTCCGGGACGTGCGCTACCAGCGGGGAAGCTTCAAGTCCGCCGACCTGCCCGAGGCGAGTGCGGTCAACGAACGCAACAGCATGCTGATCGACACCGCAGGCGGGAAACAGGTGGTGGTCGTCCAGATCGCCGGCCTGCTGGCCCGGCGCATCGTCTGCGATGCCGCGGCCGGTGATCGGATCACCATCGGCGACTCCTACGGCCTGATCCGTTTCGGCTCCCGGGTCGATACGTACTTTCCGGCCGGTACCGAACCGCTGGTGACCATCGGGCAGCGGACGATCGGGGGGGAGACGGTGCTGGCGGTTCTGCCGTCGGCCGGATCGTGATGGAGCAGGTTATCGAAGGCAGGCGGCGCCGCTCGATCAGGCTGCTGCCCAGTATCGTCACGATTCTCGCGCTGTGCTCGGGGCTGTCCGCGGTGAAATTCGGCCTCGAAGGTGAGCTGGAAATCGCCCTGGCGATGATCGGCGCCGCCGCGGTGCTGGACACGCTGGACGGCCGGCTGGCCCGGCTGCTGTCGGCCACCACTCGGATCGGCGCGGAACTGGACTCCCTCTCCGATGCCATTTCCTTCGGGGTGGCTCCGGCCCTCGTGATCTATGTCGTGCTGTTCAATGGGGAGAGCAGCGGTGCGGGCTGGATCATCGCGCTGTTGTTCGCGGTGAGTATCGTGCTGCGGCTGGCGCGGTTCAATACGCTGCTGGACGACGATACGCGGCCGGATTGGGCGCGGGAGTACTTCGTCGGAGTGCCCGCTCCGGCCGGCGCGCTGATCGCCCTGGCGCCGATTGCCCTGTACGTGCAGTTCGGTGACGGCTGGTGGACGAGTTTTCCGATCGTGGCGGCGTGGACCGTGTTCACCGCGGCGCTGTGTGTGAGCACGATCCCGACGCTGGCACTGAAATCGGTATCGGTGGCGCCGCAGGCCGCCGCGGGTCTGCTGGTGCTGGTGGCGCTGGCCGGGGCCGCGTTGATCACCTATCCGATCGTGCTGTTGCTGGTGCTGATCGTGCTGTATCTGGGGCACATCCCCTTCGCCTGGTATTCGCAACGCTGGGTGGCCGCCCGCCCCGAGACCTGGCAGTACAAACCCGCCGAACGCCGCGCTCAGCGCCGGGCCGACCGCCGGTTGCCCGTGCTGCGCCGCCCCGATATCCGCCGGCCGGTGATGCGGGGCGATTCGCGGCTGCGGTTGCGCCGGCCGGGCGGGCGGAACTGAATCCCATCGAGCGTCAACTTTCGGTTGACGATCGTTATACGTCAACCTATCGTTGACGCATGACTTCTCCAGTGCGTTTGGACGACCTCATCGAGGCCATCAAAAAAGCCCGGCCCGACAATGCTCTCGAACAGCTCTCCGACGCGGTGGTCGCCGCCGGTCACCTCAGTGATCTGGCCGACCACCTGATCGGCCATTTCGTCGATCAGGCCCGCCGTTCGGGGGCCTCCTGGACCGAAATCGGTACGAGTATGGGCGTCAGCAAACAGGCTGCCCAGAAGCGATTCGTGCCGAAGGGTCCGGGTGATCCGTCCGCCGAAATGGACCCCAACGCCGGATTCGCGAAATTCACCGAGCGCGCGCGCACCATGGTGGTGGCCGCGCAGGAAGCGGCCAGTGTCGCCGGCAGCGATCAGATCACCCTCGTCCACCTGATCCTGGGCCTGCTCAGCGAAGCCGACAGTCTGGCGGTGCGGCTCATCGCCGACCAGGGCGTCGCGCCGGCGGATATCGCCACCGCCGCGACAGCGGCCGCGGGCGCGGAACCCGGCGCGGCGATCTCGCCCGAGGAGCTGAAGGCGGCCACCGCGGCGGGCAAGATGAGCGGGCTCGTGCCCTTCGACGCCGAATCCAAGAAAGCCCTGGAACTGACATTCCGGGAAGCGCTGCGACTCGGTCACAACTACATCGGCACCGAGCATGTCCTGCTGGCGATCCTGGAGCAGGAGAACGGTTCGGGGCTGCTGTCCGGCGCCGGTCTGCGGAAGGATCCGCTGGAAACCCGCCTGAAAGAGATTCTCCAGCAGATCGTGGCCGGTAAGCAGTAGGACACCGGTGGCGGAAACGCCTCCCAACTCGGTTGTCGCGCGAAATCCGGTCGGGTGCGGTGGGTGCTGCCGGGCCGCGCGCGTTCGGCTGCGGTGCTCCCGGCTCGGGCACCTGCCCCGGTAATCTATAGCAATGGCGGATGAAACGGACCCCGATCTGGTCGCTGGGGAGACCCGGGACGATCTGCTACGCGCACTGACCTATGTGTCCACCGAATCCCTGTCCGACGGGAGTTATGTGGTGAACGGCGATCTGCCGCCGGAGGTCGCACCGCCGTTCATTCGCGCGATCATGCGGGTCGAAGCCGAGCTCCTCCTGCACGATGCCGAATTCGTCACCATCGACGAGGGCGAACCGCGAACGCCCGAGGAGCGCCGCGCGGACGCCTTCCTGGCTCTCGCCCTCCGCGTCACCGACAGTCTCTGAGTTCGGCGCCGGCCTCCGGCGGCGCGGGCTCGGGCCCCCTTGGTCTCGATTCTTCACTATGTCGCTCCAGAATCGAGACGGGCCCCGAACCTCTTCGGGTTGCTGGACCGGGGATTGTTGTGGTCTTCGCGGCGGCCGACCTTGCACTCGCCACCCGCGAGTGCTAAAAATGGCTTTGGCACTCTCGATCGGTGAGTGCCAGGTCGGGACGGTGAGATCGGGTTACAACGACACCCCTGGTCGTCCGTCGCGGGCACCGAGCCTGGCCACAGCGTAACTAAGGGTGATCCGACAATGCGGTCATCCTGTGTGTCAGCCTCATTACTTGGAGGATCTCACCGCAATGGCCAAGACAATTGCGTACGACGAAGAGGCCCGTCGCGGCCTCGAGCGGGGTCTGAACGCCCTCGCCGACGCGGTCAAGGTGACGCTGGGGCCGAAGGGCCGCAACGTCGTGCTCGAGAAGAAGTGGGGCGCCCCCACGATCACCAACGATGGTGTGTCCATCGCCAAGGAGATCGAGCTGGAGGACCCGTACGAGAAGATCGGCGCCGAGCTGGTCAAGGAAGTCGCCAAGAAGACCGACGATGTCGCAGGCGACGGCACCACCACCGCCACCGTGCTCGCCCAGGCGCTCGTGCGTGAGGGTCTGCGCAATGTCGCGGCCGGCGCGAACCCGCTGGGCCTGAAGCGCGGCATCGAGAAGGCCGTCGAGGCCGTCACCGCCAAGCTGCTCGACTCCGCCAAGGAGATCGACACCAAGGAGCAGATCGCCGCCACCGCCGGTATCTCCGCGGGCGACTCGTCCATCGGTGAGCTCATCGCCGAGGCCATGGACAAGGTCGGCAAAGAAGGCGTCATCACCGTCGAAGAGGCACAGACCTTCGGTCTGTCGCTGGAGCTCACCGAGGGTATGCGCTTCGACAAGGGCTACATCTCGGGCTACTTCGTCACCGATCCCGAGCGTCAGGAAGCGGTCCTCGAGGATCCCTACCTGCTGCTGGTCGGCTCGAAGGTCTCCACCGTCAAGGACCTGCTGCCGCTGCTGGAGAAGGTCATCCAGGCCGGTAAGCCGCTGCTGATCATCGCCGAGGACGTCGAGGGCGAAGCCCTGTCGACCCTGGTCGTGAACAAGATCCGTGGCACCTTCAAGTCCGTCGCCGTCAAGGCCCCGGGCTTCGGTGACCGCCGCAAGGCCCAGCTCGCCGATATCGCCATCCTCACCGGTGGCGAGGTCATCAGCGAAGAGGTCGGCCTCTCCCTGGAGACCGCCGGCATCGAGCTGCTCGGCCAGGCGCGCAAGGTCGTCGTCACCAAGGACGAGACCACCATCGTGGAGGGCGCCGGCGACGCCGAGGCCATCCAGGGCCGGGTCGCGCAGATCCGCACCGAGATCGAGAACTCGGATTCGGATTACGACCGCGAGAAGCTGCAGGAGCGCCTGGCCAAGCTGGCCGGCGGTGTTGCGGTGATCAAGGCCGGTGCCGCGACCGAGGTCGAGCTCAAGGAGCGCAAGCACCGCATCGAAGATGCCGTGCGCAACGCCAAGGCTGCCGTCGAAGAAGGCATCGTGGCCGGTGGTGGCGTGGCTCTGCTGCAGTCGGCTCCGGCTCTGGACGATCTGAAGCTCGAGGGTGACGAGGCGACCGGCGCGAACATCGTCCGCGTCGCGCTGTCGGCTCCGCTGAAGCAGATCGCCTTCAACGCGGGCCTCGAGCCCGGTGTTGTCGCGGAGAAGGTTTCCAACCTCCCCGCCGGCAGCGGCCTGAACGCCGCGACCAACGAGTACGAGGACCTGCTGAGCGCGGGCGTCGCGGACCCGGTCAAGGTCACCCGTTCGGCCCTGCAGAACGCGGCCTCCATCGCGGCCCTGTTCCTCACCACCGAGGCCGTTGTCGCCGACAAGCCGGAGAAGGCCTCGGCCGCCCCGGCCGATCCCACCGGCGGCATGGGCGGCATGGACTTCTGAGTCCTGCCTCCTGGCAACCTGTTTCACACCGAGGGCCGGTCCACCATCAGGTGGGCCGGCCCACGGCCTGTTCTGACGGTGCCCAGCGAGCGGATTCGCACCGGAAACCCATCCGGTCCACGCGGATAACTGAACTACTTTCGAAGTCTTGCTAGGATGGTGGCATGGCTACTCGGACCTTCGCTTTTTCGACGCTGATCAATAAGCAGACCAGTGTTTTTCCTGCACTCGAGGATTCGGACGTGATTCTCGAACGTCGCGATGCGGAAAATCTGGTGCTCATGCGCTCGGAACGATTCGACGCGATGGTCCAGGGCCTCGGTCTGGCCGCTCGGTCGCTCGCGATCATTGCCAAGACGAACCGGTCCCTCGCCGAGGAAGTCTTCGCCGAGGAGCTACCTTGGCTGACTTGGCTACCGGCCGACGCTCGGCCGCAGTGCGTCACCGAACTTCTGGACCAACTCCTGGCCGGGGCTGCCACCGGACTGTTGCTGCCCTTCGCGCGTGCATTCGGTGAATGGCAGTCGACCGCCGAGATCTACTCCGACCCAGAGCTGGCCGCACGCCTGCGCGGACCGTTCGATACCGCTGACGCGGTGGAAGCCGACCGTCCCGGCGGTGGAGATGACTGACAAGCTCGGGCGTGGTGACGAAGTCCGACGGCCGACCGGATGGGTGATCCGGCTGGTCGATCGGCGGGCTGCGATCGGCTGGGCGGCGCTCCGATCCCAGGTCCCGGAAAATCTGGATCGCGCCTGGCTGGCTCTTACCGCTGATCCACGATGCCGCGACGAGCCCGCGCGACAGCATCCGTTGAGATACGACCTTGCCAGGGTGAAGGTGGGTGCCGGTGACCTCGAACAATGGCAGTACGAGGTCACCGGCGGCGGCCGCATCTGGTATGCCATCGATGACGAGCACTGGACTGTATGGATCACGCAGGCCGGCACGGGTCATCCGAAGCAGACGGACAAGCGTCGCCGCTGAGGCCGGCCCCCGGTGCGCCCTGGAGCGACCCGTGCGGCGATGAGTAATTCTGTTGCGGCGGTGCAGAGTTCGTTTCTATGGTGATCTCTGCCGGAATCGTCCGGCTCAGGGGAGGTCATCAAACCATGAAGCGCGTTTTCTTCGTACTCTTCGCAGCGTTGTTCGTCTCGCTGGTGCCCGTGGGTGTCGCTACCGCGGAAACCGGCACGCATACGAATTCCGGAAGCTGTTCCGGACAGACGCTGAGCTGGGGTTACTTCTATGCCTACACCTACCAGTACGCGTACGTGGTGAACGGCAAGTTCCAGAACGAATCGCACAATTTCAACTTCAACGGCTTTCTCGACGGTGCGAACGATGCCGATTTCGCCTACGGCATGGACAAGAAATGGATGGTCTACCGGTCGGGCGACTTCGACATAGCCGTGCCCTACATCGAGGGCGCCGGCCTTTTCGTCAAGGACAACCGCACGCGCGACAACGAGTGGATCAAGCTCTGCAGCTACTGAACGTTCTGATGGCTATGCGGCGTAGAGCCGTGCACTGCTGAAGAACCGCCTCGTGGCCGTGAGATCGATTGTGTTCGCCGCCAGGGAAGTAACGCTGAACTGGCCAACAGTGTGATGGCAGCGAACCCGATCGCGACTCGGGGGCTGGTGGCGCCTGCGATGACTCCGCCAAGGGCTATGAAAGCGGGTTGGAAGCTCTTGGCGCTGATCGACCAGGCGGTGCCGACACGTGCCATGTGATCGTCGGCGGTGCAGTTCATCCGATAGGTCGTGAAGACAGGATTGAACACACCGGCACAGAAAAGTAGCAGCGCCTCGGCGCCGATGATGACGATGAGCCCGGCCGTGCCCGGACCGGCGAGTAGCAGCAGACCGAGCCAGCAAGTGCGCAACGTCCCGAAGCCGAGAAGGACGGCCCGCTCTGTGAACAGTTCGACGAGCTTGGGGGCGCATAGCGCGCCGAGGAGACCGCCGAGGCACGGGACGCCCAGGGCGAGCCCGTACTGCCACGGGGAGAAACCTAGTTCGCGCAGCATCAGCAGCGCCAACAGCGGTGTGGTGAGCATGATGGAGCCGCCGAAGGCCATGGCATTCCAGAACAGCCGGTGCAGAGGGGGGTGGTCGAAGATATAGGTCCAGCCGCTGCGGATCTCTACCCACCAATGGTGTTCGGGTCGTCCGTGCATCGGTTCTGGTTCCGAGGTGGTGATACTCCGGATACCGAGAGCGGACAGCAGGTAGCTGACAGCGTCGATGACGAGAGTGATCGTGGTCCCGAAGATCGAGATGAGTGCGCCACCTACTGGAGCGCCGATGGTGGAGGCGGTCCAGAAAGTGGTCTCGAATCGGCTGTTGGCTCGTACCCGTAATGGTTCGGGAACCAGGGATTTGAGGTACGCGCCGCCGGCGGCGTTGGAGACGATGGCGCCCAGAGTCTGGACCGTGACAACAATGCACAGGTGGGTGTAGGTGAGGACCCCGAACCAGCCGGCCAGTGGCACGCTGGCGAGGGCCACGAAGCATACGAAGCTGGTGTGGACGATGATGCCTCGTTTGCGGCGGAACTCGATGAACGAACCCATCGGCAACGCGATGGCGGCGCCGGCGATACCAGCGAAGGCCGCCATAAGTGCTACCTGCAGATCAGAGGCGTTTACCGCGAGGATCGCTACCAGCGGTAACGCGCCGGACCCGAGTGCGCTACCGACCTGACCGACGGTGACCGACGCCCAGAGACGCCGAAAGTCGGGCGAGAGCCGCTCGGTGGAGACAGGGGTGTGCGTCAACGAACGTTCTCCGGCTGATGGGGAGGCGCTTGTGGGTGAATCGGTGATATGAGCCTAGATGGTTCCGTCCGTCGGATTTTCGCGTCAGCCCGCGGCAGACGCCCTCCGCCGCGGTGATCACGGATTTGGCCGAACTCCGGTGCGCGTTCTATTCGGTGAACGGAGGGGAGGCCGCTGCCGATGGTGGCAACCCGCGAAACCAGGTGCTGGGGGGTGAGGGCTAGGTTCGAGGTCGAGGCGAGGGAAGGCGTGCGCGGTGGCCAAAGTGTTTTCGGGGATCGATGCGGGGTTGCGGGAGTTCATCGGGAAGCAGGCGATGTTCTTCGTCGCGACCGCGCCGTCCGACGGTGGGCGGGTGAACCTGTCGCCCAAGGGGTACCGCGATACCTTCGCGGTGCTCGACGAGCACACCGTGGCCTACCTGGATCTGTTCGGTAGTGGTGTGGAGACCATCGCGCATCTGCGGGACAACGGGCGGATCACCATTATGTTCTGCTCGTTCACCCGGAACTCGCGGATTCTGCGCTTGTTCGGCACCGGACGGGTGGTCCGGCCGGACGAGGCCGAGTTCGAGAACCTCCGGCAGCATTTCGGGAGCGATCATCCGGGTGTCCGGATGGCCATCGTGATCACGGTGGATCGTATTGCGGACTCGTGCGGGTATTCGGTGCCCTACTACGACCTGATCGGTGAACGTCCGGTGCTCGACGCCCATCATGCTCGGCAACCTGCGGAAAAGTACGCCGGGCGGATTGTCGGCGACAACGGGCACAGCATCGACGGCCTGCCCGCGCTGGATCCCGAACATCCCGTGCCACCGGCGGCCGCGCCTCGGTCGACCGATTAGGCGCCGGAGAAAATCCGGTGATCCGGTACCGGCTCGGATGCATTTCGTCCCGCTCGCCCCGGGCGGCGGATTTCCCCCGTGTGGCAAGGCGGTCGGCGACTCCGTAGGGTCCATAGGTCACGTTGTGCCGGACGTGGCGTTCGCGGATGGAGGTCCGGCAGCGTGTCGATGGTGAAGAGGGCTTTGGTCGCGGCTGCTGTGGGGGTGATCGGCCTGGTGCCGGGCGCGATGCCCGCGCTGGCCCAACAGACACCGGAACCGAGCGGAACCGAGTACGCGCCGACGATGCTGGTACTGGACGCCTCGGGCTCCATGCTGGCCGCCGACCCCAGCGGCGGTACCAAAATGGACGCGGCCAAAAACGCCGTCCGCAGCTTCGTCACCGCCGCACCCGACACCGCGAAGGTCGGGCTCACCGCCTACGGCACCGGCACCGGCAACACCGACGCGGAAAAGACCGCCGGCTGCCAGGACGTCAAGATCCTGCACCCCGCCGACACCATCGACAAACCCGCCCTGACCACAGCGACCGACCAGATCGTGCCCCGCGGCTACACCCCCATCGGCACCTCGCTGAAAGCAGCCGCCGCCGCGCTGCCCCAGGCAGGGCCGCGCTCGATCGTGCTGGTCTCCGACGGCCTGGACACCTGCGCCCCACCCGACCCCTGCGACGTCGCCCGCGAACTCAGCGCCCAGGGCAACGAGATCGTCGTGCACGCCATCGGGTTCGGTGTCGACGATCCCTCCCGCGCCCAGCTGACCTGTATCGCCCAATCCACCGGCGGCACCTACACCGACGCCGCCGACGGCAAAACCCTCGAACAGGTCCTGCCTCGTGTGAGCGCCGCCGCCCTGCGCACCTACGCCGCGACGGGCGCTCCGATCACGGGCACCCCGGAGTACCGGGACGCACCGGTCGCCACACCGGGGCAGTACGTGGATGTGCTGGAACCGAAAAAGGAGCGGTATTACGCGGTGGACGTGCCCGAGGGTGCGACCGCGTATTTCAGCGGCACGGTGTCGTTTCCGCGTGTCTATGGCACCGAGCATTCGAACAACCAGCTGGATACACGTGTTTACGGGGCCGGCGGCAAAGATTGCAACGCCTACGAATTCGACGCATCCACCGGCTCCTCCGACGGGGTGGCGTTGACGGTCGGGAGTGTCTGGGCGGGAGCTGCCGAACCTGAGACCGGGAGCGCCGACGAATGCAAGGGCGGGGGGCGCTACTACTTCACGCTGAAATGGGCCACTGCCGCGGCCGACGCCCCGGCGCAGCTGCCGCTGGAGGTATCGGTCGGCCTGGAGCCCGGTGTCGACGATCCCGGCCCGCCGGCCGAACCCACCCGGGTGACATTCACCGAGCCGACCGGTGCGCCTGCGCCCGTGGTCGGCGGCGGGTCGTTCAATGTCGCGGCCGAGCTATCCGGTTCCGGCCGGTATTCGGATACATTGCAGCGTGGCGAGTACGTCTTCTATCGGGTGAAACTGGATTGGGGTCAGGGGCTGGCGTACCGGGTTCGGTTCGGGGAGAGCCCACTGCGTGGTGTCGACAACCTCTCGAATGTCTGGACGACGCTCTACACGCCGTATCGGGTGAAACTCGACTCCGATTTCTCCTCCTACAACGGCACCGAGAACATTGTGCCGGCCAATGACCCCGCAATAGCGACCGTCCCGATCCGCTATGCGAATCGGGAGAACTCCGACGGTGATATCGCGAACCAGGCCCTCCCGGGCTGGTATTACATCGCGGTCAAACTCAGCCCGACGCTCAACGGCGAGCGCACGGTGGGACCTGTTCCGATCGAACTGGAAGTCGATGTCACCGGTGCCCCGGAGCCCGGCCCGCGTTACCGGGACAGCACCGGCGACGAGTCGGTGTTCGGCAATGACGGGAAATCACGCAGCGTGGAGGATGACACCGCACAGGTCCCCGGCCCGAGCGAACAAGACGGGGTTTCCCCGCTGATCTGGGCAGCGATCGCCGCCGGGGTCGTTGTCGTCGCCGGTGCTGTCGTGGCAGCTGTTCTGAGTATTCGCCGTACCCGGCGCTGACCGGCGCCCCCCGGGATTCGGCCCGCCGGGCGAGAACGGTCGGATGGGCGACGCACCGAACAGCGGAACCGACCTGTCGCGGCAAGGCTCAGATGCCGGAGACCTCCAGCACGCGGAACGGGGAGTCCGGGGTGCCCGGGCCGAGGGGGCCGCCTCGGTCGAATTGCGATGCGACGACCAAGGTTCGATCCGCACTGTGGATCAGGGTGGTGGGGGTGGCGAGAGTGTCGTCGCGGTAGCCGGCGGTGCGGGTGGCGGAGGTGCCGTCGGGGGACAGGTTCCAGCGGGTGACGGTGTTTTCGGTGTTGTGGGCAACGCGGAGGGTGTTGTCGTGCAGGTCGAGGCCGTCCCCGAGGGGGAGATCGCCGCCGGTGAGGGTTACTTTGCGGATCGCGGCGGTGGTGAGGTCGACCCGGTAGAGGTCGCCGCCGGTGGAGTCGACGGTGAGCAGGTAGGAGCCGGTGGGGTCGGCGGTGATGCCGTTGAGGGTGTAGGCGGCGGGGTCGTGGGGTTCCAGAGCGGGGGCCAGGTCCAGGGAGTCGGTGAGTTCGGCGCGGCCGCCGGCGGTGATGGTGTGGGTGAGGGCGGCGGGGGTGATGCGATAGATCGCGGCGCGTTTGCTGTCGGTGAGGTAGGCCGTGCCGTCGGGGGTGAGGGCGATGTCGTTGAGAAAACGTTCGGCCCGGCCGGGGACGGTGTAGCGGGCGAGTGCGGTGCGGGTCGCGAGGTCGTAGACGGTGACGCCGGTGGTGGAGTCGATCACCCACAGCCGCCCGTCCGGGCCGACGCGCAGACCGTTGGCGGTCCGGCGGCCGTCGGTGCCGGCGGGGAGGAAGACCTCGGCGCGGGAGGTGCCCGGGGCTGCGCGGTAGATGGTGCCGTCGGCGAAGGAGCCGACGTAGAGGTCGCCGGTGCGCTCGTCCACGGCGATGCCCTCCGGGTAGACCCGTTCACCCGGCAGCTCGAACGCCGTCTCGACCCGGACAGTAGGAGCGTTCGACGCGGAATCGGTGCCGCAGCCGAGGGGCGATAGGCAGGCGGCGAGCGAAAGGGCAGTCGCCGACCAGCGCATTCGTGTGTTCACAGGCATGATTGAGAGATCCTATTCGTACTCACTTCTTATGAAGAATACGAACTATAGTTAGAACACTAATGATGGTCAATGCTCTTATTGATCGGCGGGTCGATACGATGCCTCTATGACGTCCATGCCCGCCGAGGAGCGCATCGGTTCGTATGTCAAACGCGCGGAACAGGCGCGGACAGCGGCCAAGAGCGCGGTGCTGAAACCGGCGGGTGTCACCGAAGCGCAGTACGCCGCACTGCTGTTCCTGACGGAGAACCCGGGTATCTCGGCCGCCGCGCTGGCGAGGTTGTGCGGGGTTACGCCACCGACGATGAAGACCGTGCTCACCAACCTCGTCGATCACGGGCTGATCGAACGCACGCCGCACCCCTGGCACAAGAACGTGCTGGAAACCCGGCTCACCGAGAAAGGGGAAGGGGTGATGCACGATGCCGACGCCCGCGCGATCGCGGTCGAACGAACCGTCGGCGACGGGTTCACCGACGCCGAACGGGAAACACTGTGCCGGCTGCTCACCCGCTGTGCCGACCTGTTCGACACCGCCCGCGCCGAAGTGCCCGCCCGCTTCGATACCGTAACCGGCTCCACCCCGGGGCGGACGTAACGGCCGGCACGAAACTCGGCGGACCCCGGTCACGGTTGGCCGGTTCGGCGCACGGCCTCGCGCCGGTGCGGTACCGACCTTCGTCGCCGCAGCTCCGTCCCGCTGGGTGAGAATGGTCGGATGAGCGACGCACCGGACAGTGGAACCGACCCCTATCTCTGGCTCGAAGAGGTCAGCGGTGAACGCCCGCTGGCCTTCGCCCGGGCACACAACGAGACGGTTGTCGAGCGGTTCGCCGCCGCCGACCGGTTCGATGTGTTGCAGCGGCGGATCCTGGACATGCTCGATACCGATGCCAAGATCGCCTACCCGGGCCGGCGCGGGAAATGGTTGTACAACTTCTGGCGTGATGCGCAGCATCCGCGCGGGCTGTGGCGACGAACCACGTTCGCCGAGTACGCGAAAACGGAACCGGAATGGGATGTGCTCATCGACCTCGACGCGGTGGCCGCGGCCGAGGACGAGAACTGGGTGTGGGGCGGGGCGGGTGTGCTGCGGCCGGAACAGACGCGGGCGCTGATCAGCCTGTCCCGGGGCGGCGCGGATGCCAAGGTCGTGCGGGAGTTCGATATCGAGACACGAGAATTCATCGCGCCGGAGAACGGCGGGTTCTTTCTTCCGGAGGCGAAATCCAGGCTCAGCTGGATCGATATCGATACGCTCTATGTCGGAACGGATTTCGGGTCCGGCTCGCTGACCGATTCCGGATATCCGCGGATCGCGAAACGCTGGCGCCGCGGTACCGCGCTCGATACCGCGGAAACCGTATTCGAGGGCACCGCAACCGATGTGGCCGTTTCAGCCGGCTACGACCGTACGCCCGGTTACGAACGCCACTACATCGGGCAGGCCACCGATTTCTTCAACGAAGAGGTGTACCTCCTCGATTCCGGCGGCTCGTGGGTCCATCTCGAGACACCGTCGGATGCCAGTGAATCGTGGTACAAGGACTGGCTGCTGGTCCGGCTGAAATCGCCGTGGGAGGTCGGCGGGACGACCTATTCCGCGGGTTCGCTGATCGTGACGAATTTCCCGCGGTTCCTTGCCGGCGAGCGGGAATTCGAGGTCCTGTTCGAACCGGACGCGCATACCTCGCTGCACGGCTACGGCTGGACCGAGAACCATCTGCTGCTGGTGACCCTGCAAGATGTGCAGACCAAACTGTATGTCCTCACCCCGGGGGCCGACGGCTGGGACACCGAACCGCTCGCCGATACCCCGGCCATGGCCACCACGAGTGTCATGAACCTCGACCCGCTCGAGGGCGGGGACGATTACATGCTCATGACCAGCGGTTTCACCACGCCGACCACCCTGCTCGCGAGCGCGGTCGGGGCACCGGCCACCGAGTTGAAGCAGGAACCGGCCTTCTTCGACGCCGCCGGCATCGACACCGAACAGTTCTTCGCACGCTCCGACGACGGGACCATGGTCCCGTACTTCGTGCTCAGGCACCGCGACAATCGGGGTCGCCCGGGGCCGACGGTCATGTCCGGATACGGCGGCTTCGAGGTCTCCCGCACGCCGGGGTACAGCGGGGCCTCCGGTATGGGCTGGCTCGAACAGGGCGGTACCTGGGTGATGACCAATATCCGCGGCGGCGGGGAATACGGGCCCGAATGGCATACCTCGGTGCAGAAAGCGAATCGGCACAAGGTGTACGAGGATTTCTCGTCGATTGCGCGCGATCTGGTATCCCGGGGGATCACCACCGCACCGCAACTCGGTGCGCTGGGCGGCAGTAACGGCGGATTGCTGATGGGGGTGATGATGACCCGCTATCCCGAGTTGTTCGGCGCCATTGTCTGCCAGGTGCCACTGCTCGATATGCGCCGATATCACCTGCTGCTGGCCGGGGCATCGTGGGTCGCGGAATACGGTGACCCCGATATCCCCGAAGAATGGTCGTATATCAGCCGGTATTCCCCCTATCAGAAGGCAATGGAAACAGGGTCCGATGCCACTTACCCACCTATCCTGATCACCACCTCCACCCGCGACGATCGGGTGCACCCCGGGCATGCGCGGAAAATGACCGCGCTGCTCGAGGAACAGGGGCATCGGGTCTGGTACCACGAGAACATCGAGGGTGGGCACGGCGGCGCCGCGGACAACAAACAGTCGGCGTTCCAGGCGGCCCTGATCTACGAATTCTTCACCCAGATGCTCATCGAGGGGCGCACCTCGAAATAACCGGCGCCGCCGTCAGCGGTCGCGCAGCCATTTCTCGACAGTGTCGAGTACCGGGCCGGGATCGGAAATCCAGCCGTTGTGGCCGAGGCGCCGCGGTTCGTGCCGGCTGGTTTTGTCGGCGGCCGGCAATTTGTCCAGGAGGTGGCGGGCCGAGGCCGGTGGGGTCAGGTCGTCACCGGCCAGGGTGATCGACAGGACGGGGAGTTTCAGCCGTGCCAGCCGCTCCTCGTAGTCGATATCGGCGCCGGCCGGGGCGAACCGGCCGGTGCGGGCCAGCCGGGCCCAGTCCGAGATCAGCACCTTGGACTGGCGTCCGAAGCCGTTGGGGCCGAGTTTGTCGCCGGGCCAGACACCGGCGAGATTCGCGGTGAGCGAGACTGCCGCGCTGCCGAGCAGCAGGCCGGCGCCCATGATCCCGCGAAACCCGCGGTGGTAGGGGGTGCCGGAGGCGATGAGGATCAACCCGCCGAGGCGGCCGCGGATACGGGCCGCGTAGAGCGCTGAGAGATGCCCGCCCATACTGTGCCCCAGCAGGTAGGGGGTGCTGTCCGGGAAGCGGGTGCGGACCACTTCGAAGATTGCCGGGAAATCGACCGCGGCCAGTTCGTGGTATCCGTAGGTGCTGGCCGCACTGGGCGCCGGGGTGCTGTCGCCGTTGCCGCGCAGTTCGCCGACCGCCACGTCGACCCCGCGGCGGGCGAGTTCCCGCGCGAAATACAGGTAGTACTCGCCGGGGACGCCGAGTCCGGGGATCAGCACGACCACGGGACGCGGCCGGTCGAGACCGATCGGGTGCCGGTGTGGTCCGCCGGCGGGGAGCAGCCGGACCGGTACGGTGCTGCCGTCCGGCATCTGGATCGCCACGGTTTCCATCGCGTCCAGATTAGCCGCGTGCCGTCCCCGAGCCGGACGCCGTCAGGCCCGGATCGCTCCGACGATGATCCGGCTCAGGACACGGATCACCTCGTCGAGTGGCTGTCTGGGTTCGGTGCCGCTCCATTCGTCGATCACGTAGTTCACCGCGCCGATGATCGCGAGCATGCGCAGGTCGTAATCGCCGGTTGGGATCTCCCCGTGCAGGGCGGCGTCCTCGGCGGCCCGGGCGAGGACAGCACTCCAGGCCCGGCGGGATTCGATCCGCATTTTTTCGACCTTGGCGCCCGCGCCGACTACTTCGACGAGAACCACCCGGGCCCGCCGGGCGTCGGTGCCGATGGATTGCACGTAGGCGCGGATCGCCGCGTCGATACGGGGTAGCGAGGTCTGCTCGGCGCTGTGGTCCAGCGATGCCAGTACCGCGGCCCGGGATTCCCGGTCGATGAGTGCGAAGAGTTCCAGGAGTAAGGATTCACGGCCGGTGAACTCCTCGTAGAACTGGCGCGAGGACAACCCCGCATCCCTGCAAATGGCGCCGACCGAGCTATTGGCATACCCATCGCGGGCGAAAACCGTCAGGCCGGATTCGAGAAAACGCGCGCGCCGCTCGCGTTGCCGATCTTCTACGGGCTGGCCGGCGTACCTACGTCCCGAATTCGCTTCCTGTGACATCGCGCAGAACAATACCGAAAAGCCCGATCCCCTCGTCATCGATCGGGCCTTTCGTAGCACACCGGTAGCATCCTGCGGGTTTGCCGAAAGTTGGCTGCTCGCAAGTGTGGTCACCGGTAAAACTGCCAAATCGGACAGTACGCGGTTCCGGTATCACGTGCGCGATTTTAGAGGGAAATTCTAGAATAATTTCGAGCGGCGGTGCGAAGGTGAGCCGATAACCGTGCAACACATAGTGTTCATCTTATGGGAACCGCACTGCTGTACGGGCTCGGCACGGCAATTCCATTGGTGATCGGTGCGGCAATCGGGTTGCGCACTACATTGCCCAAACCATTGCTCGCCTCACTCATGGCTTTCGGTGCGGGCACCATGATCGCCGCGGTATCGAATGAGTTGTTCGAGCCGGCCTTTTTGCAGGCGGGGGCGTTCATCGCCGGAGTCGCGCTGTTTCTCGGTGCCGCCGTGTACGTCGTGGCGAACCGGCTCCTGGAACGGCGGGCGGGCGGCACCTCTGCCGTCGGCTGGGCTCTCATGCTGGGCACTGTTCTGGACGGGGTGCCGGAGAACACCGCCCTGGGCGTATCGCTGAGTTCGGGCGGCGGGGTGGTGCTACTGGTGGCCATCGCCGCGGGGAACGTGCCGGAGGCGATCGGTGGTTCCGCGCTGCTGCACCGGCAGCGAAACGTCGCCACCGGCCGGGCATTCGCACTGTGGGTCCTCACCGGTGTCGTGCTCGTCGTCGTGACCGTGGCCGGCCACGTACTCTCCGACCACCTCGGCCCGACCCCGATCAGCGCCGTTCAGGCGTTCGCCGGGGGCGCGACCATTGCGGTCCTCGCCGATTCACTCATGCCGGAGGCCTACCGCGAGGGTGGCTGGTGGGTGGGTATCGCGACCGCGGCGGGGTTCCTGGTCGCCTTCCTGCTCGGGTGATCCCGGCGGCCCGGCGGCCGGGGGCGCGGCCCGTTGCGCCGGGGCGGCGAGCCCGGGTGATCCGGCTCACCACCGGGGGCGGGTGGGGTGGGCCGGGCCACCCGGGGAGAGTTAGGCTCGACCTCGTGACTTCCCACTACGATGTCGTCGTTCTCGGTGCTGGTCCCGGCGGTTACGTCGCCGCGATCCGCGCCGCTCAACTCGGCCTGCGAACAGCGATCGTCGAGCAGAAATACTGGGGTGGCGTGTGCCTGAACGTGGGCTGCATCCCGTCCAAGGCCCTGCTGCGCAACGCGGAGCTGGCCCATATCTTCACCAAGGAAGCGAAAACCTTCGGTATCACCGGGGAGGCGTCGTTCGATTTCGGTGCGGCGTTCGACCGGAGTCGTAAGGTCGCGGACGGCCGGGTCAAGGGCGTCCACTTCCTGATGAAGAAGAACAAGATCACCGAGTACGACGGGAAGGGGACGTTCACCGACCCCAACACCATCGCGGTGGAGCTCAGCAAGGGTGGCACCGAGTCGATTACCTTCGACAACGTGATCATCGCGACCGGCACCGTCACCAAACTGCTGCCGGGTACCTCGCTGAGCGCGAACGTGGTCACCTACGAGGAGCAGATCCTCACCCGCGATCTGCCCGGTTCGATCCTCATCGTCGGCGCGGGCGCCATCGGTATGGAGTTCGGCTACGTCCTGCGCAACTACGGCGTGGATGTGCGGATCGTGGAGTTCCTGGACCGCGCGCTGCCCAATGAGGACGCCGACGTCTCCAAGGAGATCACCAAGGCGTACAAGAAGCTGGGCATCACCATCTCCACCGGTGCGGCCGTGCAGTCGATCGACGACGACGGTTCGAAGGTCACCGTGGCGATCAAGGACAACAAGTCCGGTGCGGTGGAGACGATCACCGTGGACAAGGTCCTGCAGGCCGTCGGCTTCGCGCCCCGCGTCGAGGGCTTCGGCCTGGAGAACACCGGTGTCGCGCTGACCGAGCGTGGCGCCATCGCGATCGACGACAGTATGCGCACCAACGTGGGCCATATCTACGCGATCGGTGACGTCACGGCGAAACTGCAGCTCGCGCATGTCGCGGAGGCGCAAGGTGTGGTCGCGGCGGAGACCATCGGCGGTGCGGAAACCCTGCCCCTGGGCGACTACCGGATGATGCCGCGTGCCACCTTCTGTCAGCCGCAGGTCGCGAGCTTCGGCCTGACCGAACAGCAGGCCCGCGACGAGGGCTATGACGTGAAGGTCGCGACCTTCCCGTTCACCGCCAACGGCAAGGCGCACGGCTTGGGCGATGCCACCGGATTCGTCAAGCTGATCTCGGACAACAAATACGGCGAACTCATCGGCGGGCATCTGATCGGCCCGGACGTCTCCGAACTGCTGCCGGAACTCACCCTGGCCCAGAAATGGGATCTGACGGTGAACGAACTGGCCCGCAACGTGCATACGCATCCGACGCTGAGCGAGGCGCTGCAGGAGGCCATCCACGGCCTGGCCGGCCACATGATCAACTTCTGATCGCATTCACGGCCGATTCGGCCGTGCGCGACCCGGTGCGGTATCTACCGTGCCGGGTCTTTTGCGTTGCTGGGACTACCGGCCCGCGGTTCGCCGCTGATCGGCAGAATCCGGCGCCGCAACTCGCGCTACGGCGTGCCTCCGTTGCCGGCTGCGCGCGCGCCGTCGAGGAAGATCGCGAGCACCGCGGCACTCGCCTGTTCCACTCCGGTGTCGCCGCGCAACACCATGAGCAGGCCTTTCTCCAGTAAGCCGGTGTACATCTCGAACAGCGTGTCCACGCTCAGGTCAGTGCGCAGCGCGCCGGCGCCGGCGCCGCGCCCGATGAGTCCACGGACCGGTTCGCTCAATCGCTGCTTCAGCCCGGCGTCCTTTTCGGGGAGGTGCGTCTCCGGCTGTAACAGAGCGCCGTATTTGCTGCCCGCGGTGAGGAAACCGCGCGTCAGGCGGGCCAAGGCGGTGGGCACCGGCACCGAGTCCAGGTCGGCGTCGTCGATCCGGGCGACCAGGTCCCGGGCTGCCGCCTCGGTGAGCCCGCTCAGCAGCGCCTCCCGGTTGGCGAAGTAGCGGTACAGGGTCGCGCGGCCGATCCCGGCGGCCGCGGCGATCTCGGCCATGCTCGCGGTGCCCCGGACGGCCAGCACGTCGGCGGCTGCGGTGAGGATCGCGGCTTCGATGTGATCGCGCAGGGCGGGACGTTCGGCCATCGCCCGAGCATATATCCCAGCCCCATTCATTGACATATACATCTCCTTATGAGACATTGATGTCTCATAAGGAGATTGGAGAAGCTCATGATTGCAACGCGGGTACTGGGGTCATCGGATATCGAGGTCACGCCCATCGGTCTGGGTTGTATGCAGTTCGCGGGTCCGGGCCTGGTGGCGCAGTTCTACCCGGAACTCGACGGCACCACGACCGATGGCGTGGTGAAAGCCGCGCTCGACAGCGGAATCACCTGGTTCGACACCGCCGAGATGTACGGTGGCGGGCATTCCGAACGCGCGCTGACCACGTCGCTGCGCGCCGCGGGAACCACACCCGGTGATATCTCCATCGCCACCAAATGGACGCCGATGGGTCGCACCGCGACCAATATCGGCCGCACCATCGACACGAGAATTACCGCGCTCCAGGGATTTCCGATCGACCTCTATCAGATCCACCAACCATTCGGCAGCCTCTCCTCGGTGGCCCGCCAAGTCCGGGCGATGGCCCGCCTGCGCAGCGAGGGCAAAATCGCGTATGTCGGCGTGAGCAATTTCTCGGCGCGGCAGATGGAACGCGCGGACCGGATACTGCGCGAACACGGAACGCGGCTGATTTCCAATCAGGTGCAGATCAACCTGCTGCACCGAAAGATCGAGGACGACGGAGTGCTGGAAACGGCCCGCCGGCTCGGGATCACGCTGATCGCCTATTCGCCGCTGAAATCCGGTCTGCTCACCGGGAAATTCCACGATTCGCCCGACCTGATCGGCGCGGTACGACCTATCCGCAAGACACTGGGCGGCTTCAACACCCGCACCCTGACCCGGACCGCGCCGTTGATCGACGAGCTATGGAAACTGGCCCGGGCATACGGCGCCACGCCGGCACAGGTGGCGCTCGCCTGGCTGATCGGCTATTACGGCGACACGGTGGTCGCGATCCCGGGCGCCTCCAAACCACACCAAGCGGCGGAGCTCGGCGCAGCGATGAACCTGCGCCTCACCGATACCGAACTCTCCCGCCTGGCGGAACTATCGGCACCGCTGAATTGATCGGATCGATCCGGCAGGCCGGTATCGACGGTGCCGCCTCCGGCGGCGCGGGTGGGGCACACGTATACCGCGCCCGGGATATATTTCGCCTGTGCCTTCGGTTTCCGCGGTCCGCCGCTCGTCCACGCCGTGGTGGGTGCTCGCCGCGATCGCGGTGCCGCTGCTCGTTCTGGCCGGCGCGGTGGGGGTTTTCGTCGATACCCAGATGGTGCGGACCGCGACGGTGTACACGTCCACGCAGCCGGACGCAGTCGACTACGACGGGTTCACCTACCACGCCGGGCTGGTACGGCGGGAGAGCCGGCTGCTGGGCCGTCGTCTCGACGACAAGATCATGATCAGCCGCGACCCCGGCCTGACGTACGGGCATCCGGTGTACTTCGAGATCCTCGGAAATCGAGACCCGGTGCCGACAACGGTGCAGTGGCGTCCGGACGGGGTCTCGGTACGGTTCGATTCGGGGCACGAGATATTCGTGCCCGCGGCGGCATTCACCGGCGGGCGATAGCCGCGACCGGGTAAGAACGATCGTGAGGTGGGGGAATGGACCTGGCCAGGGTGTTCACCCAGATGTCGGCTCGTCAGTTCGCCGCATTCACCAGTCTCTATCCGCCGTTCCTGCTGGGTGGGGTGCGCGTGGTGCACGTCGCGGACGATTGGACCAGCGTCACCGTCCGCCTGAAAGTTCGCGGCTGGAACAAGAATCACAACGGTGC
Organism: Nocardia sp. NPDC051750; assembly: GCF_044453135.1. NCBI lineage: Bacteria > Bacillati > Actinomycetota > Actinomycetes > Mycobacteriales > Nocardiaceae > Nocardia > Nocardia sp. NPDC051750. The sequence goes on along the minus strand of NZ_JBITCK010000001.1, from coordinate 378,734 downwards.
CGCGTTCGGCGGCATGCTGTCGGCGATGACCGATCCGTTCTTCGGATTGATGGCGCAATGGCAGCTCGGCGACGAATACACGATCTGGAACACCCGGGTCTCGACCGAGTTCCTGGCACCCGGACGCGGTGAGGTGCGGGCGACGATGTGTGTCTCGCCGGACGAGGCGGAGGTCATCCGGCGGAACGTCGCGGCCACCGGAAGTTCGCGGACCATCCATTCTGCGGACCTGGTGGGCTCGGACGGCCGGGTGGTCGCCCGGCATGAGCAGGAGGTGTACGCGCGGCTGCGGACTTGATCGCGGATCCGTCCGAACCGCGGCGCGCGGGATTCGTCCGTGCGGGCCGCGTTCAGAACTCGTCGCGGCGGATGCGCAGGGTGTTGATGGTGGCGGCGAGGCCTTCGTACTGGTTGACCAGGAGGACGATCTCGATCAGCCGGCGGTCGTCGTAGTAGGTGGACAGATGTTCCCAGGCCGCGTCGTCGATATCGCGGGTCGCGATCAGCTGGTCCACCGCGGTGAGCAGGGCGCGGTGTTTATCCGTCCATCCCTCGGCGCCGGCACCTTCGCGGATCCGCTCGAGAATCTCCGGCGTCACCCCGGCTCGGCGGCCGAGGCGGATGTGATGGTCGGTTTCGTACGCGCAATCACGCAGATGCGCGACGCGCAGGATCACCAGTTCGGAGTCGTGGCGGCGCAACTGCCCGGCGGGCATCAGCATTCCGGAGAAATGCAGCCAGCCGCGGAACAGCCGGCCGGCCCGGCCGAGGGTGCTGAACAGCTGCGCGTCCCGGGTGCCGGATGCCCGGGAGAGCACCTGCCACGCCACCCAGTTGAACGGTCCCAGCTCGCGCAGGCGGCCGGGGGTGATCCGTGGTTGCGACGCCGAAACCATCGATCTGCCCTCTCTCGAATGGAAGCTTTTCCTGCCGTCGGCCTCGATCTCGGTCTCGGCTACACGCGGCGCTGCACTGAACCTACCTGTCCCCGGGCCGGTGTACCGGGCTGCCGGGTCACGACTGTCCGGCGCGACCGAGCAGATCGGAGACGGTGACGAACCGGTAGCCGTCGGCCCGCAGCGTGGCGGCGATCGGCCCGATCGCCGCGCGGGATGCCGCCCCGCTTCCGAACATGGTGTGCAGCAGGATTATCGAACCGGGTCGGACCTGCTCGATGGCGGCGTCCACGATCTCGGCCGTCGAACTGTTTCCGGCCTCCGGTTCCACATCCCAGGTGACCGTTGTGCGGTCGTGGTCCGACAGATAGTCCGGCAGTGTCCACAGTTTCTTGCCGTACGGCGGGCGGAAGGTGATATCGCCCCGGTAGCCGGTTCGCCGGATCTCGGCATCGGTGCGTTCCACTTCGCCGGCCACCGTTTCGGGGGAGACCAGCACCATACGGCGGTGGTTGTAGGTGTGGTTGCCGATCTCGTGGCCGGCCGCCGCGATCGCCCGGCCCAGTTCGGGGCGGGCGGCCAGATCGCGTCCGTTGAGATAGAAGGTGGCCGGCACGCCGGCGGCGGCGAGGAGATCCAGTACTTCGGGGGCGTGGTCGGTGGGGCCGTCGTCCAGTGTCAATGCCACTATCTTGTCGCTGGTTTCCACCCGATCCACCAGTCGCCCGGCCAACTGGTAGGTCCGGGAGTTCATCAGAAAGTAGCCGCCGGCCAGCACGACCAATACCATCACCAGCCCGCAGGCCGCACCGATCATCCACCGTCGCATATCAGCTGTATACACGCAGCATGTCTGATTTGCGGTGGAGCAGGGCAGTTTTCACCCTGTCTCAGGCCGGCCGGGTGTCGCGGGTTGTTTCATCCGGGAGCGGCTGTTGCCGGCGGCGTTCGCGTTTGCCGCGCGCGACTTCGGTGGCGAGGGCGTCGAGTGGCTGGGCGAACTGTGCCATCGGATCCAGCAGGCCGGCCAGCCACTCCCGGGCAGCGGCCACGCCGTCCGGGTCGAGTGCGTAGATCCGCTGGACCCCCACCGATCGCACCCGCACCAGCCCGGCCGCACGCAGCACGTCGAGATGCTGCGAGACCGCGGGCTGGGAGATCGGCGAAGATGCCCGGACGCCGGCCACGAGTACACCGGCCGGTTGCTCACCGTCCGCCACCAGGCGCAGGATTTCGCGGCGGACGGGGTTGGCGAGCGCCTCGAATACTTTTTCCGGAGCTGAACCGGACATCAGGACTGGGTGCCCTCCTCTGGGACGGTGGTGTAGAACGCCACCGTTGTCTCGGCCGCCGGCCGCGCGAGCGCCGGATCGTCGCCGTCGGCGATCGCCGCCTCCGCCCAGCCCGCGGCGGCGGCGCGGACGAATGCCAGACCGTCCGGGGTGGTCGGGAATTCCAGGGCCGCCGCCTGGTCGACGCCCGCTCCGGTGTCCAGGTGCAGCCCCAGGCCCATGAGACCCAGATCCCACCCCACGCCCACCGCACCGGGCCCGAATTGTTTCCACATATCCGGGTCCACGGGCGCCTCGTGCATCAATTCCAGCGTGGTTCCCTCGGCGGCCGGATCGAGGCGGATTTCGAGCCAGGAGATCATCGGGCCCATTTCCCAGGTGACGGCGAATCGTTTCGGCGGTTCGCATTCTTCGACCACACCGCCCGCATTTCCTTCGAGCTGATATCTGCCGCCGACGCTCAGCTCCCCGGTGACGGGCAGAAACCAGCGTGGTATGCGGCCGGCGTCGGTGAGCGCATTCCAGAGATCGTCCGGATCGGTGGCATACGAACGCCGGGCGACGGCGATCTTCGTCGGCATCCCCTGTCGTTCGCCGGTACGGATCTCCCGGGATACGAGCCCCGCGACGGCGATGGGATCAGTCAGTAAACCCACGATGTCCTCCTTTGATAAGTTTTTTCTTATATTAATCGAACGAGCGGCGAGACTCCACCGGCTCCGGGCCCGGCTGTGGCGGGCCCGCGCAGCGCGGCGTGGATCCGATTCCGCGGCTGCCGGATCGGACCTTGTGAGCGGGGTATGGAGCTTGTGATTCCGATCCGGAACCGTGTACCGCTGACCGGTACACGTGCGGAGTTTTGGCCTTAATATCGGGCGAGGCCGGAGCTGCATCCGGTCGCGGCGAAAGGCGCATCCCACTGATGACAGGTCACGAATCCGGAATCGGGCGGAAAATTGCGTACTACCGTGCCCGGAAAGGATTGTCCCAACGTGATTTCGCGCCGTTGATCAAACGTTCGGAAGCGTGGGTGTCGCAGGTCGAGCGCGGGGTCCGTCCGGTCAAGGTGCTCGATGTGCTGGAACGGATCGCGGAGGTGCTGGAAATCCCGGTCGCCGAGCTCGCGCCCACCGCGCCCACCGCGCAGGCCCAGCCGGTTCCGGCGCATGTCCTCGCCCTGCGCCGGTTGCTGGCCGGCGATCACGCGCTGGGCGTAGCGGTGGCCGAAGTCCGCGATCTACCCGACCTGGGCCCGCTCGCCGAACAAGTCGAAACCGCCTGGGCCCGCGCCCGGCAGGCGCGCTACGCCGATCTGCTCGCCTTGCTCGAATCGCAGATCCCGGAGCTGGAGGCGGCGTCGGGGGCCGGTAGCGCGCGAGCCGATGCCCTGCTGGCCGACCTCTATCAGGTCTGGGCGGTGGCGCTGGCCGAGCTGCGGCAGTTCGACGCCGCCTGGGCCGCCGCCGAACGCGCGATGGCGAAGGCGCAGCGCAGTGCGGACCCGGTGCTCATGGCGGCCTGCGCTTTTCGGCGCGCCATCGTCTTCCAGCGGGCGCAGCAACTCGAGCTGGCCCGGCACACCGTCGATACGGCCCGCGCGGCGCTGGGAACGCTCCTGGACCAGCCGGCGCCGCGGGCGCTGACGGTCTACGGCGGATTGACCTTGCAGTCCGCGATCATCGCCGCCCGGATGGAGGACACCGAGCGCGTGCACGAAATGCTGCGGCAGGCGCGCAAGGTATCGAGCGCGCTGGGTGCGGACCGCGAGGAATACCGCATTGCCTTCGGGCCGACCGCGGTCGATCTGCAAGAGGTCGCCGCCGCGGTGGAGCTCGGTGATGCCGGTACCGCGATACGCCTGGCCGGCAAGATCGACGCGACGACCCTGTCGGATTTCGATCGCGGCCGGCTACTCGTCGATACGGCCCGGGCCTGGGCGCAGCGGCGCAGCCCGGAACGTGCGCTGGCACTGCTGCTCGCGGCCGAGGCCCTCGCGCCGGAACAGATTCACCGGCACCGGTCGGTGCGCTCGGCGACCGCGGACCTGCTCAGCATGGATCAGCGCACACCGGGCCTCGCCGAGTTCGCACAGCGCATCGGGGTGGACGCGCCGTTCATCCCGCCGCCGGGGGGCCGGTCCGCCCCGCCGCGCAGTGCGCTGCGGGCCGCGCGCGGGCCCCGGACGATCTGAGTTCCGGCGCGCCCGGTCACGCGGTGGGCCAGAACTCCCGCAGTTCCGTCGCGGCCGGAACCGCCTGGCGCAGACCGGATTCATAGGCCGGACCCAGCGCCGCCTCGGCGAACAGATCGGGGCCGAATGCGGCGACGGTGATATCGTCCGGGCCGATCGAGATCTCCCGGGCGTCCAAGCCCCGGTCGGCCTTGGTGCGCGGATAGACGTGGGCCAGCGGCTCCAGGATCACGACCGCGTCGTAGCCGGCGGCGAGATCGGCATTGATGGTGGAACGGACGCCGCCATCGATGTAGTGCCGGCCGCCGATCTCGATCGGCGGGAAGACCCCCGGGACCGCGGTACTGGCGGCCAGCGCCTGGACGAGGGTGGCCTTATCGCCGCGGGTCCAGGCGTGGAGTTCGCCCGAGCCGATATCGATCGAGGTGACCACTAGATCGTGGTCGGGCCAGTCGGCGAAATCCACCAGCGAACCGATGCGTTCGAGATGGGCCGCCGGATCGCCGGTTTCCGCGCCGAGTGCCAGTTCGCCGACTCGCTGCAGGACGAGTTCGCGATCCGTGTCGACGGCACGCAACAGCGAGGCGATCTCCAGGAGCGGACCGTAGTCGTGCGCCGGCGGTTCGGCGGGAGCCGGGCGCGGCCTCAGCAGCGTGGACAGGTCCGCCCGGGCGGCGATGGCCGTGCCGACCACCGCGCCGGCGGAGGTCCCGATGATGCGGCCGGCACGGGACAGGTCGATCCCGGCCGCCTGTAAGCCCTGGGCCAGGCCGGCCAGCCAGGCTATCCCGACAGGACCACCGCCTCCCAGCACCAAGGCGATCGTGGGCTCCGGGGGCAGTGCGGCGTCGGGCATGGCAGCAGGTTAGCCAATGTGCGGACGTCCCGCTCGGTTCGGGTGAGCGCCGCGCCCGGCGCCGGGGAATGTGAAGCAAATCACGGTGCGCTCGCGCGGGAAGGCCGGTAACAATAACTACGTACGATGTACGGAATTATCGCGAGTGACTGTGGAGGGCTCATGCGTACTACCGGAACAGCCATATCCCTGAACGTCGCCGACCCGGCCGCCTCGGCCGATTTCGTGTCCACGCACTTCGGATTCGCCGAGCAGATGTCGGCCGACGGTTTCGTCTCGCTGAGCCACCCGGATGCCGGGATCAACCTGATCTACCTGCGCACCGGCCTGTCCACCTTCAAACCCGCGCGGATCGCCGGCCCGGCGGGAGACGGTCTGCTGGTGGTGTTCATCGTGGCCGATATCGACGCCGAATACGCGCGCCTGCGGGCCGCGGACGCACCGATCGTCACGCCGATCGAGACCGAGGAATGGGGCGAGCGCTACTTCCAGACAACCGATCCCAACGGCATCGTCTATCAACTCGTGCAGTGGGTTTGATCGCCTCGGCTGCTGTCTCCCGGCCGCGGGAACACCGGATATCCGGACGCTGATCGCCGATTCGCCTGAACCACAGGCCATATCAGTGGTACGAAAGGGGCGGGCGGGTCATGATCGACACCGGGGGTCAGTGGTGGCAGAGGGCGCAACGGCACACAGCAGAGGTAGAGAACGATGCTGGTGAAGGTCGACGATCGGGCGGAACTATCGGTTGCCGAGCGGGAATTCGTGGAGTGCTTACGGGCGCTGCCGTCGACCGGGCTGGCCATTGTGGATCTGCGAATCGGTACCCAGCGCGGTACCCGGCAGATCGGCGCGGTCATCTGGACCCCGCAGGGCATTCTCGTGGTCGAGGTGATCGGGTTCCGCCGGAAGCAGAGCGGGATGCTGACGGTGTCCACGGAGCGGCCGTGGCGGGTGGGTGAGGAGGATGCGGACCTCGTTGTCGAATTCGGGGCCGATCCGGTGCGCGCGGTCGAGAGCGCGGTGCGGGAGGTTCAGCTCACCTTCGATCGCGCCACCTACGATCCGGGTCAGTTGTGCGGTGCGGTGGTGCTGGTACCGCTGCGGGGTGCGGTGGTGCGGCCGGCCCGGGAGACCGTGCGACCGGGACTCGACGTTGTGGTCGGCAATGTCGCGGAACCCACCGAACTGCGGATCTTCCTGGAGAATTTCGCCCCCGGGCCCCCGCGTTGGACGCTCGGCCGGGTCTGCGCGGCCACCCGGGCGCTCACCGGCTGGGCGCCGGAGCGCCGCGAACTGATCGCCGCCGGCTTCGACGACAAATTGCCGGAGCCGCCGAAGGCGTCGCGGAAACGGCCGGCCCTGCGGCGCCCGGACTCGCGGCGCGTCCACGATGCGATCGGCTGGTCCGTCCTGGCGGTCGCGGTGGTGGGCGTGCTTGTGGTCCTGGCGGCGATCGCCGGGTCGCTGCTGGCCGACGGACCCGCCGCCGAACCCGCGGCGCCCAGCAGCAGTAGCGAACCGGTGGCTCCGCCGCCGGCCGGCCCCACGGCGTGCTGGCCACTGCAACCGGACTGCTGAGGGCGGTCCCGGGGCCGCTGCGGTGTGCTCCTCGTACCGGTGCCCCGGCTACGGTTGCGTAGCCGGGTGCGGTCCGGCACGCTGCAGTTCGTACGATGTCAAAAAGCCTGTCACCACGCGGTCTGCCCGGCCGCCGGGGCGCCGATCAGGAGGACGACCGTGGGTCACTACCAGGCGAATCTGCGCGATATCGAATTCAATCTGTTCGAAGTATTCGAACTCGGCAAACTGCTCGATGCCGGCGCCTACGGCGATCTCGATACGGATACCGCGCGCGAGATCCTGGCCGAGGTGAAACGCCTGGCCGAGGGGCCGGTCGCGGAATCATTCGCCGCCGCGGACCGGGAACCGGTGGAATTCCGGCCGGAGACCCATTCGATCGCCGTTCCCGAGCCGCTGACCAAAACTGTGCTCGCTATCCGGGATGCCGGCTGGAACCGGCTCGGCAAGCCCGAGGAAATGGGCGGAATGCCCGCACCCGCCGCGCTGATCTGGGCGGTGAGCGAGATGATCACCTGCGCCAACCCGGCGGCGATCTTCTTCGATATGGGCGCGGCCATGGCCCAGGTGCTCTACGGGATCGGCAATGAGCAGCAGAAGCATTGGGCCGCAGCGGGTTTCGAGCGCCACTGGCAGGGCACGATGGTGCTCACCGAACCCGATGCCGGCTCCGATGTCGGCGCGGGCCGCGCGAAGGCGATCGAACAGGCCGACGGCACCTGGCATATCGAGGGCGTGAAGCGTTTCATCTCCGGTGCCGATGTCGGCGATACCGCGGAGAACGTCTTCCATCTCGTCCTGGCCCGGCCCGAAGGCGCGGGGCCCGGTACCAAGGGACTGTCGCTGTTCTACGTGCCGAAATACCTGTTCGACCCGCAGACACTCGAACTGGGCGAGCGCAACGGTGTGTACGTGACCAATGTGGAACACAAGATGGGCCTGAAATCGTCGCCGACCTGTGAGCTCACCTTCGGCGGTGCGAAGCCCGCCATCGGCTGGCTGGTCGGCGATAGCCACAACGGGATCGCCCAGATGTTCAAGGTGATCGAGAACGCGCGCATGATGGTGGGCGTCAAATCGAGCGGCACTCTGTCGACCGGCTATCTGAACGCGCTGGAATACGCCAAACAGCGCGTCCAGGGGGCCGATCTGACCCAGATGTCGGATAAGGCCGCCCCGCGGGTCACCATCACCCACCACCCCGACGTTCGTCGCAGCCTGGCCACCCAGAAGGCGTACGCCGAGGGCCTGCGCGCGGTCTACCTGTACACCGCCGTGCACCAGAACGCCGATGTCGCGGAACTGGTTTCGGGTGTGGATGCCGATACCGCGCACCGCGTCGACGATTTCCTCCTGCCGATCGTCAAGGGCGTGGGTTCCGAGCGGGCCTACCAGTATCTGACCGAATCGCTGCAGACCCTGGGCGGCTCCGGCTACCTGCAGGACTACCCGATCGAGCAGTACATCCGCGACGCCAAGATCGACTCGCTGTACGAGGGCACCACCGCCATCCAGGCGCAGGACTTCTTCTTCCGCAAGATCCTCCGGGATCGGGGGGTCGCGGCGGGACATATCTTCGCGAAGATCACCGAATTCCTGGATACGCCCACCGGGCGACTGGATACCGAACGCGCGCTGTTGCGTACCGCGCTCGGCGATGTGCAGGCCATGGCCGCGGCGCTCAGCGGCTACGCGATGGCGGCCCAGGCCGAACCGTCGGAACTGTACAAAGTGGGCCTCGGCTCGGTGCGTTTTCTGCTCTCGGTCGGCGATCTGCTGATCGGCTGGCTGCTGCTGCGGCAGGCCGAGGTGGCCGCGGCGGCACTGGCCGGTGCTGCCGAGGACCGCGACCGGCCGTTCTATACGGGCAAGGTCGGGGTGGCGAGTTTCTTCGCGAAGAACGTGCTGCCGACCCTGACCTCGACCAGGGCCGTGATCGAGGCACTCGATGCCGACATCATGGCGCTGCCGGAGGACGCCTTCTGATCCACGGTCGAGGCGTCCGGCGGCCGATCGGCTCCACCAGGTAACTTATGTTTTCATAAGTAAGTATCTGGAGGAGGTGCGCCGATATGCCGAGCACGGCCAAGCCCGGAGTATCCGGGCTACTGCTGGTGGTCCTGGCGCTGCTGTCGGCCGCGGCGCCGTTCGCCATCGACATGTACCTGCCCGCCTTCACCGATCTGGCGGGCGACCTGGGCGCCAGCGCCGCCAGCGTGCAGCTCACGCTGACCACATTCCTGATCGGACTGGCGGTGGGCCAGCTGTTCATCGGCCCGCTGTCGGACCGGTACGGCCGGCGTAAGCCGTTGGTGTTCGCCACGGCGGTCACCGTGGTGGTGACGGTGATCTGCGCGCTGGCGCCGACCATCTGGTTGCTGATCGCGATGCGGTTCGTCCAGGGGCTGTCGGCGTCGGCGGGTCTGGTGATCGGCCGCGCGGTGGGCGCCGATCGCACCGACGGCGCGGCGACCGCGAAGCTGTTCACCCTGTTCTCGGCCATCGGCGGAATCGCGCCGGTGATCGCGCCCCTGCTCGGCGGAGTGCTGGTGGACTTCGGCTGGCAGGCCGAGTTCTGGGCGCTGAGCGGGATCTTCCTGGTGATGTTCCTCGGCGCGGTACTGGTGGTTCCGGAATCGCTGCCGGCACAGCACCGCCAGCAGGCCGGATTCGCCGGCACCCTGCGCACGATCGGGCGGCTGGCGGCGGAACGGGGCTACCTCGGCTACATCTTCGCGTTCGCGTTCGGGTTCGCCGCCCTGATGTCGTATATCTCGGCCTCACCGTTCGTGATCGAGAATGTGCTGGGCATGTCGAACCAGGTGTACACACTGATCTTCGCCGTCAACGCCGCCGGGATGGTCGCCGCCGGTACGGTGAGCTCCCGGCTGGTCGGCAGGTTCGGACCGGAACCGATTCTGCGGGCCGGTCAGACCGTGACCCTGGCGGGCGGCCTGGTGCTGCTGGCGCTGCTGGCCGCCGGCGCACCCGCGTGGGCCGTGCTGCCGGTGCTCTTCCTGACCGTGGTGTCCGCGCCGATGGTCATGGGGACCGCGAGCGCGCTGGCGATCGGCCGGGCACGGTATGCCGCCGGAACCGCGTCGGCCCTGATGGGTGCGCTGCAGTTCGCTCTCGGTGCGCTGGTTTCGCCGATCGTCGGACTCGGCGGGCCCGGCACCGGTATCCCGATGGCGGTATCGATCGTGGTCGCGGTGGCACTCGGCATACTCGCCCGGCTGGTGGCGCGCACCGCGGGCCCGGTCCCCGAACCCGAACACAGCGCCGCGGCCGCCTGATCTCCGGCGCGCGCTGCCGTCACGATTCGACGGCCGGAGTCCGGTCAGCCGCCTGATCCCGGAACACTTCGGCAACGCTGTCGCCCCGGTCGCTCGCGCCTCACGGTGACCCGTGCACAATGCCTGGTGTGACAGTTGAGCTGTTGATTCTGCTGGTCGTCATTGTCACCGCGCTGGCCTTCGATTTCACCAACGGATTCCACGACACCGCCAACGCGATGGCCACGTCGATCGCCACCGGGGCGCTACGCCCCAAAATCGCAGTCGCCTTGTCCGCCTGCCTCAACCTGGTGGGTGCCTTCCTTTCGGTGGCGGTCGCCGCCACGGTGGCCGAGGGAATCGTGCGGCTCGATGAGGTGTCCGGCCACGAACTGCTGATCATCGTGTACGCCGGCCTGGTCGGTGGCATTCTCTGGAATCTGCTCACCTGGCTGTTCGGGCTGCCCTCGAGCTCCTCGCATGCGCTGTTCGGCGGCTTGATCGGCGCCACCCTCGCCTCGCTCGGCTGGAGCGGGGTGGTGTGGGCCGGCGACGACGGCGGTGTGCTCTACAAGATCGTCCTGCCCGCGATACTGGCCCCCATCGTGGCGGGATTCGTCTCCGCCGTCGGCACCTGGTCGGTGTACCGGATCACCCGGAGCTCGGAACACGGCAAGGTGACCACCGGTTTCCGCTGGGGGCAGATCGGTTCGGCCTCGCTGGTATCGCTGGCGCACGGTACCAACGACGCCCAGAAAACCATGGGGGTGATCTTTCTGGCGCTGGTCGCGCACGGGACGCTCACCGCCGACTCGACCATGCCGATCTGGGTGATGGCGGCCTGCGCGGTCGCCATCGCGGCAGGTACCTACCTGGGTGGCTGGCGGATCATCCGCACACTGGGCAAAGGGCTGGTGGAGATCGAATCCCCGCAGGGGCTCGCGGCGGAATCATCGGCGGCGGCGATCATCCTGACCTCCGCGAATTTCGGGCTGCCCCTGTCGACGACGCAGACGGCCACCGGCGCGATTCTCGGGACCGGTATCGGCAAAGGCGCCGAGGTGCGCTGGGGGGTGATGGGCCGGATGGCGGTGGCCTGGCTGCTGACGCTCCCGGCCGCCGGGATCGTGGGCGCTGTCTGCTGGCTGCTCGCGCACTACATCGGGGGGTTGCCCGGGGTACTGGTGGTATTCGCACTGCTCGTCGGGTTGGCAGGGTGGATGTACCGGCGCTCGCTGCGCGACAAGGTGTCCAGCGAGAATGTCAACGAGCCGACCACACCGTCCGGGTCGCTTCCGCCGTCGACACCCCCGTCATCGACCCCGCAGTCGCCACCACCGTCGGGAACGCGGGACCGGCGCCGCTCCCCGGCTCGATCGGCCGCCGAAGAGGAGGCATGATGTCCACATTCCTGACGCATCTGCGCGCACTGTGGGATGTATTCGTCGCGGCGCTGATCCTGGGTGCCGGGTTGCCGATCGTGTTCGCGCTCGGGGTGCGGTGGTGGTCGATCGCCGGGGTGACCGGTAGCGACGGGTCGGTCCGGCGTAATCCGCTCGCGCTCGCGGGCGCGTGCGCCTGCCTGGCGGTCGTGGTCGCGGTGGTGATCGCGGGCGTGCTGTTCGTCGCCAAGGCATTCCTCGCGGATCGTCTGGGGATCCATCTGTTCGGAGAGGACTGATATGGCGGCGCACGAGCCACAGCCGCAGCGGCAGGGACTGCTGGCCCGGGTCATCACCTGGCTGCGGGCCGGATATCCGCAAGGGGTTCCCCGGTCGGACTATGTCGCGCTGTTCGCGATCCTGCACCGGGATCTGACCGAAACCGAGGTTGTGCTGGTGGCCGAGGACGTTTTGCGCGACCGCGTGGAACGGCAGGAAATCACCCACGAAGAGATCGAAGCGGCGGTCCGCAGGGTGGCCAAGGAACACGCCGGCGGTGACGATATCGCGCGGGTGAGGGCGCACCTGGCCGCGGGCGGCTGGCCGCTGGCCTCGCCGTTGCCGGAGGAGGGGTAGTCATGGCCGGTGTTCTGTCCGCGGTGGTGGACTGGCTGCGCAGCGGGTATCCCGACGGTGTCCCGGAGTCGGACTACATTCCGCTGGTGGCGCTGTTGCGGCGGCGGCTCACCGACGAAGAAGTGGAGCAGATCGCGGCCGAGGTGCTGAATTCTCCCGGCCGTTCGCCGGACCGGCCCGATATCAGGGTGATGATCTCGAAGGTCACCAATGAGATGCCGTCGGACACCGATCTGCAGCGCGTCCTCTCGCATCTGGATCCACCGAGCTGGCCGGCACACGAGGTGTGAATACCGCTCCTCCGGCCTGTCCGCCACCTCGGCAAGTTTTTGCTAACCCGGCTATCGCAACGTGCGAACCCGGGGCCTAAACTGGACGCATGGCCAAGACTTATGTCGGCGCCCGGCTCCGGCAATTGCGGACCGAACGCGGGCTGAGCCAGGTGGCACTGGCCCAGCAGCTGGAGATATCGGCCAGTTACCTCAACCAGATCGAGCACGATGTCCGGCCGCTCACCGTGCCGGTGCTGCTACGGATCAGTGAAGTATTCGGCGTCGAGGCGACATTCTTCTCGCCGCAGGACGACACCCGCCTGATCGCCGAACTACAAGAAGTCGTGATGGATCAGGAACTGGGCATCGAAGCCGACGCCCGGGAAATCGCCGAAATGGTCTCCGCTCACCCGAGCATGGCCCGGGCGCTGGTCAATATGCACAATCGCTACCGCAACACCAGCGCCCAGCTGGCCGCGGCCACCGAGGACCGGTTCGCCGACGGCTCCGGCAGCGCCACGATCAGTAAGCCGCACGAGGAAGTGCGCGATTATTTCTACCAGCGGCAGAACTATATTCATCCGCTCGACACCGCCGCCGAGGAACTGGCCAACCGCATCCGGTTCCACGGCGGTGACGCACACAGCGAGATCCCCAAGGTGCTGCGCACCCACGGCGTGCGGATCATGGAGCGGATCGACCTCGGCGAGGGTGTCCTGCACCGCTACGACCCGGACAACCAGGTGCTCGAGATCGCTCCGCACCTGTCCGGCGGCCAACGCCTCTTCAAGCTGGCCGCGGAACTGGCCTATTTCGAATGCGGCCCACTACTGGAAAAGCTGGTGGACGAAGGGAACTTCTCCGGCCCGGACGCGCGCCGGCTGGCAATGCTGGGCCTGGCGAACTATTTCGCGGCCGCGACCGTCCTGCCCTACACCTACTTCCACGAGGTCGCCGAGGATTTCCGCTACGACATCGAACGGCTGTCGGCCTTCTTCGCCCAGAGTTACGAGACCATCTGCCACCGCCTGTCCACCCTGCAGCGGCCGGAACTACGCGGTGTCCCCTTCTCCTTCGTCCGGGTGGACCGGGCCGGGAATATGTCGAAACGGCAGTCCGCCACCGGCTTTCATTTCTCCTCCAGCGGTGGCACCTGCCCACTCTGGAATGTGTACGAGACCTTCGCCTACCCCGGCAAGATCATGACGCAGATCGCGCAGATGCCGGACGGCCGCAAATACCTCTGGGTGGCCCGCACGGTGGAACGCCGGGCCACCCGCTTCGGGCAACCGAGCAAAACGTTCGCCATCGGGCTGGGCTGCGAGGTCCGGCACGCGACCCGGGTGGTGTACGCGGATGGCATCGATCTGCGCGAGGTCAGCGCGACACCGATCGGCGCGGGGTGCCGCGTCTGCGATCGAGCCAATTGCCCGCAGCGTGCTTTTCCGCCGCTCGGCAAAATCCTGGATATCAGCGAGCACCGGAGTTCGGTGTCGCCCTATGTTCTCAAATGACCTGCGCGGGACAACTTTCCGGTTCAGTCGGACTCAGGCGTTTCGAGTTCGGAGACGACCACGGTGGGGGCGAGGTGGCCGCGTAGCCGGCGGTCGATTTCGCCGGCGACCGGGATGACCACCGACGCGGCCGATGTGGCGACGGCGTCCACCAGGATCGCGGGCCAGTCAGGGGTCTCCGTGGTTGCCAGAGCCGCTATGACCGCGGCGGACACGGTGTCGCCGGCGCCCGTCGGATTTCCGGTGAGCGGTTCGGGCAGATGGGCGTCCCAGGCGCCGTCGGGGGTTACCGCCACCATTCCCAGTGGTCCCCGGGTGATGATCACCGCTCCGACTCCGCGGTCCACGAGCGGCCGGGCCGTGGCGGTGAGCGCGGCCGGTGTCTCGGCGCGGGACCGGGCCAGCGATTCGAATTCGCCGAGCCCCGGTAGCAATACCACCCCGGGCACCCGGGAAGCCATTCGGAGCGCGGGTCCGTCCAGGTCGCAGACTGTGGGGACGCCGGCCTCGAGGGCGGCATGGGCGATCCGGGCGGGCAGGCCCGGATCGATACCGTCGGGGAGCGAACCGGCGATCACCAAACCGGAGATATGCGGCAGCATGCCCGATACCCGGACCTCGAGTTGCTCGGAAGCATGCGGGTTGGCCACCCGCGCACCGGGTTCGCGCAGCGCTGTCGCGGTGCCGGTATCGGATTCGCTGACCACCACCGTGCGGCGGACCCACGGCAGCGCGTGGACGAAATCCACCGGCATCTCGGCTTCGGCGGCGGCGGCGAAAGCGTGATCGGCGAACCCGGTGGCCCGCGCATAGCGACCCAGCTGGTTCAGCACCCGGGTCACGTTGATGCCTTTACCGCCGAGGCGCTGTTCCACCGAACGCACCCGATGAGCGCGTCCCGGGGTGAAATTCTCGACCCGGTAGGTCACATCGTATGCGGGATTCATTGTCACGGTGAGGATCACGAGAACCACTGTCCACGAGAGTCGGCACACCGCAAACCCGGCCGGGCGGTGTGCAGGGGTGATTTCGGTCGCCGGGCGGCGGAAACCGTCCCGGGGTGTCGCAGGCTCAGATCGCCGCCTCCGCGGGAAAGGCAACGGTTATCCGGCCGAGTCGTCCGTTACGCGCCGCCACCATCTCCGCCGCCACCGCCAGCGCGGTCTCGGTGCCGGTGGCGGCGCCGATATCCATTCCGGCCGGTGCGTGCAGCCGGGCCAGCATCGTCTCGTCGAACCCGCTGGCCCGCAGGTCGTCGAGGCGGCGGGCGCAGGTGAGGGCCGATCCCACCACGCCGATATAGCCGATCTCGGGTAGCCGCAGGGCCACTGTCAGTAGCGGGATCTCGAATTGTGGATCGTGGGTGGCCAGCACGATTCCGGTCGTCGAGTCCACTTCGCCTTCGGAGACCAGCACATTCAGATACCGGTGCGGCCAATCGCAGACCACCTCGGCCCCCGGGAAGGATTCCGGCACGGCGAAGGCCGGCCGCGGATCGCAGATGGCGACCCGATAGCCGAGCAGCTGGGCTTGCGCCGACAGTGCGGCGGTCGTCGTATTGGCACCGAAGATCACCAGCAGCGGCGGCGGGGCGAACGAGGCCACGAAGATATCGGATTGCGGCAGCGAGACCAGTTCGGTCGCATGCCGCTTATCGGTGATCAGATGCTGCCCGATCATTCCCGGTTCCGGATTCCAGACGACGGTGAAAACCGTTATTCGGCGGTGCTCGGCGATTTCGGTGGCAATGGTCGGGAATTCCGGGAAATGGCCGCGCGAGAACGGCTCGGTGAACACATCGATAACCCCGCCGTCACCGCCCGAGTCGGCGCCGGGCACGGTGAGCCGGTGCAACGCGCGCTGTCCGGTCCGGGCCGATTGCAGGGTGGCCTCGTACACGGTGTCCTCGATACCGGTGGACGCCATGGACCCGTAGATCATTCCGTCCGGGTCCACCAGCATCGCCGTACCCACCGGAATATCCACGAGCCCACCGGTGCGCACGATGGTGGCCAGCCCGCCGGTCCGGCCCGAACGCCACACCTGCAGCAGGTCGTCGACGATGTCGCGCATCAACAGCTCCGATCCCACCGTGCGTCGGAGGGCAGGCGCTCACCATCGGCACCCGTCACCGATGACCGCGCACGTGACGGACACCCTAGCGCTGTTCTGTGAGAATTTGGCACGCCTGCGAAAATCTCGTCGGGCGGGCACATGAATGGTTAGCCAAGTTTTGTGTCCTGACACCGAACTTCCCCGCGTTTTGTGTGGAATTCTTGCTGTTCACACCGCTCCGGAAGACGGGCGGGAGGTTGGTGAGCGCACTGATCCGCGGGGCGCGGAGCACAGCGATTTACCTGTGATGGGGGCGCTTCGGATCGCGAAGGGTGCGGGGCACCCGGGTCCGTCAGAGCGAGGTCGCGTCGATCCGTGAGGCCGGGTGTCCCTGCTCGCACAAGAGGGTGAACGCGGATCTGTCGGTGAAGGCTCGCGGCGGTCTTGCGGGGCCGGGCGCCGAGACCCTCAAACTGAGGGCGCACGACACCAGTTATGAACGTCCTCACAGATGGAGCCCGTGCCCGGGGAGCGGAGCAGGGGCAGCCGCCTCCGCTAACAGTACGAGCGTTACGCTAAAACCCCATGTCAGGGCTACCCGTCAGTAGGATTTGTGGCGGCAATGTCATGGCTACTTTTGCAGACTTAACAAACTGGTGGTCGATCCTAGCTCGGATTCACATAAGCAACAGGTAGACGACGTTTTGTTCGTGTGCCAAGGTGTGGAAGTACACCCGCTGGGCATTGCAAGCCTGCGAATCGTCGATCCAGCAGTGCGGGGCAGCAACACCCCGTCGACGCGGAACGGCGGACCGACCGAACAAGGAAGTGGAGTCGCACGATGTCGACCACCGGCACCCCGAAGACCCCCGAGGAAATCCAGCAGGATTGGGACACCAACCCCCGCTGGAAGGGCGTTACCCGCAACTACACCCCCGAGCAGGTGTCGAAGCTGCAGGGAACCGTTGTCGAGGAGCACACCCTCGCGCGGCGTGGCTCGGAGATCCTCTGGGATCTGGTGAACAACGAGGACTACATCAACTCCCTCGGCGCCCTCACCGGCAATATGGCGGTCCAGCAGGTCCGCGCCGGCCTGAAGGCCATCTACCTGTCGGGCTGGCAGGTCGCCGGTGACGCCAACCTCTCCGGTCACACCTACCCCGACCAGAGCCTCTACCCGGCCAACTCGGTGCCCGCCGTGGTCCGCCGCATCAACAACGCGCTGCTGCGCGCCGACGAGATCGCCAAGGTCGAAGGCGACACCTCGGTCGAGAACTGGCTGGCCCCGATCGTCGCCGACGCCGAAGCCGGCTTCGGTGGCGCGCTGAACGCCTACGAACTGCAGAAGGCCATGATTGCTGCCGGCGCCGCCGGCGTGCACTGGGAAGACCAGCTGGCCTCGGAGAAGAAGTGCGGCCACCTCGGTGGCAAGGTGCTCATCCCCACCCAGCAGCACATCCGCACCCTGACCTCCGCGCGCCTGGCCGCCGACGTCGCCGAGGTGCCCTCGGTGATCATCGCCCGCACCGACGCCGAAGCCGCCACCCTCATCACCTCCGATGTCGACGAGCGCGACCGGGAGTTCCTCGACGGAACCCGTACCGCCGAGGGCTTCTTCGGGGTCAAGAACGGCATCGAGCCCTGCATCGCGCGGGCCAAGGCCTACGCGCCGTACGCCGACCTCATCTGGATGGAGACCGGTGTGCCGGATCTCGAGGTCGCCCGTAAGTTCGCCGAGGCCGTCCGCAGCGAGTTCCCGGACCAGCTGCTGGCCTACAACTGCTCGCCGTCCTTCAACTGGAAGGCGCACCTGGACGACGCCACCATCGCGAAGTTCCAGCGGGAACTCGGCGCGATGGGCTTCAAGTTCCAGTTCATCACCCTGGCAGGCTTCCACTCGCTCAACTACGGCATGTTCGACCTGGCCTACGGCTACGCCCGCGAGGGTATGACCGCCTTCGTCGACCTGCAGGAGCGCGAGTTCAAGGCCGCCGCCGAGCGTGGCTTCACCGCCATCAAGCACCAGCGTGAGGTCGGTGCCGGCTACTTCGACACCATCGCCACCACCGTCGACCCCAACACCTCGACGGCCGCGCTGAAGGGCTCCACCGAAGAGGGCCAGTTCCACTGAGTTATGCGCCGCTCCGGCGACGCCGGGTTGCGGTTCCCGGGAACGGGAGCCGCAACCCTACCGGCCCGGTTCCGGGTTCGCCCGAGCCGGACATGGTATCCGTAACGGATACCGGCAACCACTACTTCGGTAGGGGTGTACCCGCCGCCCCCTCGCAACAGCCCGGCGAGGGGGCTTCGGTGCCTCTACCGTGGTCCAGGAAGCACCCCCATCCACGGACGCCTTTTCCTCACCGCCGTACCCGGTAGCACGCCTTCCGTACTCCCGCCTTCTAGGTTCGGGGCCCGTCTCGATTCTGGAGCGACAGAGCGGGGGAGCGAAGCGGAGGAGCGGCGGAGTGAAGAATCGAGACAAGAGGGGGCCCCGAACCCGCGCCGCCGGAGGCGGCGCCAAAAACACAGGGCCCCGAACCACGCGACGCCGGAGGCGGCGCCAAAAGATACAGGAGCGGACGTGAGCAGCAGCGAAAAGATACAGCGCGTCGGTGTTATCGGCGCCGGACAGATGGGCGCCGGCATTGCGGAGGTGTGTGCTCGCGCGCATGTCGACGTGCTGGTGTACGAGCAGACCCGGGAGCTCGCGGCGGCCGGCCGGTCGCGCATCCTGCGGTCGCTGGACCGGGGTGTGAGCAGCGGCAAGATCACCGAGCGGGAGCGCGAGCAGACGGCCTGGCGGTTGCGGTTCACCTCCGACCTGGGCGATTTCGCCGACCGTCAGCTCGTTGTCGAGGCCGTGCTGGAAGACGAGAAGGTCAAGACCTCCATCTTCGCCGAACTCGACAAGGTGGTCACCGATCCGGCCGCGGTGCTCGCCTCCAACACCTCGTCGATTCCGATCATGAAGATTGCGGTCGCCACCAACACCCCCGAGCGGGTCGTCGGTATGCACTTCTTCAATCCGGTGCCGGTGCTGCCGCTGGTCGAATTGGTGACCACCCTCAAGACCAGCGCCCCCGTCTCCGAACGTGCCGAGAAGTTCGCCGCCGAGATCCTGGGCAAAGAGGTCGTCCGTTCCTCCGACCGCTCCGGTTTCGTGGTGAACGCGCTGCTGGTTCCGTACCTGCTCTCGGCCATCCGCATGGTCGAATCGGGTTTCGCCACCAAGGAAGATGTCGACAAGGCGATGGTCCTGGGCTGCGCCCACCCGATGGGCCCGCTGGCGCTCACCGACCTGGTCGGTCTGGACACCGTGAAATCCATCGCCGACTCGATGTACGGCGAATTCAAGGAACCGCTCTACTCGGCCCCGCCGCTGCTCATGCGCATGGTGGAAGCCGGGCTGCTGGGCAAGAAGACCGGCGCGGGTTTCTACCAATACAGCAAATAAGAATGCGCCCCGCCCCGCGCCGGACACTCGCCCGACGATATGCGCCGGGCCTGGTAAGACTCGGGGTCGTACAGGTTCGGTGTCCTCTGCTGATCCCCTCCGCAGCCGACTCCTCGACGGTCCGCATTCTCCGGGCGGGGCCCGCCCCTGGTCTGGAGCGGGGGAGCGAAGCGGAGGAGCGGAGGAGTGAAGACCAGGGGTTAATAGGGCCCCGCCCTCGAGGCGCGGAGCGCCTCCAAGAACACGGAGGTCGACATGGTCAACGTCAGTGAAGGATTCGGGTCGAGTGTGCTCGGCTATCCCCGGAT
Organism: Nocardia sp. NPDC051750; assembly: GCF_044453135.1. Lineage (NCBI taxonomy): Bacteria > Bacillati > Actinomycetota > Actinomycetes > Mycobacteriales > Nocardiaceae > Nocardia > Nocardia sp. NPDC051750. Next base: position 359,016 of record NZ_JBITCK010000001.1, on the reverse strand, counting down.
CGGTCCGCACCGCGAGCTCAAACGCGCGCTCGAGGCGTACTGGCGGAAGGCGATCACGCAGGAGGAATTGCGCGCGGTCGGGCGGGATATCCAGGAACAGCAGTTCAACGAGCTCGCCGCCACCGGGCTCACCCAGGTTCCGGGTAACACCTTTTCCTTCTACGACCATGTCCTGGACAACGCGCTGCTGTTCGGGGCGGTCCCGGCGCGGTTCGAGGAGTTCCGCGCGGACCTGGATCCGCTGGACCTCTATTTCCTGATGGCCCGGGGCCGGCCCGATGTGCCGCCGCTGGAGCTGGTGCGTTTCTTCGGGACGAACTACCACTATCGGCAGCCGGAACTCGACGCCGATACCGAATTCTCCCTGCACCCCGAGGCGCTGCTGGACGAATGGGATCGCGCGATGGCGGCGGGCATCGAACAGCGGCCGGTGGTGCTGGGGCCGGTGTCGCTGCTGCTGCTGTCCAAAGCGGGCAGTGTGCCGGGTGAATCGGCCGGGTTCGACACCATCGAACTGCTGGATCGGCTGCTGCCCGTCTACGAGCAGTTGTTCGAGATCCTCGCGCGGCGCGGCGCGACCTGTGTGCAGCTCGACGAACCGTGTTTCACCGCCGAGCGGACCGACGCGGAGCTCGCGGCGTTCGAACGTGTCTACGACCGGCTCTCGAAGGCTCCGCTGCGGCCCCGGCTCCTGATCACCGGGCAGTACGGCGATTTCGGGGAGGCGCTGCGCATTCTGGCCGGTACCGCCGTGGAGGCGATCGGCCTGGATCTGGCGTCGTACCGGATCCGGCCGGAGGATCTGGCGGCGATTCCGGGGATCCGGCGCAAACGGCTGTATGCGGGCGTGATCAGCGGCACCAATGTGTGGCGGGCCGACCGCTACGTCACCCTGGAATACCTGAACGAACTCGCGAAGGTGTGTCCCGACCTCGTGGTTTCCACCGGGACCACACTGCTGCACGTGCCCTACGACGTGCTCGCCGAATACGATATCGACGGAAATGTGGCCGACCGGCTGGCTTTCGCGAAACAGAAGGTCGGTGAGGTCGTTTCGCTGGCGAAAGCCCTGACCGAGGGTCCGTCGGACAAATGGCGGAAACGTCCCGGCGAAGTGCATTTCAAGCAGAAGCACGCGGTGCGCCAGCGCGTCTATGCGATTACTCCGCAGATGCGCGAGCGCGAACCCTATTCGGTGCGCCGGGCCGCGCAGCAGGAAAAGCTGCAATTGCCGCTGGTGCCCGCGACCACCCTGGGGTCGTACCCGCAGAGCGCCGAGGCCCGGCAGGCCCGCCATCATCTGGGTGAGGGGCGGATCTCCTACGACGAGTACCGCAAGAAGATCGAGGCCGAAATCGGCGCGACCATTGCGCTGCAGGAAGATATCGGGCTCGATGTGCTGGTGCACGGTGAGCACGAACGCAACGATATGATCCAGTACTTCGCCGAGCTGCTGGACGGTTTCGCGACCACGCATTTCGGCTGGGTGCAGGTGTACGGTTCGCGCTGTGTGCGGCCGCCGATCATCTACGGCGACGTGTCCCGGCCGGCGCCCATGTCGGTCGAGTGGATCGGCTACGCGCAGTCACTGACCGATAAGCCGGTCAAAGGCATGGTCACCGGACCCGTCACGATGGTGGCGCGTTCGTTCGTCCGGCAGGATCAGCCGCTGTACGAAACAGCCGACCAGGTGGCGCTGGCCATCCGTGACGAGGTCGTCGATCTGGAACGCGCCGGAATCGGCATCATCCAGGTCGACGAGCCGGCCCTGCGGGAGCTGTGGCCGGCCCGCCCGGAAGGCCGCGCCGAATACCTGCGCTGGGCGATCGGCGCGTTCCGGCTGGCGACCTCCGGCGTGCGCCCGGACACGCAGATCCACACCCATATCCCGTACTCGGGACGCACCGAGATCGTGGAGGCCATCGAACAGCTGGACGCCGATGTCACCGCGATCGTCGCGACCCGGTCCATCGAATGGGTGCTGAAGGCGCTGGAGGAGGACTATGCCTCCGGGCACGGGCTCAGTCACGGCGTCGGCCCGGGTGTCTACGAGAGCCGCTCGGCCCGGATCCCGGATATCGACGAACTGGACGAACTGCTCACCGCCGCTGCGGCCGCTGTCGGGCCGGAACGCCTGTGGGCGAATCCGGACGGCGGTCTCAAGACCCGGCACCACTGGCAGCTGGACCCCGCACTTCGCAATTTGGTGGCCGCCGCCCGCCGGGTCCGCCGCCGCCTGGAGGCAGCCGAGCAGTAGTTCGACTGTGAGTTGTCCCGCCCGGACGTTGGCAAACCCACGCATGCGACGGTAGGCATTACACCATGAGTAGTGCTGCCGCATACGCCATGGCCGGACCGGACGCCGCGTTCGAGAAGGTCACCATCGAGCGCCGGGCCCTCGGCCCGAAGGATGTCCTGATCGATATCGCCTACGCCGGGATCTGTCATTCCGATATCCACACTGCGCGCAACGAATGGGGCGGGGCCGGCTACCCGTGTGTACCGGGGCACGAAATCGCGGGCACGGTGGCGGCGGTCGGGTCCGCCGTCACCGCCCACCGGGTCGGTGACCGGGTGGGCGTGGGTTGCATGGTCGATTCCTGCGGGGTGTGCGAATCGTGTCTGGAGGGGGAGGAGCAGTACTGTGCGCGCGGTGCCGTGATGACCTACAACAGCCGCGTTGGCGAGGACGTGCAGTCCGGCGGACACACCCTGGGTGGTTACTCGACCCAGATCGTGGTGACCGAGAACTTCGTGCTCGGAATTCCGGAAGGTATCGATCTGTCGATCGCCGCCCCGCTGTTGTGCGCGGGGATTACGGTGTATTCCCCGCTGCGGCACTGGGGTGCGGGGCCGGGTAAACAGGTCGCGATTATCGGAATGGGCGGGCTCGGGCATATGGCCGTGAAAATCGCCGCGGCGCTCGGCGCCGAGGTGACCGTGCTCAGTCATTCCCTGAACAAGCTGGAGGACGGCAAGCGTTTCGGCGCCCACCATTACCACGCCACCAGCGATAAGCAGACCTTCCGCGACCTCCGCGGCCGCTTCGACCTGATCATCAACACCGTTTCCGCCGATCTGCCGATCAACGACTATATGAAGCTGCTGCGCCTGGACGGCACCCTGGTCGTGCTGGGCTTGCCGGAGCAGCCGTTGGCGGTGCAGCCGAAGGTGCTGGCCGGTCGGCGGCGGTCGCTGGCGGGTTCGATGATCGGCGGTATCGCGCAAACCCAGGAAATGTTGAATTTCTGTGCCGAACACGGAATAGGCGCGGAAATCGAACTTATTTCCGCGGATGAGATCGACGGCGCCTACGAGCGGGTTGTGGCCAGTGATGTGCGGTATCGGTTCGTCATCGATACCGCGACCATTTGAGGGCTGGCCCGGGGCAGATTCCGCTCCGCTGACCCGGGCGGATTCTGCTCCGCTGGTCCGGGTCGATCGACCGGTATCGAACAATTCTCCGTTCTCCAACCGCCCTTTCTCCACACTGTGGAGAAGGCTGTGGAAAAACCCGGACGAGCTTGTGGATGGACGTGCACAGTTGGGGACGGATTTCCGGCGATCGCCCGTTCCGGTCCCGGAAATCTATTGATTCGGTGTCCGATGGATAACGACCGGAACCGGTTTCCGGCCGGTCGACGATTTCCGGTTTCCGTGCGGGAATCGAACCGTCAGCGTGCGTTTTCGCGTATTCCGGGGACCCCGGCGGGCCTCGGGGCTGTGACGAGCGTGTGACCGGCGGGACGTCTCGGTAACGAATCCACAGGTGAGGCGGCACCTGCTCCCCAGATCTCGGACTGCCTGTGGATAACTGTGGAAGCCTGTGGATAACTTTCCGGTCGGCAGGAAAACAGATGACACGGCCGCCTTCGGGGCGACAATGGTGGAGTTCGGGTCATGGCGGTGGGAGGGCTCGGTGGACAACCAGTGGCAGGGCACCGGTCCGGATGGGCCGACCGGCGGTGGACGGGTGCTCGTATCCGTCTTCGCCGCGGTGCTGGTGCTCGGTGCCCTCTTCGGGTATCGGGGTGAACTGCCCGGGTTGGGCCGGCCGGGGCCGGATGTGGCGGTCGCGCCGGTCCGTCCGGTGCCGCGGCCTCCGCTGGACGCGGGCGAGGTGACCCGGGATATCTCCCCGGTACTGGTGAACATTACCGCCGCCGCTCGGCCGTTCGGCGCCGCGGCGGCCGGCTCCGGCATCGTCCTCACCGGGGACGGCCAGGTGCTGACCAGCCACCATGTGGTCAAAGGCGCGAAAACCGTGCGGGTCACCCGGGTCGCCGACGGGGCGGTGTACGCCGCGGAGGTGCTCGGCTACGACGCCCGCGCCGATATCGCTCTCCTCTCGCTGACCGGAGCCGCCGGCCTGGCACCGGCCCGGATCGGCAGCTCCGCGGGGCTGCGGGTGCAGGACGAAGTACTGGCCGTCGGCAATGCGGGCGGGAGCGGCGCCGCGACGGCCGTCCCCGGCCGGATCAGTGACCTGGACAGCACGATCATGGCTTTCAACGAACAGGACCTGTCCCGGCAGGCACTCACCGGAATGCTGGAGATCGAGGCCCCGGTCAGTTCGGGGCAGTCCGGGGGCGCACTGACCGATCACACCGGAGCGGTGGTCGGCGTGATCGCGGCCGCGTCCGGGGAGCGTGATCCGCCGCCGGGCCGGTCCGTCGACCCGCCGAACGGTTATGCGGTGCCGATCGACGCCGCGATGCGTATCGTGCGCCAGATTCGCTCGGGCACGCCGACGGAATCCGTGCACATCGGCCCCACCGCGACCCTAGGCGTCCTGATCTCCGACGCCGGTCCGCGCGGCGCGCGCATCGATATGGCGATCCCGGGGCTGCCGGCGCAGACCGCGGGGCTGGCCAGCGGGGATATCGTCACGTCGATCGACGGCCGGGCCGTCACCAGTGCCCGGGCGCTGCGCGCGGCGATCGATACCCGCAAGCCCACCGAGGTCGTGCAGCTGGAGGTGCTGGAAGCCGACGGGGACGAGCGGGTCGTCTCGGTACGGTTGGCGGCGGGCACGCCGGGCTAGGCGTACCTCCGCATTCGCTCCGGCCGTGCGCTTTGTGCGTACCTCCGCATTCGCTCCGGCCGTGCGCTTTGTGCGTACCTCCGCGTTCGCTCCGGCCGTGCGCGGACTGCGGGATCAGAACAGTGACAACCAGTAGTCCTGGAACCGCAGGAATACCAGGACCAGCACCACGGCATAGAACACCGCGACGAAGGTCCAGCGCCATTCCGCGACCACCCGCAACGCACCCCGGTCGTTACCCCACAGTTGTTCGGTGAGCACCGCGAGGACCGGTGTGATGATCGCCCAGACGACCATGCAGTACGGGCACAGCGCATTGATCCGGTACAGGCTCTGGAAGATCAGCCAGCAGATGAACAGGGTGCCCGCGGCCGTTCCCAGCCACAGGCCCGCCCAGATCCAGCGCGGCAGGGCGACCCCCGCGACCGACAGCACAGCCAGTGTGACCACCACCGAGAACCCGGCCAACCCGATGATCGGATTCGGGAACCCGAGCACCTGCGCCTGATCGGTGGCCATCACCGACCCGCAGGACAGCACCGGATTGAGACTGCAGGACGGTACGTACCCGGGTTCGCTCAGCAGTTTGAAATCTTCGACCAGCAGGGTGAGCGAGGCGATCCAGCCGGCCAGACCGCCCAGCAGCAGAATCCAGGCGGCCCGGGGCGACGTCGTGATCACCGGCCCGCAGCCGCCTGGATCGCTGTGGTCAGGGGAGCGGGGTCGAAATTCTGCGTGCCCGGGATGCCGGTCAGGTTCACCTGCTCACCGTTGACGAACACCGTGGGCGTTCCGTCGATCCCCTCGTCGGCCGATTCGTTCGACTTTTCGCCGACGTACCCCTCATAGGTGCCGTCGGTGATGCATGTGTCGACCGCGGGGTCCGTGTAACCCGCCTCGTGCGCGATGGCAATGAGCTCCTCGTCCGACAGGCCGGCCCCGCCCTCGGGCGGCTGCTTCTGGAACATCAGCTCCAGCCAGTCCTCGAATTTTTCGGTACCGCTGTCGGAAACGCAGTAGGCGGCGTTGGCCGACCGCGTGGAGTAGTTGGTGCTGGACATTTTGTCCAGGTAACCCACGATGTTGTATTCGATCAGCGCGGTGCCGTCCGCTACCGATTGCCGGAGCAATTCGCTGTGATCGGCTTCGAACTGTTTGCAGACCGGGCACTGCATATCGGCGACGATCCGCACCGTCGCCGGGGCGTCGGGCTGCCCGACCCGGATGGCGCCGTTCTCGGTAGCGGCGACCGGTACCGGCCCGTCATAGCCGGAACCGGAGTTGCGCACGGCCAGGCTGATCCCGATCGCGGCGACCAGCGCGACCAGGACCGCGGTGACACCCACCTGTATCGCGATCTTGCGCTTGCGCTCCGCGCGCTGGGCCGCCGCCAGCGGATTCGGCCGCCCGGGTTTCTTGCTCACCGTGCGTTCACCACGCCTTTCGCTCACCTGGGTGCCCCGGCGGGTGGTAGCTCCGCCGGGGAGCGGCCGGGGTATCCGGCGCACCGCCCCCATCATTGCCCGGCTTGCTGAGAGTTTCCACAACCCGCCGTATGTGGGGCGGTCAGGAGCGGTCGAGCCGCCGCAATTCGGCCGCCGGGTCGAAGGTGGCGGCCGGCCAGCGCAGGTCCAGGTTCTCCAGCGCCTCGATCAGCAGTTCGGTGACGGCCAGCCGGGAGAACCATTTCGCGTCGGCGGGTATCACGTACCAGGGCGCGTACTCGGTGCCGGTACGGTCCACGATCGCTTGGTAAGCCTGCTGGTAGGCGGGCCAATAACCGCGTTCGTCGATATCGGCCGGGTTGAACTTCCAGTATTTCTCCGGCCGCTCCAGACGTTCCCGCAGCCGTTTCTTCTGCTCGTCCAGGGAGACGAACAGCACCACTTTCACCAGTGTCGTGCCCGCGTCGACCAGCTCCCGTTCGAACTGGTTGATCTCGTCGTAGCGCCGCTGCCAGACCTCGTCCGGCACCAGCCGGTGCACCCGGGCGACCAGGACGTCCTCGTAGTGGGACCGGTCGAATACGCCCAGTTGCCCGCCGCGGGGCAGCGCGCGGCGGATTCGCCACAGGAAGTGGTGCTGCTTCTCCTCGTCGGTCGGGACACCGAAGGCGGCATGGTCGACGCCCTGCGGGTCCACCGACCCGATGACGTGGCGCACGATCCCGCCCTTGCCGGCCGTGTCCATCCCCTGCAGGACCAGCAATACACGCCGCCGATCGCCGGTCCTGCCGTTCGCGTAGAGCTTTTCCTGCAGTCCCGCCAGCACCCGGCCGCGTTCGGCGAGCAGCCGCTGCCCGTCCGATTTTCCGCCGCGGAATCCGGGACGGGCGGAGGTATCGATATCGGCGATCCGCAGACCGTCGGCGCGCAATGCCCGGCTCGCGGGGACTTTCCAATGTTCGGCCACCGGGGAAGACCTATCACAGTTGTCGCGGGCTGCCGCCGACACGTGCCAGGCCGAGCAGTTTGTCGGCGAATTCGGTATCGCTGACCGGGGTCAGGACCAGCACGTCCGCGGTGGTGAGCAGATAGCGGCCGTCGTCCCGGATATCCAGCCAGCTGCGGTGCCGGGTGGGTGGGGACATCGGCTCGTCCGGGGCGACCGTGACGGTGATGAAGCCCCGGGAGTCCACCGGTTCGCGCAGGGTTCTCCGGAACCGGTCGGCGTCGCCCGCTTCCCGGCACGTGGGTATGGGCGCGTCGGTGAGTACCGCTTCCTGCGGTTCGTACAGGGGTCCGTGCGCGCCGCGGCGGGCGGAACCGATCAGCGTGACCAGCCGGCTCCCGAGTTCTTGGGCCTGGCACATGTGCACGGTGACCCGGTCGGCGGTGGTGTGCAGGACCGCGGCATGGTGATCGATAACGGCGGCGAAGCCGAGAATCTGTTCGGTGGCGGGCAGGTCACCGTTGCGGGGGAGCACCGAGCGTTCTCCGGAGATGGTGACGGCGGTGGCGTCCGGGCGGGCGCAGAGCATGAGTGCGGCTGCCAGATCCGGGTCTGCCTGTCTGGCGAACCGCTGCGGTAATCGTAGGGCGGCCAATTCGGACTCGGTCCGGACCGTGCTGGCCGGTGCCAAGTTCACCGGATAGGGGCGCCGGTCCAGGCTCGTCTCATTGGCCCAGACGTAACTGAATTCGTCGGGGGTGAATATCCATTTCACCGGCGCGGGCTCCCGCGGTCGCCGCCGGTGGATGTCTCGGGGAAGCGGGGCACCCGATCCCCGGAGGGAGGGAGCGTGGGGAGATAGATGGTGGTCATCGCGTCCTGCGCGTCGGCGGTGGCCGCGGCCGCGGCGATATCGTGGTCCATTCGGCGCCGGCCGCCGTGTACGGCTTCGGCCGCCGGGTCGTCGAGAGGACGATACGGCTGTGGGGCCGCGAGCGCGGCCCGAAGTGTCTGGGCCGCATCCGAATTACCCTCCATGATCCGCTGGACCGCCCGGCAGACCTCATGGGTGGCCTCGCCGGCGCGGATGAAATCGAGGGTGGCCTGCCGGGCAGCGTCGGCGGTGTGCCCGGTCCAGCCCCCGAATTCCCGGCCCGCGGAATCGGCGAAGGCCGCGAAGGCTGCGGCCACCGCGTCGGCATTCGATTTCCAGGCCGCGGCCGCCGCGCCGAGTGCGGCCGGATCGAGTACCTCGTGGACGCGGTCCCAGATTTCCTGATGGGTGAAACTGCCGAAACATTCGCGTTCCGGCGCGTAGGGCGGATCGATATCGGGGGATTCAGGCATCGTCGCCGCCTTCGCTGCATCCGGCCCGGTCCGCGGCCGCGGCGAGGGCGGCCCGGTTGGCGAGATCGGCCTCGGTGAGCCGGCCGGCGGCCGCCAGGTAGGCGGCCTTGAACCAGAGCGCGGTTTCCTGCAGGGCGGTGAGGGTATCGAGGTAGTCCGCGCCCTTACCGGCGAAACCGGCGGCCAGGGCGTGCCCGGTGGGCAGGTCGGGGAAACCGGCGGTACCGGTGGCGGTGGCGATCTGCCGGCCCCCGGCGCGGGCGGCCTCCAGATCGGCAACCAGGACATCGCACGCCGCCGCCAGGCGCAGGGCGACATCCTCGGCGAGGGTGAAGGAATCCGTTCCGCCGGTCGTGGCCGCGGCGTACAACCGCCGGGCCGCGCCCTGCCCCAGATCCGGCACCGACATCTGGAATCCCCCTTCCGGACCGATAGCTCGACCCGTGATCCTACCGATGAGTAGGCACCGCTGCCGACGAATACCCGCTGCGCCTGGGTATTCGGCTGTGAAATGACGCACGCGGCAGGGGATGCGCACAGAAACCGGATCGCCGGATATCGCAGGCCGCGTGTTGCTGAGTCGCGCGATACCGTCAGACCCCGCGGTTCGAGGCGGCCGGGTGTCCGCCGCGCTGTTCCGCCGCCCCGGCCGCCGGCTTGGCCGCGGTGATGTACTGCAGGAATCGGTGCACCTGCTGGTCGATATCGACCAGTCCGGACGCGGCGAACAGGTCGGGGAAGGTCCGCCCGCCGAACATCCGCAAACCACTGACCGCCGCGGTACGGCGGGTGAGCTCGCCGAACGGATTGCCGGGGCGATAGCTCGTGGTGACGGCGAGCCGGCCGCCCGGCGCCAGCACCCGGATCATTTCCCGCGTCGCGACCAGCGGGTCCGGGATCAGGTACAGCGCACCGAAACAGCAGACAGCGTCGAAGGTTCCGTCGGCGAACGGCAGAAACCGCGCATCGCCGCGTACATATCCGGCGCGCGGTCCGGCGTTGTCGGCCAGGGCGCGGGCGAGCATCGGCGGTGAATAGTCGATTCCGGTGACGTAGCCGTCCGCGGGCACGTGCTCGCTGAGGTAGTGGGTGAAATTGCCCGGTCCGCAAGCAATATCGAGAACGCGGCGGGCGCTGCCCAGTCGCAGGGAATCCACCGCGAAGCGGCGATCGGCGCCGGTGCTGCGGCCCGAGGCCAGGTAGAACAAGGTCGGTCGCCACACCCGCTCGTAGACGGCCGCCAGCGCGGGGGCATTCATGGTGCGCCGGGCGAGGTTCATTCCAGCGGCTCCACATCGATGGTCATACCGGCCGCCCGGAGACGTTCGGTCAACGCGTCACCCATGGCGGTGGCGGGAGTGAGTATCCCGGCGATTTCCGGTTTCTCGTCGAAGGCCAGGGCCAGACCGCTCTCGCCGAGCATGACCGCGGTCGCCTTGTAACCGGGATCGCCCTGTCCCGCGAAATTCGCGAGATAGCGTGCGCCCGACGAGGTGCGCGTATAGGTGCGCATCCGGAACCAGCCGTTCTCTCTGGTCTTTTCGCTGGGTCCGGTACCCGGCGTGGGTAGGACCCGGTCGAGCAGGGCACGTCCGGCGCCGAACCGGGACAGCAGGCCGCCGACGGCCATTCCGGCGACCACCCCGCCGGAAACCCCGGCCGCGACCACCGGCGCCAGCGGCGAGGTGCCCGCGCCCATGGTTTCGCGATAGCGGAAGTTCTTGCCGTACACCCAGCCGAGCAGGCCGTTGCTGCGCCGCACGATCTTCCCGTTGTGCGCGGCCATGACGAAGGTGCCGACCCAGCCATCCAGGCTCGGATCGATATTCCGCGCCCGCTGGAGCGTGAGATCCGATTGCCGGCCCACCTCGGGGTCCATGGATTTGTCCGGGCTGAGCGAATAGGGGTGGCTGAGGACCGCGCCCTTGGATTTGTCCGCGGCGACGGCCTCCATCATCGCGCGGCCGGAGTCGATGGTGCCGCCGCTCACCCCGCCGCGCAGGGTCGCGATCAGGGTGGTGTCGCCCAGCTCGCCGGTGTTGTCCGCCACCGTTCGCCGGTAGAGCTGGTAGACGCTCAAATCCGACGGAACCGAATCGTAGCCACAGGAATTCACGATTTTGGCGCCGGTGCGCGCGGCCTCGTCGTGATAGGTGTCGATCGCCTCCCGGATGAACAGGGGTTCACCGGTCAGATCCGCATAGTGTGTGCCGGCCTTCGCGCAGGCCGCGACCATCGGCATGCCGTAGCGCAGATACGGTCCGACCGTGGTGATCACCGCGGTGGTGCGTGCGGCGAGGGCATCCATCGAGTCCTGGTCGGTGGTATCGGCCACCACCAGATCCCACTCGGGCGCGCCGATCTCGTCCCGTACGGCCGCGAGCTTCTGCGCCGACCGGCCGGCCAGCGCGATTCGCGCGCCCGCGGGCGCGACGCCCAGTAGGTACCGGGCGGTGAGCTTGCCGACGAAACCGGTCGCGCCGAAAACGATCAGGTCGAATTCGCGTGTGTCGGTCATGAATTGAACCCCTGGGTCGATGTGGCGTCGTGCGATGGCTTACCTGTGCGGCGTTTACCGCGCTTGTTGGGCCGGCGCTGCGCCAGCCATTCCCGGTGGGCCGTCCCGAGTTCGGTGACCGGCTCCTCGTCGTACAGCCACTCCCGGGCGATGCGATGCCAGTTCGCGGTGGCCTGCAACTGGCCCAGCATGCCGAAGGTCAGGAAATCGGCGCGCCGGGAGAACAGATGCTCCGGCGGCAGATTCTGCTGTTTCATCCCGGAGAATTCGCTGGAACGCGGATCGACGGCGAGGAGGAACGCGCCGCTGGCCAGTTCCGGGGTGATGGTGAGTTCCTGATCGACCAGACACCATTCGGAGGCCGAGAGCACATACTCCAGGCATTCCTCGACGCCGATCTCCTCGGTCGAATCGATAACACCGCGCTCGACCATCAGGTCCCGCAGGTCCGCACCGCGGTCCTCGGCGGCCGCGCACAGGCAGATCGCCTCGAACCGGACATGTTCGGGATCCATCCGGTTGAACAAACCGAAATCCAGGAATCCCACCCGGCCGTCGTCGGCGAGCAGGACATTGCCCGGATGCGGATCGCCGCAGAACTCGTTGAAACTGAACAGCGAGCCCACGTAGAAGCGGTAGATGATCTCCCCCACGCGGTCGCGTTCGGCCTGCGGCATATGCCGGATGTCCTCGAACGCGGTCCCGGCCAGGAACTCGGTGACCAGCACCCGCTGCGTGCTGTGCTTCAGCACCGGCGCCGGTACGACGATGAACGGATGGCCGGCGTAGAGGGCCGCGATATCGCGCTGCGTCTCGGCCTCGACGTGATAGTCCAGTTCGGATTCCATATTCAGCCGGAGTTCGTCGAGCACGGCCGGCGTCACCCACGGCATGGCCGACTGCAGGACCCGACGGAACATGGAGAGGTTCTTCAGATCGGCGCGCACCGCGGCGTCGATGCCCGGGTACTGCACTTTCACCGCCACCTGCCGGCCGTCGTGCAATCGGGCCAGGTACACCTGCCCGATCGATGCCGCGGCGATGGCCTCGGGCTCGAATTCGGCGAACACCGCATCCAGCGGCTGCCCGTAATCCTCTTCGATCACCGCGCGCATGGCCTCGAACGACACCGATGGTGCCGCGTTACGCAATACCGCGAGCCGTTTCTGGAAGCGCTCCCGGTGCTCGGGCGGAACCAGGTCCAGGTCCAGCACCGACATCATCTGGCCCAGCTTCATCGCCACGCCCTTCATGGTGCCCAGCACCATGACCAGCTGTTCGGTACTGCGCAGAATGGATTCCTCGGCCATCCGGGCCCGCACCGCCTCCGAACGCCCCCGCATGGAGAGCCGGGCGCGTTGTGTGCGGACCACCGAACCGGCCGCGACCGCGCCCAGTTTGGTGCCGCGGGCCAGCCGGGATGTCGGCACTTGTTTCGCCATCGAGGTACCTCCGTTGGTGCCGACGCGCGCTTGCGGCGGCCGAAGAACTCAGCCGCATCTCCCGGCGCCGCACGGCAATCAGAGTAGCCAAACGGGCGGGGTTGTCGAGTCCGGCGAGCCGGGTGGCTCAGACGGCCTGGTCGCCGGGGTCGATCGGCGGCAGCACATGTTCCTGCCCGGCGAACTTGGCCCGGGAACCGCCGGCCCGCGCCATCCCCTCGATAGCGCTCCACACCATCATGGTGAGGTAATCGATCACTTCGTCACGGGGCATGGATTTGTTGGTGGTCCACCAGTGGGTGGCGAGCTGGATACCGCCGACGATCACATACGACCACAGCATCACCCCCTCGGTCTCGATCCCGAGGTCACTGCCGCGTTCGGTGATGGCGGCCGCCACCACCTCGGCGAACAGCCGCTCGAAATCGGCCAGCGAGGACGGGTCACCGGAACCGGTGCCCATGATGAACCGGTAGACCTCGGGGTCCTCGTCGACCGCGCCCACATATTCGGCCAGGGCGGAACGGACCAGCTGGTACTCGTCGGCGTCCAGGCTGATCGCCCCGTAGACCCGCGGCATCAGGGTGATCTCGATGAACCGCTGCATAGCGGCGTTCACCAGGTCGTTCTTATCGGCGAAGTAGCGGTACAGGACGGTCTTCGACACGCCGATCTCGGCAGCGATCTCGTCCATGCCGGCATTGCCACCGCGTGTCCGGACTGCCGCGAGGGTGCCGTCGACGAGTTCCTCCCGCCGGTTGATCTTGTGCTGGCGCCAGCGCCGTTTACGGCCATCGGGTCGCGCGGTACGCACCGGCGCCGATCGATCGGCGGAGTTCCCGACATCGAGCAGGTCTTCGGTGGACAGCGTGGGCTCCTCGGTCCGTTCGGTTCGCGTGCGTTCCACTGTATGCTCTGTCTTTCTGGCGCGCTGGCGCGCGCGGGGTTTTGGCCCCCTTGGGCTCTGCGTTCAGCCCTCGAGACTCGCGGCTGCGCCGCATGCGCTTCGAGGGCTGAACGCAGGGCCGGGCCAAAACCTCCAAGGGCCTCGTAAGGCTCGGCACCGCCGCTGGGCACGTAGTCAGCACCCGTGCCGGGGTTCGTTCTGTTTCGGAGCGATCGGCGGGAGTGAGCACCTCGGGTTGACAGGGCCCCGGCACGTGCCATCGGAGGCGGCGCCACTTACACAGCAGAATGGGGGTATGCAGAAACCGATCGGCAGTAGCGCGGTGCTCGATTCCGCTCCCGCAACTCCCGCCGGGGGTCGGCAGCCGGAACCTCCGGGCGTCTTCGCCACGCTCACCGACGATGCGGCCAAGAAACGTGACCTGCGGCGGATGAAAGCCGTCGCGACGGGTCTGCTGGCCCTGGCCACCGTCATATATCTGGTGTGCCGGTGGCTGGAGTCACGTGGCGGCGCCGGCGACTGGGTGGGTTATGTGCGGGCGGCGGCGGAAGCAGGGATGGTCGGCGCGCTGGCCGACTGGTTCGCGGTGACCGCGCTGTTCCGGCATCCGCTCGGCCTGCCGATCCCGCATACCGCGATCATCCGCCGCAAGAAAGATCAACTGGGTGCCAGCCTGGGCAACTTCGTGGGGACCAACTTCCTTTCGCCGGAGGTGGTGACCGCGAAGGTCAATTCTGCGCAGATTCCGTGGCGGGTCGGGCGCTGGATGGCGAATCCGGAGAACGCCGCGCGGATCGCGGACGAGAGTTCGACCATCCTGCGGGCCGTGGTCGGCGTGCTCCGGGACGAAGACGTCGAGCAGATCATCGACAACACGATCGTGAAGCGGATCGCCGAACCGCAGTGGGGTCCGCCGATCGGCCGGGTACTGGCCGAGCTGCTGGCCGATAACCGCCAGCTCCCGCTGCTGGACCTGCTGGCCGAACGCGCCCACCAGTGGGCGCTGGGTAGTCAGGAGACGATCGACCGGATCGTCATGGGCGAGGCTCCGCAGTGGGCGCCGAAGTTCGTGAACGTGCTGTTGTCCGAGAAGGTGTACCGCGAGCTGGTCGAATTCACCTGGAAGGTGCGGTCGACCCCCGACCACGAGGTCCGGCTGGCGGCCAACCGCTTCCTGGAAGAGTTCGCCCACGACCTGCAATTCGACGAGACCATGATCGCCAAAGCGGAGCGGATCAAAACCCAGATCATGGGCCGCGAGGAGATCACGGGCCTGGCGGAGGCCACCTGGCGAGCGGCCAAACGGCTGATCCTCGAATCCGCCGACGATCCGGACAGCACCCTGCGCCGCAAGGTCGCCGAGAATGTGCAGCAGCTCGGCGAACGGTTGCGCGACGATACCGCCACTCGCGCCAAGGTCGACGGATGGATCGAACGCGGAGCCCGCTACCTGGCGGCCAACTATGCGGAGGAGATCGCGACGATCGTCAGCGATACGGTCGCCCGCTGGGACGCCGAGGAGGCGAGCAAGAAGATCGAGGTCCAGGTGGGCCGCGATCTGCAGTTCATCCGGATCAACGGCACAGTGGTGGGCAGCCTTGCGGGCCTGCTCATCTACACAGTGTCCAACCTGATGTTCGGTGGATAACCCCGCGCCAGAAGACACCGCTAGCACAAGTGCTTGCAATTGCTAGCACCCTGATTTATCGTTGCGTATGTACACGCCAGAAGGTGAGTGATGGCTGAACAGCCCGAGTTTTCCGCTCAGCGCACCGACGATCCGGCAGCGTCCGCCGGTGCCGGTGACAAGGCAGCCCGCGTGGTCAACGCGGCGCAGGATATCGGGGGGTTCATCCGGGCGCAGCGCGAGGCCGCCCAGGTCTCGTTGCGTCAACTCGCCCAGCTGGCGGGGGTCAGCAACCCGTACCTCAGCCAGATCGAGCGCGGATTGCGTAACCCCTCCGCCGAGGTACTCGCGCAGATCGCCAAGGCGCTGCGGGTGTCCTCGGAGGTGTTGTACGTGCGTGCCGGCTTCCTCGAGCAGCGGGCGCACAGTCCCGTCCGGGATGCACTGCTGGCCGATTCCGCGATCAGCGAGCGGCAGAAACAGGTGCTCCTGGATATCTACGAATCGTTCCGCCGGGAGAACGGGCCGGAGGAAACGATCGCTCGGGACAGCGTTGTTCCACAACCGACCACCGACGTTCCGCCATGCCAGGAGAACGATAAATGACCGAGAAGTACACGAATGTGAAACCGCTGTTCGCCACCGTCGGTGCCACGGACGCCGTCTACACCGCAGTTCTGGACGCGGTGACTCAGGTGCGGGAGCGGGCCACCGACGTCAACGGCCGCGTCGACGAGGCCCGGGAGCGGTTCGCCGGCCTGCCCGCCGACGTGCAGACCCAGTTCGAGCAGATCCGCACGCGACTGGCCGAGCTGCCGTCGGAACTGCCGGAGGACCTGGCCGAACTGCGGGAGAAGTTCACCGCCGACGAACTGCGCAAACTGGCCGAGCAGTACTACCGCCAGGTGCTCGACATCTACTCGGATCTGGCCGTGCGCGGCGAGGAAACCATGGAGCGGCTGCGCGCGAACCACCTGGTCGAGGAGCAGGTCGGGCGCGTGGAGAACCTCTACAAGGAGGCCGGCAGCCGAGCCGAGGAAGTGCTGGACCGGGTGAACGGCCTGATCGGCCGGACCGGGAAGGCCGCCGAGGATACGGTGCCGGTGGTGGAGCCCGAGGCTCCCGTTACCGCTGATGTGCTCGACGCCGAGGTTGTCGAGCCGGCGCCCGAGCCCGCTCCGGAGCCCGCGCCGGCCGCGAAGAAGGCTCCCGCCGCCAAGAAGGCCCCGGCCAAGAAAGCCCCGGCCAAGAAGGCTGCCCCCAAGTCCATCTGACCTGGTGGTCCGGGCTCGCGCCCCCGTGCACCTGTGGTGTGCGGGGGCGCTGCTCTTATCATGGGGACATGGAACAGGTGTTTGGCTTGACCTGGTGGATCATGGCCGCGCTGTGGCTGCTGGCGATCAGCGCGACCGTTTTCGCGCTGGTGCACGCCGTGCGCCAGCGTTCCGATGCGTTCACCGCGGTAGACAAACTGACGAAACCGATATGGCTCGGCATCCTCGGCGTGGCGGCGCTGTTGCTGCTGGTCACCGCCCCCCAGCTGGGCTTGCTTGCGTTCATCTCGATCATCGCCACCGGCATCTACCTGGCCGATGTGCGTCCGAAGGTGGACGAGGTCCAGCGCGGGCCGCGCTGGTAGGCGCGTTGCCCGCCGCCTCCGGACGGCTGGAAATGGGGTGGGATACCCACCTTCCCGGGTAAGTCACCTGGCGTACCCGAATCCTGCGTATTACTGTGTCAATCAGTAACACAAAGGAGTGTCCATGCGCGCAACGATGCCGAAGGTCCTGACTGCCCTCACTCATCAGATCGATGGGCTGTTCGAGGTGCACCGGGCGGCCCTGCGCGCCCGCGGCGGATACCGGAACGCCGCGTTGAACCCGCCCGCCGCCGAGTACGAGGTCATCGAAGTGCGCGCCGCCGACGGCGCCCGGATCCGGGCCCACGCCTACGGCCCGCGGGATGCCCAGCCGGTGGTGCTCGTACACGGCTGGACCTGTTCGCTCGAGTACTGGAACCCGCAGATCAACGCCTTCGCGGGCGAATACCGGGTGATCGCCTTCGACCTGCGCGGGCACGGGGAGAGCGAATTCGGCGACCCCGAGCAGCTGGACTGCCATCTGCTGGCCGACGACCTCTGTGCGGTGCTGGACGCGGTGCTGCGGCCCGGGCAGCGGGCAGTTCTGGTCGGGCACAGCCTCGGCGCGATGACCTTGCAGGCCTGGGCCGGTAAGTATCCGCAGCGAGTCCTGGACCAGGCCGTGGCGGTGCTGCTGGCGAATACCGGGCCGCATTCGCTGGTCGCCGAGACCACCGTGGTCCCGTTCTTCAACCGGCCGCTACCACTGCTGAACCGGGTGGTGCCGTTGCCGATGTGGCTCGGGCGCGGCGGGCTGAGCGGCCGGATCGTTTTTCCGCCGGTAGCGCCCGTGCGATGGGTCTTCGCGCGGCAGATCATGAGCCTGGCCGCCGATCCCGAAGCGATCGAGTTCGGCATGAACATCGTGCGTTCCTGCCGGTCGTGGGTCCGTTCGGAGTTCGGCCGGTTGCTGGCCGAGATGGATCTCGGGGACGCTGCCCGCCACCTCGCCGTGCCGACCACAGTGGTCGCGGGCACCGCGGACGATATGACTCCGGCAGTGCATGCCGAACAGATCGCCGAATGGCTGCGGGAAGCGGGCAACCTCGCTCGGTTCGAGCTGCTCCCCACCGGACATCTCGGCAACCTGGAAGAGATCGATCGCTTCAACGAGATCCTCGGTGAGGTGCTCGCCTCCGTGCGGGCGCCCGCCGAAGCCGTGGGCTGAGCCCGCTCAGGAGAACACCACGGTGCGCTTCCCGTGCACCAGAACTCGGCTCTCCAGATGCCAGCGCAGACCGCGCGCCAGCACGACCCGTTCGATATCGCGGCCCTGGCGGACCATATCGCTCACCTCGTCGGCGTGGTCGACCCGGATGACGTCCTGTTCGATGATCGGGCCCGCATCCAGTTCCGCCGTCACATAGTGGCAGGTGGCGCCGATGAGTTTGACCCCGCGAGCGAACGCCTGATGGTAGGGCCGGGCGCCGACGAAGGACGGCAGGAAGCTGTGGTGGATATTGATCGCCCGCCCCGCCCAGTGTTCGCACAGTCGCTGCGGTAGCACCTGCATGAACCGGGCCAGCACCACCGCATCCGGATCGTGTTGGTCGACCAGTTCGCGGACCCGTTCGAAAGCCGGTCCGCGTTCGGCCGGGTCCTTGGAAAACGGCACATGGTGGAACGGGATCCCGTGCGCCTCGGTGATCCCGGCCAGATCCAGATGATTGCCGATCACCGCCTCGATCGTGGCCGGTAGTTCCCCCGAAGTCGCCCGGCCGAGCAGATCGTGCAGGCAGTGCCCCTCCTTGCTGACCAGCACCACTGCCCGCCGCCGGATCCCCGAATCGTGCACCTGCCATTCGGTCTCCGGACCGAGTTCGGCGGCGACGCCGTGGAACCGCGTCCGCAGCTCTTCGACGCCGAACGGCACGGTCGACGCTTTGATGGACTGGCGGGTGAAGAACCAGCCGGTGTCGAGATCGGAGTGGTATCCGGCCTCCAGAATGGAGCCCCCGAACCCGGCGATGAACGAGGTGATGGCGGCGATGATGCCGGGGCGGTCGGGGCAGCCCAGGGTCAGCACATATCGGCGATCGTCGGAGGCGCGAACAGCGGAAACCATGAGGTCAGCGTAATTGGCTGTGTTTCGGCGCGCTGGCGCGCAGGGTTTCGTAAGACTCGGCGCCGCCGCTGGGCGCGTCAGGCTCGGATGTCAGCACCTCCGTTCGCCTGCGACTACACCCCTTCTGTGGATCCGGTGGGTCAGCATGCGGTGGTTCGGGGCCCGTCTCGGATCTGGACTGACGGAGCGGGGGAGCGAAGCGGAGGAGCGGAGGAGGGAAGATTCGAGACACGAGGGGGCCCCGAACCCGCGCCGCCGGATGCGGCGCCAAAAACACAGCGCAACGACGGTGGGCGAACCCTGGTCGGCAAAATCATGGTCGCGGATCTAGAACCGCACAGTTCGGCTGGACCGGACACCGCCGCCGGGTGCGCAAAGCGGCGCAGAAACCCGTCTCAGAGGGTGTAGAAGGGCGCGGCGTAGCGGAACTCACCCAGGATCTGGGAGTCGTAGGCGGTGAGCGGCCGGACCTGGAAGTGACTTGCCCAGTCGGGCTGGTCGGGGATTATTCCCAGACGTTCCCCCGGCTGGAAGCCGAACCGCGGGTAATAGTCGAGGCTGCCGAGCAGCCCGATGAGGGGTTCGTCGAGCGCGTCGGCGGCGCCGATGGCAGCGTGCATCAGCGCCGAGCCGATGCCGTCCCGCTGCCGGTCGGCGAGGATCCCGATCGGGCCCAGCGCCAGCACCGGGAAGGGTCCCACCGTCGCGCGGGTGACACAGACATGGCCGACCACGGTCTCGTTGGCCACCGCGACCATGGACAGCGTCGGGATCCAGCCGGGATCGCTGCGCAACTCGTCCATCAGCGCGACCTCGGGCGGATCCTGCGCGAGCCCGGGGTAGTGAGCGGCGAACGCACTGCGATGTACGGCCGCCACGGCGGCGATATCGGCGAAACGTTCGCGGCGGATCAGCAACGTCGTCCTCTCCTAGTGCCGATGGCGAGTGTTCCACTGGCGTTGTCGGCGGTGTTCCATCGTGTGCTGTCGGCGAGTGTTCCCGACGAACCGGAGGCCCGCAACGGAATTCGCACCGGGTGTGCCAGACTCTCGTGCCATGGCCGATTCCGCAGCGCTGACCAGGTCCGAAGTGGCCGAAATGATCGACCACACACTGCTCGCCCCGGAAGCGACCAGCGCGGATGTTACCGCCCTGGTGGCGGAGGCCCGGGAGCTCGGGGTCTACGCGATCTGCGTTTCGCCGGCCATGCTGCCGGTGCGGGCGCCGGGTGTGGTGGTGGCGACCGTCGCGGGATTCCCGTCCGGCAAACATCATTCGCTGGTGAAGGGCGCCGAGGCTCGGCTCGCGGTGGATCAGGGCGCGGCAGAGGTCGATATGGTCATCGATATCGGGGCCGCGGTCGCCGGCGATTTCTCCGCGGTCCTCGCCGATATCATCGTGGTCCGCGAGGCGATCGAGCAGCGCGCCGTCCTGAAGGTGATCATCGAATCGGCCGCGCTCTCCGACGAGGCGATCGTGCAGGCCTGCCGGGCGGCCGAACAGGCGGGGGCCGATTTCGTGAAGACCTCCACGGGTTTTCATCCCGCCGGGGGCGCCGACCCGCACGCCGTGCGGTTGATGGCCGATACCGTCGGCGGGCGCCTCGGGGTCAAGGCCAGCGGTGGGATTCGTACCGCCGAGGCGGCCGCCGCCCTGATCGCCGCCGGCGCCACCCGCCTCGGACTCTCCCGCAGCCGCGCAGTTCTCGACGGCTTCCCGGAGTAACCAATCCCCTCCCGATCAACACATTTCCCCACCTCCCCGAATCGTCCACCCCCAATGGGCGGGGCCCGCCCCTGGTCTGGAGCGACGGAGCGGGGGAGCGAAGCGGAGGAGCGGAGGAGTGAAGACCAGGGGTTGATAGGGCCCCGCCCTCGAGACGCGGAGCGTCTCCAAAATTACAGCCCGCCCCTTCCCGGACGGTCTACGCCGAGAGTCCTTCGCGGATGGTCCACGCCGGAGAGGCGTTACCAGGACCACGACCCGCGCAGTCGGACTCGGCGCTGAACATTCAGCAGGAGGCGCTGCTGCCCTCGGGCGGCGGTGGCAACTCGGCCCGGCCGCCCTGCAGGTCGATTTCGACACCGTTGTCGGTGACCCGCAATTCCGTCGGCTGCAGACCCAGCGGGTAGACCTGCATACTCTCGGTCATCAGGTTCACCACTCCCTCGGCCAGATCGTCCGGCACCCCGATGCCCAAGAACTGCGCCTGACCGACCTCCAGTTGCACTTTCCCGTCCACGATCTGCGGCGTGATCCGGAGTTCACCCAGGCCGCCCAGCACCGCCATGGTGAGCTGACCGGAGGCCGGATCGGACCGGACCTCGCTGACGAGGCCCTGCAGCGTCTGGGCCATTCCCTCGTTGCTCCAGCTGACATCGGCGGTCGAGCTGCCGATCGTGCTACCGCTGTTACTGCCCTCCGGCATCTGGATATCGTGGAATTGCGCGTGCACCTGCATATCGACCGCGGGGCCGAATTCGGCGCCTTCGCTGTCGACATCCATCCGGGAGACCTTCCCGTCCACCATGGTGACGAGCAGTGGTTTGGCCCCGAAGCCGACGTTGATCTTCGAGCCCATCTCCTGCTCGAACTGGGTGCTGATACAGCTCGCGATCCGGTGCCGTGCATAGGCTTCACCGCCGACCAGCGCGGCGGCCACCAGCACAACAGCGGTGATCACGGCGATCAGGGCGGTGCGGCGGCTGACCTTCGGTACCGACAGGGTCTTGGTGGGCATGAGAGCGATTCTTCCGCATATTTCTGTGCCCGCTCTGAGGTCCGAGTATGGGCACATGGTGAACGTGACGACGTCAGCCGCGATAGTGGCGCCGGGTTTGTGAGATGGGACACAGTGCGGGTCCGCATGTCACGCGGGAGCGACGGTGGTCCAGGGGACGGTCAGCACGTTGTCGCGCACCCGGCGCCGTGGGTTGTGGACCGGCCACCCCTGTGCCCGGAGAAGATTCGCCGCCGCGCGCCAGCGCACCCGGGGCCCGTACACCGCCAGCGGCGCGGAATGGGCCCATGCCAGGTCGGCCGCCGACAACAGAGCGTGGACGGGTTCGCCGGGGATATTGCGGTGGATGAGTGCTTTGGGCAGTCGCTCGGCGAGGTCGGACGGGCGTTCGACGGTGAACGGGTCCCAGGCCAGGGTCAGTGTCCGGGGGCCGGTTCGATCGAGTACCACCCAGGCGCAGCGGCGCCCCAGTTCGTCGCAGGTGCCCTCGACCAGAACACCGTTCGGTGCCAGCCCCCGCAGGATCCTCGCCCACGCCTCGGCAACCGCCGATTCCGGATATTGGCGCAGCACATTGAAGGCGCGCACCAGGACCGGTCGCAGACCGGCCAATTCGAATCCGCCGCGGGCGAAACGCACTCCGTCGCGGTCGGGGACCACCCGCGCCGGGTCTATTTCCAGGCCCACCACGCGGATATCCGGCCGGATCGTGCGCAGCCGCGCGGCCAGCTCCAGCGTTGTCCACGGCTGGGCGCCGTAACCGAGATCGACCACCAACGGGTCCGCGACCCGGCGCAGTACTTCGGCGATCAGCGGGTCGTGGACGAGCCTGCGGTCGCTGCGGCGGAGCCGGTTGGTTCCCGTGGTGCCCCGGGTGACCGTGCCGAGCGGGACGGTCAGCTGCCGGTCTTTTGGTCGTCCAGCCACTTCTGGGTCACCTCGGCCTCGGCGCGGAACAGGTCGACCAGGTTCACCAGCATGAGCTGTTCGAGCCGCGGGCCCACCATCGGAATGAAGACCTTGGCCTCCGAGGACATCCGCATGGTGCAGCCGGTCTCGGTGGGGAACAGGCGCGTGGTGCCGGTGAGGCTGCCCGGGCCGGCCGGGATCGAGGCGGCGTATTTACCCTCGACCTCCGGGCCGAACGGTCCGAAGCTCTCTTTGCGGGTGATGACCATATCCTTGCGCATCACCGACTGAGCGACCTCGGGCAGCACCTCGCGCGGCAGGATGTGGTGCAGCACCACGTCGATGCCGTCCTCGCTCACATCGATGCTGATCACTTCGTTGGGCGAGTACTTCCGCATTTCGACCATCCGGGCTTCCCAGTAATCCTGGTTCGTCAGCGCCGCGTACAACTCCTTGGTGGTGTGCAGCGGGTAGCGGGCGGAATAGTCCAGTCGGCGAGCCATGCGCGGTAGGTTACCGCCCAGTTGCGTGCGGGCGATCCGGAGGCGGCCGGACAGCCTGCGCGAGTCAGGCCCGGAGCCGGTGGTGCCGCGTTACCACGCGGGGCCCTCGCTCGTGCTCGAGAACACATCCGCAGGGTCCCCGGTGCGGGTCGTTACTGCTGTTCGGTGATCCAGCTGTTGGTGAACGCGGTCTCCTCGACCAGCAGATCGGTGAGCCGCTCGCCGATGGCTTCCTCGATCTTGCGGCCGAACAGCGGAACCTTCACCTCGATCGTCCCGGAGACCTCGGCGACGGCGCCGGTGGGCTCGTCGGTGGCGATGATGGTGCCGCGTACTTCAGCGGGCGCCCCTTCGACCCGGGCTTCGAAGCTACCGGTGGTGCCGGACCAGAGCTCGGTCCGCGGGATGATCAGATCCCCGGGACGTACGGCGGTGATGGCGGGCGGCAGCGCGTCGGCCGGGATGGACTGCACCACTTCGATGCGTACCTGCTCGCCGTCCACATCGAGCGATACGAACCGGGCGTTCGGTCCGCCCACCGCGGCGATACGGTCCCTCCAGTACTTCTCCGTGCAGAACGCTTCGCGAACCGCGGCGACCGGATGAGAATAGTGAGCCGTATACGCCAGCGCTGTAGCCATGACCGGACACGCTACCGTCTGGTCGTGCGAACTTCTCGGGTTGTCCCCGCGGACGAACTGCGGCAGCTGCTGGCCGGAACGGGCGCGCAGGTGCGGTCCGCTGTCGCCCTGGCGGAGCTGACCACGCTGCGGGTCGGCGGCCGGGCGACGGTCGCCGAATGTTCCTCCACCGAGGCACTGGTGGCCACGGTGCGCGCCCTGGACGCCGCGGCGGTGCCGGTGCTGTTGCTCGCCGGGGGGTCCAACCTGCTGATCTCCGATGACGATATTCCCGGGGTCGTGGTCCGGATCGCCACCGAGGTGGTCGAGCTGGGTGCCGATACGGTGACCGCGGAAGCCGGTGCGAACTGGGACGCGGTGGTCGCGAAAACCGTGCGGGCCGGGTTCGGTGGACTGGAATGCCTGTCCGGGATCCCCGGATCGGCGGGGGCGACGCCCGTGCAGAATGTGGGTGCGTACGGGGTGGAGGTCGCGAACCTGCTGCGCCGGGTCCGGTTGCTGGACCGCGCAACCGGGCAAACCCACTGGGTGGCTCCCGGCGACCTCGCCTTCGGCTATCGCACCAGCCGCCTCAAACAGCGCGACGACGCGGTGGTTCTGGCGGTGGAGTTCGCCCTCGACCCGTCCGGTGCCAGCGCGCCCCTCGCGTACCGCGAACTGGCGGATCGTCTGGGTGCCGCGGAGGGCGAAAGCCGCCCGGCCGCCGCGGTCCGCGATACCGTTCTCGGCCTGCGTGCGGGTAAGGGGATGGTGCTCGATTCCGCCGACCACGACACCTGGAGCGCCGGCTCCTTCTTCACCAACCCGATCGTCCCCGCGGACCAGGTCGAACGGGTGCGCGCGGCCATCCGGCAGCAGCTCGGCGAGGTGCCGGTCCCGGAATTCCCCGCTGCCGCCGGGGTGAAGTTCTCCGCCGGCTGGTTGATCGAACGTGCCGGTTTCGGCAAGGGTTTCCCGGGTCCGGAGGCAGTCGCCCGGCTGTCCACCAAGCACACCCTGGCCCTCACCAACCGGGGCACCGCGACAGCCGCCGATATCGTCGCGCTGGCGCGCACGGTGCGCGACGGAGTGGCCGACCGGTTCGGCATCGTGCTGACACCGGAGCCGGTCACCGTCGGCACGGAGATCTGAGGACGATCCGCACGACAGCGCGGGCTACCTACAGCGAGTACGGCAGGATCGGCCGCGGCCGTTGCGATCAGGTCAGCTCCGGCGGGCGAAACGGCCCGGATCGGCCTGATCACGCGGTTTGACGATGATCTGGTCGAGGTTCACATGGGGCGGCCGGCTTGCCGCGAAGGCGACGATCTCGGCGATGTCCTGGGCGACCAGCGGGTCGATCCCCTCGTAGACCTTCGCGGCGCGGCCGGCGTCCCCGTCGAAGCGGACCAGCGAGAACTCGGTTTCGACCGCACCGGGCGCGATCTCGGTGAGCCGGACCGGCTGCCCGAGCAGTTCACCGCGCAGGGTGCGGTGCAGGACGGCCTGGGCGTGCTTGGCGGAGGTATAACCGGAGCCGTTGTCGTAGGCGTGGAACGCCGCGACCGAGGTGATCGTGACGATCAAGCCGTCGCCGGAGGCGATCAGTTTCGGTAGCAACGCCTTGGTCATCCGCAGGGTGCCCAGCACATTGGTCTCCCACATCCAGCGCCAGTCGTCGAGATCCGCCTCGGCGACCGTGGCCAGCCCCTTCGCGCCACCCGCATTGTTGACCAGGATATTCGCGCTGTCGATCGCCTCGGCGAAGGCCTGTACCGAGTCGTCGGAGGTCACATCGAGCGTGAGCGCCGTCCCGCCGATCTCCTCGGCCAGCTGCTGGAGCCGGTCGGCCCGGCGGGCGCCCACAAACACGTGGTAACCCTGTTTCGCGAGTTCCCGGGCGGTGGCTTCCCCGATACCCGAGCTGGCGCCGGTGACAACAGCGGTGCGAGTGCTCATGACCCGATCCTATGATGCGCCCATGGCTATCCAGGAAGTGCACAGTGTCGACGGGACCAGCATCGTTTACCGCACAGGCGGGGCCGTGGACGCGCAGCCGGTGCTGCTGGTGCACGGCTGGTCGGCGGATCTGCGCTGCTGGGGTCGGGTTTTCCAGGATCTCGCCGCGGATTTCCGGGTGATCGCGGTCGACCTGCGCGGCCACGGGTACTCCGGGGCGCCGGATACGGGTTACGACGAGCCGAAGAACTGGGCGGGCGATATCGCGGCCGTGCTGGCCGCCGAATCGATCGATTCGGGCGCGATCCTGCTGGGGTGGTCCTACGGCGGGATCGTCGTCAGTGACTATCTCGCCGAGTACGGCAGTAGCGCGGTCGCCGGGGTGGTCTTCACCGGGGCGATGGCCAATATCGGCCGGGGCGTGCCGGGTGCGGAGGTCGGCGAGGCGATGCAGCAGGCAATCCCGGATGCGTTCGAGGAGAGTCCGGGGCGGGCGATGCGCGGATTCACCGCGTTCGGCAGTGCCAATACCGGATCAGCCCGGGACAAGGGGGCCGACGCGCAGCGGTTGTTCGGCGCGAGCCTGGCGACACCGCCGTTCGTGCGGAAGGCACTGTTCTATCGGTCGGTGGACAACACCGAGACCTTGCGCGGGCTCGATGTGCCGGTGCTGGTCCTGCACGGTTCGGCGGACCCGGTGGTCCCTGTCGCCGACGGGCGCTATATCGCCGAGACCGCTCCGCTGGGCCGGGCATCGATCTGGGAAGGCGCCCAGCACGGCTTGTTCCTCGAGGACCCCGATTGCTTCGTGACCGAGGTCGCCGAGTTCGCCCGAGAGTGTGCCCCGAGATCCTGAGCTGTGTCTTCGGCGGAGCAGGGGTTCGGGGCCCCTCGTCTCGAATCTTTCTCCCCGCTCCTTCTGCGCCCCGGTCAGCCTTCGATGGCGTTTCACCTTCATGGTTCGGGGCCCGTCTCGATTCTGGAGCGACAGAGCGGGGGAGCGAAGCGGAGGAGCGGCGGAGTGAAGAATCGAGACCAAGGGGGCCCCGAACCCCGCGCCGCCGGAGGCGGCGCCAAAAACACAGTGTGATGACTTTCACCTTGGGGGAAGGAGCTGTCGGGCTGCCGCGTTGCACCGTGCAGTATGGACATCGTGAGTGAACGCCCGGACCGACGGCCGAACCGTATCGCCGTACTGACGGTGCACACCTCACCACTGGCTCAGCCCGGTACCGGGGACGCGGGCGGGATGAACGTCTACGTGCTGCAGACCGCCGAACAGCTGGCCCAGCGGGGGACAGAGGTGGAGATTTTCACTCGGGCCACCTCGTCGAATCTGCCGCCGGTGCAGGAAGCCGCGCCAGGCGTGCTGGTGCGCAATGTGGTGGCGGGTCCGTTCGAGGGCTTGGACAAGCACGATCTGCCGACCCAGCTCTGTCCGTTCACCGCCGAGGTGCTGCGGCAGGAAGCGCGGCAGGTGCCCGGCTATTACGACCTCGTCCATTCGCACTACTGGCTGTCCGGTCAGGTCGGCTGGCTGGCCAAAGATCGCTGGCGGGTGCCGCTGGTGCATACCGCGCACACCCTCGCCGCGGTGAAGAACGCCGCGCTCGCGGAGGGCGACGCTCCCGAACCGGCGACCCGGGAGATCGGCGAGAAGCAGGTGATCGCCGAAGCCGACCGGCTCACCGCGAATACCGCGCGGGAGGCCCGGCAGCTGGTCGAACTGTACGGCGCGCTGCCCGAACGTATCGATATCGTGCCGCCGGGTGCCGACCTGACCCGCTACCGCCCCGGCGACCGCGCGGCCGCACGCGTCGAACTCGGGCTGGCCGCCGGCGAGGAGATCGTCGCGTTCGTCGGTCGTATCCAGCCGTTGAAAGCGCCGGATGTGCTGGTCCGTGCTGTTGCCGAGGCACTGCGCCGCCGGCCGGGCCGGACATTGCGGGCGCTGATCGTCGGCGGGCCTTCGGGCACCGGTCTGGAGCGGCCCGATGCGCTCATCGAACTGGCCGCTCAGCTCGGTATCACCGACCATGTCACCTTCCTGCCGCCCCAGCCGCCCGAACGGCTGGTGCAGGTCTATCGGGCGGCGAATCTGGTGGCCGTGCCGAGCTACAACGAATCGTTCGGGCTCGTCGCGCTGGAAGCGCAGGCCAGCGGTACTCCGGTGCTCGCGGCGGCGGTCGGCGGGCTGGGTACCGCGGTCCGGCACGAGCACAGCGGCCTGCTGGTGGCGGGCCATCGCACGCCCGACTGGGCCGGTGCTTTGGAATACCTGCTGGACGATCCGGCGCGGCTGGCCGGGATGGGTCAGAGCGCGGTAGCGCACGCCGCAGATTTCTCGTGGGCGCATACCGCGGAGAAACTGCTCGACAGCTACACCGGCGCATTGTCCGGTCACGGTCGCGGTCCCACTATCCTCGGCGAGAACCAGGCCAGATCGCGGGCGCTGTGGCGGCGCCGGACGGGAGTGCTCAGATGAGCGAGCCGGAGACCGCACGGATCGTCGAGGAAACGCTGCGGGACCGCGATATCGAATACACGCGCCCCGGAGACGGGGCCTTCGTAGCGGTGCTTCCGGGCGAGCGGAAATTGAAGACCGCGGTAATGCTCACCGTGGGCGGGCACGGGGTGCGGTTCGAATCCTTCGTCTGCCGCAAACCCGACGAGAACTTCGAAGGCGTCTACAAATTCCTGCTGCGGCGCAACCGGCGGCTGTACGGCGTGGCCTACACGCTGGACAAGCTGGGCGATATCTACCTGGTCGGCCGGGCCGCCACACATTCGGTGACAGCCGAGGAACTGGACCGTATCTTCGGCCAGATCCTCGAGGCCGTGGACGGCGATTTCAACACCCTGCTCGAACTCGGTTTCGCCGAATCCATTCGCAAGGAATGGAAGTGGCGGGTGTCGCGTGGTGAATCCCTGCAGAATCTGCGCGCGTTCGAACACCTGGTGGACAGCTCCGAGAAACCCTGAGGCCGTCGTCGGTATCAGCGCGCAGGGCTCGGGACCGCCACCTTCTCGATGAGGCCGAGGAGTTCGGTTCGCCGATGACGGAGATCGTCGAACTCACCTGTGCCGCCGGAATCGCCTTCGTGGCGTTCCTCCCGCTCACCCTGGCGCCGCTGCCACCGGCCGGCGGGTGGCCGAAATCGCGGCCGCGCCCGGAATTACGGCTACCCGCCTGGCGCTGTCGTGGTTGTTGCACCGCGGCGAGCATCTGCTCGCGATTCCCGGAACCACCAGCGCCGCCCATCTGGGGCTGGGTCGTCGATACGCGTCCGCGTGAGCGAGAATCGGGTCGGCGGATCGGGATGTTCAGGAGGCGTGGGTGGCGGTTCTGGCGCTGGATATCGGGGCGACGAAATTCGCCGCGGGACTGGTCGACGATGCGGGACGAGTGACGGCGGTCCGGAGGGCCCCGGTGCCGGCCACGGGCGTCTGGGAGGTGTGCCGGGACCTGCTGCTGGCGGTTGCCGGCGGCGATACGGTGACGGCGGTCGGGATCGGATCGGCGGGGCCGGTGGACGTTCCGGCCGGCGTCACGGGTCCGCTCAATATTCCGGAGTGGCGCTCCGGCTTCGGGATCGTCGCCGCGGTCGAGGCGCTTTTCCCCGGCGCGACCGTGCGTTTCGCGATCGACGGCGCGTGCCTGGCTCTCGCGGAGCGAAATTCGGGCGCGCTTCGCGGCGTCCGCAACGCGCTGGCGATGACCGTATCGTCCGGTATCGGCGGCGGGATCGTCGTCGACGGACGAGTATCGCTGGGCCGCACCGGGAACGCGGGGCATATCGGGCATATCGTCGTGCCGGGCTGGGATGTGCCCTGCGCGTGCGGCGGCGTGGGCTGTGTCGAAGCGGTGGCGAGCGGGATGTCCTCGGCGCGGTGGGCGCGGGAACGCGGGTGGACCGGGGAGACCGGCGCCGAGCTGGCACAGGCGGCCCGGGCGGGCGAGCCGATCGCCGTGGCCGCGTTGGCGCGCGCCGGAACCGCGCTCGGCCAGGCGATCAGCTCCGCGGCCGGCCTGCTGGATGTGGACACGGTGGTGATCGGCGGCGGTTTCGCCCACTCCGGCGAGCCGCTCTGGCAGCCGCTGCGTGCGGCGGTCGAGCGGCATGCGGGTCTCGGTTTCCTGCGTGGTCTCCGAGTCGAGCTGTCCCGGCTCGACGACGGGGCGACGCTCGTCGGTGCGGCCGTTCTCGCGTCCTCGGCGGAAAACCCGTTCGGGGCTGTGCACCCGTAGCTGTCAGAGGCACGTACGGACAGGTGGTTCTCATCGGCCGAGGGCGGTCCGGGCCCACGCAAGACAGGCACGGCCTCATGGCAGGATGACCCGCATGACCTACACCCTCGTTTTGCTGCGCCACGGCGAGAGCGAATGGAACGCCCTGAACCTGTTCACCGGCTGGGTGGACGTGCATCTCACCGACAAGGGCGTCGCCGAGGGTAAACGGGCCGGTGAACTGCTGGCCGAGCACGGCATCCTGCCCGATATCGTCTACACCTCGCTGCTGCGGCGCGCGATCTCGACCGCGAATATCGCGCTCGACGCCGCCGACCGGCACTGGATTCCGGTGATCCGGGACTGGCGGCTCAACGAGCGGCACTACGGTGCGCTCCAGGGCAAGAACAAGGCGCAGATCCGCGACGAATACGGCGAAGACCAGTTCATGCTGTGGCGCCGCAGCTACGACACCCCGCCGCCGCCGATCGACTTGGACGACGAATACAGCCAGGCGGGCGATCTTCGGTACTCCGATATCGAGGTGCCGCGCACCGAATGCCTGCTGGACGTGGTGAACCGGATGGTCCCGTACTGGGAGTCGACCATCTCTCAGGAATTGCTGACCGGTAAGACGGTGCTGGTCGCCGCGCACGGCAATTCGCTGCGCGCGCTGGTCAAACACCTCGACCGGATCTCCGACGACGATATCGCCGGGCTCAACATTCCCACCGGTATCCCGCTGCGCTACGAACTGGACGAAGATCTCCGCCCGGTCCGACCGCGCGAGTACCTGGACCCGGAAGCCGCGGCCGCCGGTGCCGCCGCAGTCGCCAACCAGGGCGGCCGGTAGACGTTCGACGTCGAGCGCCGCAACCCGAAACGGTTGCGGCGCTCTTTTTTTCGGTCCCGCCTCCGGCGGGTCGGCGCCCGGGTGGCCAGGTTCTGCAGGCCTCCGTTGAATCGTCGTGGACATGGGGCGGAACCCGGGCCGGGAATGCTCATCGGACCGAGTGATGCGAGGGGGATGTCGACTTGGATTCTGTGTCCGGGGGGTTGCACTCTTTGTGAACCAGCACGGGAGTCTCGATTCTTTTTGTGAGTGGGTCACTAATTCTCGGCGTGGAACGCAATTCGTCGAAATGGGCACGATGAATTCTCGTTACTCGCGAGTAACGCTGTGTATGCTCTTGATCGTCCGACCAGTTCGAGAGGTGGATCACGGCCGATGAAGATCGTGTTACGCGCCACTGTGGTAATTGCCGCCGCGGTACTGCTGGGGCCATTGCTGGGCGGCGGTGCCGCCGCGGCGCCGGTGGCTACGGGACCCGATGGGGGCGCGGCCGGGGTGCAGTGGGCGGCGACCCATGACGGGCCGCAGCAGTACCCGAATATCAACATCACCTGGGATGTGCCGATCACCATGAGTGACGGCACGGTGCTGAAAGCGAATGTGTACCGGCCCGCCGATGCCGCGTCCCGGCCCGTCGACACGCGCACGCCCGTGCTGGTGAACATGACCCCGTACACCAAACTGGCGTCGAACCTCGTCGACCACATGGGATCCGTGCCGGGGCTGTCCGATGCCGTCAACCAGCTGGCCCGGGATATCGATATGACCGGAACCCCGCTGTCCGGGCTCACCGACCTCACCAAGGCGCTCGGCGGCGGCGCGATGCGGAACTTCGCCGTCGACCGGCAGTTGGTGAAGAGCGGTTACGTCCAGGTGGTGGTGGATGTCCGGGGTACTGGGTTCTCGCAGGGTGTATGGGACATGCTGCGGCAGCGCGAACAGCTCGACACCGTCGAGGTGGTCGACTGGGCCTCGCGCCAGTCCTGGTCCGACGGCAAGGTCGGGATGACCGGTATGTCGTATTCGGGTATCAACCAGTTGCAGGCCGCCGAACAGCATCCGCCCGCGCTGAAGGCGCTGTTCCCGGTGGTCCCGGGTAGTGACCTGGCCCAGGATGTGCTCATGCCCGGTGGCGGTTTCGGCTTCAACTTCATCCCGCTCTGGATGTCGCTGATCAACGCGACCAAATGGATGCCGGATGTGCAATCCATGGTTACCGGAACATTCGATCAGCAGTGGCTGCACGATCGGCTCTCGTCGCCGTTCACCTATCTCGATGTCTTTCTCAACGCCTACACCACACCTCGGGTCGAGGATCTGGATCCGCGGCTGCAGGAGATGATCCGCGGCGACAGCGCGGACCGGCAGGCCTGGCTGGGCGATCCCGCGCAGATCGACGTGCCGACCTTCGTGACCGGTGGCTGGCACGATCTGTTCACCTACTCGGAATCGCAGATCTACAACCAGATCGCGGTCCCGGCCGGGCAGAAACAGCTGCTGATGGGCGATACTTATCACATCAATTCGGGCAGCGAATCGGGCAAACCGGGGCTGCCGCCGCGCCTGGACGTCCTGCAGCGCGCCTGGTTCGACAAGTGGCTGAAAGGTATCGACAACGGTATCGACCGGTACGGCCCGGTGACCCTGCGGCAGCAGGGCGGGGGCTGGGTCACCCGGGACGGCTTCGGGGAGAGCGCTCCGGCCGATCAGCAGGCCGAGCACCGGCGGATGTACCTGTCCGCGGCGCCCAGCGGGACCGGCGGTCACAGCGTGCACGACGGATCGCTGAGCACGGTGGCCGGCAGTTCCGCGCGACTGACCGTCGCCCCGGGGCTCACCGGGGTGTGTTCGAACGATGCCGCGCAGGCGACCGCCGGGATCATCGCGATCATCAACGCCTGTGGCGCGGATTCCCGGATCCAGGAATCCAACGGGCTGACCTTCACCAGCGCGCTGGTCGGCGAAGCCGTCGATATCTCCGGGCCGATCGCGGTGCACCTGGAGACCGTGCAGGACGCGGCCGACGGCTATTGGTCGGTCACGGTCAACGACGTGGCTCCCGACGGGCAGTCCCGGGTGTTGTCGTCGGGGCAGCTGATGGCTTCGCTGCGCGAGATCGACGAGTCGCAGAGCAGCCGGTCGGCCAACGGCGACTACACCGATCCGCGTCCGTTCGTCACGCTCGAGAACCGCCGGCTCACCGTCCCCGGTGAGGTGACCACGCTCGATATCGCGGTTCCGGCGATCGAGGCGAGGCTGGAGCCGGGGCATCGGTTGCGGGTGGATGTCTATGCCGGCAATCCGCCGAAGGGTGTGCCGCCGCTGCCGATGCTCATCGATACCGGACTGAAGCCGCAGCATGTGCAGCTCGATCCGAACCGGCCGAGTTTCGTGAACGTGCCGGTACGCGGAAACCCGGGGTGGTGAATCCCCCGGCGGAAGGCTGACCGAAGCGAACCCCGTTGTGTCCCAGACACAACGGGGTTTTGGTCGGAACGGGGCCGGGCACGCCCGCGGCCGATCCCAAACCCGGCCCCTGCCGAACAATGCGTAAACACCGGGCGAACACCGCCGGAATCGGCCGTGACCTGCACGAAACTTCACCGACCCCGGGTTTGTTTGCGCGTCGTCGACCGTACGATTCCTGATGTGAGCGTTCCCCAGGCCGTACTGCTGGCAGTCCTGGCGGCTGTCGTCGGACTGGCTGTCGGTGGACTGGTGATCCCCTATGTGAACGCCCGGACAGCACAGCGCCGGCAGGCCGACTCCGGTCTCACCATGTCCCAGGTTCTCGACCTGATCGTGCTGGCCTCGGAGAGCGGTATCGCCGTGGTCGACGAGTACCGCGATGTCGTCCTGGTGAACCCGCGAGCCGAAGAACTCGGCCTGGTCCGCAACCGGCTGCTCGACGAACGCGCGTGGGGGGCGGTGGAGAAAGTACTGGCGACCGCTGAATCGGCGGAATTCGATCTCACCGCGGAAAAGCCCACGCCCGGGCGCGGCCGCATCGCGGTCCGGGGCCTGGCCCGGCCGCTCTCGCCCGAGGAGACCAGTTTCACCGTCCTGTTCGCCGACGACGATTCCGAACAGGCCCGGATGGAAGCCACGCGCCGCGATTTCGTCGCCAATGTGAGCCACGAACTGAAAACCCCGGTCGGGGCGATGAGCTTGCTGGCCGAGGCGCTGCTGGAATCGGCCGACGATCCCGACGCGGTCCGGCATTTCGGTGAGCGGGTCCTGGCCGAATCCAGCCGCCTCGGGAAGATGGTCACCGAACTGATCGCGCTGTCACGGTTGCAAGGTGCGGAGAAACTGCCCGAACTCGAGGTCGTCGACGTCGATACGGTGGTCAACCAGGCCGTGGACCGTTCCCGCACCGCGGCCGAAGCGGCCGGCATCACGGTCAGCACCGACCGGCCCAGCGGGCTCGAGGTCCGCGGTGACGAAACTCTGCTCATCACCGCGCTGTCGAATCTGGTGGAGAACGCCATCGCTTATTCACCGCGCGGCTCCCATGTCTCGGTCAGCCGGTCGGTCCGCGGCGCCTATGTGGCGATGGCCGTCACCGACCGCGGTATCGGTATCGCGAAAGACGATCAGGAACGCGTGTTCGAACGTTTCTTCCGGTCCGATAAAGCGCGGTCCCGCGCCACCGGCGGAACCGGCCTCGGCCTGGCTATCGTGAAACATGTGGCCGCCAACCACAACGGTGAGATAACTCTGTGGAGCAAGCTCGGCACCGGCTCGACATTCACCCTGCGCATACCCGCGCACCAGGAGACCGACGGTAACGGCGCCGACGGTCTGCCCGCGTTGACGAAAAGAGAACCCAGCCCGCGTCCAACCGGCCCGGGCCGATCGAATGGTGTGGAGGCACGCAGATGACGAGTGTGTTGATCGTCGAGGATGAGGAATCGCTGGCCGATCCGCTCGCCTTCTTGCTGCGCAAGGAAGGATTCGAGGTCACGATCGCCGGTGACGGCCCCTCGGCGCTCGCCGAGTTCGACCGCTCCGGCGCGGATATCGTCCTGCTGGATCTGATGCTGCCCGGGATGAGTGGCACCGACGTCTGCAAACAGCTGCGCACCCGCAGCGGGGTGCCGGTGATCATGGTCACCGCGCGCGACAGCGAGATCGACAAGGTGGTCGGGCTGGAACTGGGCGCCGACGATTACGTCACCAAACCGTATTCGGCGCGGGAGCTGATCGCCCGGATCCGGGCGGTGCTGCGCCGCGGTGCCGGCGACGAAATGGATTCCAACAGCGAAAACGGCGTCCTGGAAGCCGGCCCGGTCCGGATGGACGTGGACCGGCACACGGTATTGGTGAACGGCAACCCCGTGACTCTGCCGCTGAAGGAATTCGATCTGCTCGAATACCTGCTCCGGAACTCGGGCCGGGTCCTCACCCGCGGTCAGCTGATCGACCGGGTCTGGGGCGCGGACTATGTCGGCGATACGAAAACCCTCGATGTGCACGTCAAACGGCTGCGGTCGAAGATCGAGTCCGATCCGGCACGGCCGGAGCATCTGGTCACCGTGCGCGGCCTGGGGTACAAACTCGAAGCCTGAGCGAGTCAGGCCCGGAGGCGGTAGCGCAGCGTAACCACGGAGGGCCCGCGCTCGGGCTGAATGGGCAGAGCCTGAGCGAGTCAGGCCCGAGGCGGGAGCGCAGCGTATCCACGGAGGGCCCTCCGCTCGGGGCTGCATGGGCAGAGCCTGATCAGGGGAAGTAGACCCAGACGTTGCCGAACGGCGTATCGGTCCGGTGCAGCGGGGCCCAGCCCAGACCGTCTTCCTGGCTGCAGTCGTAGAGCGCCACGGTGATCCCGTTACCGCGGCAGACGATACTGCGCCGGGTCCCGTGCGGGCTGAGCACGAGCTGCTTACCCGAGTCCCGGGCGGCGAGCGCATTCGGCGCGCCGAGGGGGATGAACTCGGTGGTGTGGTCGGAGAACTGATGGGGGTCGGCGGCCGGCTCCGCGATGGCACCGCCCGCCGCGGCCGCGGTCACCGCCATTGCGATCAGGGTAGCTGCGAGAATTCTGGTGATGGCGCCACCTCCGGTGCGGTGGGTTATCGCAGGTCGAGTCCCTGAATACTATCGGTCCGGGGTGGAATTCCGGGGTGGGCGCGCCCGGGCATCGCGGCGGGCCTGCGTGGTCGCGGGATGTTCCGCGACGACCGGTGTGCCCTCCCGGCGCAGCAGTTGCCGTTCGAGTTCCCGGTAGGCGGGTTCGCCCAGTAATTCGATGAGCTCGGCGCGATAGGACTGCCAGACCGGCCGCTCCCCGATATGCGCGTCGGGGGAGCCCGAGCAGTACCAGTCGAGGTCCACACCGCCGGGCCCCCAGCCGCGGCGGTCGTATTCGGTGATCGTCGTCCGCAGGATCTGGACCCCGTCCGGCCGGGTCACCCAGTCCTGGGTCCGGCGAATCGGGAGTTGCCAGCAGACGTCGGGTTTGACCGTATGCGGCTCCAGGCCCCGGCGGACGGCCATGATGTGCAGCGCGCACCCGGCTCCACCCGGGAAATCCGGGCGGTTCAGGAAGATGCAGGCATCGTTGTACCGGCGGGTGCGCTCGGCCGGTTCGTCGTCGAGATCGTCGGTTTCCAGATAGGTCTTGCGGCTGATCTTTCCCTTGTCGTCACGGGCCTGATCCATCAGCTGCCAGTCGGCGGCGGTCAGCATTTTCACGGCTTTGCGCAGGCGTTTGCGATCGTCGTCATCGGAGAGGAACGCGCCGTGCGTGCAGCAGCCGGCATCCGGTTGCTCGGCCAGGATCCCCTGGCAGGCCGGGGTGCCGAATACGCAGGTCCAATGCGAGGTCAGCCAGGTCAGGTCGGCGGCGATCAGATGTTCCTCATCGGCCGGGTCCACGAACTCGAGCCACTCCCGAGGGAAGTCGAGCGGCACTTCCCGGCTCGGCCGCATCTTCGGCATCGGAAGATCGGTCGGAGCGGGGAGGGAGTCGTTCGTGGCTGCGCCAGACGTCACAACCCCTAACGCTAACACCACGACCAGGTCGATCGCTGTTCAGGTGGACCAAGTACCGTGTTCGTGTGCGTCTAGGTGTCCTCGATGTCGGCAGCAACACCGTTCACCTACTGGTGGTGGACGCACACAGGGGTGGTCATCCCATGCCGATGAGCTCCACCAAGGAGTCGTTGCGGCTGTCGGAGAGCATGGACGACGCCGGTCGGATCACGGCCGAGGGGGCGCAGAAACTCGTCGATACGGTGGCCGATTTCGCGAACCTGGCGGCGACGTCCGGCTGCGCGGAACTGATGGCGTTCGCCACTTCGGCGGTGCGTGAGGCGACCAATTCCGACGAGGTGCTGGCGCGAGTGCGTGCGGAGACCGGCGTGGATCTGCGGGTGCTGGCCGGGGCGGACGAGGCCCGCCTGACCTTCCTGGCGGTCCGCCGCTGGTACGGCTGGAGCGCGGGCCGGATCCTCAATCTGGATATCGGCGGCGGCTCGCTGGAGGTGAGCAGCGGCGTCGACGAGGAACCCGATGTCGCGTTGTCGCTGCAGTTGGGGGCCGGCCGGTTGACCCGCAAATGGCTGCCCGAGGATCCGCCCAGTAAGCGCCGGATCGCCATCCTGCGCGACTGGCTGTCCGCCGAACTGGTCGACCCGGCCAAACAACTGACCGAAACCGGAAAGCCCGATCTGGCGGTGGGCACCTCCAAGACCTTCCGGTCCTTGGCCCGGTTGACCGGGGCGGCCCCGTCGGGTGCCGGGCCGCGGGTGCGGCGGACACTGACGAGTTCCGGCCTGCGGCAACTGATCGCATTCATTTCCCGGATGACCGCTGCCGACCGCGCGGAACTGGAGGGGGTCAGCGCCGATCGGTCCCAGCAATTGGTGGCGGGAGCGCTCGTCGCGGAGGCCGCGATGCGTGCGCTATCCCTCGATACGCTGGAAATTTGTCCATGGGCGCTGCGCGAAGGGCTGATTCTGCGCAAACTGGATACCGATATGAATGGTGGACCACTGACAACGAACGCTCCGAATGCGGCGACCGGTAATGGTTCGGTGCCCGGTAGCGGTGCGTCGGCGGGCCCGGTCGAAACGGTGCCTTCATGAGCAGGAACTCCAATCAGCTGTCGGTAGCCGAACTCCTGGCCCGCAACGGTCAGACACCGGCATCCAGCGGCGGTGGGCGCAGACGGCGCGGCGGACGCGGGGTTTCGGTATCCGAACTGACCGGCGATCTACCGGCTGTCGATGCAGGCTCGGCGCACGCCGCACCCGAGGACACCGAGGAGCCGACCGGCGAACCGGCGCCCGCTGATAACGGATACGCACCGCAAGCCTATGCGGGCGAACAGTTTCCGGGCGCGGGTGAGCCGAGCCATTCGCCGATGTCCGGGCCGATCACGGTGTACAACCCGCTGGTCCCGTACCAGTCCGATACGCCCCCGGACGGCTCGCCTGCCCGGCTGGGCGATCCGGGCCCGTACGGCGCCGGGGCGGACGGCTCGGTCCCGGCGGAAGCCCCGGCGCGGAGCGGTCGGCGGCGGCGTCCCGAACCGGACGACGAGATAGCAGTCGACGGCTACCCGGGTGCCGCTCCCGCGACGGAAGGCCCGGCCGGACAGTCCTGGGAGGCCGGACCATCGTCTTCCGGTGGCGGTCGCGCCGCCCGCAGACGTGCCGCCGAAGCGGCGGCCGCGGCGGAAGCTGTCGCTGCCTCGCCCGAAGCGCCTGCGGGATACGGGCAGGAGCCCCCCGGTGGATACGGGCCGGAAGCATTCGGGGGATTCGGGCAGGAGACGCCCGAGGGATACAGGCAGGATGCGCCCGGGGGCTATGGCTTGCCGCCGGAACGGAACGGCTTCGGTGCCTTCCCGGCGCCGGCCGGGCCGGGAACGGACTTCGGGCGGCCCGATATGGGCCCGCCCTGGCCCGGTACGGACGGCGGGCCACCGCGTTTGGGTCCGCCCGCGCCCGCCACGGAGGCGTGGCCCGCGCCCGCCGAGGACTCGCGTCCCAAATTGGAGCGCAGGCGGCGCGGCGCGCGTCCGCTGCCCGATCCGGCACCCTGGCCGGAGCCCGGCGACGCGGCGAACCCGGATCAGGCCACCGCGGTGTGGTCCCTGGCGGAACAGAATCAGCCGTTGCGCTCCGGCCCGCTCGATATCGAGAACCCGCCCGCCGAGCCGCCCCCGCCCCTCGGGAAGGCAGAGCGGGGCGGGCGCCGCGGCAAACGAAACGGCCGCCCCGACCTTGCCCCACCGGCCGGCCCGGGCCCGCTGCCCCCGGATTACGGTGCGGACAACGGTTTCCGTGACACCGATATGTATGCGACGGATGTCCACGGGCCCATGCCCCCGATGCCAGGACCCATGCCACGCGAGCACGGGCCCGAAACGGGTGACTTCGAACCGGATTCCGATATCTATGCCGTCCCCGAGGACGAGACTCCCGCCGCGCCCCGCAAGATCGGTGGCCGTTCGGCACTCACCGGCAGGCTCGGTGCGGCAACCGGGAAATTCACCGCGACCCGCTCCCGCGCCGGCGGCGCCGGTCGCAGCCGGGACCGCGAGGAAGCGGTGGATCCACGCAAACAATGGATCATGCTGGGCGCCCAGAGCGTCGGTGCGGCCGTCGCCGGCATGCTGTTGTTCAAGGGTATGGAGCTGCTGTGGGAGATGCAGCCGCTGGCGGCGCTCGCTCTGGCCGTCGTGGTGATCCTCGGACTCGTGGCATTGGTGCGGATCCTGCGCCGCACCGACGATATTCTCAGTACCGTGATCGCCGTGGTCGTCGGTGTGTTCGTCACACTGGGACCGTTGGCATTTCTACTCAGTACGGGCTGAACGAGGCAGCGATGGCAGGTATTTCCCCCGCGGCCGGTTCGCGGGACGGCGGACGGTCCCGGGGGATCAAGGTCGGTCTCTCCACCGCTTCGGTCTATCCGCAGAACACCGAGGCCGCCTTCCGCTATGCGGCCGAACTGGGTTACGACGGGATCGAATTGATGGTGTGGGCCGAACCGGCCAGCCAGAACCTCGACACCGTGCGCGGTTATGTCCGCAAGTACTCGATACCGGTACTCGCGGTCCACGCCCCGTGCCTGCTGATCTCGCAGCGGGTCTGGGGCGCCGACCCGGTGGCGAAACTGGCGCGCAGTGTCCGCAGCGCGGAAATTCTCGGCGCGGATACCGTGGTGGTACATCCACCGTTCCGCTGGCAGCGCCGGTACGCGGAGGGATTCGCCGAACAGGTAGCGGAATTGGAGCGGCAGAGCTCGGTGTCGGTCGCGGTGGAGAACATGTTCCCGATGCGCGCCGACCGATTGTTCGGCCGCCGGGCCGGCGATATCCGGCGGCTGGAACGCCGTGGCGGCCCGGGCCTGGCGCTGACCGCGTTCAGCCCCACCTACGATCCCACCGATACCGGATACCAGCACTACACTCTCGACCTCTCTCATACAGCCACCGCGGGCACCGACCCGCTGACGCTGGCCGAACGCATGGGCTCCGGCCTGGTGCATCTGCATCTGGCCGACGGCCGCGGCGCCGCGCACGACGAACACCTCATCCCGGGCGAAGGGACCCAGCCGTGTGCGGAGGTCTGCGCCGCGCTGGTCGGCAATGGTTTCGCCGGGCACGCGGTCGCCGAGATCAACACCCAGGAAGCCCGCAGCACCGCGGCCCGCGCGGAGATGCTGAATCGCACTCTCGAGTTCGCCCGCACCCACCTGAATCCAGCGGTCAGCTCGCTGTGCTGAGTGTTGCCGGAGGCAACCGGCCGGTTGAATCGGGACAATCGGTAGTGTTTGTATAGAATAGCCCTTCCTCTCACACCCCCGCGAGGAACGACCCGTAGGCTGGTCCCCCAGGAACGTGGCACCGGCGGTGCCCAGTTGAGCGAGCGCCTTGGAGGTACAACCCCATACTCGACCGGATGTGCCCAGCGGCACCACCGAGCCCAGCGAGGCCCTCGGAAGTTCCCACAATCCCGATCGGACGTCCCCGGCGGCGCGCCGAAAACACAGGAGAGCGATGACGACGGAGCTGAGCACCGATATCGACCGGGTGCAGTCGGAGGCGCCGTTCAGCCGTGTCTGTGCGCTGACCGAGCTGGCCGCGGACGAACCGGGTGCGGGGCGGTATCGCGGGATCATCGACGATATCTGGACCATCGGGCCGAAGGTGCACGGTGGGACGATCGTCGCCGGTTCGGCCGCGGCCGCGACGCGGTGGTTGCGCACCGTGGAACCGGACCGGGCCGCTATGGCGCCGCTGTCGGGCAGCACCGATTTCCTGGGGGCACCGGAGCCCGGTGAGGTTCTCTACGAGGTGTCCATCCGCAAGGTCGGCCGGCAGATCTGTCTCGTGGACGTGATGCTCATCCAGCGCGGACGGCCGCTGGTGCGTACCGCGTTCACCTTCGGTCATCTGGACGGCCCGGATCGGATCCCGCTGCACGCTCCGGCGCTCACCGATCTACCGGTGGAACCGGCCGCCGATGCCATCGGCTACGAACCGGGTTCGTCAATGGGGCGGATCGTGCACGTGGCCCGCGGTATGGAGGCGTTCCTGGACCGCGAATGGGCGCCGTTCATCGAGAACGAGCACGGCGAACCGCGGCTGCGGATGTGGCTGCGGCCGCGGCCGAAGGATCAGGCGGACCCGGAGGTCGCGTCGTTCATCGCGATGATGGCCGCGGATATGTGCCCGCCGGTGCCCACGAACCTGGGCTATTTCGGCTGGTCCCCGACTGTTCAGATGACGACCTACCTGCGGCGCCGGCCGGCCCCCGGCTGGTTGCGCATCATCGCCACCACCCACGAGGTGGGCGGCGGCATGTTCGATTCGGACCAGATAGTCGTCGACTCCACCGGCACCCTGGTGGCGCAGAGCCGCCAGCTCGCCCTGCTCCCGTCTCCTAAACGCTGAACCCACCCCGCCGTTGCCCCCACCGCCACCGCGCCTTGGTGCAGCGGTTCACCTTCATGGTTCGGGGCCCGTCTCGATTCTGGAGCGACAGAGCGGGGGAGCGAAGCGGAGGAGCGGCGGAGTGAAGAATCGAGACAAAAGGGGGCGCCGAACCCGCGCCGCCGAGTACACAGCCCCCCGGACCCCGCGCGCGACGGCGCGCGATCAACAATGTCCCTATGACACGTATTGCGGTTATCGGCGGGGGCCGGATCGGCGAGGCCTTGATTGCCGGCCTGCTGGAGGCGGGGCGGGCCGTCAAAGACCTGGTTGTCGTCGAAACTCATGCCGATCGGGCGGAACTGCTCGCCGGCCGTTTCGGGGTGCGGGTGACCGATGTGGTCGCCGACGCGGCCACGGGCGCCGACCTGCTGGTGGTCGCGGTGAAGCCGGTCGATGTCGACGCGGTACTCACCGAACTGGGGAAAACGGATTTCGACGGTGACCGGGATCAGATCCTGGTCTCGCTGGTAGCGGGTGTTCCGACGGCCCGGCTGGAGGGCAAGCTGCCTGCGGGGTTCCCCGTGGTCCGGGTCATGCCGAATACCCCGATGCTGGTCGGCGAGGGAATGAGTGTGCTCGCGGCCGGGCGCTACGCGAAACGGGAGCAGCTGGATCTGGTGACCGAACTGCTGAGTTCGGTGGGCCAGGTGTGCGTGGTACCCGAAACGCAGATGGATGCGGTGACCGCGGTATCGGGCTCCGGGCCCGCCTACTTCTTCCTCGTGGTGGAGGCGATGATCGAGGCCGGGGTGGGGCTCGGGCTGACCCGGGACATTGCCACTCAGCTGGTCACCCAGACCATGCTCGGCTCGGCGGCCATGCTGGCGGAGTCGGGGCAGAGTGCCGTGGATCTGCGGGCGGCGGTCACCTCGCCGGCCGGAACCACCGCGGCGGCCCTGCGCGAGCTGGAGCGGTCGGGGCTGCGCTCGGCGTTCCTGGAGGCGCTGCACGCGGCCAAACAGCGTTCCGCGGAACAGGGAGCGTCCACAGAATGACCGGACGATTCCCAGCGTATGAACCTGTTTTCTCACTCCCGTCGCAGTAATCCCACTGGTCCCGCTAAGCTTCAAGGAGCACGTGCGTGTCTGTTCCGCCGGTGGGGAAGCCGGCGGCGCGGACGTGCCGGAGGTCAGTGGTGCGATGATGTCTTCTAACAAGATGTCCGCTAGTGGCGGCGGTGGTTCGTCGCCCGGACAATCGATACTCGGTGGCGGTACGCAATTTCTCACCGTCGCCGAGGTGGCAAATCTGATGCGAGTATCGAAGATGACGGTGTACCGGCTGGTGCACTCGGGCGAGTTACCGGCGGTCCGCGTCGGGAGATCGTTCCGCGTGCATGCCAAGGCGGTGCACGAATATCTGGAGA
This sequence comes from Nocardia sp. NPDC051750, assembly GCF_044453135.1. Classification (NCBI taxonomy): domain Bacteria; kingdom Bacillati; phylum Actinomycetota; class Actinomycetes; order Mycobacteriales; family Nocardiaceae; genus Nocardia; species Nocardia sp. NPDC051750. The sequence continues at coordinate 315,904 of NZ_JBITCK010000001.1, read as the reverse complement.
CGTCCTACTTCGATGCCGGGTGAAGGCGGTTACCGGTCCCGTTCCGCGGGCCGGTAACATCAACCCTCGCTGTGTTGGATCGGCGGCGCTCGGCCTGCCCTCGGGCGGTCGGGCCCAGTCGCCGTGTCCAGGGCTGAGAGCTCAACCCCGAGCAACCGGGCGTACGGCCGGATAGTTGACGTAAGCGAGCGCGTGACGCGCCGAGGAGAGAACGCGAGGACACCCTATGGGTTCTGTGATCAAGAAGCGCCGCAAGCGCATGTCGAAGAAGAAGCACCGCAAGCTGCTTCGTCGCACCCGCGTGCAGCGGCGCAAACTCGGCAAGTAAGCGCGACCGAGCGTCGTACTCGGAAAAACCCGCTACCATTCGGTGGCGGGTTTTTCGTTGCGTTTCGGTCAGCTGAAGTTGGGGTTAGATCCCCGTTAAGGACGGCGGGGTTCGCGGTCGCGGCCACTAGTGTGGTAGGCGGAACATTTGAGCGGGGGTCCGATGCTCGAGGTGGGACGGTCCGGTGCAGGTGGACACTGATGCGAACGGCAGATACAAGCCGAAGGTGGTGCTGGTCACCGGTGCCAGTCGTTACTTCGGTGGCAGCGTCGTGTGCCGGCTGGTCGACGATCCCGATATCGAACGGGTTGTCGCAGTCGATGTACTGACCCCCGGCCCGCCGCTGCGCCGCCGAATGGGCCGCGCCGAATTCGTCCGCGCCGATATTCGGAATCCGCTCATTCGTAAAGTCATCGAACGTCACGGGGTCGATACCGTGGTACATACCGCGGTTCTGTCGCAACCCCCGTCCGGGGGCGGCCGGGCGGCGATGAAAGATATGAATGTTCTGGGCGCGATGCAGTTGTTCGCGGTCTGCCAGAAATCATCGACTGTGCGCCGGGTGGTGTTGCGCTCGAGTTCCGGGGTATACGGCGGCAGTGCCAAGGATCCCGCCAAATTCACCGAAGAAATGAGCGCGCGCACGCCGCCGGGCGGCTGGTTCGCCCGCGACATGATCGAGGTCGAAGGTTTCGTGCGCGGCCTGGCCCGGCGCCGCCCGGATATCAATGCCATAACGTTGCGCTTGGCGCCGATCATCGGCCCCGGCCTGGGTGGCCGCGCCGCGCAACTGCTGCGTTCGCCGATTACACCCACCGTGCTCGGCCGGGACGCGCGCATGCAGTTCCTGCACGAAGAAGACGCGGTCGCCGCGCTGGTTCACGCCACCGGAGCGGGGCCGGGCGGTACCTACAATGTGGCCGGAGACGGCGCCCTCGCGCTCTCGCAGGCGGTACGTCGCGCCGGCCGGATCGCGATGCCGGTACCGTGGTCAGTGTTCCGAACCGTCGGCCGGTCCCTGATGGGTCCGGTGATGCGTGATTTCAGCTCCGAACAGCTCGACTATTTCCTTTTCGGTTGTGGTCTGGACACGACGCGTATGCGCGCCGAACTGGGTTTCGAGCCGCGCTGGACGACGGTACAGGCGTTCGACGACTTCACCGGGGGCGCAGCGTTGCGGCCCGTAGTCGATCCAGCGTGGATCGACGCCGCAGAAAACAAACTGCTCGGCCTGTTGAGGGTCGGTACGGGAGCACATACATGAACGACGTCGCCAAAGTCATACGGCTGCAAGATCTTTCCTCCGTGCCGCGGCCACGGCCCCCGGCACGGGACTGGACCGGTTCGGAGGACCGGTCCGTCACATCATTGATCGACCGGCTGACCCCACCCGCCCCACCCACACCGCGTTCCGTGGGTGATCTGGTGCGCGACGCCGTCGGCAAGGGAATCGGGCGTACCGCCGAGTTCGCCCGTCGCCGGCTCGCCGGTGATTACCAGGTCGACGAATTCGGCTTCGACGAGCACCTCCTCGAATCGGTGCTGCTACCCGCTATGCGGCCCCTCGCCGAGAACTGGTTCCGGGTTCAGGTGAACGGAATGGAGAACATTCCGGAGGCCGGTGGCGCGCTGATCGTGGCCAACCACGCCGGCACCGTCCCGCTCGACGGGCTCATGCTCCAGCTCGCGGTGCACGACCATCACCCCAAGCAGCGCGCGCTACGCCTGCTGGCGGCCGATCTGGTCTTCGAAATGCCGATGGTGGGTTCGCTCGCCCGCAAGGCCGGGCACACCCTGGCCTGCCGTCCCGACGCCGAACGCCTGTTGCGGTCCGGCGAGATCACCGGTGTCTTCCCGGAAGGATTCAAGGGTGTCGGCAAGCAGTACGCCGACCGATACAAACTCCAGCGTTTCGGTCGCGGTGGATTCGTCGCCGCCGCGGTGCGCACCGGTGTGCCGATCATCCCGTGCTCCATCGTCGGGTCCGAAGAGATCTATCCGAAGCTCGCCGATGTCAAGCCGCTGGCCCGGCTGCTCGGCCTGCCGTACTTCCCGGTGACCCCCACGTTCCCGCATCTGGGCCCGCTGGGCGCGATCCCGCTGCCCTCGAAGTGGTACATCGAATTCGGTACCCCGATCACCACCACCCAATACGAATCCGAGGACGCCGACGACCCGATGCTCATGTTCGAGGTCACCGACCAGGTCCGCGAGACGATCCAGCAGACCCTCTACAAACTCCTGATCAAGCGCCGCAACGCCTTCATGGGCTGAGATTGCGTTATCGGCGCCGGAGCGCGCGGGGTTTCGACCTCCGCGGCCGGGCCGAAACCCCCGAGGGCGTCGCTGAACTCGGCGGTGCCGCCGGGCACGTTTGCGGTCGGCGGGCGTGGTCAGTGGTTGCGGCGACGGGTGACTGCCGCCGCCACCGCGCCGCCGGCCGCGCCGAGAGCCAACGCTGTCGGAACTCCGATCTTCGCGGCTTTTCGTCCGGTGCGGAAATCGCGGATCTCCCAGCCACGGGCCTTGGCGACTTCGCGTAGATCGGAATCCGGGTTGATGGCCACCGCGGTGCCGGTGAGCGAAAGCATCGGCACATCGTTGTGGCTGTCGGAGTAGGCGGTGCAACGTTTGAGATTGAGGCCTTCGCGAATGGCCAGCGCGCGGACCGCGTGCGCTTTTCCGAGGCCGTGCAGAATATCGCCGACCAGACGGCCGGTGAACTGGCCGTCGACACTTTCGGCCACCGTGCCGAGGGCTCCTGTCAAACCGAGCCGTTTGGCGATCACCTGGGCCAATTCGACCGGGGTCGCGGTGACCAGCCAGACCTGCTGACCGGCGTCCAGGTGCATTTGTGCCAGCGCGCGGGTACCCGGCCAGATCTTGTCGGCGATGATCTCGTCGTAGATTTCTTCGCCGAGTGCCGCCAGTTCGGCCGTGGAACGGCCGGCGATGAATTCCAACGCTTTTTCTTTACCGGTGGCCATATCGGTGCTGTTCTCTTTGCCGGTGATCCGGAACTTCACCTGCTTCCACGCAATATCCACCAGATCGGCGCTGCGGAAATACTTGCGTGCGGCCAGGCCGCGGGCGAAATGCACGATCGAGGCGCCCTGCACCATCGTGTTGTCCACGTCGAAGAATGCCGCGGCGGTGAGATCGAGCGGCACCTCGGGAGCGCCGGTATCGGCCGCACCGGCCCGTTCGGCGTCTTGTAGGGCCAAGGCGGCATCGGCGCTCGCCTCACCGGCGACGTTGGCGCGGACCTCCTCCTCGCTGGGCCCGAACGGGCTGCGCGAGATACGCGCCAGCTGCTCGGTAAGGCCCTGCCCGAGCGGCCCCAGATTCCAGCGCACCGGAAGTTCCCCGAACCGGCCCGCGATGAATCCGGTTTTCCCCACCTTCGATCGTTCCGGCACCAGTACCTCCGCCTGTTCGCGCGAATCACGTCCACACTAACCGGACGGGCGCCCCGGGACGCACCGCAGTGGCACGGAGGGGCCGGCGGGGCGGGTTGAATATCGGTTATGACCAACCCGACGGGCCATGAGGTGACACTGCTTACTCGCGCCGGCTGCGCGCTGTGCGACCGGGCGCTGGACCAGCTACGAGAGATTTGCGCGGAATTCGATCTCACCCCCCGCGTGGTGGATGTGGACGAGGCGGCCGGCACGGATCCTGCGCTGCGCGCGGAATACGGCGACCGGCTCCCCGTTGTCCTGCTCAACGGCCGGGAGCACAGCTATTTCGATGTCGACGAAACGCGCTTGCGCAGCGACCTCGGTCGCTGACGCCGCCTCCGGGCCTGACTCGTTCATGCTCTGCCTATTGCGCATGAGCGAGATCGGCGATCGGTCCGCATGGTTGGGCCGAGGCCGGAGCGAAGGCGGAGGTATCGCACTACGGCCTCCGGGCCTGACTCATGCGGAATTGCGGCCGCTGATCGTACAAGGCCGGGCCGCGACACAAAATGAGGCGAATTTCACCGACTTTGTGCATGGGTTCACAAGCAGTTACGGTGGTGGCACGCGAACCGCAGGCCGGGGCGAGTATCCGGCCGCCGGTAGCAGGTGAATCAACCCGATATCCGACCCCCGGCGCATGAACAATGGCGGAGGTCGCCGACCACCCGGGCCGTCTTCCGGCCCGCACGAGGAGCCGAGGACGTGACAGAGCACCATGAGACGCGCGGCGTCTCCGGCGATGCTCCCATCACTACTCGCACACCGCAGAAGGACATCCCCCAGGCTACGGTGGCCCGCCTCGCCACGTATCTCCGGGTGCTCGCCCTGCTGACCGATGACGGTGTCGCCATCGTATCCAGTGAGGAGCTGGCTGTCGCGGCGGGTGTCAATTCGGCCAAACTGCGCAAGGATCTGTCCTTCCTGGGCCCCAACGGAGTTCGCGGTGTCGGCTACGACGTGGCCCGGCTGCGGGCCCGGATCGAAGATGTTCTGGGCCTGGCCGACGGGCATCGGGTGGTCCTGGTCGGCGCGGGCAATCTGGGTCGTGCGCTGGTGGGTTACCGCGGCTTCCGGCGGCGGGGGTTCGCCGTGGTGGGGATTTTCGACAACGACCCCGAGGTGATCGGCGGGGAGGTCGAGGGGCTGCGGGTGCGTGACGCCACCGACCTGGCCGCCGAGATCGCGCTGCTACGCCCCACCATCGCGGTGATCGCGGTGCCCGACGACAGCGCCCAGCAGGTCTGCGACGAACTGGTCGCGGCCGGTATGCAGTCCATCCTGAGTTTCGCCCTGTGCCCGCTGACCGCGCCCGCCGGTGTCGAGTTACGGCGGGTGGATCTCGCGGTGGAGATGCAGATGCTCTCCTTCGAGCGGGTCCGCAATGCCGAGGCGGATGAGTCCGCCGACGGTGTGACCACGGCAGATGTGGCGGAGACCGCCCCCGGACCGGCGAATGAAACCGGCGCCGGCGGTGTTGTACCGAGCAGTGCCGTACCCACCGCCCGCACCTTGAACGGCTCCGGCCGGATCGCTCGCCGGGTGCCCGCGCATCCGACGCCGGGCCCCGCCGGGCTTTCCCATTGCGCGGCGCAGGCCGCCCAGACGACCTCGCATACGGCAACGGAGCCAACCAGCAAGGGATCGGTGGTCACACCATGAGCGTTCTTCTCGTCGGGATCTCCCATCGCAGCGCACCCGTTGCGATGCTGGAGAAGGTGGCGATCACCGATGCCGATCGGCCCAAACTGATCGACCGCATGCTGGCCTCGAGCCATATCTCCGAAGCGATGATCGTCTCGACCTGCAACCGGGTGGAGATCTACGCGGTGGTCGACGCGTTCCACGGCGGTCTCGCCGATGTCGGCGAACTGCTGACGGCGCATTCCGGTCTGCCGATGCCCGAACTCACCCGCCACGCCTACGTTCGCTACAGCGAGGCCGCCGCCGAGCATCTGTTCGCGGTCGCCAGCGGGCTGGATTCGATGGTGGTCGGTGAACAGCAGGTCCTCAGCCAGATCCGCAGTGCCTACACCACCGCCGACGCCCAGCAGGCCGTCGGGCGCACCCTGCACGAGCTGTCGCAACAGGCGTTGCGGGTCGGCAAGCGGGTGCACTCGGAGACCGGTATCGACCGGGCCGGCGCCTCGGTGGTGTCGGTGGCGCTGGACCGGGCGACCACGGTCCTGGGATCACTGGCCGGCCGGACGGCGGCGGTGATCGGTGCCGGCGCGATGGGCGGGCTGTCCGTCGCGCATCTGTCGCGCGCCGGAATCGGGCAGATCCTGGTGGTCAACCGCACGATCGAACGGGCCGAACGCCTGGCCGCGACCGCGGAATCGCACGGTGTGGCGGCGCAGGCCTACGAACTGGGCCGGCTCACCGAGGCGCTGTCGGCGGCCGATGTGGTGATCACCTGCACGGGTGCGGTCGGTTCGGTGGTGACCCTCGCCGACGCGCACAACGCGCTGTCGGATCGGGAACGCCGCACCGGGCAGCCGCTGGTGTTCTGCGATCTCGGATTGCCGCGCGATGTCGATCACGCGGTAGCGGGGCTACCCGGTGTCACCGTGATCGATATCGAGACTCTGCAGCACGACCCCGCCGCGGGCGCGGCCGCCGACGATACCGCCGCGGCACGCGCCATCGTGGCCGACGAACTCGCCAAGTATCTGGCCGGTCAGCGGATGGCCGAGGTCACGCCGACCGTAGCGGCGCTGCGGCAGCGGGCCGCGGAAGTGGTCGAAGCCGAACTGCTCCGGCTGGACTCCCGCCTGCCCGGACTGGCCGATCCGGCCCGCGACGAGGTGGCCCGGACGGTCCGCCGAGTGGTCGACAAGCTGCTGCACGCGCCGACGGTGCGGGTGAAACAGCTGGCCACCACCCCGGGCGGCGACAGCTATGCCGAGGCCCTGCGCGAACTGTTCGAACTCAAACCCGGAGCGGCCCAGGCGGTGGCGGCACCGATGGAGATCAGCCGCGCGGAACACAACGGTGCCGGCTGGATGGGACTGGACGGCGAGGTCGCGCTCGCCGACGATTTCACCCCCGGCGGCCACGACGAACAGGAGCAGTCGACATGACGATCCTGCACGGCGAAGGCGCGGTACCCGCCGCGGAACCGGGTGGCCGGCCGGTGTACCGGATCGGTACCCGCGGCAGCCTGCTCGCCCGTACCCAGGCCGGTGATGTGCGGGACGCGCTCATCGCGACCGGGCAACCGGCGGAACTCGTGGTGATCGAAACGCCGGGCGATCTGTCCACCGGGCCGGTCGAAGATATCGGTGTCGGTGTCTTCACCAGCGCGTTGCGCGCCGAACTGGCCGCCGGGACCATCGATATCGCGGTGCATTCGTATAAGGACCTGCCCACCGCCGGTGACGACCGTTTCGTTCTCGCCGCCGTGCCGGTGCGCCAGGATCCGCGGGACGCGCTCGTCGCCCGGGACGGCATGGTGCTCGGTGAGCTACCCCCGGGCGCGGTGGTCGGTACCTCCGCTCCGCGCCGGGTCGCACAACTGCGCGCACTCGGGCTGGGTCTCGATATCCAGCCGCTGCGCGGCAATCTGGACACCCGGCTGCGCAAGGTCGCCGAGCGGGAGCTGGACGCGGTGGTCGTCGCCCGCGCCGGACTCGCCCGCATCGGCCGGCTGGATGCCGTCACCGAAGCTTTGGAACCCGTGCAGATCCTGCCCGCACCCGCTCAGGGGGCGCTGGCCGTGGAATGCCGGGCCGCCGATACCGAACTGATCGAGTTGCTGGCCCACCTCGACGATCACGGCACCAGAACCGCCGTGACCGCCGAACGGGCCCTGCTCGCCGAACTCGAGGCGGGCTGCACTGCGCCCGTCGGAGCGATCGCCGAAATCGTCGAGTCTCTGGACGACGACGGGCGAATCGTCGAGGAGCTGTCGTTGCGGGGCTGTGCCGCCGCACTCGACGGTTCCGATGTGATACGGGCCTCGACGGTGGGAGCACCGGAGCAGGCCGCGGAACTCGGCCGCGCACTGGCCCGCGAGCTGCTGGATCTGGGCGCGCACGAGCTACTCGCCGCCGAACCCGGCACCGCGGATTCGTCCGCCGCGCCGGCCGGTAACAACACCACCCCGGTGGGAACGAGCACCGCCGCAGCGGAGTCGGGCGCCGCGACCGAACAATCGAGCGGCACTGCCGCAACACGATCGAGCGGCACTGCCGCAGCGGGAACGCGCACCGCCACGGACTTCACCGAACCCAGTCCCATGGAGAACAACCGATGAGTCGAGCCAGCAAGAAGCATCCGGGGCGGATCCTGTTCGTAGGATCGGGCCCGGGGGACCCGGCATTGCTGACCACCCGATCCCGCGAAGTGCTGTGCCGGGCCACCCTTGCGTTCACCGATCCCGACGTGGACGCCGGAGTACTCGCCCTGATCGGCACCGAGGTCGAAGCCGACCCCGACGGGGAGCACCCCGTGGATGTGCGGCCCGCCCTCGGCGATCCTGCCGAGGTCGCCAAGACCTTGATCGCCGAGGCCAGGAACGGCCACGATGTGGTGCGCGTGGTCTCCGGTGACCCGCTCACCACCGACGCGGTGATCGCCGAGGTCACCACGGTCACCCGGTCGCATATCGTTTTCGAGGTGCTACCCGGCCTGCCGTCCGGATCGACGGTGCCGAGCTATGCCGGTATCGCGCTGGGCTCCGGGCACACCGAGGCCGATGTGCGCGGCGAGGTGGATTGGCCGGCGCTGGCCGCGGCCCCCGGCCCGCTGGTGCTGCACGCGACCTCCGGTCACCTTGCCGAAACGGCGAGCGCGCTGGTCGAACACGGTATGGCGCCGCAGACCCCGGTCGCGGTCACGGTCCGCGGCACCACCCGGCAGCAGCGCACCATCGAGGCCACCCTGGCCACGTTGAACAGCGCCGCCTCCGAACTGGTCGGCCCGCTGGTCGTGACGATCGGCAAAGCCGTCGCACAGCGGTCGAAGATGTCCTGGTGGGAGTCGCGGGCGCTCTACGGCTGGACCGTTCTGGTGCCGCGCACCAAGGATCAGGCCGGCGAGATGAGTGAGCGGCTGGTCACCCACGGCGCCATCCCGAAGGAAGTCCCGACCATCGCGGTCGAACCGCCCCGCAGCCCGGCGCAGATGGAGCGCGCGGTCAAGGGTCTGGTGGACGGCCGCTACCAGTGGGTGGTGTTCACCTCCACCAACGCGGTCCGCGCGGTCTGGGAGAAGTTCGCCGAATTCGGACTGGACGCGCGGGCGTTCTCGGGCGTGAAGATCGCCTGTGTGGGCGAGGCCACCGCCGAGAAGGTCCGCTCGTTCGGAATCAACCCGGAACTGCTGCCCAGCGGGGAACAGTCCTCACTGGGCCTGCTCGCCGACTTCCCGCCCTACGACGACGTCTTCGATCCGGTGAACCGGGTGCTACTCCCGCGCGCTGATATCGCGACGGAAACGCTCGCGGAGGGCCTGCGCGAACGCGGCTGGGAGATCGACGATGTGACGGCCTACCGCACGGTCCGCGCCTCGCCGCCGCCCGCCGAAACCCGCGAGATGATCAAGACCGGCGGTTTCGACGCGGTCCTGTTCACCTCGAGCTCCACGGTCCGGAACCTGGTGGGTATCGCCGGCAAACCGCACGCCCGCACGATCGTGGCCTGCATCGGCCCGAAAACGGCGGAAACGGCGGTCGAATTCGGCCTCCGCGTCGATGTGCAGCCCGAGGTGGCCCAGGTCGGCCCCCTGGTGGAGGCGCTGGCCGAACACGCCGCCCGGCTCCGCGCCGAGGGCCTGCTCCCCCCGCCCCGGAAGAAGAGCCGCCGCAGCCGGTAGCAGAACGGCACACCGGAACCCCCGACGCCGGAGGCGGCGCCGGAAACCCAACACCTAGACTCCAACTTATGAGCGGAATCGAGCGTCCGCGGCGTTTGCGGCGTACGCCGGCACTGCGGCGGCTGGTTGCCGAGACCAGTCTGGAGCCGCGGCATCTGGTGTTGCCGATGTTCGTCGCGGACGGATTGTCCGAACCCCGGGAGATCGGCTCGATGCCGGGCGTTTTCCAGCATTCGCCGGATTCGCTGCGCAAGGCCGCGGTGGAGGCCGTCGAGGCCGGGGTCGGCGGGTTGATGTTGTTCGGGGTGCCGAAGGCCGAGGACAAGGATGCCGTCGGCAGCCAGGCCGCCGATCCGGACGGCATCCTCAACCGGGGGCTGCGGGCATTGGCCGCCGAGGTAGGCGACGCGACCGTCGTGATGGCCGATACCTGCTTGGACGAGTTCACCGATCACGGCCATTGCGGGGTGCTCGACGCCGCGGGCGCGGTCGACAACGACGAGACACTCGTCCGCTATGTGGAGATGGCGCTGGCGCAGGCCGAGGCGGGCGCCGATCTGCTCGGTACCAGCGGAATGATGGACGGTCAGGTCGGCGCGATCCGGGAGGCCCTGGACGACGCCGGCCGGACCGATACCGCGATCCTGGCGTATGCGGCGAAATATGCCTCGGCCTTCTACGGACCGTTCCGGGAGGCGGTGTCCTCGTCGCTGCAGGGCGACCGGCGTACCTACCAGCAGGACGCCGCCAACCGGCGGGAGTCGATCCGCGAGCTGGAGCTGGATCTGGAACAGGGCGCGGATATTGTCATGGTCAAACCGGCCATGGCGTACCTCGACATCTTGCGCGATGTCGCGGACCGTTCGCCGGTTCCCGTTGCCGCGTACCAGATCTCCGGTGAGTATTCGATGATCACCGCGGCCGCCGAGCGCGGTTGGATCGACCGGGAGGCCGCGATACTGGAATCGCTGACCGGTATCCGCCGTGCCGGTGCGGATATCGTGCTCACGTATTGGGCGACGGAGGCCGCACGCTGGCTGGGCTCGAGCGCGGGCCCTGTATGGTCGCGATCCGCCGCCTCCGGGCCCGAGACGCCCGTGCCGTCGTGAACCCGCCGGCGGATATCGTCACCGCTCGGCAATTGTGGTGGGGCGTAATCGGTTTGGGCGTCGTCGGATTGTTCGTATCGCTGGTCGATACGCTGCTGAACCGGCAGCGGTTCGGCGCCGAATTCCAGGAGCGGATGCAGGCCGCGGATACGAATCTAGCCCCGGCGACGGTCGATCTGCTGGTGACCATGGGCGCCGTGCTCGGAGCGGTTTTCGGGTCGGTGATCGCCGCGCTGGGCGTGCTGGTCGTCCATCAGCTGGGCAAGGGCAAAGTGTGGGCGCGCACGCTGCTGACCTTCGTCGGAATCTGGCTGGTGATCATGGGCGTGGCCAGCCTGTTCTCCATCGGCGCGGTGGAGGATATCGGCCCGCTGGTGTCCGGGGCGGCATCGATCGTGCAGGCGGTCATGGCCGCCGGGGCCATCTATCTGTGCCAGCGACCCGAATCCGTGCAGTGGTTCACTCCGCGTCCGCCGGGTGATCCCGGAAAGCCGGGAAATCCCCGAGTTCGATGAGCAGGGACCAGAGCCCTGCTGTCCGGCGGTCTGACCAGCCGGTTGATGCCTACCACCGGTAGGCGTCGCATCCATATAACGAACATCGAGTTTGTTCCCGGTATTCCGGCATGTATGGTGAGGGCTGTCACAGAGGACATGCGAACCGGTGGTCGCGGGTACTCGTCCGTTAGGGCGAAATCCCGGGCCGGTTTTCCCGGGGATCGGAGGCAACGATGCGAGTGGTGATCCAGCAGCCACAGAGTATCCGGCGGGATATGCTCGTTTTGAGTCTGTTGATCCTGTTCGGTGTTCTCACCGTCGCGGTCCTGCTGATTCCGAGCATCGTCGGCTGACCCGAGTGGTTGCCGTTTCCGGTTCGCGTACGTATGCCTGATCGAATCGATACCGCCGCCGAATCCGGCGCGGTGTTGTTCTCCGAGCCCGGTGCCCGTTGGCGTGCTGTGGCGTACGGGCCACTGATCTGTTTGCTGCTGCTGGGTGCGGAGCTCGCCGCCGGCGTCACTCCGCACTGGTTCGCGCTGCTGTTCTGCGCGGCATTGATCACCGGGTTCGGGGTTCTGCAGGTGTATGCGGCGCGTGCCCACGTGAGTGTCGAACTGACCGACGAGTTCCTGCGCAACGGCGCCGAGACGACTCCGGTCCGGTCGATCGCGGCAGTACTTCCGGCCGATGCCGACGAGCCGTGGGAAGACGGCCGGGCGCTGGGTGAACTGACCGGTGTGCCGCGCCGGCGTACCGCGATCGGCTTGCGCCGGACCGACGGCGAGCTGGTGCGCACCTGGGCGAAGGATCACCGTGCCCTGCGCGCCGCGATCGAGGAAGCCATAGCGTCCCCGGCCGCGGGTCCGGTGGGCGACACAGCCGGCGACGATTGATTATCGGAGTCCGCGCGGGCAGCATCAGGTGGTCACGGTAGGCCCTGTTGTCTCCTGTGAAGCCCTCGATCCGGGATCGTCCGGTGCCCGGCCGCCGAAGATATGAGGAGACCTGTGAACCGTTCGCTCGTCGTACCGGCTGTCGATATCACGGTGGCGGTTATCGCAATCGGGTTGGCCGCGCTGTGCTGGGCGCTGGGTGTACAGACCACCGATCTTCCGGCCACCGGGGATTACCCCGCCTACACCGCGACCCGTTACGTCGCTCCGTGGTTGTTCCTGGCGATGCTGCTGGTGGCCGGCGCCGGGCTGGCCGTTGTCGACGCCGCGGCGCGCCTCATCCGAACCCGATAACCCCGCGCGGGGCCGCCCGGCGTGGTGACGCTGCGCTGATCTACGCCCTGGTCAGTCCCATTGCTGGTAGATATCGAAAACGCGGCCGTGCGGGGCTCCGGGAACGTGGACGAACACGATGACCGAGCCGCCGTTGTCCACCGACTCCAGCATCACCTGCCGGAGCGAGGCGTGCACACCACCCTGTTCGTCGCGGTAGAGCCGGGTCTCGCTGTTCAGGCCGGCGCCGATCCGCGACGGCGGGACGATCTGGTCGACCACCGCCGGGAGGGGTCCTGCGGCCAGCGCCGCGGTTTCGGCGGAGTTCAGCACCAGCCCGGCGCGCGCGTTCTCGGTATCCACGACCGGCTCTGCCGCCGCGGCAGTACCCGCACCGAGGCCGGTCGCCAGGACGCCGCAGGCGACCGAAACAACAGCCAGCGCCGCACCACTGATGGCATTTCGCAAAACGACCTCCCCGGCCGGTGATTCACATTTTCGATTCTGTGTCTGGCGAGCATGCGCTCGTCGCAACAGACAGTACGCACTGCCGGCTAACCCTTGGTGTATTTGGGGCGGCATGTACGGAACCGGCGGCGGCGTGGATCACCTATGCACACCCTGTCGTCGACGTCTCCGGGGGAGGCTGCCAAACTGGAGGCCGTGAGTTCTCTGCGCGTGGCCGGTACGGCGGTGCCGGCCTCCAGTCAGCTTTTCCAGCGAGCCGAAGCGGTTGTCCCCGGTGGTGTCAATTCCCCGGTGCGCGCCTTCGGTTCGGTGGGTGGTACGCCGAGGTTCATCTCGTCGGCCCGGGGCTGCCATCTGGTCGACGCGGACGGTAACGATTATGTCGATCTGGTGTGCTCCTGGGGTCCGATGATCCTCGGGCATGCCCATCCCGCGGTGGTCGAGGCAGTTCGGACGGTCGCGGGGGACGGGCTGTCCTTCGGCGCGCCGACGGCGGCCGAGGTGGAGCTGGCCGAACTGATCGTCGAGCGGGTCGCTCCGGTGCAGAAGGTGCGGCTGGTGAACTCGGGGACCGAGGCGACCATGAGCGCGGTGCGCCTGGCTCGTGGGTACACCGGACGCCCCAAGATCATCAAGTTCGCCGGGTGTTATCACGGCCATGTCGACGCCCTGCTGGCGGACGCGGGCTCGGGGGTCGCGACCTTCGCGCTGCCGACGTCGCCGGGCGTCACCGGCGCACAGGCCGCCGATACGATCGTGCTGCCGTACAACGACCTGACCGCGGTGCGCGCGGCATTCGAGGAGAACCCGGGCGAGATCGCCGCCGTGATCACCGAGGCCGCCTGCGGAAATATGGGCGCGATCGCGCCGCTGCCCGATTTCAACGCCGGGCTGCGCCGGATCACCGCCGACAACGGTGCGCTGCTCATCATGGACGAGGTGATGACCGGGTTCCGGGTGAGCAGCGCGGGCTGGTACGGGCTGGAATCGGTGGCGGCCGACCTCTACACCTACGGGAAGGTGATGAGCGGCGGACTGCCCGCCGCGGCGTTCGGCGGCCGCGCCGAAATCATGGACCGGCTCGCTCCGCTCGGCCCGGTCTACCAGGCGGGCACCCTGTCCGGTAACCCGGTGGCGGTGGCGGCCGGATTGGCCACGCTGCGGGCGGCCGACGATCAGGTGTACGCGGCCCTGGACCGTAACAGCGAACGGCTCGGCATTCTGCTCACCGAAGCCCTCACCGGCGCGGGCGTCGCACACCAGGTGCAGTTCGCGGGCAATATGGTGAGCGTGTTCTTCGCCGAAACCCCGGTACTCGACTATGCCGCCGCCAAGGCGAGCCAGACCTGGCGCTACCCGGCCTTCTTCCATGAGCTGCTGGACCGCGGGGTGTACGGCCCGCCCAGCGCTTTCGAAGCCTGGTTCGTCTCCGCGGCGCTCGACGACGACGCCTTCGACCGGATCGCCGCCGCCCTGCCGGCCGCTGCGGCAGCTGCCGCGAGCGCTACACATGAAGGATCGGGCGCGTGAGCCGGCCCGAATCCGAACGCGCGGCCGACCGCGGCGAACCGGCGGATCCTGCCGTCTCCGCGATGGCCGGTGACGTTTCCGGCACCGCCGGTGCGGTCGCCGCGCAACCCCCCGCTTCCGGCGCTGTCGCCGCCGAATCGGTGGAAACCATCGTGCACGTACTCCGCCACGGTGAGGTACACAATCCGCGGGGCATTCTGTACGGCCGGTTGCCCGGTTTCGGGCTGTCGGTGACCGGCCGTGCCCAGGCGGGTGCTGTCGCGCGGGCGCTGGCCGATCACGATATCGCCCTCGTCATCGCCTCACCGCTGCAGCGCGCACAGGAGACCGCGGAACCGATCGCCGGCCGGCACGGGCTCGCCGTCCGCACCGATGAGAACCTCATCGAGGCGGGGAACACCTTCGAGGGTCTGCGGGTTTCGGTCGGTGACGGCGCCCTGCGTAAACCCCGGCACTGGTGGAAGTTGCGCGACCCGTTCACCCCGTCGTGGGGTGAACCGTATCTGCAGATCGCGCATCGCATGCTCGCCGCGGTGAACAAGGCACGGGTGGAGTCGACCGGCCGCGAAGCGGTGCTGGTTTCGCATCAGCTACCGGTGTGGACGTTGCGCCGGTTCCTGCAGGGCCAGCGGCTGTGGCACGATCCGCGCAGCCGCCAGTGCGGTCTGGCGTCGCTGACCTCGCTGGTGTACCGAGGTGACACCCTGGTCGATATCGTCTACTCCGAGCCCGCGGGCGGATCGGATCCCACGGTGCACGGCGCATGAGCGGGTCAGGAGCATGACGAAGGGGGCCTCGGCGGTCCGGGGTCGGCTGTTGCCGGCGCTCGCCGCCCTGCTGTGTCTGGTCGCGGCCTCGGCCTGCTCGACCGGTACCGATGCCGTGGCGACCGGCGGCGGTACTTTCGAATTCGTTTCGCCCGGTGGACAGACCGATATTTTCTACGACCCGCCGTCCACGCGTGGCACCATCGGGGATCTTTCCGGGCCCGACCTGATGTCCGACGACGGCAAGACCGTCTCGGTGGACGATTTCCCGGGCCAGGTGGTCGTCATCAATCTGTGGGGACAGTGGTGCGGCCCGTGCCGCGCCGAAGTGCCCGCGCTGGAACAGGTCTACGAGCAGACCAAGGATCTCGGGGTCGCTTTCCTCGGGATCAATGTCCGGGATACTCAGGACAAAGCTCGCGATTTCGTTATCGATAACCACGTCGGATATCCGTCGATCTACGACCCGCCCATGCGCACACTGCTGGCGCTCGGTGGTGATTTCCCGACCAGTGTCATCCCCACCACATTGGTGCTGGATCGGGACCATCGGGTGGCGGCGGTGTTCTTGCGCGCCTTACTCGCAGAGGATCTTATGCCGGTGGTGCAGCGCATCGCCGCGGAGGGAGCATCATGAGAAGTCTTCGGTCCCGAGGCGTCCGCCGGTACGGGGCGACCCGTCCGCCGCGCGGCGTACGTGCCGAGGTACTGGTGAAATCGTCGCTGGGCTCCTGGGAGCTACAGCCGGCGACCACCCCCGGTGGCGACCGGAAGGTGTCGAATTCGCGGCCGTCCGGCGCGCGCGGTTCGACGGCGCCGGGTGGTCGTGCCGACGACCGGCGCGCGAACAACGCCGAAGGGGAATCGGAGCGTAGTTCGCGTTGACGGTGCTGGCAGGAGTGGGGGAGTCATTTCAGCAGACAGCGGCCACCGGTCCGCTGCTGCTGGCCCTCGGCGCCTGCCTGCTGGCCGGCCTGGTGTCGTTCGCCTCGCCGTGCGTGGTGCCGCTGGTGCCGGGGTATCTGTCCTATCTGGCCGGGCTGGTGGGTGCGCAGGCACCGCCGGTGACGGTCGAACAGGCCCGGCGTGGCCCTGCTGTTCCGGCCGCTCGCGCCGCGACGGCGGTACTCACCGAAACCGGCGGGGAACCCGCGGCGGCCGCGCCGCCGGAGACCGGACGGTTGCGGGTCGCCGGTGCGGCCGGGCTGTTCGTCGCGGGTTTCACCGTGGTTTTCGTCCTGGCCACGGCCACCGTTTTCGGGCTGATCCAAACTCTCAACGTCAATCGTGAATTGCTGCAGCGGCTGGGCGGTGTGGTCACCATCGTCATGGGCTTGGCCTTTATCGGCCTGATTCCGGCGCTGCAGCGCGATACTCGGATGGAGCCGCGCCGGCTCGCCGGTATCGCCGGGGCGCCACTGTTGGGCGCCGTATTCGCGCTCGGCTGGACACCGTGCCTGGGGCCGACTCTCTCGGGCGTGATGGCGGTGGCCGCGGGAACAGAGGGGACCACTGCCGTCCGCGGCGTGGCCCTGATCGTGGCCTACTGCCTCGGTCTCGGACTGCCGTTCGTGGTGCTGGCCTTCGGTTCGGCGAGCGCGCTGCGCGGGGTGGGCTGGCTGCGGCGCAATTCGCGGACCATTCAGGTGATCGGTGGAATTCTGCTCGTCGCGGTCGGTGTGGCCCTGGTGACCGGGGCATGGGACCTGTTCATCAGCTGGGTGCGCGACGGTTTCGTCGCCGAGGTGACATTGCCGATATGACCGCGACCGACCATCCCGAGGCGACCGTTCGTCCGCCCCGGCAATCTCCGCTGGGCCGTGCCTGGGCCCTGCTCCGCAACGGCTGGCGGGGCTTGACCAGTATGCGTACCGCCCTGGTCCTGCTCTTTCTGCTGGCGCTGGCCGCGATTCCCGGTGCCCTGCTGCCGCAGCGGAGCCTCAACGAGCAGAAGGTCGCGGAGTACATCGCCGATCGTCCGGTCCTCGGCAAGTGGATGGACCGGTTCGAGCTGTTCGACGTGTTCTCCAGTTTCTGGTTCACCGCGGTATACGCCCTGCTGTTCATTTCGCTGGTGGGCTGCATTCTGCCGCGCACCGTGGATCACTACCGGGCGCTGCGGACGCCGCCCGTGCGGGTGCCGCGCAATCTGGCCCGGTTACCGCACCACCATCGTGTCGTCGTCGAGGGGACTGCCGAAGAGGTCACGGACCGGGCGCGGGTGGGTTTGCGCGGCTGGCGGACCGAGGTCCGCTCCGGCGAGCACGGCGGTGAGATCACGCTGTCGGCGGAGAAGGGATATACCCGCGAACTGGGCAATCTGGTCTTCCATCTCGCGCTGGTGGGGCTCTTGGTGGCCATCGCGGTGGGCAAGCTGTTCGGCTACGAGGGCAATGTGATCGTGATCGCCAACGGCGGGCCGGGCTTCTGCACCACGTCGCCGGCGGTTTTCGATTCGTTCCGGGCCGGCAACATCAACGACGGCACCGGGATGAACCCGATGTGCGTGAAGGTGAACACTTTCCGGGCCGACTATCTCGACAACGGTCAGGCCGAGATGTTCAGCTCCGATATCTCGTATCAAGAGGGTGCGGACCTGGCGACGAACACCTGGCGGGATACAACCATCAAGGTGAATCATCCGCTCAGGGTCGGCGGGGACCGGGTCTATCTGCAGGGCCACGGGTACGCCCCCACGTTCACCGTCACGTTCCCCAACGGCGAGACCCGCACCGAGACCGTGCAGTGGGCGCCCAGCGATATGACCACCTTCCTGTCCAGTGGTGTGCTGCGGATCGACCCGCCCGGTGGGATGTATGCGACCGATGCCGAGCGGCGGCAGAACCAGATCGCGATCGAGGGCCTGTTCGCACCGACCGCGAGTTTCCACGGCACGCTGCTCACCTCGGTGTTTCCGGGGATGACCGATCCGGCGGTCGCGGTGGATATCTATCGCGGGGATACCGGTTTGGATACCGGCCGGCCGCAGTCGATCTTCGCGCTGGACCAGGAGATGGTGCGACAGGGCCGGCTTGCCAAAGAAGCGCGGGTGAACCTGCGTCCCGGCGAGTCCACCACGTTGCCGAATGGCACCCAGGTTCGGTTCGACGGTGCCGAGGAATTCGCGAATATCCAGGTCTCGCACGACCCCGCCCAGCAGTGGGTGCTGGTGAGCGCGGTGGTGATGATGGCCGGACTGCTGGTCTCGCTGCTGATTACCCGGAGGCGGGTCTGGCTGCGGGTGACTCCGGAGGGTACCGTAGACCAACGACGCGTCGTAGTAGAGATGGGCGGGCTGGCCCGCACCGACCAGGCCGGCTGGGGCGGGGAGTTCGATCGCCTGCGGCACCGCCTGCTGGACACGTCCGACAGTTGAACGCGGGCCCGGTAGGACACAGCGCGCCCGGCAACATAAAGCCGGCGCAAGTGTCCATCGGGCACCGCGGTACGAGCACGGGAGAACAATGATGCCGATCGACGACACTCTCGCCGGCTACAGCGACCTCGCCTTCAAATCGGCGATCGTCGTGTACACGCTGGTGCTGGTGCTACTGATCGTGCAGTACGCCTCCGCCCGCACCCGGCAGGTGACCGAACGGGAACTGGTCACGGCCGGTGGGGTCGCCGCGGGTAGCGATGTGCCGGGCAAGATCAGCGAAGCGCCCCGCCGGCCGCTGTCCGAGCGGCTCGGCAATATCGCGTTCTCGGTGCTCTTCGTCGCCGCCGGACTGCATATCGCGTCCATCGTGCTGCGCGGATTCTCGACCGGGCGTTTCCCGCTCGGCAATATGTACGAGTTCGTGTCCATGGCAACGGCTACCGCCGCGGTGGTGGGTCTTGTTCTCATGCGCGATCCGCGCTACCGCGGGATGTGGGCGTTCCTGCTCGTACCGATGCTGATCCTGATGTTCCTCGCGGGCACCGTGCTCTACTCCGATGCGGCCCCGGTGGTGCCGGCGCTGCGCTCGTTCTGGTTGCCGCTGCACGTCACCATCGTCAGTATCGGCAGCGGGGTGTTCCTGGTTTCCGGTATCGCCAGCTTGTTGTTCCTATACCGGTTGCGGCAGCCCGAGGGTGCGGAATCGAGCAACATTCTCGGCGCGATCGCGCGCCGGCTCCCCGATGCCCGCACGCTGGACCGACTCGCCTACCGCACGACGATCATCGGGTTCCCGCTCTTCGGCGCCGGCGTTATTCTCGGCGCTATCTGGGCCGAGGCGGCCTGGGGCCGGTTCTGGGGCTGGGACCCGAAGGAGACGTGCTCGTTCATCGCCTGGGTGCTCTACGCCGCGTATCTGCACGCGCGTGCGACGTCGGGCTGGCGGGACACGAAAGCCGCGTGGATCAATATCGCCGGATTCGTGGCAATGCTGTTCAACCTCTTCATCATCAACCTGGTCGTTTCGGGCCTGCACAGTTACTCCGGCTTGACCTGACCCGACACGGCGTTTGCCCACAGTAATGATCGTTACTCGGCTGCAATGCTCAGTTGCTATTGTTCGGTCGGGTAATAGCTGAACTGGATACAACCCCGGTAGTTCTGGAAATCGGGTGTACGGTCATTTCCCCTCCACCACGCGGATAAAGCCGCGTCGAACAGTGAGGAGAACGGCAGTGGATTCGGAGAATTTCAGTTCGGATACCGGCATCGACGCCGATTGTTGTGCGTCCGAGACCGCGAACTCCGCGCTCATCTGTGGTCTGGAGCCCGATTCCCTGGTCAGATTGGTGCGCACCGCGGTGGGATTACCTGCCGATGCGCTGGACCGTCTGGCCGGGGTCGCCGATAAATTGCGGGCGGTGGAAGGGTTGCCGCAGGTCGACAGCACGGCTGATTGAGGCGCGGCGCGAATACCGCCTGACGCCCTACCGAGTCGTATCGTCAGCGCTCGGTGATCACTGTTCGCTGGATTGCCCGGCAATCACTTGTTCGATCGATTGCCCGGCGATCAGTGTTCGGTGGATTCCGGATCGCCGTCGGTACGTTTCTGCTGGTGCGTGATACGCCACAGGAATTCGGGATCGTCATCCGGTCCCATCACCCGCCTACGGGCCGGTCCCGGGGCCGATATGGGGCGTCCTGGGCCGAATGCTTTCCAGCACAGCACCGCGATCGCCACGATCGCGATGAGGGCCAACACGTACATCACGTGGCTCACCTCCTCTATCGAGGTTAGCTCCCGGAGCCGGCGGTGGGGGCACTCGCCGGTCTCCGGAGGGGAGAATCACCGCTCCGGGGTCTGTTCTCGGCCGCGCAATCGCTGTGCGGCCGAGGGCTCCGGCCGGTTCGGGTCGCCGCACGGAGACGGGTGTCAGACGCCCTGCACGGTCGCTTCGGTGGTGAGCGATTCGAGCAGCCGCATCACCTCGGATTCGCGAAACCGGCGATGTCCGCCCGGGGTACGCAGGGAACCGAGGCGCCCCGCATGTGCCCAGCGGGTAACGGTCTTGGGGTCCACGTGGAACAGGGCGGCAACCTGGCCGGGGGTCAGCAGGTTCTCCTGGGCCCCGACGGCAATCGCGGTCATGGCAAACCTTTCTGTTTCGTCACGTTTTCTCATCGGATTCCGACATAGTGGCACCGCGACCCCCGGGTGTTCGAACCACCTACTGTTGGTAAAGCGGAGGTAATGGACAAATCGGATGCGCCGGTGCGGCGGTAACCGGCGGTTCGCTTACGCTGGTCAGGTGAGTGAAGCGAACCCCTCCGAGGAATCGACCACCCCGCCCGGTACGTCACCGGGCCGCCGGCTCGCCCGCAACCTGGCGCTGTACACGCTGGCTCGGTTGGTGCTGGTCGCGATACTCACCGCCGTGATCGTGGCCGGTGCCCGGCTGGTCTCGGTGGAGGTGCCGCTGATCGTGGCCGTACTCTTCGCCATCGTGATCGCCATGCCGCTGTCGCTCACTCTTTTCAAGGGCCTGCGCGCGCAGGTGAATTCCGATATCGCCGCGGTCGACGAACGCCGACGGCAGGACAAAGCTCAATTGCGGGCGCGGTTGCGCGGGGATACGGGTCCGGCTGGAGCACGGGAGTCCGGTTCCGCCGGATCGCGTGACTCCGAACCGGGCGATTCGGACCCGGACGAGTCCGGTCCCGCGGAACGGCCGAAGGGGGAGACGGGCCCGCAGGAAACGGGCGGCTCCGGCGGCACAGCGTGAAGTCCTGTGCGCGCGGCAACCCGCGGGACTGGGCCGATAACGCTGTGCGGCTCATCGACGCCGACGCGCAGCGCAGCGCCGACACTCATCTGGTGCGCTATCCACTTCCCGCGGAGTGGAATGTGCAGCTGTACCTCAAGGACGAATCGACCCACATCACCGGGAGCCTGAAACATCGGCTGGCCCGATCGCTGTTCCTGTACGCGTTGTGCAACGGGTGGATCACCGAGGGGACCACCGTCGTGGAGGCGTCCTCGGGGTCGACCGCAGTGAGCGAGGCGTATTTCGCGCAGCTGCTCGGCCTGGATTTCGTCGCGGTGGTACCGGCGGGCACCTCGGCGCGGAAAATCGCCCTGATCGAAGCGCAGGGCGGCCGGTGCCATTACGTGCAGCGGCCACCGGACATGTATGCCGAGGCGGCACGGCTGGCGGCCGAATGTGGCGGGCACTATCTGGATCAATTCACCAATGCCGAACGGGCCACCGACTGGCGGGGAAACAACAATATCGCCGAATCGATCTTCGACCAGCTCACGCTGGAAACCAACCCGGTACCGGAGTGGATCGTCGTCGGCGCCGGCACCGGCGGTACCAGTGCGACCATCGGCCGATATCTGCGATATCGCCGGCACGCGACGCGGCTCGCGGTGGTGGATCCGGACAATTCCGCGTTCTACGGCGCCTACGAGACCGGCCTCCGCGACTACACGACCGGTATGCCGTCCCGGATCGAAGGGATCGGCCGGCCCCGGATGGAACCGTCCTTCGTGCCGGAGGTGGTGGACCGGATGATCCACGTACCGGACCCCGCCTCGATCGCGGCGGCCAGGTTCGCGAGCCGGGGGCTGGGCCGGCGGGTGGGCGGGTCCACGGGCACCAACTTCTGGGGCGCGTGCGCGCTGATCGGCGAACTGCTGACCGCCGGGCGCGGCGGCAGTGTGGTCACGCTGCTGTGCGATGGGGGCGACCGCTACGCCGATACCTACTACAGCGACGAATGGATCGACCGCCAGGGCTGGGACCTCACCTCCCCGACCGCTGTCCTCGCCGAATTCCTCGACACGGGCCGGTGGAACGCCTGACACCGGTGACGCCGGTCTCCCGTCGCGCACAGCACATACGATGAGTCCGGTATGGACCTCGATCCGGGCCGCTCCGGCGGCCGAACTCCCGTGATTCCGGCGCCGGCGGACGACCCCCTCGTGGTCACCCTGCTGGGCCGGATCGCGCTGCGCCGCGATACCGCGCTGATACCGCTCCCGGGAGCGCGGGCGCGGTCGCTGCTGGTCGCGCTCGGCCTGCGGCCGGGCCGAAGCCGCAGCGCCGCTGCCCTGATCGACGAGGTCTGGGGCGACGAGCCCCCGCGTGCCCCGGCGAACGCCCTGCACACCCAGATCTCCCGGTTGCGGGCCGCCCTGCCCGACGGGGTGCTGGAAGCCGGGCCGGGTGGTTACCGGCTCGCCCTGCGTGCCGAACAGGTGGATCTCACCGCGGTGGAGCAACTGGTGCGGCAGGCACGCGGCTCCCTCGACGCCGGAGCGGTGGACGCCGCCCAGCGGGCCGTCGACCGGGCACGCGCGCTGTGGTCGGGTGAACCGGGCGCGGATCTGCCTCCGGGCGGTCTTGCCGATCAGTTGGCTGCTGTTGCCGCGGAACAGGCGGCGGCCCTCGACGATATCGAGCGGGCGGCCCGGGAAGCCGCCGGAGATCTCGGCGCGGCCATCGCGATAGCCCGGCGCCAGGTGCGTGCCCGGCCTACCGACGAGGCGCTGGCCCGTACCCTCATGCGCTTGCTCGCCACCGCCGGGCGCGATAGTGAAGCGCTGGATGTTTTCGCGGCCTTGCGCGCGCGACTGAGCGCGGAACTGGGAGCCGATCCCGGCGCCGCGAGCACGGAACTGAATACCGCCATCCTCCGCGGCCGGTTCGCGCCGCAGGCGCCCCGGGACGCAGTCGCACCTGCCCCGGCACCCGCCGCGGGCACACCGGTCCCGCCTGCTGAGGGCACACCCGTCCCACCCGGTGCGGGAACTCCCACACCGGTGACCGTCGGTGTTCGCGCCGCGCCCAACGCGCTCCTCGGGCGGGCGGACGATCTGGCCGAACTTTCCCGGCTGCTGCGGGTTTCGCGGGTTACCACAGTGCTCGGGCCCGGTGGCGCAGGCAAGACCCGGGTCGCCAATGAACTCGCCCGGCAGGTGGCCGGGTTGCAGCCGGTTGTCCTGGTGGAGCTGGCCTCGGTCCGGCCCGGCGGCCCGGAGACCGAAACCGCGGTCGATATCGAGTCGGCCATCGCCGCCGCACTGGGCCTCGGTGAGATCCGGCGCGACCATGCGTTGCCGCAGTCGGGCCCACCACCCGATACGCGCCGGCGGCTACGCGATGCGCTCTCGGCCCGCCGGATGTTGCTGGTGCTGGACAACTGCGAGCATCTGGTCGAGGCCGCGGCGACCGTGGTAGCCGATCTGGTGGGTGTGTGCCCGCAGCTGACGGTGCTCACCACCAGCCGGGCGCCCTTGGCGATCACCGCCGAGACCGTGTATCCGCTGGCACCGTTGGCGATAGATCCCGCCGGATCGCCGGCCACCGACCTGTTCGCGGCCCGGGCGCGGGCGATCCGGCCCTCGGTGCGGCTCGATATGGACGTCGTGGCCCGCCTCTGCCGGACCCTGGACGGCCTGCCGCTGGCCATCGAGCTGGCCGCCGCCCGCGTGCGGACCATGAGCGTGGAAGATATCGAGCAGCGGCTGGATCAGCGGTTCGCGCTGTTGCGCACCGGGGACCGGACGTCACCGCAGCGGCATCGCACCCTGCACGCGGTGATCGCCTGGAGCTGGAACCTGCTCGAACCGGCCCAGCAGATCACGCTGCGCCGGATGTGCCGATTCCCGGCCGGGTTCACGCTCACGGCGGCCGAGACGGTGGTGGGCGGACCCGAGGTCACCGATATCGCGGCGGCGGTGGACGGCTTGGTGAGCCAATCGTTGCTGACCGTGGTGGAGGACGAGAGTGCCGATCCCGGCGCCGCGCTGGGGATTCGCTACCGGATGCTGGAGACGGTCCGCGAATTCGGCGAGCAGGAGCTGGCCGCGGCGGATACGGGACCGGGGTCCGAGTTCGATCTGGTGGAGCGCGGGATGGCGCGCTGGGGGCGGGAATTCGCGGTGCGGATGGCGCGCCGATACCGCGCCGGCGACCAGCTGGGGTCGGCGCTGATCACGGCGGCGGAGCTGGACAACCTGGTCGCTGTGCTGCGCCGTGCCGACGCGTGCGGCGACCGGGACACCCTGTACGCGGTGTTCGCCGTGGCGGCGATGCGGTGGGTGGCGCACGGCGCACATTCCGAGCTGATGGGCTGGATTCCGCGGATGCTGGAGCTGGCGCCGCCGCCGCGCAGCCGCGGTGTGTACGCGGAACTGGAAATGTTCGGCCATACGGTGACCGCGCTGCATCTGGCCTTCATGACCCCCAGCCTGCGGCAGCTCGCGGTGGTACGGATCCGGGTCCGCGCCTTGCTGCGCGCCGAGACGGAAATGAGCGAACCGGCGCGGTTCATCGGGCTGCTGATGTCCGGTCCGCCGGACACCCTCCGGATGGCCCGATTGCTGGCACGCGGTACCCGCTCGCCGGACCGGCAGACCCGGAGCATCGCGCTGATGGCCAGGGCGAATATCTGGGAGAACATGGGCCGGATCCACGGTTCGCGCCGGGATGCCCTGGCCGCCGTGCCGGTCCTCACCGATGCGGAGGTGTGGAGCCGGGCGATGCTCGCGCAGCATCTGGGCTCGCTGGCCGGTCAGTCCGCGCGTTATCGCGAATCGGTGCGGCATTACGAAGAGTCGGCCGAATTACTGGGCCGCATACGCGCTTTCGAGGAAAGCCTGGAAGTGCATTCCTATCTGGCGGTATCGCTGGCCGCGAGCGGCGACCCGGTCCGCGCGCGCCGCGAACTCGATACCGCGCTCGGACTTTCCGGATCCGGTGCGGCGAGCCTGGAATTGATCGACGACCCGGGTATCCGGCGCAATCATCGGTTGGCCCTCGTTGCCGCGGGCGTGGCCGGAATCGAGCTCGCCGAGGGCGATATCGATGCGGGGCTGAGCCATTTCCGGCGTGCGCTGGAGTTACAGGGCTGGCCGGACCAGGGATTCGACGCGGGCCCCGGCACGCTCCTGATATGTTCCGCCGCCCTGGACGCACATGTTCTGTTCGAGCGCACCGACGTGGTCGCGCGGATCGTGCCCGAGTTCGTCGATATCGCGCGCCGCCGGCTGGGCTATGTGCTGGATATGCCGCAGCTCGGTACGGTGGCCTGCGCGCTCGGGTCGAGTCTGCTGGCGCTCGGCGTGCACACGGCGACCGGGATCGAGCTGCTGGCGTTGGCACCGGTGGTGCGACCGCGGCAGGACTATCCGGTGATGCAATGGGCGCGCCACCACGAGTTGTGGCAGGACCGAATCGGTGCCGATCGTTTCGGCGCGGCGGTCGCCGCCGCGCGCCGGTGGCGTCGCGCGGCGGCGGGTCAGCGAATCGCGCAGCTGCTCCGGGAAGTGGACGTGCGAACGCCGGACCCGTTCGTACGGCCCACGGCCGAGAACGGATCCGGGGAGAAGTCATGCCCGGCGCATGTACGCGCGCACGGTCAGCGGCGCGAATACCGCGATGATCACCGCGGCACCCACCAGTGACCAGACCACGTGCATACCGATATGCCCGTTGTTCATCAGGTCCCGGCACGCCCACACGAGATGCGAGACCGGGTTGACGTCGATGAACGCTTGTAACCAGCCCGGCATCGTTTCCTTCGGGACGAAGGCCGGCGAGGCGAAGGTCAGCGGGAACATGACCAGCATCGAGTAACCCTGCACGGCAGAGGCTTTGTTGGCGATGACGCCGAAGAATGCCCAGATCCAGCTGGTGGCGAAGGAGCAGACGACGACCAGCGCGACAGCCGCCACGACCCCCGCGGCATTCGGTCGCAAGCCCATGAGCAGACCCATCACCACGGTGAGCACCGAGGCGATACCGTAGCGGATCATATCGGCGGTGAGTGCGCCGGAGAGCGCCGAGATCCGCGCTATGGGCAGGGATTTGAACCGGTCGAAAACTCCCTTCTCCATATCTTCTTTGAGCTGCACTCCGGTGACCACCGAGGTCATCACCACGGTTTGCACCAGAATGCCCGGGATGATCACCGGCAGATAGCTCTGCACGTCGCCGGAGATCGCGCCGCCGAAGATGTAGGTGAACATCAGCGTGAAGATCACCGGCTGGATCACGACGTCGAACAGTTGCTCTGGGTTGTGTTTGATTTTCAGCAGGCCGCGATAGGCCATGGTCAGGGTGTTGTCCACGGTCCGGCGCAGGCCGATCCGGGCCGTCGGCCGGGGCACCACGGGCGCCGGCAGAGTCTGGGGTTTTTCGAGGGTGGTGGTCATGCCGCCGTCCGTTCGGTATCGGTATCGGCCGGGTGGCCGGTGAGGGTGAGGAATACTTCGTCGAGGCTGGGTTTGGTCACGGTGATCTCGTCCACCGCGATACCTTGTTCGC
The DNA here is from genome assembly GCF_044453135.1 of Nocardia sp. NPDC051750. Taxonomy (NCBI): domain Bacteria; kingdom Bacillati; phylum Actinomycetota; class Actinomycetes; order Mycobacteriales; family Nocardiaceae; genus Nocardia; species Nocardia sp. NPDC051750. The sequence goes on along the minus strand of NZ_JBITCK010000001.1, from coordinate 288,986 downwards.
GCAGCCGGATCAGCAGTTCGGTGGTGTCGTTGGGATCGGGGAGCGCCGCGGTGAGCCGCCCGGCCTCCGGTGTGCTCTGCGGTTCGGTGCCCAGGACCTCGCCGATGATCCGGCGCGCGGATTCGAGCTGGGAGCGCTGGGCAAGCGTCAGTTGCAGTGCCGAGCCGCCGATCGAGGATTTGAGTTCGTCGGCGGTGCCGTCGGCGATCACCCGGCCGTGGTCGATCACCGCGATCCGGTCCGCCAGCTGATCGGCCTCGTCCAGATACTGGGTCGTGAGCAGCACCGTGGTACCGCCGCGCACCAGTTTGCGGATGGTTTCCCACATCTGGGCGCGGGTGCGCGGGTCCAGGCCGGTGGTGGGTTCGTCGAGGAACAGCAGCGGGGGTGTGGCGATGAGACCCGCGGCCAGGTCGAGCCGGCGGCGCATACCGCCGGAAAAGTTCTTCAGCGGTTTTCCGGCGGCCTCGGACAGACCGAACTCATCCAGCAGTTCGGCGGTGCGGCGCCGGGCCGCGGACCGGCTCAGCCCGAGCAGCCGGGAGAAGATCATCAGGTTCTCGGTGGCGGTCAGATCCTCGTCGACCGAGGCGTACTGGCCCGTGACGCCGATGAGTGAGCGGACGGTGGAGGGTTCGCGGACCACATCGTGGCCGAAGACGCGAGCGCTGCCGCCGTCGGGGCCCAGCAGGGTGGCCAGCATTCGGATGGTGGTGGTCTTCCCGGCGCCGTTCGGACCGAGTACGCCGTAGACGGAGCCCTGGGGCACCGCCAGGCTCACTCCGTCGACGGCGCGCTGGGTGCCGAACACCTTGACCAGGCCGGTCGCCTCGATGGCGAGCGGCGCCGCTGATACGTGATTCGTCATGTGACCTACGGTCCCCGGTCGGTCTTGCACGGCTCTTGCACGACGATTGCGGCGGCTTTCGTCAATTTTTATTGACAGGGGACGTTTCGTCAATCAAAATTGACATATGACGGAAGCAACCACACTGGCCGCGGCAGCGGGTAGCCCGGACCCCGCGGTGGGCCTGCGGGCGGTCCTGGCGCTCCGCCGGCTGCTCGACCGGCTGGAAACCATCCAGGTGGGCAACGCGCGGGACCAAGGCTGGTCCTGGCAGGCCATCGCGGACGCCCTCGAGGTCAGCAAGCAGGCGGTCCATCAGAAGTACAACCGGAAAGGCAGGAGTCGATAGATGTTCGAGAGATTCGCCAAGAGCGCCCGGTCGGCAGTCGTCGCGGCCCAGGAATACGCGCGTGAACTACATTCGCCGGATATCCGGGTCGAGCATCTCCTGCTCGGTCTGCTGGAAGAGGCCGAACCGGCACTGGGCACACTGCTGGAACGCAACGGAGTCACCCACGACACCGCGCTGCAAGAACTCACCACCGCGACCCGGGCCGAACCGCTCGGTGTGGAAGACGCCGAGGCGCTGCGTTCCATCGGCATCGACCTCGACGCGGTACGCGAAAGCCTGGAGGCGAACTTCGGCGCCGACGCGCTCGACCGCGCCGTCCCGCCGGACGAATCCCGGAGTCATCGCATGCGGTTCGGGCATATCCCGTTCAGTTCGGAGGCCAAGAAAGTCATCGAACTCTCGCTGCGGGAAGCGGTGGCGCGCAAAGAGAAAACCATCGAAACCGGGCACATCCTGCTCGCCATCCTGCGTGCCCCGAACCCGGTCACCACCGGACTCCTCGGCGGACCCGACGGGCTCACCGACTTACGGCCGCAGGTGCACACCCTCCTCGACCGCGCGGCCTGATCCGGCGCTACCGACCTCCGAACGTGCCGATCGGCAGCATCGAAGCCGGCGAGCCATTGGCGACTTCGACCGAGCTGGACCTGACATACCCAGCGGCGCCGCCGGTGCCGGCGAGTCATTCGGAGGTTTCGGACCCGCGCCGAACCCAACGCGCCCAGTGGCGGCGCCTCGTTTCACGACGCGCTCGAAGGTCCCCTGAGCGCCCCGATCGAACGTGCCCAGTGGCGGCGCCGAGTTCAGCGAGGCCCTTGGAGGTTTTGGCCCGGCCCTGCCGTCCGTCCTCGAAGCGCATGCGGCGCAGCCGCGAGTCTCGAGGGCGGACGGTAGGGCCCAAGGGGGCCAAAACCCCGCGCGCCGAAGGCGCGCAATAAACAGAGCGCTGTGTTTAGCATGGGGGATGCAGCTTGTGCTCCGGTTGATCGGCACGGCCTTCGCCATCTGGCTGGCCGCGCTATGGGTCGGCAAAATCGAGATCATATCCCCGCCCGATCAGGGCAACGGCGCGAAAATCATTGTCCTGCTCGCGGTGGCGGTGGTGTTCACGGTGGTGAACGCCTTCGTCAAACCGTTCGTGAAATTGCTGTCACTGCCCTTGGTGATCCTGACCCTCGGTCTGTTCCTGCTGGTGATCAACGCGTTGATGCTGTGGCTCACGGCATGGATCACCGAGGCCACCGATTACGGCCTGCGGATCGACGGGTTCTGGGCGGCGCTGCTGGGTGCCATCATCATCACGGTGGTGAACTGGGCCATCGGGATTCTGCTGCCGGACGACTGAGGGGTTACGCGCCGAACCCGAGCGCTACCGCGGTGAGCGCGGACCAAGCCAGCATGGCCAGGCCCGAATCGCGGAGCGCCGGGATCAACTCCAGTCCGCCCCGGTCCGCCCGGACCGGGGCGTTCGCGCGCACGGCCAGCGGTACGGCCAGCAGGCCCGCCAGCGCCCACGGGGTGCGGGCGACAAGGATCAGGGTCATCACGAACGGGGCGGCCAGGAGCGCCAGATGCAGGGTGCGGGTGCGGGTATCGCCGAGTTTGACGGCCAGGGTCGTTTTGCCGGATTCGGTGTCGGTCGGGATATCGCGCAGGTTGTTCGCTACCAAAACCGCGCTGGAGAACGAGCCGACCCCGACGGCCAGCGCGAGGCCCGCCCAATCGATCCGCCCGGCCTGGACGAACTGGGTGCCGAGTACCGCCACCAGACCGAAGAACACGAATACCGCGATCTCGCCGAACCCGCGGTAACCGTACGGTTTGCTCCCGCCGGTGTAGAACCAGGCGCCGGCGAGGCAGACCGCGCCGACCAGGATCAGCCACCAGGCCGACAGCGCCGCGAGTATCAGGCCCAGTACCGCGCCGAGGGCGAGGCTCGCCACCGCCGCGCCGCGCACCGCGGCGGGCGCGGCCAGACCGGAACCGACCAGCCGCAGCGGGCCGACGCGTTCGTCGTCGGTACCGCGGATACCGTCGGAATAGTCGTTGGCGTAGTTGACGCCGATGATGAGCGATATCGAAACACCCAACGCCAGCAGCGCTTTCCACCAGACCGCGCCGTCGATGGCGGCCGCGGCACCGGTACCGGCGAGGACGGGGGCGATCGCGTTCGGCAGAGTGCGGGGCCGGGCGCCCTCGATCCATTGTGCTGCGGTAGCCATCCCCGCAGCCTAATGGGCGCGACCGGACGAAGCCCGTTCGCGCAGCGCGCTCGCCCGGAGCGCCCCGGTCCGTATGACCGTTACTTGCCTGATCCGTCTACTTGCCTGATCCGTCCAGCAAGGGCATTCTCGACATCAGTTGGACTGATCTTCCACTCGGCGGGTAGTCGCCCGGCGAGGCCGATACGGAGGAGAGGAGCCCACAATGGCCCAGAACAAGCTTTCCAGGACGGTGGAACCCGGCACCTTCGACGCGGTGTCCGAGGCCGACCGCGCTGAACAGGAAGCACCGGCCTACCCCGACGACGCCCCGTACACCGATATCGATCCGCGTTCGGTCCCGGAGGATATGCCGGTTCCGGAGGGCGCCGTGTCGTCCCCGAGCACGCGGGATGTGTGGCACGCCGACCCGGCCGATATCGCCGAACAGTCCATCCCGGTGCCGCTGGAGGACGACTACGACGGCGCCTACGGCGACGAAGAGCCCTGAGCCCGAGATCAGGAAGCCGAGCCGGCGAGCAGGTGCTTGCGTAGTTCCGCGCGGTCGGGTTTACCCGGCCCCAGCAGCGGGATCTCGTCGACGAGGGTGAGTTCGCGGGGCGCGGCGACGGCGTCCAGTTCGGCCAGCACATGGTCACGGAGTTCGTCCAGCGTCGGGGTCGCGCCCGCTGCGGGGACCACGGCGACGGCGACCCGCTGCCCGAGGCGTTCGTCCGGCAGTCCGAGCACGACGCACTCGGATACCGCGGGATGGGTCGCGAGCACCGCCTCCACTACCTGCGGGATCACCAGCAGGCCGCCGGTGCTGATCGCCTCGTCGAGCCGGCCCTGCACGCGCAGTACGCCATCGGTGAACTCACCCGCGTCGTCGGTGCGGAACCAGCCCGGTTCGGCGAAGGCGGGGTGGTCGGGCATATTCCGGTACCCGGCCGCCAGCATGGCGCCGCCGAGCAGGATCCGGCCGCTGTCGATCCGCACCCGGGCGCCGCTCAGCGGGACCCCGTCGTAGACGCAGCCGCCGCAGGTTTCGCTCATCCCGTAGGTCCGTACGACGTTGATGCCGGCGTCGCGGGCCCGCTCGTAGAGCGGCAGCGGCGTCGCGGCACCACCGATCAGCACCGCATCCAGTTCGGCCAGCGCGGCGGACGCGGCGGGCGCTTCGAGTACTTTGACCAGCTGGGTCGGCACCAGCGAGGTGTACCGGCGGTCCCCGCGCATGCCCGCGATCGCGCCGGTGAGCGCCTCGGGCAGGAAACCGCCGGAGACATCGACCACCGTCGGTTCGGTCCCCGCGAGCAACGAGCGCAACAGCACCTGCAGACCGGCTATGTGATGTGTCGGCAGCGCGAGAAGCCAGCTGCCCGGCCCGCCCAGTCGTTCGTGCGTGGCATCGCCGCTGGCGCGTAACGCGGCGGCGGTGAGCATGGCGCCCTTGGGCACGCCGGTGGTACCGGAGGTGGTGACGACCAGCGCGATATCGTCGGAGATCGGGTCACCGGGAGCGAGCGCGTCGCCCAGGCGGCGGGCTTCGCGGCGATCGCTGGTCGGGACCGGCAGCCAGGCCGCCGAACCGCTCCCGTCGAGAACCTGCCGCAGATGCGGCAGGACGTCGCTGACTCCGCTGCCGGTGGGTATGGGCAGGGTACGCAGGGTTTTCGTCACGGCCGCGCCTTGTCCCCGGCGGACCGGAACACCAGGGTGCGCTCGCTGTACTCGCTCACGGCAGCGATGGTGTCACGGCCGCGGGACCCGGTACAGCAGGGGTCGGCGCTGCCGGGACGGGATGCCGGAGCCGGATGGTCGGATGGGGCTGGGCCAGACATGGAACTGCGATTCACTCGTCGGACGGTACGAAGGGGTCGCACCGGGCGTCGGTGATCGGGCGGCCATCCGATCGTATCGTCGCCCGGCGGACCCGGCGTTGGCAACCCGGGAGAAACCGGTACCGGATCCCGGTCAGCGGTTATCGCGCCGTAGCGGATGGTCGTCCGGCACTTCTACCAGCACGATCGGCACACCGTCTGGATCTTTCAACCACATTTCGATCAGACCCCACGGTTCGGTCACGGGTGCGCGGTCGATCGCCACGCCGTTGAGCGCCAGCTCGACGGCGACAGCGCCGACATCACGCACCTGCAACCAGAGGGCGCCCGCGAATCCCGCCGGATCGGCCTCCGAACTGCCGTGTCCGGCCACCTCGATCAGCGACTGCCCGGCGAAGAACACAGTTCCGCCCGGGTACTCCCGGAAAACGGCCAAACCCAGGGAGTCCCGGTAGAACGCCAGGGTGGTCGCGTAGTCGCGGGGGCGCAGGATTATCCGGCTGCTGAGGATGTCCATCACCCGCGAGTTTAGGCGGTGGTGAGCGGTGCCGGAAACTCAGAAGTACCAGGGGTAAGGGGACCAGTCGGGGGCTCGCTTCTCGAGGAAGGAGTCGCGGCCTTCGATGGCTTCGTCGGTCATGTAGGCCATGCGGGTGGCTTCGCCGGCGAAGAGTTGCTGGCCCACCAGGCCGTCGTCGGCGAGGTTGAAGGCGTATTTGAGCATGCGCTGGGCCTGGGGGGATTTGCCGTTGATCGCCGCCGACCATTCCAGGGCGACATTCTCGAGTTCCGCGTGGTCGACGACCTCGTTCACCGCGCCCATGGCGTGCATTTGCTCGGCGGTGTAGGTGCGGCCGAGGAAGAAGATCTCGCGGGCGAATTTCTGGCCGACCAGTTTGGCCAGGTAGGCGCTGCCGTAGCCGCCGTCGAAACTGCCGACGTCGGCGTCGGTTTGTTTGAACCGGGCGTGTTCGCGGCTGGCCAGGGTCAGGTCGCAGACCACGTGCAGGCTGTGGCCGCCACCGGCCGCCCAGCCGTTGACCAGGGCTATCACGACTTTGGGCATGAACCGGATGAGCCGCTGGACCTCCAGGATGTGCAGCCGGCCGGCACGGGCCTTGTCGACAGTGTCGGCGGTATCCCCGCTGGCGTACTGGTACCCGCTGCGGCCGCGGATCCGCTGGTCGCCGCCCGAGCAGAAGGCCCAGCCGCCGTCCTTGGGGCTGGGTCCGTTTCCGGTGAGCAGGACCGCGCCGACGTCGCCGGTGGTACGGGCATGGTCGAGGACCGCATAGAGTTCGTCGACCGTATGCGGCCGGAAGGCGTTGCGCACGTCCGGACGGTCGAAGGCGATCCGGACCGTGCCCTGCTCGATATGCCGGTGGTAGGTGATATCGGTCAGGTTTTCGAACCCGGCCACGTCGCGCCACAGCGTCGGATTGAAGGTCATGGGGGTGATTACATCAGGCGCGCCGGAGGCCGTGGTGCTCCGTTGACTTCACCACATCTCGGCCGAATTCTTTGGACGCCGTAAAATTCGGAGCTACCGTGCCTATATGAGCGAGCAGACCCAACCGACGATCGATGACAGCCTCGTCGACGAGGATCGCCTCGCGCAGCAGCTGCCGGCGCCCGCTGCCGAGAGGGCGGTTTCGCGGACCTCGGCCGCGCAGGCGGCGGACGACTACGAGCGGCACGGCGGGTGGCCGAAGATCACCCCGGCGCAGGTCGGACCCGAATTCGGCGAGTTCGTGGCGGCCATGCGCACGCTGCAGGACCTGGCGGTGTCGGCGGATGCCCCGGATGAGGTCTTCCGGGAGGCCCGCGACCGGGCGAACGCCCTGATCGATCTACTCGAACCGTTCCGGGCCCCGGAAGCGCAGGGACCGGCCGGCCGCGCCGTCGAACTGCCCGGGCGTGGCAGTCTGCTCCTGCTGCCCTGGCGCCTGGTTTCGGCCGGCCCCGACGGCATCGTGATGAAGGGTGTATTCCGCCGGTACCACCTCGGCGGGAATTCCGCCGCGCACGGCGGTGTACTGCCCCTGCTGTTCGACGACCTCTTCGGGATGACCGTGCACTATGCCGGCCGCCCGATCAGCCGGACTGCCTTCCTTCATGTGAACTACCGGAAGGTCACACCGCTGGACACCCCGCTGACCGTGCGCGGCCGGGTCGAGCGGGTCGAGGGCCGGAAGACGTTCATCAGCGCCGAACTGGTCGACGAGGAAGGGACCGTTCTCGCCGACAGCGAAGGCCTGATGGTCCAGCTCCTGCCCTGGCAGCCGTAATTTTGGCGCGCCTCCGGCGCGCGGGGTTCCGGCCCCCTTGGGCCCTGCGTTCAGCCCTCGAGACTCGCGCCTGCGGCGCATGCGCTTCGAGGGCTGAACGCAGGGCCGGGCCGAAACCTTTAAGGGCCTCGTAAGACTCGGCACCGCCGCTGGGCACGTCAGGTTCGATCGGGGTTATCGGACCCTCGACGGTATCGCTGGACTCGGTGCATTCCTGGATCGGTGTGCGGGCCGAAATGCGTTCGTGTGGATGGTGCGTATAGTTGCGTTGCCCGTCCATACGAGTACTGATCCGGAGGATCCTTAAATTGGTTGCAGCACTGTCTGAATCACTGCTTGACGAGGCGACTCGCCCGGCCTTCCTCGCCGACGCCGTCCAGGTCCTGGATGCCGAGGTCTCCGATAAAGGTGGTGCCTCCGGTCTGGCCGTGAAGGGTGGGTACGCGGCGGTGAAGAAGATCAGCCCGTCCATCGTGCCCGATGCCCTGGAATCGCTGGCGCCCAAACTGCTCGAGCAGTTGGAACCGTACTGGGGCGAATACCAGGCCGGTGCCAATGGAAGCTTCGGCGAACTGCTCGCTTCGAAGGGTGACGAGGTGGCCGAGTCGCTGCTGACCGTCACCGATGCGCGGGCCGCGGCCTCCAGCCGTCCTGCCCTGCAGAAGGTGTACAACTCGATGCGTTCCTCGGCCAAGAAGAACGTCATCGAGGCGCTGCCCCGGGTCGGCGATCTGGTGCAGAAGTACGCCGGATAACGGTTTTTCGGCACGGATTCCGTCGCGCCGAGGCGCGGCACGTGGGGGGCCTCGACGACGAGGTCCCCAACGGGGGAGTTCTACGGGCCCGGATATCGGGTCGCGGGGGTTGCGCCGCCGGTCGGGTGATATCCGCGCGACCTGCACTCATGGTGTGAGCAGGGTGACGCAGACGCGGCGGCCGGGGTCTGACAGGCTGGAGGCGTGAATCCGTCAACAGCGCAAGCGCGGGTGGTCGTCGACGAACTCGCCCGCGGTGGGGTTCGGGACGTGGTGTTGTGTCCCGGTTCGCGCAATGCCCCGCTGGCTTTCGCCCTGCAGGCCGCCGACGCGGCCGGTCAGCTCCGGCTGCATATGCGCATCGACGAGCGGACGGCTGGATTCCTGGCGGTCGGCCTGGCCATCGCCTCGGGCGCGCCGGTGCCGGTGGTGATGACCTCGGGCACGGCGGTCGCCAATCTGGGGCCCGCGGTTCTGGAAGCGAACTACGCGCGGGTGCCACTGATCGTGCTGAGCGCCAACCGCCCCTACGAGATGCTCGGTACCGGCGCGAACCAGACCGTCGAACAGCTCGGACTGTTCGGTAGCCAGGTCCGGGCCACCATCAGCCTCGGTCTCGCCGAAGCCGAACCGGCCGCCGAATATCCCCGGCAGAACAGTGTGTGGCGTTCCGCGGTGTGCCGGGTACTGGCCGCCGCGCGCGGGACCCGCTCGGGCAACGCCGGCCCGGTACATTTCGATATCCCGCTGCGTGAACCGCTGGTGCCCGAGGCGGGCGGTGCGGAGTTCACCCCGGCCGGTCGCGGCGTGGACCTGCCCTGGACGGCGACCCAGTACGCCACGCTCGATGTTCCGCTCGATATCGACCTCACCCCGGATACCGTGGTGATCTCCGGACACGGCGCCGGCCTGCGTCCCGAACTGGCGGCTCTGCCGACCGTTGCCGAACCCACGGCGCCGGTGCACGGCCCGCCGCTGCATCCACTGGCATTGTCACTGCTGAAACCGCGGCAGGCGATCATCACCGGTCGTCCCACCCTGCACCGGCAGGTGTCGAAGGTGCTGGCCGATCCCGAGGTTACGGTGTACGCCCTGACCACCGGGCCCCGCTGGCCCGATGTGTCGGGCAATGTGGTCGGTACCGGGACCCGGGCGGTCACCAGCGGTGCGCCCACCGCGCAGTGGCTGGCACGCTGCCGCGAACTGGATCTGCGGGCGCGCACCGTGGTCCGCGAAGAACTGACCCGCCATCCCAAACCCACCGGCCTGCATGTGGCCGCGGTGATCATGGACGCGTTGCGCGAGGGCGACCAGTTGCTGCTGGGGGCGTCGAATCCGGTCCGTGATGCCGCGCTCGTCTCGGCGCCGAAACCGGGTGTGCGGGTCCTGTCCAACCGAGGTGTGGCGGGTATCGACGGCACCGTGTCGTCCGCGGTCGGCGCCGCGCTGCACCACCCCGGGCGCACCATCGCGCTGATCGGTGACCTCACCTTCCTGCACGACGCGTCCGGTCTGCTGATCGGCCGCGGTGAACCCCGTCCCGAAGACCTCACCATCGTGGTCGCCAACGACGACGGTGGCGGTATCTTCGAACTCCTCGAACAGGGCGACCCGCAGTACGCGGGTGTTTTCGAGCGTGTTTTCGGTACTCCGCACGGGATGGATCTCTCCGCGTTGTGCGCGGCGTACCGGATTCCGCACCGGCAGGTCGGGTCGGCTGAACTGGCTGCCGAACTCGCGGGGCCGGCCGGCGGGTTCCGGGTGCTCGAGGTGCTCACCGATCGCACGGGTCTGCGCGAGCTCCATGCCGCGGTGCGCACCAAGATCAACGCGTAGGGTTGCCGTCCCGTAGGTCCACGGCGCGATGAATTCGCACCGGTCGTCTCGTCTCGACTACAGCAGCCCTGGATCGAGGAGACCTCATGCACCCCGAATTCGACCTGTCGCCCGCCGCGGATGCGATGGCCGATATCGTCGCCGCGATCGACGACACGCAACTCGATGCGCCCACTCCCGCCCGTATCCCCGTGCGTGCCCTGCTCGACCATGTGAGCGGTTTGGCGGAGGCGTTCCGCGCGGCCGCCGGCAAGGAGTCGCTGGGGGCGACCGCCGCCCCCGAGTTCGGCTCCGGCGCAACGCTCGACTCCGAGTGGCGTGTCACGGTCCCGGCCCGGCTCCGGGCGTTGTCGCGGGCCTGGCGGGAGCCCGAAGCCTGGACGGGGGATACCGAAGCCGGTGGCGTCGCGATGCCGGCCGGAGTGACGGCCCGGGTTGCCCTGGACGAGCTGGTCATTCACGCGTGGGACCTGGCGCGGGCGACCGGGCAGGAACTGAAAGTGAACGATTCGGATCTGGCCGTGCTCCTGGACTTTCTGAAGGACACCCCGCCGGAGGGCACGCCCGGCCTCTTCGGGCCGAGCGTGCCGATGGGGCCGGCGGCCCCGGCGTTGCACCGGGTACTCGGGTTCACCGGCCGCGATCCGTTCTGGATTCCCTCCGCGCGGTGAACCGGCCGGTGTAGGACTCCGGCGGCGGGTGGGCTGTGCCCGGCGGCACCGATTAGGCTGGCGGCGTCATGGTCGCCCTCCTGTTCGCTCTCGCCGGGTTCGCGTTCATCGATTCGCTCGACCTGCTGCTGGTGGGGGTCACCGCGGCGATCGTGGTGGACAGCAGGCTCGGCCGGAAGTCGCCGGTTCCCGGTGGGGTGAGTTTCATCGCCGGGGTTTTCGCGGTTACCACGGCATTCGGACTGCTGGCCGTGCTGGGGATCGACTTTCTCACCGATCTCGTCGATTTCGAATTGACCCCTACCATCCATGCCTGGGGCGCATTGGGTTTCGGTCTCGCGCTTCTCGTCGTCGCTTGCCTGCCTCCCGGCGCGCAGGCCGAACCACCGCCGTGGACCGCGACCTTCCGGCGCCGCCCGTGGTTGCTCGGCGTCCTCGGGATAGCCATCGGGCTGGCCCAGGCGCCGACCGCGATCCCGTATCTGGCAGGCCTGGCGATGATTTCGGCGCAGAATCCGCTACCGACGCTGTGGCCGCTGATCATCGTCGCGTACTGCGCACTCGCGCTGGTGCCCCCGCTGGTTGTTCTCGCCCTGGCCACCCGCCGCTCGCGGGCGGCTCAGCGGTTCTATCGAAAGGTACTGCGCGCGGTCACCAGGTACGGCCCGGTGTCGGTGCGTATCGTCTTCGTACTGCTGGGGATCGGCCTGCTCGCCGATGGCGCACTCCACTCCGAGCATCTCTGGTGAAGGCCCGGCCCGCTGGTGGCCGGGGACGCTGTCACGTTGCGGTGCGGACGAAAATACCGGCCGCGGCGGCGCTCGCGGCGGCCTCGGCCGCGACCCGGACGGCCCGGTCGTCTATCGGGTCGCCGCTGGCCAGCAGGCGGTAGTACAGCGGCCCCGATACGGCGGTGAGCACAACGCGGGGGTCCGTGCCGGGTGGTGCCTCGCCCCGGGTGACGGCGTCGGTGATGCAGGGCGACCATTCGGTGAGCCGGACATCGTAGAACCGGTGCAGTGCTTCGGCGGCGGCGTCGTCGCAGGTGGCCGCGGCTATCACGGCACGGAATAGCCGGCCTTGCCGGGGATCGGCGAGGGTCTTCGCCACCAAGCGGGCGTTGGCCTCGAGGTCGCCGCGCAGCGAACCGGTGTCCGCGCGCGGCAGCGACTGTTCGGCCATGTCGAGGAGCAGATCGGTGATCAGGCCGGTCGGGGTGCGCCAGCGGCGATAGACGGTTGTTTTGCCGACTTCGGCCCGGGCGGCGACCTCCGCGAGGTCGAGCCGGGCGAATCCGTGTTCGGCGAGTAGATCGCCCGCGACCCGGAGCACTGCCGCGCGTACGCGGGCGGTGCGGCCGCCGGGGCGGACGGATCCGGGGACCGTCTCTTCAGCAGTCATAACGGGACTCCAGTTTCATTTGTGTCCGATGAGGTGTATGTTCGAGTCACTAACGAAACTCTAGACCCTTTAGGAGTCGAGATGGAATACCGTCGACTGGGAGCCTCCGGCTTGCTCGTACCCGCGCTGAGCTTCGGTGCCGGCACCTTCGGTGGCCGCGGGGAACTCTTCGGCGCGTGGGGCGATACCGATGTCGATCAGGCCCGCCGGCTGGTGGATATCAGCCTGGACGCCGGCGTCACGATGTTCGACACCGCCGATGTCTATTCCGACGGCGCCTCCGAAGAAGTGCTCGGCGCCGCCATCCGCGGCCGGCGCGACCGGCTCCTGCTGTCCACCAAGGCGAGCCTGCCCACCGGACCCCGCCCGTTCGATGCGGGGTCGGGCCGGTCCCGGCTGATCGGGGCCGTGGAAGCCTCCCTGAGCCGGCTCGGTGTCGAGCACATCGATCTGTTCCAGTTACACGCGTTCGACGCCCGGACCCCGGTCGACGAGGTACTCCATGCGCTCGACGACCTGGTCCGGGCCGGCAAGATCCGGTATCTCGGCGCCTCCAATTTCGCCGGCTGGCAGCTGATGAAATCGCTGGCCGCCGCCGACCGGCACGGTCTGACGCGCTATATCGCCCACCAGGTGTACTACTCACTGGCCGGGCGCGACTACGAATGGGAACTGATGCCGCTGGGGCTCGCCGAAGGCGTGGGCGCGGTGGTCTGGAGCCCGCTGGGCTGGGGCCGGCTGACCGGCAAGATCCGGCGCGGGCAACCGCTGCCCGCCGGGAGCCGGTTGCACCGGACCGCCGAGGCGGGTCCCCCGGTGGACCAGGAACATCTCTACAACGTCGTGGACGCGCTGGACGAAATCGCCGCCGAGACGGGCCGGACCGTGCCCCAGATAGCGCTGAACTGGCTGCTCTCGCGCCCGACCGTGAGCACCGTCATCGTCGGTGCCCGCAACGAGGAGCAGCTGCGCCAGAATCTCGGTGCCGTCGGCTGGGAGCTCAGCGCCGGCCAGATCGCCCGGCTGGACGCCGCGAGCGCGCTCACGCCGCCCTATCCCTACTACCCGTACTACCGGCTGCCCGATTTCACCCGGCTGAACCCGCCTGCCGTGGCGGTTCAGTAGACGTCGCGGACATAGCGTTTCTCGGCCACCAGCTGCTTCTTGAAGGCCAGTGCGCCGTCCTCGTCGAGTTTGCCGTGGATCCGGGCGATGCGCAGCAGGGCGTCGTCCACATCCTTGGCCATCCGGGCGGCATCACCACAGACGTAGAAATGTGCGCCGTCGCGCAGCCACGACCACAGCTCCGCGCCGTGTTCGATCATGCGGTGCTGCACGTAGACCCGCTCCCGCTGATCACGGGAGAAGGCCAGGTCCAGCCGGGAGAGATGCCCGGACCGGAACATATCCTCGAGTTCGGTGCGGTAGTAGAAGTTCTGCGCCGCGTGCTGGTCGCCGAAGAACAGCCAGTTCCGCCCGGTGGCGCCCAGCGCGCGGCGCTCGTGCAGGAAACCACGGAACGGTGCGATACCGGTTCCGGGGCCGACCATGATCATCGGCACCGCCGGATCCAGCGGCGGCCGGAAATGCGGCGCGCGCTGCAGGAAGATCGGGATCGGTGCGGCGGTCGCGCGATCGGCGAGGAATGTGGAGCACACACCACCGCGCCGGGCCGCCGAACCCGCGGCCCGCGGATCGCCGTACCGGACGATCCCCACGGTCAGCTCGACCTGGTCGGGAGTGACCAGCGGACTGGAAGAGATCGAGTACTGGCGCGGTTGCAGCTTTTTCAGGACATCGAGCCATTCCACCAGGTCGGCCCGGACGGGGAAATCACGCAGCACGTCCACCAGTTGGCGGTCCCAGAGGTATCCGGCCAGTTCATTGCGATTGTCGCGGCGCAGCAGTTTCGCCAGCCGGTTGCTCGGATTGTGTTCGGCCACGAATTCCAGCAGATCCCGGGAGACCTTGGCAATGTCGTAGTGCGTCCGCAGGGCTTGTTCCAAGGGCAGTTCGGTGCCGCCCGCGGTGACCGTCCGGCCGGCGTCCAATCCGGTCGCGCCGAGAAATTCGGTGACCAGCGACGGACAGTTCGCCGGCCACACCCCGAGCGAATCGCCCACCTCGTAGCGGGCGGCCAGCCCCTCGAGGTCGAAGGCGATACGCCGGACTTCCTTGGCGGCGTCCGGTGTCGTCAGCACCTCGTTGCGGGCCAGCGGAGCCGGAACCGGCGCGGACCGGGTGAACGGCGCCGGCGCTGTACGGTGCGCCTGCGCGGGCGCGCTGCGCTCCAGAACGCTCGTCGCCGTGCCGCCACCGGACGGCAATCCGATACCCGCGCCCGGGACGTCACCGCGGCGACCCGCGCCCGGATCACCGGTACGACCCGGGGCGGCCCCCTCACCAAAGCTTGTCCCCGACTCACCGCCGGAGTCACCGGTGAGGACCGCGATCACCGTGTCCAGCCAGTCCGAACCGGGTTCGGCGAAATCGGGCTCGCAGTCCAGCCGCGGCAGCAGCCGGGTGGCGCCGCGTTCGGCGAACGTCCTGTCCAACCGCCGGCCGTGCCCGCAGAAATCGTCGTAGGACGAGTCCCCCATCGCGAACACCGCGAAGCGCACCGCGGTGAGCCGGATAGCGCTCTCGTCGAGCCGGGACCAGAAATCGGCGCCGTTGTCCGGTGGTCCGCCGTCCCCGAACGTACTGCTGATCACCAGAACATCGCCGGTCAGTGCCGCGAGCTCACAAGAATCCATATCGACGAGCCGGGGCCGGAAACCGGATTCGGTCAGCCGCTGGGCCACGGTGGCGGCGAACTCCTCGGCATTGCCGGTCTGCGACGCCCACAGCACCGTCACCACCGGATCCGGCTCCGCCGCAGCGGTGTCGGCCGGTGCCGCCGAAGCCGCGGGCTCGATGCGCGAATACATGCCCGCCAGCAAGCCGTCCACCCACAGCCGGCTCTGCGTCGACAGGGGCGCCGATGCGGGGAGCACCGGTTGTCCGGCCACCGGCAGAGTCTGCAGGGCCGCGAGGTAGCCGCCCAGGTAGATCCGTTCGGTTTCGCTCAGGGTGGGGGTGGCGGCCGCGTCCAATCCGAGGGTCGCGGCCAGCGGATGGACCCCGGCCGCGGTGTCCACGGATTCCGGCCGGGCGCCGGACGATTCCGGGGTCTGCGTGCGGACCACCGGGGCCACCCGCCGCAGCGCTACCGCGCAGGCCTTGAACTCCGGTTGCAGGGAATCGGCGTCGACCGCGTCATTCGTGACGGCGTTGATCGTCAGGTATTCGCCCTGTTCGTCGTTCCAATGGAACGGGGCGAAACAACCGCCGGGGCGCACCCGGTCGCTGATCCGGACGGGCAGCACCGCGCGACCCCGGCGCGAGGCGATCTCGACCTGATCGCCCGGGGCCAGCCCGAGGTCGCGCGCGTCATCGGGATGTACCTCGGCGAACGGTTCGCGGTTCAGCTTGTTGAGCTTGTCGATCCGCCCGGTCTTCGTCATCGAATGCCACTGATGCTGCAGGCGGCCGGTATTGAGCAGGAATGGGTAGTCGTCGTCCGGCATTTCGGCCGGCAGCATATGCGGACGCGGCCAGAACACCGCCCGGCGGCTCGGGGTGGGGAACGCCAGACGCGGCCGGCGGCCGTCGTCATCGACGAACAGGGTCTGGCTCACCCCGTCGTTCAGATAGCGAATCGGGTTGCGGCGCCGATCGGTATCGGGGCACGGCCACTGCGCGGGGCCCTCCCGCAGCATGTCGTAGCTCATCCCGCGCAGGTCGTAGCCGGTGGCCGGATTGGCGAACTGCCGAAGTTCGTCGAACACCTCGGCGCTGGAAGCGAAATCGAATCCGGGAAACCCCATGGCGGTAGCTACCTGGGCGATCAGCTGCCAATCCGGGCAGGCTGCACCGGCCGGCTCGACCGAACTACGCAGCAGCGTGACATTGCGTTCGGAGTTCACCATCGTCGCGTCCGCCTCGGCCCACAGGGTGGCCGGCAGCAGGAGATCCGCGTACGTGTTGGTGGCGGTCTCGGTGTAGGTGTCCTGGGCGATCACCAGTTCGGCGGCCTCCAGGCCCGCGATCACCGTTTTCCGGTTCGCCACCGTGGCAACTGGATTGGTGCAGATGATCCACGCTGCCTTGATCGTGCCGGCCGCCATCTCGCGGAACATCTCCACCGTGCCGGTGCCGGCCTCGGTGCGCAGCGTCCCCGGCGGGAGATCCCACGCGGTTTCCACGAATGTCCGGTCGGCGGGGGAGAGCACACTGCGCTGGCCGGGCAACCCGGGGCCCATGTACCCTATCTCCCGGCCGCCCATGGCATTCGGCTGCCCTGTCAGGGAGAACGGCCCGCTCCCCGGGCGGCAGATGGCTCCGGTGGCCAGGTGCAGATTGCACAGGGCGTTCGTGTTCCAGGTGCCGTGGGTGGACTGGTTCAGGCCCATCGTCCACAGGCTCATCCATTCACCCGCCGCGCCGATCCACTGCGCGGCCGTGCGGATATCCTCCTCGGCCAGGCCGGTGATGGCGGCGACCCGATCCGGGGTGTAGTCGGCGAGGAATTCCGGCATCGAGGCCCAGCCCTCGGTGTGCTCGGCGATGAACTCGTCGTCGATATCGCCGGCCTCGACCAGCAGCTGCAGCAGTCCGTTGAGCAGCGCGAGGTCGGTGCCCGGCGCGATCTGCAGGAAAAGGTCCGCGCGGGCGGCGGTATCGGTGCGCCGGGGATCGACCACGATCAGCTTCGCGCCGGATTTGAGCCGGTCGGCCATCCGCAGGAAGAGGATCGGATGGCAGTCGGCCATATTCGCGCCGATAACGAAGAACAGGTCCGCGTGGTCGATATCGTCATACGAACCGGGTGGCCCGTCGGCCCCCAACGACTGCTTGTAACCGGTGCCGGCGCTGGCCATGCACAGCCGGGAGTTGGCCTCCATATGCACCGTCCGCAGGTGTCCCTTGGCGAGTTTGGTCGCCAGGTACTGGGCCTCCAGCGACATCTGCCCGGACACATACAGCGCGATCGCGTCGGGGCCGTGTTCGTCGAGGATGGCGCGCAACCGGCCGGCGGCTTCGCGTACGGCCTCGTCCACCCCGACCGGCTGCGGTTCGACCCCGCGCTCGGGCCGGCGGTAGGCGGTGGTCATCCGGCCGGGCGCCCGGGTCAGCTCGAGATGGGTGGCGCCCTTGGTACACAGCCGCCCGGCGTTGGCCGGATGCAATTTGTCGCCGGCGACCTTGGCGATCACGGGCACGCCGGAGGCATCCGCCCTGGTCGTGACCTCGATCCCGCAGCCCACACCGCAGTAGGAGCACGCCGTCCTGGTCGCACCCGGCTGCGAGCTGTTGCATGCCTCGGACATGTCTCCGATGGTGCCCGCGACCGGTTTCCTCGGGTTTGCCCGATGTTATCGGCGCATCACATTCCACTTCACCGGCGAAAATCACAGCTGTGAGGAAAGTGAACCCGGGCGGTCAGCTACCGAGTTTGTATCCCCGATGCAGGGCGACCACCCCGCCGGTCAGGTTCCGCCATTTCACCCCGGACCATCCCGCGTCCGCGACCCGGCGGCTGAGCCGGCGCTGGTTCGGCCAGTCCCGGATGGATTCGGCCAGGTAGACGTAGGCGTCGGGATTGCTGCTGACCACCCGGGCGATCATCGGCAGCGCCTTCATCAGGAACGTCATGTAGACGGTTTTGAAGACCGGGATGACCGGGGTGGAGAATTCGCAGATCACCAGCCGTCCGCCGGGCTTGGTGACGCGCAGCATTTCCCGCAACGCGAGGTCGGTATCGGCGATATTGCGCAGCGCGAACGAGATCGTCACTGCGTCGAAGGAG
Organism: Nocardia sp. NPDC051750; assembly: GCF_044453135.1. Classification (NCBI taxonomy): domain Bacteria; kingdom Bacillati; phylum Actinomycetota; class Actinomycetes; order Mycobacteriales; family Nocardiaceae; genus Nocardia; species Nocardia sp. NPDC051750. Next base: position 270,940 of record NZ_JBITCK010000001.1, on the reverse strand, counting down.
TTGTCGGCGAAGGGTAGCGCCGTGGCGTCGCCGGCGACCATGGGCAGCCCGCGGAAACGTCCCGCCGCCAGCATGCCCTGCGAGAAATCGGTGGCCACGCACCAGGCGCCCGTTTTGCCCAGTTCCACGGTGGATACGCCGGTTCCGGCGCCCAGGTCGAGTATCTGCTCGCCCGGCCGGGGGGCGAGGGCCTTGCGGGTCAGCCACCGCCAGTAGCGGTCCTGCCCGCCGGTGAGCACGGTATTGGTGAGATCGTATCGTCGCGCCACCCCGTCGAACATCGAAGCGACCTCGTGCGGTTGCTTGTCCAGCGAGGCCCGAACCGATTGCGTATTCGCCACAGCCCGACCCTACTCGGCGCCCCGGGGGCGTGAGCGAGCCGTTCAGGCCGAACGCGACAACCGGTATTCGGTGCCGATCACCTCGGCGTAGTGCCCCATGAGTTCGGTGCACAGGGCCGGCCAGGTGCGGTGCAGCACCGATTTCCGGGCGGCCGCGGCGAATCGGGCGCGCAGCTCGGGATCGCGCAGGGCAGCAACGGTGCTGGGCAGTAGTTCGGTGAACTCCTCGACCGGCAGCAGGTAGCCGTTGCGGCAGGGGGAGACGAGATCGCGCGGTCCGCCGGCGTCGGGCCCGATCACCGGAACACCGCTGGCCAGCGCCTCCTGCACACCTTGGCAGAAAGTTTCGTGTTCGCCGGGATGCACCATCACATCCAAGCTGGCGTAGGCCTGCGCGAGTTCGTCACCACCGAGTTCACCGGTGAAGATCGCGCCCGGCAGCAGTCCGGCGAGTTTCTGCCGTTCCGGCCCGTCGCCGACGATCACCAGTTGAACGGCCGGGTCATCGGCCAGGACCGCGAGCCGGTCCACGTGTTTCTCCGGCGCGAGCCGGCCCACGAACCCGACCACCAGCCGGTCGGTGCCGCCGAGCCACTGCTGCCGCAACCGCGGCCGCCGGGCCGCCGGTGTGAACCGCACCGCGTCGACCCCGCGGGCCCACCGGTGGACCCGCGGTATCCCGTGCCGGGCCAGATTCTCCGCCGCCGCGCTCGACGGCGCGAGGGTGCGGGCCGCTCCTTCGTGGATCCGCCGGGTCCAGCCCCAGGCCGCGCGACTGGCCAGGCCCAGGCCGTAGCTCTTGGCGAACCCGGCCACATCGGTCTGGTACACCGCGACCGTGGGCAGGTCCAGCCGCAGCGCGGCGGCCAGGCCACCGGCGCCCAGCAGGAAAGGGGAGGCCAGGTGCACCACATCGGCGTCGAAATCGCCGAGGATCCCGACCATCCCCGGCTGCGGCAGGCCGACGGGCAGTGAGCTGATCTTCGGCACCATCACCGCGGGAACCCGGTGCACCGGGAATCTGCCGTGGTGCCGGGGCGCGGGCGGCCGGCCGCGCAGCGTATCGGGCGCGATGACGAGTGCCTCGTGTCCGTGCTGGTCCAGGTGATCCAGCACCCGCAGGACCGAGTTCACGACGCCGTTCATATTCGGGAGAAACGACTCCGCAACGATGGCTACGCGCACCCGCTCAGTCTGCGGGGCCGGGGTCTCCCGGTACGCGTCGCCGATATGACACCGGATCGAAGATCCGGCGAACACTCATCGAACCGGTTTCCGCACGCAACAGCAGCCACAGGACCGGCAGCGTCAGCGCCCAGACGGTCGCCAGCACGGACAGCGCCGGTGGGATCGCGACCCGCACATCCCGGCCGGCCACCCGGACGAGGTCGGGATCGGCGCGGTTGTATTCGACGTTGATCCGTTCCCCGGCTGTCAGGTTGGTCGGATAGAGCACGCCGACCTTGGGATTGTGGGTCACCCCGTCCGGAGTGACATACATCACCGCGGATCGCAACCGGCCGGCGGACAGCACCTCACCCGTTGTTTCGCCCTTGTCCGATTCGATCAGGTAATCGTTGCGCCAGGCCGCGAGAACCAGCAGCACCACCAGCACGCTCACCGAAACGGCGGCGATGAGGACACCGACACGGATCCGCCGCAGGCGTTCGGCCCGCGCCGGGGGGGCCGGGGGTTCGGCGGGTTCGGTCACGGGCGGTTCGTCCAGTTCCTGTACCGGATCGGGCGGCTCGGCCACTTCTGCCTGGTCGGGCACGCTACCTCCTCCGGATTTCGAGACGCCGCCGCGGCGGGGCGCCGAGGGCGGACATATGCCGGGCGCCGTCACTTCGACGGACGCCCCCGGACCGCTCGCCGCGGAGGCGGCCGGCACGCGGCATCGCATCAGCCTAATAGGCGCTGTCGGACGCGCCCATTCGTAACCCACCGGGCGGCCGCGGATGGCTGCTCGCGAAGGCAGCGGCCGGTTCGGGGTCGACTACTGTGGGCGCTCATGGCCCGTAAATTCGGCTTCACGCTGTCCTATCCGATCCCGGTGGCCGAACTCCACGCTGCGCTCACCGGGGAAGAACTATGGCGCGATCGCTTCGCCGGTGCGCAGACAGCCACCCTCGACCTGTCCCATCCGGGCGGTCCGGGCACCATCCGGCTCGCGATGAGCGAGAAGATCCGGCCGGACAAGATCCCCGGCATCGTCCGCAAGGTACTCAAAAGCGATCTCGTCGTCACCCGCGTGGACAACTGGCAATCACTGACCGGCGATACCGCCGAGGGAACTTTCGAGGGCACCTCGTCGGCCATCTCCTCGGAAATGACCGGAACCTTTCACCTCCGGCCCGCCGGCGACGGTTCGGAACTGGTGGTGTCGGGTTCGGTCAAAGTCAAGGTCCCGCTGGTCGGCGGTGCCATCGAACCCCTGGCCGAGCAGTTGCAGCGGCGCGTCGTGGAAAGCGAACGCAAATTCGTCCTGAAATGGTTCGAAGAACGAGCCAGCGCCTGACACCTTCCCCGGGGCCGTGGATATCCGCGCCCCGGGGACCCTACCGGCCTCCAGGCATACCCGCCGAGGTCGAGCTGTTCGGGAAGCCTGAACGCCGACGCCTCCGAACCCGAGCGGGAACCTGGAGTTTCCCGGTCAGCTCCGAACCTGACGAGCCCAGCGGCGGTGCCGAGTTCAGCGAGGCCCTTGGAGGTTTTGGCCCGGCCCTGCGGTCAGTCCTCGAAGCGCATGCGGCGTAGCCGCGAGTCTCGAGGGCTGACCGCAGGGCCGGGCCAAAACCCCGCGCGCGCCAGCGCGCCGAAAACACAGCTCAGAGTTCTTCGCAGGGCGCGTCCATCGCGGCGGAGGGGTCGAATTCCGTCGGCTCGACCATCACGAGCCAGTTCCCGGAATTGTCCCGGAACACCGCCTCCACGCCGTAGGGCCGTTCCGACGGCGGCTGGACGAAATCCACACCCTTGGCGGTGAGTTCCCGGTAGGCCTTGCGGCAGTCCGTGGTGGTGAGTCCCAGGGATCCGTGGGTGCCGCTGGCCAGTGAGCGGCGGATGGCGTCGGCGAGGTTCTCGTCCAGGGGCGGGCCGGGCACCATCAGGGTCACCGCCAGTTCCGGATGGTCCGGGTGGGCGACGGTGACCCAGCGGAAACCGTTGTCGCCCATCTGCACATCGGCCGTCTCCACGAAACCGAGGGTGTCGACGTACCATTTCTTCGCCTCGGTCTGATCGGTTACATATACCGTGACCAGCGAAATGTTGGTGATGATCGGAGTCATGCTGCGAGATTAGGCGTGCGGCGGGCCGTCCGGCTTCTCCGAAATTGCGGTATCTGGCCGGCGGTCGGACAACCCGTGCATGAACACATAACACCCGGGGATACGCGGCGCGCCGTCGGCGAATTTCGCCTGATACTCCGACGGCGCCACGCCCACCAGTTCGGTGAATTTCCGGGAGAACGAGCCCAGGCTGGTGTAGCCGACCAGCAGGCAGACCTCGGTCACCGTCGTATTGGTGGCCCGCAGCAGGTCCTGCGCCCGCTCGATCCGCCGCTCGGCCAGATATACCGCGGGTGTCCGGCCGTAGGTCGCCGCGAAACAGCGCAGGAAATGGTATTTAGAAACCCCTGCGGCCGCGGCCATACCGTCCAGGTCCAGCGGTTGCGCGTACTCACGGTCGATGAAATCGCGCGCCCGGCGCAGATGCGGGAGCAGATCCTGCGGCACCGGCCGGCCCGTCATCGGGTGCTATCCGAACGGGGCGAGCTCGTCGAAACGCATCGAGGCGCGCCCGGCGGTGCGCCAGGCGCGGGCCGTCAGATCCACATCCTCGTCGGTGACCAGATTCCCCATCACCCGGACGGCGGTGCGCTGCAACAACTTCGAGCGCATAACCGGCGGGCCGCCCATCGGCACCATCCGCGGATGGGTGGCCAGTCCGGCGATCCGCCGGGCCACCGAATAGGTGCGGCCATATTTCGCGCGCAGCAGATCCGGCCACAACCGTGTGAGATCGGGTTCGTCCAGCAGCCCGGCGAGCATATGCCCGCCTTCCAGCCCGTAGTCGATACCCTCGCCGTTCAGCGGATTGACACAGCCCGCGGCATCGCCGACCAGCGCCCAGTTGCGGCCCGCGATACCCGAGACGGCGCCGCCCATCGGCAGCAGCGCCGAGGACACCGCGCGCAGCGTCCCGGTGAACTCCCATTCGTCGCGGCGCAGGGTGGTGTAGTGCTCCAGCAGCGGTTTCAACGAGATATGCGAGGGCCGCCGCTCGGTCGCCAGTGATCCGACGCCGATATTCACCTCACCGTTGGCGAGCGGGAAAACCCAGCCGTAACCGGGCACCAGCTCACCTTCGGCGTTGCGCAGTTCCAGATGCGAGGTGATCCATTGGTCGTCACTGCGACCGGAGGCGATATAGGCGCGCGCGGCCACCCCGTAGGCGTACTTCCGGTGCCAGGTGCGGCCCAGGAGCTTGCCGACGGGAGAACGGACGCCGTCGGCCACGATCAGCGTTTCGCAACGGATTTCGGAGACCGATTCGCCCGCCCGCACCGTTACCCCGGTGACGCGTTCACCGTCGCGGACGACCTCGGCAACTTTGACGCCGTCGAACATTCGCGCACCGGATTTCACGGCGGTCTCGCGCAGTTTGTCGTCCAATTCGGTGCGCGGTATCGCACTGCCGTAGGTGGGGAACGATCCGGCCGGCCAGGGCAGCAGGGCCTCCCGGCCGAACCCGGTCATCCGCAAACCGTGGTTGACGGTATGCGCACGGACCCATTCGCCCAGGCCCAGATGTTCCAGTTCGGCGGTGGCGCGGGGCGTCAAACCGTCACCACAGGTCTTGTCCCGCGGAAACACGGCGGAGTCGAGCAGCAGCACATCGCGGCCCGCCCGCGCGGCCCAGGCCGCGGCCGCCGAACCCGCCGGGCCCGCACCTACTACCAGCACCTGCGCATGTGCGGGCAGCGCGCCCCGGTCGCTGTCGGCTGGTGTGGCTTCGGGTGCACCCATGCGGTCAATAGTTACAGGCCGTTGTTCGTGATGTCGATGGCGGTACGGTGCACAGCATGAGCGAGTCAGGCCCGGAGGTGGTAGCGCAGCGTGACCACGCAGGGCCCTCGCTCATGCTCATTCAATACAGTGATGGTGTTCATGGGCGTTCGGGCATGGACACGCTAGGTTCATCACCGTGGGGTCGGACGCGTCCTTGGGAGAAGGTATGAGCACATCTGCTGTGAGCGAAGCCGGCACGGTGGTGGCGGGGGTGGACCTCGGAGACGCCGCCCTCGCCGCGACAGTGCGCAACGGCCTCGATCGAGTGGAGGAGTTACTGGTCGAGGAACTGTCGGCGGGTGCCTCCTTCCTGCAGGAAGCAGCGCTGCATCTGGCCAAGGCCGGTGGTAAACGGTTCCGTCCGCTGTTCACCGTCCTGACCGGTCAGCTCGGCCCGCGGCCCGACGACCCGGATCTGCTCACCGCCGGCACCGTTGTCGAGCTGGTCCACCTGGCGACTCTCTACCACGACGACGTCATGGACGAGGCCACCATGCGGCGCGGCGCACCGAGCGTGAACTCGCGCTGGGGCAACAGTGTGGCGATTCTGGCCGGCGATTATCTGTTCGCCCATGCCTCCCGTCTCACCTCCACGCTCGGGCCCGACGCGGTGCGTATCATCGCCGAAACGTTCGCCGAACTGGTCACCGGCCAGATGCGCGAGACGATGGGGGCTCGCCAAGAGGGCGACCCGGTCGCGCACTACTTGAAGGTGGTCTGGGAAAAGACCGGTTCACTGATCGCGGCCGCGGGCCGTTTCGGCGGCACGTTCTCCGGTGCCGGTCCGGAGCATGTGGAGCGGCTCGCCCGCCTCGGCGATGTGGTGGGCACTGCCTTCCAGATCTCCGACGACATCATCGATATCTCCTCGGTCTCGGCGCAGTCCGGCAAAACGCCGGGTACCGACCTCCGCGAAGGGGTCCACACGCTGCCGGTCCTCTACGCCCTCCGCGACGAAGGTCCGGACGGCGACCGTCTGCGCACGCTCCTGGACCATCCGCTCGCCACGGATGCGGAAGTCGCCGAAGCGCTCGAACTGCTCGGCCGGTCCCCGGGCATGACGCAGGCCAAGGAGAAACTACGCGAGTACGCCGATATCGCCCACGCGGAGCTGAAAGCTCTCCCCGCGGGTCCGGCGAACGACGCCCTGGTACGCCTGGTCCAGTACACGATCGAACGCGTGGGCTGAACTTCAGGCGCCGCCGGCGGCGGCATGGATCCAGGAACTCCTGTGTGGGTCCCGGTCGTTGTTCCGGTATAGCGGTTCTGGCCGAAATCCGCGCGTCTGGGCGCGCCACGAACACAGGAGTGCTATGCACGGGCACGGGTTTGCGAATGGGTTGAAAACGTTCGGGCTCATGGTCGGTCTTTCCGCGCTCATCGTGTTGGCGGGCGCCGCTTTCCGGAATACCACCATTCTGGTGATCGCGGTGCTACTGGCTGTGGCGATGAACGGTTATGCGTATTTCAACAGCGATAAACTCGCGCTGAAGGCGATGCGGGCGCAGCCGGTCAGCGAGATCGAGGCACCCGTTATCTATCGCATCGTGCGCGAATTGGCGACAACCGCTCGGCAACCTGTACCGCGGCTCTACATAAGTCCTACGAATGCGCCGAACGCGTTCGCCACCGGGCGTAGTCCGCGCCATGCGGCAGTGTGCTGTACCAGCGGCATTCTCCAGATTCTGGACGAACGGGAACTGCGGGCCGTGCTCGGGCACGAACTATCGCACGTCTACAACCGGGATATTCTGATCTCCTCGATTGCCGGCGCCATGGCCGCGGTGATATCCGGGCTCGCGAACTTCGCGTATTTCGCAGCCGCTTTCGGCGGTAACCGGGGCGGTTCCGGTCCGAATCTCATCGGGGTCCTGCTGGTGTCGCTGCTGGGGCCCATTGCCGCGGGGTTGATCAAACTGGCCGTTTCGCGATCGCGGGAATATCAGGCCGACGAGTCGGGTGCCGAATTGACCGGTGATCCGCTCGCGCTGGCGTCCGCCTTGCGGAAGCTGGAGCGCGGGGTGCAGGCGGCGCCGCTGCCGCCCGAACCCCGGCTCACCGCGCAATCGCATTTGATGATCGCCAATCCGTTCCGTCCGGGCGATCGGATGGCCCGGATGTTCTCGACACATCCGCCGATGGCCGAGCGGATCGCGCGACTGGAACAAATGGCCGGGCGGGATCAGCGATAGTTCACGAACTGCAGCGCGATATCGAAATCCTCGCCTTTGAGCAGAGATATGACGGCCTGCAAATCGTCTCGTTTTTTGCTGCTCACACGCAGTTCGTCGCCCTGGATCTGGGCTTTGACCCCCTTGGGGCCTTCGTCGCGGATCTTCTTGGAGATCTTCTTGGCATGTTCGGAGTCGATCCCCTGCACCAGTGTGCCGGTGATCTTGTAAGTCTTACCCGAGGCGACCGGGTCACCGGCGTCGAATGCTTTGAGGGAGATATCCCGGCGGATCAGTTTCTCCTTGAAAACGTCGAGCGCGGCCTTGACCCGCTCCTCGGATTCGGCGGTGAGCACCACTTTGTCCTCGCCGGACCATTCGATGCCGGCGCCCGTTCCCCGGAAGTCGTAGCGCGTGCCCAGTTCCTTCTCGGCCTGGTGCAGCGCGTTGTCGACTTCCTGCCGTTCGACCTTGCTGACGATATCGAATGATGAATCGGCCACACTGCGCTCCTGTTCGCTGTTCGGTAACCCTGAGTGCCTACGCAAGCTACCCCGTTTGCGGCGTAGCGCTGAGCCGCCATGTCGATGCCGCCCGGCCGAGCCGGTACATGGGCGACATGGGCGCGCCCGGGTGGATGGACGGATCTCGGTCTACCGAGCCGATATGACGCGGCCGCCGGCCGGGCCGGCAGGGTTGACACCAGCTGTTCGTGCGATCTGGCCAGCCGGTTTGCATTCCGGGTGCGGGTTCGTTGTATCCTGCTCACCGCACTCGGAAAGCGGCCGGAAGGTCGGGAGTGCGGTACGAGGCAGGTTGCCCGAGCGGCCAATGGGAGCAGACTGTAAATCTGTCGGTGAAAGCCTACGTAGGTTCGAATCCTACACCTGCCACTACGAACCCCCGCCGGTGAAAGCCGACGGGGGTTCTGCCGTATCGGGAGCATTCCGCCTGGGTAATGCGAGCCGGAAAACCAGCTCTGACCACCCGGTTTGGTGCTCTCGGCGAAGGGTGTGTACTCTCGTTCAAGTCTTCGAGGCAACGGGTGCGGGTTATCCGGTTCCGCTGCGGAGAAGTCGTGCCCCCTTAGCTCAGTCGGCAGAGCGTTTCCATGGTAAGGAAAAGGTCAACGGTTCGATTCCGTTAGGGGGCTCGCCGGATTGCCGGTGGTGTCCGACTCGGCACTCCAAGCCGCGACGTCGCCGTTGCAGATGGTACGTAAGGCGGTGTAGCTCAGTCGGTAGAGCAAACGACTCATAATCGTTGTGTCGCCGGTTCAAGTCCGGCCATCGCTACCCATACTGATTGACCCTCTGGTTGACCGGAAAGAAGGCATATCGTGGCCGCGAAGTCCACCGATGTCCGGCCAAAGATCACCTTGGCCTGCGAGCAGTGCAAGCATCGCAACTACATCACCAAGAAGAACCGGCGCAACGACCCGGATCGGCTGGAACTGAAGAAGTTCTGCCCGAACTGCGGCACGCACCGGGCGCATCGCGAATCTCGCTGATCACCGCGTGCGGTCGCCACTTCCTCGGTCGTGGTGGCCCGCGGTAGAGCAGTCGGCTGATGCCTGGTCCACGCTCAGGGTGGACCAGGCGGCCATCCGTCGGCTCCGTGCCGCCGGGGGCGGTGCCGATCCGGCTCGCTACGGTTATGGTTCTCTTATGGGCGGCTCGGCCGCTCATTCGCGGTCGGCGATAGGCCGCGGTATTGATCGGGCGGTTGCGCGGTCTCCCTCTCGGCTACGCCGGTTACCACTTTCTGGGCTGACGCTCAGCCGCCATACAGCATGGGTGAGTCAGGCCCGGAGGCGGCAGCGAAGCGTCACCACGCAGGGCTCTCGCGCATGCTCAATCGACGCAGACTCCGTGCTGCGGGGTCAGATAGGTACAGTCCTCCCGTGACAACGAACACCGGAACAGACGAAGTGGTCGAGATGGAAGCGGAGTTCGATCCCGCCGCCCACGCGGCCGCCATGGTCGGTCACCACTATCGTGTGGACGATTACTACGAGGTCGGCCGCGAGAAGGTGCGTGAGTACGCCCGCGCCGTCCAGGACAGCCACCCGGTGCACTGGGACGAAGATATCGCGCTGGAATTCGGCTACGACGGTCTGGTCGCCCCGCTGACGTTCATCTCCCTCATCGGCATCCTGGCGCAGCGCAAACTCTTCGAAACGGTCGTCACCGGTTATGATCTGAGCCAGATCATGCAGACCGACCAGATCCTGGAATTCCACCGGCCGATCGTGGTCGGCGACCGGTTGACCTGTGATGTCTTTCTGCATTCGTTCCGGCAGGCCTTCGGTGGCGACATCATCGTCACCAAGAACATCGTCACCGATCAGCACGACGAGCTGGTTCTCACCACCTACACGACGCTGGTCGGCCGCAGCGGCGGCGATATCGATCCCAATCTCAACGAGGCCGTCCGCAAGGTTCTTATGCACGGCATGGACTCCTCCCTCCCCGATCACACGCCACGGTCGCATCCCGCGCCGCCGGCTCCGGCCGCGAGCAAGGTCCCGGCGACCCGTTTCGCGCGCTCGTTCGACGACGTCTCCGTGGGGGACGAACTGCCCACGCGGGTCGTCCGCCTCACTCGCGGTGATCTGGTGAACTACGCCGGTGTCTCCGGTGACGCCAACCCCATCCACTGGAGCGACGAAGTCGTGAAACTCGTGGATCTGGACACCTGCGTCGCGCACGGCATGCTCTCGATGGGCCTGGGTGGCGGGTTCGTGACGTCGTGGCTGGGCGATCCGGGCGCGGTGCAGGAGTACAACGTCCGATTCACCAGTCCGGTGTTCGTGAGCGCTACCGAACCGGCCGAGGTCGAATTCAGCGGCAAGATCAAGTCTGTCGATCCGGAGACCAGGACCGCGGTGATCGCGATTGTCGCGAAGTCCGGTGGTCGCAAGATCTTCGGCCGGGCGACAGCGACCGTCCGGTTGTCCTGACCTGGACGAGTGGCCCTGATTGGCTTCTGTCGCCGACCGTGCCGTACACTCGGGATTCTGGGGTCACCAGCCGATGCGCGCTGCTCTGCAAGGCTGGTTCCAGGCGGGGTTCTCGAGTATCGGCCACACCGGCTGAGTAGGCTCGAGTCGAGCCGGAAGGTTCGGTCCCGCCGACGGGGCCGGCGTCTGCCGGAGCGGCGCGCGTGTTGTGTGACACCAGCGCCGACAATTGAATATCGCAGTGTGGCTGGATGGCACGAGAGTGCTGGGTCCAGCCGAAGGGGCGTAGCTCAAATGGCAGAGCAGCGGTCTCCAAAACCGCAGGTTGCAGGTTCAAGTCCTGTCGCCCCTGCCCTCGATGCCGGCGATGAGAGAGGATCGATGTGACCGACGAGCGGGACACTCGCCGCGGCGGAAACAGCGCCGACGACGGTGATGACACCGCCGCCGCACAGCGGCCGAGCGGAAAGCGCTCCGCTCGGCGGAGCCGGTCCGGCGCGTCGGATACCGGTTCGATCGCGACCATCGATCGGCCGGCACGTAAGGCCGAGCCGAAGTCCGGCGGAGCCGAGCGGGGCCGGTCACGGAATCCGTTCAAACGTTTGTTCAAGTTCCTGCGTGAGGTGATCGCGGAACTGCGGAAGGTTATCTGGCCCAACCGGAAGCAGATGGTCACCTATACGACCGTTGTGCTGGTGTTCGTGATCTTCATGGTCGCGTTCATCAGCGGGTTGGATCTGGCGTTCATCAAGGGTGTCGACTGGTTGTTCGGTTAGCCAGGCGATATCGGCGCCGGTAACCCGATCCGCGCCGTGGGCCGGACGCCAGATGCGTGCGCCGCGCCCGAACCCGGCACGCAGAGGATGCACGTGACGACACAGGAAGCGAGTGCCCAGTGAGCACCCCGGAGAACGACACCACCGACGAGTTCCCGGTCGACGATCAGGCGGCCGAGGAGGCTGCTGTATCTGTCGAGGAGCCGGCGTCCGATGCCGAGCCCGAGGCTGCCGACGAGGCCGCGCCCGCATCCGTCGAAGCGGAAGAAGCCGATCCGGTCGAGCAGATGAAGGCCGTCCTGCGGCGCGCTCCCGGCGACTGGTATGTCATCCACTCCTACGCCGGTTACGAGAACAAGGTGAAGACCAATCTCGAGACCCGTGTGCAGAACCTGGATCTGGAGGAGTACATCTTCCAGGTGGAGGTGCCCACCGAAGAGGTCACCGAGATCAAGAACGGCCAGCGCAAGAGCGTCAACCGCAAGGTGCTGCCGGGCTACATCCTGGTGCGGATGGATCTGAACGACGAGTCCTGGGGCGCGGTGCGTAACACCCCCGGTGTCACCGGGTTCGTCGGCGCGACCTCGCGCCCCTCCCCGCTGACCATCAATGAAGTGGTGAAATTCCTGGTCCCGGCTTCGCAGCAGAAGAAGGCGGCCGCACCGGCCGCCGCCAGCGCGACCCCGGAGACCGGCGGCGAGACCCCGGCCAAGCCCACCATCGAGGTCGATTTCGAGATCGGCGAATCGGTGACGGTGATGGACGGCCCGTTCGCGACGCTGCCCGCGACCATCTCCGAGGTCAATGCCGAGCAGCAGAAGCTGAAGGTGCTGGTCTCGATCTTCGGTCGGGAAACGCCGGTCGAGCTGGAATTCACCAAGGTCGCCAAGATCTAGCGGCGGCGCCTGTGCCTCCCGGGGCCGCCGTGTCCCGGGCCGGACCTTGCAGAGCGCAAGGAACACCACACAACTAGGAAAGAAAGATGCCCCCCAAGAAGAAGAAGCTCGCCGGGATCATCAAGCTTCAGATCCAGGCCGGCGCGGCGAATCCGGCTCCGCCGGTCGGCCCGGCGCTCGGTCAGCACGGCGTCAACATCATGGAGTTCTGCAAGGCGTACAACGCCGCGACCGAGTCGCAGCGCGGGAACGTCGTGCCGGTCGAGATCTCGGTGTACGAGGATCGGTCCTTCGACTTCAAGCTGAAGACACCGCCCGCTGCCCGGCTGCTGCTGAAGGCTGCCGGTGTGCAGAAGGGTTCGCCCGAGCCGCATCGCAACAAGGTCGCCACGGTGACCATGGATCAGGTGCGCGAGATCGCGAAGACCAAGCAGGAAGATCTGAACGCCAACGATATCGATCAGGCGGCCAAGATCATTGCCGGGACCGCGCGCTCGATGGGAATCACCGTCGAAGGCTGAGGGCCCGGTTTGATCCCGCTTTCGGTGGGAGGGCCGGCCAGGCCCGATAACCACGGCTGAACCGAGACAAGGACAGAGAATTATGGCAAAACGAAGCAAGGCGTATCTCGCCGCGGCCGAGAAGGTCGATCGCACCAAGCTCTACTCCCCGCTGGCCGCCGCGCGGCTCGCCAAGGAGACCTCCACCACCAAGACCGATGCGACCGTCGAGGTTGCCGTCCGGCTCGGCGTGGATCCCCGTAAGGCCGACCAGATGGTCCGCGGCACGGTGAACCTGCCGCACGGCACCGGTAAAACCGCCCGCGTCATCGTGTTCGCGGCCGGTGAGAAGGCCGCCGAGGCCGAGGCCGCCGGTGCGGATGCCGTCGGCGCCGAGGATCTGATCGAGCGGATCCAGGGCGGCTGGCTGGACTTCGACGCCGCGATCGCCACCCCCGACCAGATGGCCAAGGTCGGCCGGATCGCGCGTGTCCTGGGCCCGCGCGGACTGATGCCGAACCCGAAGACCGGCACGGTCACCACCGATGTCACCAAGGCGGTCAACGACATCAAGGGCGGCAAGATCAACTTCCGGGTCGACAAGCAGGCCAACCTGCACTTCGTCATCGGTAAGGCGTCGTTCGACGACAGCAAGCTGGTGGAGAACTACGGCGCCGCGCTGGACGAGATCCTGCGCGCCAAGCCGTCGACCGCCAAGGGGCGTTACGTCAAGAAGGTGACGGTTTCGACGAACACCGGACCGGGCATCCCGGTGGACCCGAACCGCACCCGCAACCTCCTCGAAGAGGACGCGACCGCGTAAGGCGCTCGGCAGATACATCGCTGGCGGTGGGAACGGATTCCGTTCCCACCGCCAGCGTTGTTTTCGAAACCGCGCCGTCACGGCAGGTCGGCAGTCGGTCGGATAGGCCGTTTTGCCAGGACAGGGGTCCAGCAGCTATCCTTCTCTAGGTTGTCGACTGGTTCGACACCACCCAATCTGTTCTACCGAAGACCGTAGGTCGCCGATTCCGGATGGAATCGGTCGAAGGTCCGGCGAGAGTGCCGGCGGCCCGCGCAGGGAGAGCCGAGGCTGGAAGCGAACGCGGGTAGCCCCTGCGGTCGAGATCTTCTTTCGCGCCCCGGAACGCTCTGCGTTCGGGGCGCTTGTTCTTTCGCCGGCCCCTGAATCGGTAGGGCAACACCCGAACCGACATCAGAGAGGAGGCGAAGTATGGCGAAACCCGAAAAGGTTGCCGCGGTCGCAGAGATCACCGAGCAGTTCAAGGGCTCGACGGCCGCAGTCGTCACGGAATACCGTGGCCTGTCCGTTAGTGCTCTCACCGAACTGCGTCGTGCGCTCGGTGCCGGCGCCACGTACTCCGTCGCCAAGAACACCCTGGTGAAGCGCGCTGCGGCCGAGGCCGGCGTGGAGGGCCTGGACGACCTGTTCGTCGGACCCACCGCGATCGCGTTCATCTCCGGTGAGCCGGTCGACGCCGCCAAGGCGCTGAAGGCCTTCGCCAAGGACAACAAGGCGCTCGTCATCAAGGGCGGCTACATGGACGGTGCTCCGCTGTCCGTGTCCGAGGTCGAGCGGATCGCCGATCTGGAGTCCCGCGAGGTCCTGCTGGCCAAGCTGGCCGGCGCGATGAAGGGCAATCTGGCCAAAGCCGCCGGTCTGTTCAACGCTCCCGCTTCGCAGGTGGCCCGCCTGGCCGCCGCGCTGCAGGAGAAGAAGCAGGCCGAAGGCGGCGAAGCCGCCGCGGAGTAAGACCCGCGTCCCCATTCGCGGAACGGTCGACTCCGGCTCGCCCGCACAGACATTCACTATCGAAAGGAAACAACAATGGCCAACGTTGACGAGCTGCTCGAAACCTTCGGCAGCATGACCCTGCTCGAGCTGTCGGACTTCGTCAAGAAGTTCGAGGAGAAGTTCGAGGTCACCGCCGCTGCTCCGGTCGCTGTCGCCGCCGCGGGTGCCGCCCCGGCCGCCGCTGAGGCCGCCGAAGAGCAGGACGAGTTCGACGTCATCCTCGAGGGTGCCGGCGACAAGAAGATCCAGGTCATCAAGGTGGTCCGCGAGATCGTCTCCGGCCTGGGCCTGAAGGAAGCCAAGGACCTCGTCGAGGGTGCGCCGAAGCCGATCCTGGAGAAGGTGGCCAAGGATGCCGCCGAGGCCGCCAAGGAGAAGCTGGAAGGCGCCGGCGCGAAGGTTTCGGTCAAGTAATTCCGACTGTGCCTATCGAGCGTGACCGAGGGCCCTGCGTGGTGACGCTGCGCTGCCGCATCCGGGCCTGACTCGCTCACGCTGTAGCAAGAAAAACGGGCGGCTCCCCGCGGAGCCGCCCGTTTCTTGTTCGCAGGTTAACCGCGATTCCGCCGTGTGGACGCCTCCGCCGGTGGTTACTCTTCGGTCAGGTCGGGTGTGTTATAGGCGTCGCATGAGATACAGTGACCGGACCTACTGTGACGTGACGCACCGCTACCGGGTCTGCGGTGCCGAGTGGGTGGCTCGCTGAGAAATGTGGAGGTTGGCGTGGGCGTCGAGGTCAGGACCGAGAGTGTAACCAAGTCGTTCGGTTCACAGCGGATTTGGCAGGACGTTTCTATTACCCTGCCTGCCGGTGAGGTCAGCGCGCTGCTGGGCCCGTCGGGTACCGGTAAGTCCGTATTCCTGAAGTCGTTGATCGGCCTGCTGCGGCCGGAACGCGGTTCTATTTTCATCGGTGGTACCGATATCACCACCTGCTCGAACAAGGAACTCTACGAGATCCGCAAACTGTTCGGGGTGCTCTTCCAGGACGGTGCGCTGTTCGGATCGATGAATCTCTTCGACAATGTGGCTTTCCCGCTGCGCGAGCACACCAAGAAACCCGAATCCGAGATCCGCAAGATCGTGATGGAGAAGCTGGAACTGACCGGTCTTCTCGGCGCCGAGGGCAAACTGCCCGGCGAGATCTCCGGCGGTATGCGCAAACGAGCCGGTCTGGCTCGTGCGCTGGTGCTCGATCCGCAGATCATCCTGGTCGACGAGCCCGACTCGGGCCTGGATCCGGTGCGTACTTCGTACCTCAGCCAGTTGCTCATCGACATCAACGCGCAGATCGATGCCACGATTCTGATCGTCACGCACAACATCAACCTGGCGCGTACGGTGCCCGACAACATCGGCATGCTCTTCCGCCGCCAGCTGGTCATGTTCGGTCCTCGTGAGGTCCTGCTCACCAGTGAGGAGCCGGTGGTCAAGCAGTTCCTCAACGGCCGCATGATCGGCCCCATCGGTATGTCCGAGGAGAAGGACGAAGCCCAGATGGCGCGCGAGCAGGCGATGGTCGATGCCGGCCATCATCACGGTGGTGCCGAAGAGGTGGAAGGCATCATCCCGCAGATGAAGGCGCAGCCGGGTATGCCGGTCCGGCAGGCCGTACAGCGGCGCAAGAACCGGGTCCGCGAGATCATGCACACCCTGCCGCACGCGGCGCAGGCGGCCATCCGCGAATCGCTCGATCAGAACGACGAGACGATGGTCATGTCCTACAACTCCGGGCAGCAACTCGGTGCGGGTGATCAGGGCAACGATTTCCCCGGCTCCGACTACGACACCATGCAGTACCCCAAGGTGTAACAAGATCTCGCTGGCGAGAAGCAGCGCGTCGGGTTTCCACCCGGCGCGCTGTTCGCTTTCTGCCGCCGCCGAGGTCGCTCCGACCGGGCGGATACGGGGCGAATCGGTGGTTACCGCTGATCTTGGTAGTGGGCGAGTAATCCGGCAGACCTCCAGGTCGGCACGGGCACTTGACGAGTTTCGCCGGACCAGTCACGCTATTGGAGGCAGCTCGAGTTGCCTCGGTAGTGCACGACCACCCGACGCCGAATCGGTTACCGGCGGCAGGGCCGTGGCCCGGAACGTAGCCAGCGATACGGGCCCGGCGCGTCAGCCGCGCGGCGGTTCGCCGGGGTGGTACTTTGACACCTCCGTATAGGTAGGTGTAGGTTTGGACGTTGCGCTGGCTGCCTCCTGTCCATACCTTGATCGCACTACGAAAGTCCCACCCTTCCGGTGTTGCTTCCGTTGTTTGCTGTTCGAGTCTCGTTCGGGTTGTGACCAGCGAGAATCCCAAAATGTAGCAGACAAGCGACGGTCGCGGACCACCACGCGACGCGCGTGAGGTGCTGGAAGGACGCATCTTGGCAGTCTCCACCCAGACAAGCGCCAATACGAAGCTGGGAGTTTCAGGGGGTATCCCCGGGGCTCCGTTGCGGGTGTCTTTCGCGAAGCTCCGGGAGCCGCTGGAGGTGCCCGGACTTCTCGATCTACAAACGGAATCTTTCGCCTGGCTGGTCGGCACGCCGGAATGGCGTGAGCGGGCGGCCGCTCGCGGCGACGGCGGGCTGGTCGGCGGGCTCGAGGAGGTCCTCGAAGAGCTTTCGCCGATCGAGGACTTCTCCGGTTCGATGTCCCTGTCCTTCTCCGATCCGCGCTTCGAAGAGGTCAAGGCCTCCATCGACGAGTGCAAAGACAAGGACATGACCTACGCGGCGCCGTTGTTCGTCACCGCGGAGTTCATCAACAACAACACCGGTGAGATCAAGAGCCAGACGGTTTTCATGGGAGATTTCCCGATGATGACCGATAAGGGCACCTTCATCATCAACGGCACCGAACGTGTCGTGGTGTCCCAGCTGGTGCGCTCGCCGGGCGTCTACTTCGACCAGTCGGTCGACAAGAGCACCGAAAAGGATCTGCACAGCGTCCGGGTGATCCCGAGCCGCGGCGCCTGGCTGGAGTTCGACGTCGACAAGCGCGACACCGTCGGTGTGCGGATCGACCGTAAGCGCCGTCAGCCCGTCACGGTTCTGCTCAAGGCCCTCGGCTGGACGAACGAGGAGATCGCGGAGCGGTTCGGCTTCTCCGAGATCATGATGTCCACCCTGGAGAAGGACAACACCGCCGGCCAGGACGAGGCGCTGCTCGATATCTACCGCAAACTGCGGCCGGGTGAACCGCCCACCAAGGAGTCCGCGCAGACCCTGCTGGAGAACCTGTTCTTCAAGGAGAAGCGTTACGACCTGGCCCGCGTCGGCCGGTACAAGGTCAACAAGAAGCTGGGCGTCAACGCCGGTGTCCCGGTCAAGGGCTCGGTGCTGACCAAGGACGATATCGTCGCGATCATCGAGTACCTGGTTCGCCTGCACCAGGGCGACCGGGTGATGACCGTCCCCGGTGGCGTCGAGGTTCCCGTCGGGGTCGACGATATCGATCACTTCGGCAACCGGCGTATCCGCACGGTCGGCGAGCTGATCCAGAACCAGATCCGCGTCGGCCTGTCCCGGATGGAACGTGTCGTGCGCGAGCGCATGACCACCCAGGACGTCGAGGCCATCACGCCGCAGACCCTGATCAACATCCGTCCCGTCGTGGCGGCGATCAAGGAATTCTTCGGCACCTCGCAGCTGTCGCAGTTCATGGACCAGAACAACCCGCTGTCGGGCCTGACCCACAAGCGTCGCCTGAACGCGCTGGGCCCGGGTGGTCTGTCCCGTGAGCGAGCCGGCCTCGAAGTCCGTGACGTCCACCCGTCGCACTACGGCCGCATGTGCCCCATCGAGACCCCGGAAGGCCCGAACATCGGCCTGATCGGCTCGCTGGCGGTGTACGCGCGGGTCAATCCGTTCGGTTTCATCGAAACGCCGTACCGGAAGGTCATCGACGGCCGGGTCACCGACGAGATCGTGTACCTGACCGCCGACGAGGAGGACCGGCACACCCGTGCCCAGGCCAACTCGGTGGTTCTCGCGGACGGTAGCTTCGCCGAGGATCGCATCCTCGCCCGTAAGGGCAATGAGGAGATGGAGTACGTCGGTCCGGGCGAGGTCGACTACATGGACGTCTCGCCGCGCCAGATGGTGTCGGTGGCGACCGCCATGATCCCGTTCCTCGAACACGACGACGCCAACCGTGCCCTCATGGGTGCGAACATGCAGCGTCAGGCCGTGCCGCTGATCCGTTCCGAATCGCCGCTGGTCGGCACCGGTATGGAACTGCGGGCCGCGGTCGACGCCGGCGATGTGGTCGTGAACGAGAAGCCCGGTGTGGTGGAGGAGGTCTCGGCCGACTACATCACCGTCATGCACGACGACGGCACCCGCCGCAGCTACCGGATGCGCAAGTTCGCCCGCTCCAACCAGGGCACCTGCGCCAACCAGCGGCCGATCGTGGACGAGGGTCAGCGGGTCGAATACGGCCAGGTGCTGGCCGACGGGCCGTGCACCGAGAACGGTGAGATGGCGCTCGGCAAGAACCTGCTCGTGGCGATCATGCCGTGGGAGGGCCACAACTACGAGGACGCGATCATCCTGTCGCAGCGCCTCGTCGAGGACGACGTCCTGACCTCGATCCATATCGAAGAGCACGAGATCGACGCCCGTGACACCAAGCTGGGCGCCGAGGAGATCACCCGGGACATCCCGAACGTCTCCGACGAGGTGCTGGCCGATCTGGACGAGCGGGGCATCGTGCGTATCGGCGCCGAGGTCCGCGACGGCGACATCCTGGTCGGCAAGGTGACGCCCAAGGGCGAGACCGAGCTGACCCCGGAAGAGCGGCTGCTGCGCGCGATCTTCGGTGAGAAGGCGCGCGAAGTGCGCGATACCTCGCTGAAGGTTCCGCACGGTGAGTCCGGCAAGGTCATCGGTATCCGGGTGTTCTCCCGCGAGGACGACGACGATCTGCCTCCGGGTGTGAACGAGCTGGTCCGGGTGTACGTGGCGCAGAAGCGCAAGATCCAGGACGGCGACAAGCTGGCCGGCCGGCACGGCAACAAGGGTGTTATCGGCAAGATCCTGCCGACCGAAGATATGCCGTTCATGCCGGACGGCACCCCGGTCGACATCATCCTGAACACCCACGGTGTGCCGCGTCGTATGAACATCGGCCAGATCCTGGAAACCCACCTCGGCTGGATCGGCAAGGCGGGCTGGCAGGTCGACGTCGCCACCGACGGCACCCGTCCGGAATGGGCGCAGGCGCTGCCGGAGGAGATGCTGGGCGCACCGCAGGACTCCAATATCGCGACCCCCGTCTTCGACGGTGCCCGCGAAGAGGAGCTCACCGGTCTGCTCGCGTCGACGCTGCCCAACCGCGACGGTGAGCGGATGGTCAACGACGACGGCAAGGCGACACTGTTCGACGGACGTTCCGGCGAACCGTTCCCCTACCCGGTGGCGGTCGGCTACATGTACATCCTGAAGCTGCACCACCTGGTCGACGACAAGATCCACGCCCGGTCGACCGGTCCGTACTCGATGATCACCCAGCAGCCGCTCGGTGGTAAGGCGCAGTTCGGCGGTCAGCGTTTCGGCGAAATGGAATGCTGGGCGATGCAGGCCTACGGCGCCGCCTACACCCTGCAGGAACTGCTGACCATCAAGTCCGACGACGTCGTGGGCCGCGTGAAGGTCTACGAGGCGATCGTCAAGGGCGAGAACATTCCGGAGCCGGGCATTCCGGAATCGTTCAAGGTTCTGCTCAAGGAACTTCAGTCGCTGTGCCTCAATGTCGAGGTGCTGTCGTCCGACGGCGCCGCGATCGAGATGCGCGACGGCGACGACGAGGATCTGGAGCGGGCGGCGGCCAACCTGGGCATCAACCTGTCCCGGAACGAAGCGGCCACCGTCGACGATTTGGCGAACTAGGGCGATGGCCGGGTGCCGTGACGGATTACGGCTCGGCGCCCGGCCACCGCGTTCGAACCATTAGAGAACTTTTGCTCGTATTCGACCCGAACAGGGGAAAGGAAGTTACGTGCTAGACGTCAACTTCTTCGATGAACTCCGGATCGGCCTGGCCACCGCCGAAGACATCCGCAACTGGTCTTTCGGCGAGGTGAAGAAGCCGGAGACCATCAACTACCGCACGCTCAAGCCGGAGAAGGACGGCTTGTTCTGCGAGAAGATCTTCGGTCCCACCCGGGACTGGGAGTGCTACTGCGGTAAGTACAAGCGCGTCCGCTTCAAGGGCATCATCTGTGAACGCTGCGGCGTCGAGGTGACCCGGGCGAAGGTGCGCCGTGAGCGGATGGGCCATATCGAGCTGGCCGCTCCGGTCACCCACATCTGGTATTTCAAGGGTGTGCCGAGCCGGCTCGGCTACCTGCTCGACCTGGCGCCGAAGGATCTGGAAAAGATCATCTACTTCGCCGCCTACGTCATCACCGCTGTCGACGACGAGATGCGGCACAACGAGCTGTCGACGCTCGAAGCGGAGATGGAGGTCGAGAAGAAGACCGTCACCGACCAGCGCGATGCCGACCTCGAAGCCCGGGCGCAGAAGCTCGAGGCCGATCTGGCCGAGCTGGAGGCCGAGGGCGCGAAGTCCGATGTACGCCGCAAGGTCAAGGACGGCGGCGAGCGCGAGATGAAGCAGCTCCGCGACCGCGCCCAGCGTGAGCTGGACCGGCTCGAGGAGATTTGGAACACCTTCACGAAGCTGGCTCCCAAGCAGCTGATCGTGGACGAGGTGCTCTACCGCGAGCTCATCGACCGCTACGGCGAGTACTTCACCGGCGCGATGGGCGCGGAGTCCATCCAGAAGCTGATGGAGAACTTCGATATCGAGGCCGAGGCCGAGAATCTGCGGGAGACCATCCGCAGCGGTAAGGGTCAGAAGAAGCTGCGCGCGCTCAAGCGGCTCAAGGTCGTCGCGGCGTTCCAGACCAACGGCAACTCGCCGATGGGCATGGTGCTCGACGCCGTTCCGGTGATTCCGCCGGAACTGCGGCCGATGGTCCAGCTCGACGGTGGCCGCTTCGCCACCTCCGACCTGAACGACCTGTACCGCCGCGTGATCAACCGCAACAACCGCCTCAAGCGACTGATCGACCTCGGCGCGCCCGAGATCATCGTCAACAACGAGAAGCGGATGCTGCAGGAATCCGTGGACGCGCTGTTCGACAACGGCCGTCGCGGCCGGCCGGTCACCGGTCCGGGTAACCGTCCGCTCAAGTCGCTGTCCGATCTGCTCAAGGGCAAGCAGGGCCGCTTCCGGCAGAACCTGCTCGGTAAGCGCGTCGACTACTCCGGTCGTTCGGTCATCGTCGTCGGCCCGCAGCTGAAACTGCATCAGTGTGGTCTGCCGAAGCTGATGGCGCTGGAGCTGTTCAAGCCGTTCGTGATGAAGCGGCTGGTCGACCTGAACCACGCGCAGAACATCAAATCCGCGAAGCGGATGGTGGAGCGGCAGCGGCCGCAGGTGTGGGACGTCCTCGAAGAGGTCATCGCCGAGCACCCCGTGCTGCTGAACCGTGCGCCGACGCTGCACCGCCTCGGTATCCAGGCCTTCGAGCCGCAGCTGGTCGAGGGTAAGGCCATCCAGCTGCACCCGCTGGTCTGTGAGGCGTTCAACGCCGACTTCGACGGTGACCAGATGGCCGTGCACCTGCCGCTGTCGGCGGAGGCGCAGGCCGAGGCCCGCATCCTGATGCTGTCCTCGAACAACATCCTGTCCCCGGCGTCGGGCCGGCCGCTGGCCATGCCGCGTCTGGACATGGTGACGGGTCTGTACTACCTGACCCGGGCCGAGGAAAACGCCAAGGGCGAGTACCAGCCGGCCACCGCGGACGGTCCGGAGCAGGGCGTGTACTCCTCGCCGGCCGAGGCCCAGATGGCGGTCGACCGCGGGGAACTCACCGTGCGCTCGAATATCAAGGTGCGGCTGACCGATCAGCGGCCGCCGAAGGATGTCGAAGCGGAGCTCTTCCCGGACGGCTGGCGGCGCGGCGATGCCTGGACCACCCAGACCACGCTGGGCCGGGTGCTGTTCAACGAGTTGCTGCCCGGTGACTACGCCTTCATCAACGAGCCGATGCCGAAGAAGCGGCAGGCGACGATCATCAACGATCTCGCCGAGCGGTATCCGATGATCGTGGTCGCGCAGACCGTCGACAAGCTCAAGGATTCCGGTTTCTACTGGGCCACCCGTTCGGGTGTCACCGTCTCCATGTCGGACGTGCTCGTTCCGCCGGAGAAGGCCGAGATCATGGAGCGCTACGAGGCGCAGTCCGATCAGATCGAGAAGAAGTACCAGCGTGGTGCTCTCGATCACCAGGAGCGCAACAACGCCCTGGTCAAGATCTGGCAGGAAGCGACCGAGGAAGTCGGTAAGGCGCTGCGCGCGCACTACCCGGCCGATAACCCGATCATCACGATCGTCGATTCGGGCGCCACGGGTAACTTCACCCAGACCCGTACCCTCGCCGGTATGAAGGGCCTGGTGACGAACCCGAAGGGTGAGTTCATCCCGCGGCCGATCAAGTCCTCGTTCCGTGAGGGCCTGACGGTTCTGGAGTACTTCATCAACACCCACGGCGCGCGTAAGGGTCTGGCCGACACCGCGCTGCGTACCGCCGACTCGGGTTACCTGACCCGTCGTCTGGTGGACGTCTCGCAGGACGTGATCGTGCGCGAGACCGACTGTGCCACCGAACGCGGCATCGTCGTGCATATCGCGGAGAAGCAGCCGGATGGCACGATGATCCGCGATGCGCATGTGGAGACCTCCGCCTACGCCCGGACGCTCGCGTCCGACGCGCTGGACACCGCCGGCAACGTGGTGGTGGGCAAGGGCGCCGATCTCGGCGACCCGGCCATCGAAGCGCTGCTGGAAGCCGGTATCACCGAGGTCCGGGTCCGCTCCGTGCTGACCTGTGGCACCGGTACCGGGGTCTGCGCGGTCTGCTACGGCCGTTCGATGGCGACCGGCAAGCTGGTCGATATCGGCGAGGCCGTCGGTATCGTCGCCGCCCAGTCCATCGGTGAGCCCGGTACTCAGCTGACCATGCGTACCTTCCACCAGGGTGGTGTCGCGGGTGATGACATCACCGGCGGTCTGCCGCGTGTGCAGGAGCTGTTCGAGGCGCGGGTGCCCAAGGGCAAGGCGCCCATCGCCGAGGTGTCGGGCCGGATCCGGCTGGAGGACGACGACCGCTTCTACAAGATCACCATCATTCCCGATGACGGTGGCGACGAAGTGGTCTACGACAAGCTGTCCAAGCGTCAGCGTCTGCGTGTCTTCAAGCACGACGACGGTTCCGAGCGTCTGCTCGCCGACGGCGACCACGTCGAGGTCGGCCAGCAGCTGCTGGAAGGCGCGGCGGATCCGCACGAGGTGCTGCGCGTGATGGGCCCCCGGCAGGTGCAGATCCACCTGGTCCACGAGGTCCAGGAGGTCTACCGCTCGCAGGGTGTGTCGATCCACGACAAGCACATCGAGGTCATCGTTCGCCAGATGCTGCGCCGGGTGACGATCATCGACTCGGGCGCCACCGAGTTCCTGCCCGGATCGCTCACCGAGCGTTCCGAGTTCGAGGCGTCCAACCGTCGTGTCGTCGCCGAGGGCAACGAGCCCGCGGCCGGCCGTCCGGTGCTGATGGGTATCACCAAGGCGTCGCTGGCCACCGATTCGTGGCTGTCGGCGGCGTCCTTCCAGGAGACCACCCGAGTCCTGACGGATGCGGCCATCAACTGCCGCTCCGACAGGCTCATCGGCCTCAAGGAGAACGTGATCATCGGTAAGCTGATCCCGGCCGGTACCGGTATCAACCGGTACCGCAACATCCAGGTTCAGCCGACCGAAGAGGCTCGTGCCGCGGCGTACGCGGTGCCGTCCTACGACGACACCTACTACAGCCCGGAGGGCTTCGGTGCTTCCACCGGTGCCGCGGTCCCGCTGGACGACTACGGTTTCAGCGACTACCGGTAGTCATCTCTTTCGGTAACAGCATTCGGCCCCGCACCGTTGAGGTGCGGGGCCGAAGTGCGTTTACGTCGATCGGCGAAGAGCCGTGGACGGGGATAACTGGTTCCATACCGCGCGCTTGGACTCAGTTATGGGATTGGACGGCTGACGGGTTGTGGACGCGTCGATGCCGTAGTGGTGTGAGCTCGAAAGCCGCTACGCCGTTTCGCCGACCGGCAGGTGAAGCTGCAGGCCGTCGAGGAGGGTCGCGAGACCGAATTCGAAGCTGCTGTCCGGTCCTTCGTTGTACGCCGTGCCTGCCGCTGTGTCGATGCGGGTCCGCAGGTGTGGGTACTTCCGGGCTATCTCGGCTGCGGCGGTGAGGGTTTCGTTCAGTTCAGCTTGGGGGTCGCCGCCCTTCTTGGAGAGGCGCCGCCTCAGCGAGATGTTCGCCGCCGCGCCCACGGCATTACCCAGGACGAACATGAAGACCGTGGCCGCGGCGCGGTCGGCTTGGTCGGCGGTGAAGCCGGCGTTGTCGTAGATGGTGAGGACGTGGTCGTCGTGGCGTGATTTGTTCTCGCCGTACAGGAGATACGACGCTTGCGCCTGGACGAGCCATGGGTGGCGGCTCATCATCGTGTACATGCCGGTGGCCATTGTTTCGGCTGCCGTGCGCCAGTCGAGGCTGTCGAGGTCGGGTAGTTCTATCTCGGCCCAGACCGCGTCGGTGGCGAGGCGGAGGAGATTGTCCTTGTTCTGGACGTGCCAGTACATCGCGGTGGTAGCGTTCGTCAGCATGCCGCTGGTGCGGAACCTACGGTGCGGCGGCCATGGCGAGCGCGCAGAACGAACTGGCGCGCCAGGGCGTGCGCACGACCGCGCTGAGCGAGAACGGAATGCGGTTCGACGCGAGTGGGCACGAATGGGCCGCGCCCGCCGGTATCGCTACCGTGCTGCTGGCCGTTGCCGGAGTGAATCTGGCGGGCGCCGGGTGGGCGGCGACACTGGACCTGATCGTGTTCGCCCTGGTGCTGATCGGCAACGGCGTCATCGTCTACAGCAATGCCACAGCCGCGAAATCGGTGCGCGTGGCATTTCACCGCAAGAGCGATCCGGAGTTGATGCGGGTGGATGTGCCGGCCCTGCTGAAAGCGGCCGAAGCCGGGTTCCCCGGGTGGACCTGGACCCTGCAGAAATTCCGCAATGTGGTGGTGTTCGGGGCCGCGGCGCTCGGAATTGTGGTCGTGCTCTTCGGGTGATCGGTCCGGTCCGTACCATGATCGGCCCGCTCCGTATCCGGAGCGGGCCGATCGGTGTTCTCAGGATCGCGCGGCAGTCTCGGCCGGTGCGTCTTCCGATTCTGTGTCGGACTCCGCGGTCACCGGCCGGGGCCGGGGGCTTCCGGTGCGGGCATGCGTCGCGTAGAGCGTCAGGCCGACGAAAGCCAGGCCGCCCACGAGATTTCCGATGACTGTCGGGATCTCGTTCCAGATCAGGTAATCACCGATGGAGAAATCGCCGCCCAGGAGCAGGCCGGATGGAAACAGGAACATATTCACGATGGAATGTTCGAAACCCATGTAGAAGAACAACATGATCGGCATCCACATGGCGATCACCTTGCCGGATACCGCGGTCGACATCATCGCCGCGACCACTCCGGTGGATACCATCCAATTGCAGAGCACGCCGCGAATGAAAAGGGTGAGCATTCCGGCGGCACCGTGGTCGGCATAGCCCACAGTGCGGGAGACACCGATTTCGCCGAGTTTCTGACCCACCTCGTTGGGATCCATCGAGAAACCCATGGTCACAATGATCGCCATCATGACCGCGACGGTGAACGCCCCCGCGAAATTGCCGACGAAAACGAGGGTCCAGTTACGCAGGACCGCACGCCAATTCACGCCCGGCCGCTTATCGAGCCAGGCCAGTGGGACAAGGGTGAAGACCCCGGTCAGCAGATCGAAGCCCAGCAGGTACAGCAGGCAGAATCCGACCGGGAACAGCACCGCGCCGAGTAGTGCCTCACCTGTCTGCACCGTGATCGTGACGGCGAACGCGGCGGCGAGCGCCAGAATGGCGCCCGCCATATAGGCGCGGATCACCGTATCGCGGGTGGACATGAATGCTTTCGCTTCGCCGGCGTCGATCATTTTGCCGACGAAAGCCGTCGGCTCGAGGTACGACATGACACGTCCTTCGCTCGTAGTGCTCGTAGGCGCAGTGTGCGGTGCCGAGATTTCCCGGTCGTATCGAGCGGGGCGCGCCGGTGTTACCGGGCGCTCACCGGAACGGCCGGTGCCGCATGCTGTTCGGTATCCGTGTTTCTCCATGACCCCGGCTCGGATGTTTCGGCGACGTGAACAGTGCGATACCGGTTCGTCCGGCCGCACTTCACGGTGGGACGCTTTCGATATTTCCGACGATGGCAGGAGTTTGTATGGAACCGATCATGAGCAAAAGCGCGGCCGCCGATCTCGTTGTCGCGGCGCGTATCCGGCGCGGGTTTTCCTGGGCCGATATCGCCGAGGCGCTCGGCGCTCCGCTGGTGTGGACCACTGCCGCGTTGCTCGGGCAGCACCCGATGACGGCGGAACAGGCGCGGCGGGTATGCGATCTACTCGGGCTGGACGAGGCGGTGGCGGAGAGCCTGAGTCTGCAGCCCGCCCGCGGTGCCGATCCGTCGCTCATGAGTGATCCGACGATCTATCGATTCGTGGAAGCGATCTCCGTGTACGGCCCCGCACTCAAAGAGTTGATCCACGAGGAGTTCGGGGACGGAATCATGAGCGCTATCAACTTCAAGGTCGATTTCGCGCGGCGGCCGGATCCGGACGGCGACCGGGTGGTCATCACCTTCGACGGGAAGTTCCTCGACTACCGCTGGTGACGGCTGCGCGAAATTTTCGCGGTGTCCTGTTGACATCGTGAACCGCTGACCCATCTACTGAACTAGATGGTTCAGTATGAGTTCTTGGACGCCTCCTTCGGGGCGCTCGCGGACCCCACCCGACGGGGCATCCTCGAGCGGCTCGGCCGTGGCCCCGCCACCGTCAGTGAACTGGCCGACGACTTCTCGATGACCCTCACCGGTATCAAGAAGCACATCCAGCTGCTCGAGGACGCCGGAATGGTGATCACCGAGAAGCGGGGCCGGGTGCGGTACTGCCGGATCGGCGCCGATGTTTTCGAACGGGAGGTGGCCTGGATGCAGGGCTACCGGCGGATGCTGGAAGCACGCATGGACCGTCTCGGCGAATTCCTGCAACGAACGGAGCACGAGAAATGAGCACTACCACCGAAGAAGTCGTCGTCACCCCCGCCGCGGACCGCGAAATCCGCGTGGAGCGTGTCTTCAACGCCGCCCGCGAACGGGTGTGGGACGCCTACACCCGCTCGAACAGCTCACCCAATGGTGGGGGCGGGGCAACCGGGTCGATGTCGAGCGCTGGGAGTTCCGGGTGGGCGGGCACTGGCGATTCGTCGAACGCTCCGACGGCGACAGTCACGGTTTCGAGGGCCGGATTCGCGAAATCGTGCCCCAGGAGCGGATTGTGCAGTCCTTCGAATGGGACGGAATGCCCGCCCACGTCGCCATCGACGCGGCCACCTTCGAGGACCTCGGCGACGGGCGCACCCGGGTGGTCACCGTCAGTCAGTTCCACACCCCGGAAGAGCGCGACGGCATGCTGCAGTCCGGGATGGCCGAAGGGCTGAACGCCAGCTACCGGGCGCTGGACGCCCTCCTGGCGAAGTAACCGGCGGACGGTCCGCCTCTCGGCTCACGTCGGAGCCGAGAGGCGCACTGTGCGTGGATCCCGAGCCAACCGGTAGCGCACGTGGCGCCCCGCAACCGCCGCTACCGGCCCTTTTTCACTCACCATATGAAGACTGCGAACTCGTTCACCGTTCGCTGTCCAACGTGGCCATCATCGGCTCCGGGTAGCGGCTGCCGTTCACCGCGGCGGCCGGTACGGCCGCGCCGATCGCCTCCTGTTCGGCCGGGGTGAGCGACACCGCCGCGGCGGCGATCGACTCGGCCCAGCGTTGCGCACTGCGGGTGCCGATGAGCGGGACGATATCCTCGCCGCGGCTCAGCACCCAGGCGATCGCGAGTTGCGCGGTGGTGATGCCCTTCTCCGTGGCCAGCCCGGCCAGGGTGTCGACAAGTTTCAGATTGGCGGCAAGATTCTCGCCTTGGAAACGGGGAATGCCCGCACGAGAATCGGCAAGCACCGCACCGTCGCGCCCGCGCAGCGAATCACTGAGCAGTCCGCGGCTGAGCACACCGTAGGCGGTGATTCCGATACCGAGTTCGCGGCAGGTGGGCAGGATTTCCGCTTCGATTCCGCGGGAGAACAGCGAGTACTCGATCTGCAGGTCGGTGATCGGATGCACCGCGGCCGCCCGGCGCAGAGTTTCGGCGCCCACCTCGGACAGCCCGATATGACGGACGTAGCCCGCCTCGATCATTTCGGCGATGGCGCCGACAGTGTCCTCGATCGGCACCGTGGGGTCGAGGCGCGCCGGGCGATAGATATCGATGTAGTCCACCCCGAGCCGCCGCAGGCTGTAGCTCAGGAAGTTCTTCACCGCAGCCGGCCTGGTGTCCATGCCCTGCCAGCTGATATCCGGGCCGAGCATGCCACCGAACTTCACGCTGAGGGTGACCTCGTCGCGCGGCCGGACGGCGATCGCCCGCCCGACCAGCATCTCGTTGTGGCCACTGCCGTAGAAGTCGCCGGTGTCGATGAGCCCGGCGCCGGAATCCAGCGCGGAATGAATTGTGGCCACCGATTCCGTTTCGTCGGCGGGCCCGTATGCGCCCGACAGGCTCATTGCGCCGAACCCGATACCTCCGACCGTGGGCCCGGTGCGGCCCAGCCGCGAGGCCTGCATCTGTGTATTCGTCATGGACTCCACTGTGGTGAGGTGTTCGCGACGTTGGCAGAGACGCTTTATCGGGGGAGCGGCGATCCCTGGCTGCCGGCGCCGCGGTGCGCGACAGTGGAGGTATGGAACGCAGCGACCTCGCCGACTTTCTTCGCCGGCGCCGCGAACAGCTGACCCCCGCGGAGGTCGGGCTGCCGCCCGGTTCGCGTCGCCGGACCCCGGGGCTGCGGCGGGACGAGGTGGCGCAGCTCGCCGGAATCTCGACCGACTACTACACCCGGTTGGAGCAGGCCCGGGGCCCGCGGCCGTCCACCCAGGTTCTTGCCGCGCTCACCCGGGCATTGCGGTACACCGGCGACGAACGCGACCACGTGTACTTCCTGTGCGACCAGGCACCGCCGGGCGGTAGCGGACCGGACAGGCACGTGGGCCCGGGGATGATGCACGTCCTCGCGAAGCTCGACGACACCCCGGCGGCCGTGGTCACCGATCTCGGCGAAACCCTGGTGCAGAACCGGATGCACATCCTGCTGATCGGCGATCAGACCGCACTGTCGGGCCGGAACCGTTTTTTTGCCTGGCGGTGGTTCACCGATCCGACGGCCCGTGATTTCTGCCCGCCGGACGATGCGGACCGGATAACCCGCCGCCAGGTGGCCGATCTGCGCGCCACCGCGGCACGCCGGGCGAAGGACCCCGATGTGCTCGATTTCGTCGGTGCGCTGCGTGCTGCCAGCGCCGAATTCGATCGGCTCTGGAACGAACACGCTGTGCAGGTCCGGTTTTCCGATGTGAAGAGCATTGTGCATCCGGAAGTCGGCGTGATCGCTTTCGACTGCGAAACCCTGCTCACCACCAGCGCCACCCAGCGGCTGTTGATCTACCGTCCCCGGCCGGGCACCGACGCCGCGGAGAAACTGGACCTGCTCCGAGTCATCGGCACCCAGCGCTTGGGCGGAGCGGAGCCGATAACCCGTCTCCGCCCCGCCCCGGCGCCCGGTCAGCGGCGTGCCGTGCTGCCCGACTAGCTGTCGGCCACAGCGCCCGTTCATGGTCGTCCGTGCTGCCCGACTGGCATCCGCCGAGGTACCCGGTCAGCGACATACCGCGGTGGCCGGTCGGTGGCCTGCCCGGTTCAATGCCCCGCTGCGGTGCAGACTCCTCGCCCGCGGCGGTGCTGGATTGCGCGGCCCGCGGCGGTGCTGGATTGCGCGGCCCGCCGCGGTGCCCCGCGCGGCGGTTGCGGCCGGGCCCGAACCAGCCGCCTCCTTCGTGCCCTATTCGCGGCCGGCGGAGGTGAAGGACATATCCGCGTAGCGCGGGCCCGCCACCTGTTCGGCGATCGGTTCCAGCCGGGCCAGCTCGTCGGCGCTCAGCGCGACGGTCGCCGCGGCGACATTCTCGGCGAGCCGGGTGCGGCGGCGGGTGCCCGGAATCGGAACGACCGGCAGGCCGTGCTCCTGCGCCCGGGAGTGCACCCAGGCCAGTGCGACCTGTGCGGGAGTCAGCCCCCGGTCTTCGGCGATCGCATGGAGGGGCGCCAGCAGGGCGGCGTTGTGTTCCGCGTTGTCGCCGGTGAAGCGCGGCATATGGCGCCGGAAGTCGGTATCGGTCAGTTCGCCGGCACCGGCGAACGAGCCGGTGAGAAAACCCCGGCCGAGTGGGGAGTAGGGAACGAAGGTGGTACCGAGTTCGGCCGCCGCGGGCACCGCGGTGCGTTCGACGTCGCGAGAGAACAGTGACCACTCCGATTGCACCGCGGCGATCGGATGGACCGCGTGCGCGGCACGCAATTCGTCACCGGTGACCTCGGAGAGCCCGAGCGCGCGCACCTTGCCCTGCTGGACGAGTTCGGCCATCACCCCGACGGACTCCTCGATCGGCACCGCGGGATCGCGCCGGTGCATGTAGTACAGGTCGATGGTGTCGATGCCCAAGCGGCGCAGGCTGCCGTCCACGGCGCCCCGGATATAGCCCGGTGAGTTATCGATTCCGCGATAGTGCGGATCGTCGGGTTTGCGGACGATGGCAAATTTGGTGGCCAGGACGAGGTGCTCGCGATTGGCGCGGACGAAATCGGCGAGGAACTCCTCGTTGTCGCCGGAGCCGTAGATATCGGCGGTATCGAACAGTGTGACGCCGAGTTCGAGCGCGCGCTCCAGGGTCGCGCGGGATTCGGCGCGGTCGGTGGGGCCGTAGAACTCGCTCATACCCATGCAGCCCAGGCCCTGGATACCGACTCGGATTCCGGTGGAGCCCAGGGGGCCGGTCGGCAGTGTTGCGGGGGTGGTCATTCGCGATATCCCTTCACGATGCGGCGTTATCGGGTGTCAGGGCGGCGGTCTGTTCTTCGTAGATCGAGATTTTGTAGTCCAGTACCGCCACGGTCTGCTGGAGTTCGGCGATGCGGTCGAGAACCTCGGTGCGGGTCGCCCGGAACATCGCGAGCCGTTCCGGGATGGTGCTCTCACCGGCCCGGACCAGCTCCGCGTAGCGGATCATGTCGGCCACCGACATGCCGGTCGTGCGCAACCGGGTGATCAGGGTCAGCCAGTCCAGGTCCCGGTCGCTGAACCGGCGTTTGCCGGTGTGGTCGCGACCGATATGGGAGAGCAGGCCGATGCGCTCGTACCAGCGCAGCGTGTCCTGGCTCAGCCCGCAGTGCCGGGCGGCCGCGCTGATCGTATGCCGGGGGACATCCCGTCCGGGCTCGTCCCGATTCGGTGCGGATAGGCTCACGGGTCTACCTTCCTGCCGAATTGTATTGCGCCACAAAATATTCTGCGTGGCGCACCGAAGTTCTCTCGTCGAACACCGATAACGCTAGCCACCTGGAGTGGACTCCAGGCAAACGGCGATCAGGAAATATTCATCCGTGCGGTCGCCGGCTGCGCGGCTTCAGCCGGCCACCGGGCAACGGCGGCGCCGGAATCCGCTGCTCCGGCGGATGGCCCTCGATATCACCGAAACGGTCGGTATCGCGCTGTTCCCAGGCTGCGCGGGCGGCGGCGATCTCGGCGTGATCCCGGGCCACGAAGTTCCACCACATCACCAGTTCTTCCGCCAGCGGCTCCCCGCCGATGAGTGCGAACCGGGCGCCGGTCGCGGTATTCAGGTCCACCGCGGTGCGACCGGTGCCCAGATACAGCAGCGGGCCGGGGCTCAGTTCGACTCCGGCCACGGTTACCGCGCCGGCGACCACCAGGACCGCGTACTCGAACTCGGGGTTCACCGGCAGTGTCGTCGTGGTGGCGGGGTCGACGACGATATCCGCGCCCACCAGGGGTGTGTAGATCATCGCCGGTGAGGTGACGCCGGCCAGCGTTCCCATCAGCACCGTGGCGCGTAGGCCCGGTGCGCGGTGGACCGGCAGCTCCCGGTGCTGTTCGAAATGCGGGGCGATGTCCCGGTGATCGTCGGGTAGCGCGACCCACAGCTGGAGTCCGCGACCGGCGGGGGCGTCGGGCACGGTGTATTCCGAATGCGCGATACCGCGACCGGAGGTCATCAGATTGAGCTGCCCCGGTTCGATCCGCACATCCGAGTGGACCGAATCCCGATGCCTGATCATGCCTTCGAAGGGCCAGGTGACGGTCTGCAGGCCGATATGCGGATGGGGATCGATATCGGGTGGAGCGCCGGTCACCGTCACAGTCGGTGCGCCGAAGTAGTCGAGGAAGCACCAGGCCCCCACGGTCGGCAGATCCCGCTGGGGCAGGGTGCGTTCGACATAGGTTCCGCGCACCCCGCCCAGCGGGACCTCACGCGCGGGATACAGCTCGGTTACCGGACCTGCTCCGGTAACCGGTTCACACAGTGTTTCGGCCGGAAAAGGGTCGAGATCACTCACCGTCGACGCTCACCACATGCGCGGAATACTCGGGATGCCGCTCCAGGTAGCTCCGGATGAACGGGCATTCGGGCCGGATCTTGTGCTCCCGTTCGATGGTGTCGCGGATCGCGAAGCCGGCCAGTTTGCTGCCCAGGCCCTTACCCTCGAAAGCCGAGTCGACTTCGGTGTGGGTGAATACCGTTTCGGAGCCGCGTTCGGTGTACTCGGCGAATCCGGCCAGATCGCCGCCGTAGAACACCTCGTAGCGGTTCTTCTCCGCATTGCGGGCGACTGTGCTCTGTTCGGTTGCTTCAGCCATCTCCAGCACTTCCTCTCGGTCGGGTACCTGTGCCGGCTGCGCCGGCCCGCCGAGCGCCAGCGTACTCAGCCTGCCCGGCCCGGCCGCCGTCCACCGAACGGCAGCCGGCCAGGAGTGCTGTCCGTATCTCGCGTGCCCCACCGCACGAGCGAGTCAGGCCCGGAGGCGGTAGCGAAGCGTGACCACGTAGGGGCCTCGCTCGTGCGCAATGGGCAGGGCACGAGCGAGTCAGGCCCGGAGGCGGTAGGGCGATACCTTCGCGTGCGCTACGGCCTACGCGTCAGGATGGTGACCGATCGCCGCCCTTGCTCGCGCGCATTCACACCGCGGCCGGTTCCGGGCACGTAACCTGGGACCATGGCGAAGGAAATCGACCGGGTCCGGGCGCGTTCGGCGTGGGCCACGGTCAAAGAGAGCCCGGTGATCACCGCGATCGCGGTGGCGCCGATCGTCGTGGTGTTCGGGCTGGTCTGGTGGCTGATCGGCGGCTGGGCGGCGTTCCTACTGCTGGTGCTGCTCGGCGCCGGAGCCGTTTTCGGCGGCAAACTGCTGCGCTGAATTGCTGCCGATCCGCTGCGCTGGGTCACCGCGAATCGCTGCGCTGAGCGGCTGCGGAACCGGTGGCCGGGCGGCTCCCGCTTGCGGCATCGTTGTGCGGAACCTGCTGTCTCGGGTGGGCCGGGTTTTGCTCAGCGGGGGATGTGGAAGGTGACCAGCTCGCCGGTGCCGGGACGCACCTCGTCCCAAGCGTGCGCGAAGCGCAGTACCGCCAGCGCCGAGGTCGGGAATTTGCGGCTGAGTCGTAGTGCGTCCTCGGTGTCGTGCTCGGCTGCCAGGTCCCAGGCCGTCCACGGCATGCCCGGAGCGTGCCCGATCACCAGCATTGTCGGCAACGCCGGATCGGCCGCCTGGATCAGTTCGATCAGATCGTCGGACTCCGCCCCGTAGATACCGGCGTCGAACTCGACCGGGGCAGTGATACCGGTGGCGGTGAGTGTCTCCCGGGTGCGGGTCGCGGTGGAACAGCGGACCGCGTCGACGGGTGGCTGGGTGGCGCGCAGCCAGTCCCCGGCCAGGGCGGCTTCCCGCAGGCCACGCGGCGCGAGTGGGCGTTCGTGGTCCCCTACTCCCGGCGGATACGCCGACTTCCCGTGCCGCATCAAGATCAGAGTTCGGATCATGGGACCACCGTAAGCACCCTCCGTGCGGAGACGCATAACACACTCGAGGCAAACTGAAAGCGGAGTCACAATGGAGGTGGGCCGGCGATCCCGGTCCACGCGCCATCGTCTCGCCCTGCTGACCGCGACCCGGAAGGCACCAGCCCGCACATAAGTCTCGAGGATCTGCACAAATATGGCCTACGTAATCACGCAGCGTTGTTGTAACGATGCCAGCTGCGTTTCCGAGTGCCCGGTCGACTGCATCCGCCCGACTCCGGACCAGCCGGAATTCGCCACGACCGAAATGCTCTACATCGACCCCGACACGTGCATCGACTGCGGCGCGTGTGTCGACGCGTGCCCGGTGGAGGCCATCTTCTCCGAGGACGATCTGTCCGCGTCGCTGGCCCGCTTCCGGGATATCAACGCCGCCTGGTTCGAGCGGCATCCCCTGGAATCCAACCTGGACCCCATCTCCACCCCGGTGCGACCGCCCAAGGAACTGGGTACGCTCCGCGTCGCCATCATCGGTGCCGGCCCGGCGGCCGCCTACGCGGCCGATGAGTTGCTGCGCCGATGCGACGTCCAGGTGGAGATGTTCGACCGGCTGCCCACGCCGTGGGGTCTGGTCCGCGCGGGTGTGGCTCCCGACCATCCCGGCACCAAAACGGTGGCGGGTATGTTCGAATCGGCCTTCCGCCGCGACACCTTGCAGTACTACCTCAACGTCGAGGTCGGTAAGCACATCAGCCACGAGGAACTGCTGGCCCACCATCACGCGGTTCTCTACGCGGTGGGTGCGTCCTCGGATCGGCGGATGGGGGTTCCCGGGGAGGATCTGCCCGGTAGCCACTCCGCGACCGAGTTCGTGGCCTGGTACAACGGTCATCCCGACTACGCCGACCGCACCTTCGACCTGTCGGGGGAGCGGGCGATCATCGTCGGTAACGGCAATGTCGCCCTCGATGTGGCCCGGGTACTGACCGTGCATCCGGACGAACTGGCGAAAACCGATATCGCCGATCATGCCTTGGCCGCGCTGCGCGACAGCAAGATCCGGGAAGTGGTCGTGCTGGGCCGGCGCGGACCGCTGCAGGCCGCTTACACGTCGCCGGAGTTCCTGGCGCTGGCGCATCTGTCCGGGGTCGACGTGATCATCGACCCGGCTGAATTGGAACTCGATCCGACCTCGCAGGCGCTGCTGGATGATCCGGATGTCGAACCGTCGCTGAAGTTGAAGTACACCCTGGCCGAGGAATTCGCCGCGAAACCGCCCACCGAGGGCAATAAGCGGATCGTCTTCAAGTATCTGGCCTCGCCCACCGAGGTGACCGGAACGGACAAGGTCGAGGGGCTGGAGGTCGCCCACAACGAGCTGGTCGATATCGACGGTGTCCTCAATGCCCGGGCCACCGACCGCACCGGAACCTACGAAGCGTCGCTGGTGTTGCGCTCGATCGGGTATCGCGGTGAGCCGGTGCCGGACCTGCCGTTCGACGAGAAGCGCGCGGTGGTGCCGAACGAGCACGGGCGGGTGACCGGCCCCGACGGCGCACCACTGAACGGTGTGTACGTCAGCGGCTGGATCAAGCGGGGGCCGCGTGGCGTGATCGGCTCGAACCGGGTCGATTCCGAGGAAACGGTCGAAGCGCTGATCGCGGACTTCATGTCGGGCAAGCTCGTCGCGCCCACCGGCGACCGGGACGCCCTTCGTGCCCTGGTGCAGGAACGCCAGCCGGATCTGGTGGACCGGATCGGCTGGAAGGCAATCGATCAGGCAGAACGGGGCGCCGGAAAGGAATCGGGGCGTCCACGGGTCAAGTTCACCACCCGCCCCGATTTGCTGCAGGCAGCCAAGGGAGAGTGAATCGTCCGCGCCTCGGCGGTCGTACGCGACGATCGCCGAGGCGCCCGGCCATTGCGCCGAGTCCAGCGAGGCCGCGCGCCGGAGGCGCGCCGAAATTACAGCGGCGAAATCCGGACCACGGTCGTGGTGATCCCGTCCACGACGAACCAGAGTCGCAGGGTCGGTCGGCTGTGTGTACGGTCGCCCGGTTCGTACCGGCTGCGGACACTGATGTGCTGGCGGGCCAGTACCGGCGCCACGTATTCGATCACGGCGCGATGCGGTCCGCTCACCAGCTTCGGATAGTCCACCAGGTACTGCTCCACGGCCTGCCAGTAGCAGGCGTTGTTCACATGGTTGAACTGGTCGATATCGGTCGCTCGCACGGGAAACAGCAGATCGGTATCGGATTCCGGCGGGGTCGGGTCGGTGAGCCACGGCCGCCACCGCAGCCGTTGCTCGCTCGTGGTCTGGGCGAGGTACGCCAGACCCGCGTCACTGATCCGGGCCGGCATATTGTTCGACTCGTTGATGTTGATCCAGAAACCCTCGGTCTCGATCAGCCCGCCACGGTCGCTGGTGATCCGGACCCGCATATTCGCCCAGCGGGTGGACATACTCGAACACCACCGCCGCAGCTGCACGTGGTCGGGCCACAGCACCGGCCGGATCACATCGACTACGGTGCGGCGGATGATCCAGCTGGGGTCGCTCTGCTCCAGAATGGTCTGCTGCAGATGTTCCCAGGCGATGTCCTGGAGGTAGCGGGCGATACCGTCGAGACGCACGCGGTTGTACGGATCCACGTCGCCGGCCCGCACCGGCCACGCCGAAACGAACCCCATGCCCTCCTGGGGTAGCGGGGCGAGTGGCTGATCGAGTGACACTTGTGCTCCTCGCGCGGCGGGTCGGGCCGCGGTACAACTTCTGAGTTTCCTGTGAGAAGACTTTACGGTGACCCGCGGAACCAGGGACGGGTGGTGCTGGGATACGCGCGCCGGGTATGGACTTACGCCGGGTGTGCCCGATAGTTTGATGTGGACGGGTGGATTGATACATATAAACCGTTTCGTCTCTATACGTGACGGTGAGCGAACAGAGAGGTCGGCATATGCGCGCAGCTCAGGTCAGCAAACTCGAGGGGCCGGAAGCGATCGAGATCGTCGACATCCCGGAACCGGCGCCGCTGCCCGGTGGCGTCGTCATCGACGTGCACGCGGCCGGTGTCGCCTTCCCGGACGTTCTGATGACCCGCGGCCTCTACCAGATGAAGCCCGCGATGCCGTTCGTCGTGGGCGGCGAGGTTGCGGGAGTGGTCCGGGAAGCGCCCGAAGGGGCGCATGTGAAACCGGGTGACCGGGTCTGCGCCCTGACCATGCTGGGTAATGCCATGGCCGAAGTGGCCACGGTCCCCGCCGAGATGGTTTTCACGCTGCCGGACAACATTTCCTTCGAAGAAGGCGCCGGCATCCTGTTCAACGACCTCACCGTGCATTTCTGCCTGCGCAATCGCGGCCGGCTCACAGCGGGCGAATCGGTGCTCGTGCACGGCGCCGCGGGCGGGATCGGCACCTCGACCCTGCGGATGGCGGCCGCGCTCGGTGCCGGGCGGGTGATCGCGGTGGTGAGCACCGAGGAAAAGGCCGAGGTCGCGCATGCCCACGGCGCCACCGATGTGGTGCTCACCGATGGCTGGGCGGCCCGGGTCAAGGAACTCACCGACGGCCGCGGCGTGGATATCGTGCTCGACCCGGTGGGCGGCGACCGCTTCACCGACAGCATCCGCTCGCTGGCGCGGGGCGGCCGCCTGCTGGTGGTGGGCTTCACCGGCGGTGATATCCCCACGGTCAAAGTGAATCGGCTGCTGTTGAAGAACGTCGAGGTGGTCGGTGCCGGCTGGGGCGAGTGGGTGCTGTCGCATCCCGGCTATCTGGCGGAGCAGTGGGCCGAGGTGGAGCCCTTGTTCGCGGCCGGGAAGATCGCGCCGCCGCAGCCGGTGCTGTTCCCGCTGGAGCAGGCCGCGCAGGCCGTGGCGTCGCTGGAAAACCGTGCGGCGACAGGCAAGGTCGTGGTCGCCCTCCGCTGAGCGGAGTCGCCGGTGGTTCGATCCGCCGGCGACCTGCGCCGCCTTCGGGCACGCTGTTTCGTCGGTATTGTTCACGTCATGCGGATCAGGTCGGCGATAGTCCTCGGGTTAACCGCGGCATTTGCTCTGACGGGGTGTGGTTCCGACGCAGGCTCCGAAGAAGCCGAAGGCCCCCGGGGGCCCGCCCCGAAGGTGGCCGCACTCGGTCCGTTCGTGGGGGAATGCGGGCATGTGACCGATGACGAGGTGCGGGATGTCGGAGGGCTGGGCCAGATCACGGGGTCGTTCAAGAACGCGGTCGGCTGCAATTGGCAATCCGGTGGGCTCAGTGGTGCGTCGATAACGTTCGCGTCGTACCGGGGCAGTCCGCTGGAGCGGGAGAAGGCCTGGGTCACCACCCACGGCCGGCCGCCCGAACCGATCACCGTGGGCGGGCGTACCGGTTTCGCGGCGCTGGATCCCCGCGGCCGCATCTGCGATCTGGCGGTGCAACTCGACGACGACTTCTTCGAATGGTCGACCTCGTTCGGCAGCTACAGCGATATCGGCGGGAATCCCTGCGATCGCAGCCGGGCACTCGCCGAACTGACCATCGAGCGGCTGGAGTGAGGCGATGACCTTCCGTGAACGAGTGACCGGTGGCCGCCGGATCCGCACGGTGGCCGCGTCGGCGGCGGTGCTGCTGACGGCCGCGTTCGGCGCCGGCTGCGGTAGTACGGTCGAGGGGACGCCGGTACCGGTCGGGGGCGGCGAGACGGTGGACACCGCGCAGATCGACAAACTGCTGCGCGAATGTGATGTGGTCACCGATCAGCAGATCATCGACGCGCTCGGCGGTAACACCTACATCAGCGATTCCTTCTTCGGCGCGGTATGTATGTGGGATATCGGCGGCGGTTCCGGGATGCTCACGCTGAACTGGTACGAGAACGGATCGCTGCGCAACGAACAGGCGACCAACGACAAACTCGGCTACACCAGCACGAAGACCACGGTGCAGGGCACGATCGCGCTGGAGATCCGCCGGCCCGGCGACCCGAATTCGTGCGGTATGACCGCCAGTGCCGCCGACTCCGGCGTGATCGGCTGGTGGGTGAATTCGTCCCCGGGCGGCGGCGCTGACCCGTGCGCGGCAGCGAAGAAACTCCTGGAACTCACTCTCAATATCGCGCGCTGATCGAATCCCTGCACTCCACCACCGAACCCACCCCTCAGCAATAGCCCCGCAGGACCCGGATGCCGGCACCACCACGGGCCCGCATGCTGCAGTCCCACGTTTCTGTACATGCGGTGGGTCGCATGCGGTGGTTCGGGGCCCGTCTCGGATCTGGACTGACGGAGCGGGGGAGCGAAGCGGAGGAGCGGAGGAGGGAAGATTCGAGACACGAGGGGGCCCCGAACCCGCGCCGCCGGAGGCGGCGCCGAAAACACAGCAACCTTCGCGGACGGCGCCACCTCGCACCTTCGCGGTCCGGTTCGCCTCACCGGATGACCGAGTCCGAGGCCGCGCGCAGCGAACACACCCATATCACACCCCACCCCTGTTTTGACCCCTCTTGCTACGTCCGAGTACAGTGGACGGCTGTGCCCGGAAGGATGCGGGCAAGTTCGAGCGCAGACGTAGGCCAGCGAGAGCGGCTGACGATTCCAGCGTGCCTGTAAATCGGGCCCTGAACTGCGCGCGACACGCCCGACCTCGGGACGCGAGAAACGTGGTTGGACGTGCGGGTGAAAGCTCGATGAACAGACCTGACACCGCCAGAACCGATTAAAGGAAAGCCGGTCTATGCCAACCATCAACCAGCTGGTCCGTAAGGGTCGTCGCGACAAGGTCGCCAAGACCAAGACCGCGGCCCTCAAGGGGAGCCCGCAGCGGCGTGGCGTGTGCACCCGCGTGTACACCACCACCCCGAAGAAGCCGAACTCCGCGCTCCGCAAGGTCGCGCGTGTTCGCCTGACCAGCGCGGTCGAGGTCACGGCCTACATCCCCGGCGAAGGTCACAACCTGCAGGAGCACTCGATGGTGCTCGTCCGCGGCGGTCGTGTGAAGGACCTCCCCGGTGTGCGTTACAAGATCATTCGCGGCTC
Organism: Nocardia sp. NPDC051750; assembly: GCF_044453135.1. Classification (NCBI taxonomy): domain Bacteria; kingdom Bacillati; phylum Actinomycetota; class Actinomycetes; order Mycobacteriales; family Nocardiaceae; genus Nocardia; species Nocardia sp. NPDC051750. The sequence continues at coordinate 230,252 of NZ_JBITCK010000001.1, read as the reverse complement.
TCTCGACACGCAGGGCGTGAAGAACCGCAAGCAGGCCCGCAGCCGTTACGGCGCCAAGAAGGAGAAGAGCTGATATGCCGCGCAAGGGCCCCGCACCCAAGCGTCCGCTGATCAACGACCCGGTCTACGGGTCGCCGCTGGTGACGCAGCTGGTCAACAAGATCCTGCTCGACGGCAAGAAGTCCACCGCCGAGCGCATCGTCTACGGTGCGCTCGAGCAGGCGCGTGAGAAGACGGGCACCGATCCGGTGGTCACTCTCAAGCGTGCGCTGGACAACGTCAAGCCGGCGCTCGAAGTGAAGCCCCGTCGCGTCGGTGGCGCCACCTACCAGGTGCCGGTCGAGGTTCGTCCGGGTCGCTCCAACACCCTCGCGCTGCGCTGGCTGGTCAACTACTCGCGGGCGCGCCGTGAGAAGACCATGATCGAGCGCCTGGCCAACGAACTGCTCGACGCCAGCAACGGCCTCGGTGCTTCGGTCAAGCGTCGCGAGGACACCCACAAGATGGCCGAGTCCAACCGGGCCTTCGCGCACTACCGCTGGTGATGTCTGTCCGGCCCATCGCTCCAGGGTCGGGAGGCTTACGGAAGCACCGCTTCCGCATTGACAGATATGACGGCCACACGGTCGTCGGCGAAAATCCCAACTAGCTACGAGCGGGGAAGATTTCCGTGGCACAGGACGTGCTCACCGACCTGAACAAGGTCCGCAACATCGGCATCATGGCCCACATCGATGCGGGCAAGACCACTACGACCGAACGCATCCTCTTCTACACCGGTGTGAACTACAAGATCGGCGAAACCCATGACGGGGCGTCGACCACCGACTGGATGGAGCAGGAGCAGGAGCGTGGCATCACCATCACCTCCGCGGCGGTGACCTGCTTCTGGAACCAGAATCAGATCAACATCATCGACACCCCGGGTCACGTCGACTTCACCGTCGAGGTGGAGCGCAGCCTGCGTGTGCTCGATGGCGCCGTCGCCGTCTTCGACGGCAAAGAGGGCGTGGAGCCGCAGTCCGAGCAGGTGTGGCGGCAGGCGGACAAGTACGACGTGCCCCGGATCTGCTTCGTCAACAAGATGGACAAGCTCGGTGCGGATTTCTACTTCACCGTGCAGACCATCAAGGACCGTCTGGGTGCCAAGCCGCTGGTCATCCAGCTGCCCATCGGCGCCGAGGACACCTTCGAGGGCATCGTCGACCTGGTCGAGATGAAGGCCAAGGTCTGGACCGGCGAGACCAAGCTGGGCGAGAAGTACGAAGTCCAGGACATCCCGGCCGATCTGGTCGAGAAGGCCGAGCAGTACCGCCAGGAGCTGCTCGAGACCGTCGCCGAGTCCGACGAAGCGCTGCTGGACAAGTTCTTCGGTGGCGAGGAGCTCTCGATCGACGAGGTCAAGGGCGCTATCCGCAAGATGACGGTCAACTCGGAGCTCTACCCGGTGCTGTGCGGTTCCGCGTTCAAGAACAAGGGCGTGCAGCCCATGCTCGACGCGGTCGTCGACTACCTGCCTTCGCCGCTGGACGTCGAGTCGGTGCAGGGGCATGCGCCCAGCAGCGAGGAAGAGGTCCTCACCCGTAAGCCGAGCGCCGAAGAGCCGTTCGCGGCGCTGGCGTTCAAGATCGCGGTGCACCCGTTCTTCGGCAAACTGACCTACGTCCGCGTGTACTCGGGCAAGGTCGATTCCGGCGCCCAGGTCATCAACGCGACCAAGGGCAAGAAGGAGCGTCTGGGCAAGCTGTTCCAGATGCACTCCAACAAGGAGAACCCGGTACCTCAGGTCAGCGCCGGCCATATCTACGCGGTCATCGGCCTGAAGGACACCACCACCGGTGACACCCTGTGCGATCCGAACAACCAGATCGTGCTGGAGTCCATGACCTTCCCGGACCCGGTCATCGAGGTCTCCATCGAGCCCAAGACCAAGTCCGACCAGGAGAAGCTGGGCACCGCGATCCAGAAGCTCGCCGAGGAGGATCCGACCTTCACGGTGAAGCTGGATCAGGAGACCGGCCAGACCGTCATCGGCGGTATGGGCGAGCTGCACCTGGACATCCTGGTCGACCGGATGAAGCGCGAATTCAAGGTCGAGGCGAACGTCGGCAAGCCGCAGGTGGCCTACCGCGAGACCATCACCAAGAAGGTCGAGAAGCTCGAATTCACCCATAAGAAGCAGACGGGTGGTTCGGGTCAGTTCGCGAAGGTGATCATCGCGCTGGAGCCGTTCATCGGCGAGGACGGTGCCACCTACGAATTCGAGAACAAGGTCTCCGGTGGCCGGGTGCCGAGGGAATACATCCCCTCGGTCGACGCGGGCGCACAGGACGCCATGCAGTACGGTGTGCTCGCCGGTTACCCGCTGGTCAACCTGAAGGTAATCCTGCTCGACGGTGCGTATCACGACGTCGACTCCTCGGAGATGGCGTTCAAGATCGCCGGCTCGCAGGCCCTCAAGGAAGCGGCCCGTAAGGCCGGTCCGGTGATCCTCGAACCGCTGATGGCGGTCGAGGTCACCACGCCCGAGGAATACATGGGCGATGTGATCGGCGACCTGAACTCCCGCCGTGGCCAGATCCAGGCCATGGAGGAACGCAGTGGTGCCCGTGTCGTCAAGGCGCTGGTTCCGCTCTCGGAGATGTTCGGCTACATCGGTGACCTGCGGTCGAAGACCCAGGGCCGGGCGAACTACTCCATGGTGTTCGATTCGTACGCGGAGGTTCCGGCCAACGTGTCGAAGGAGATCATCGCCAAGGCGACCGGCGAGTAAGTACCCCTCCGGGGCAGGTAGCTCGCCTGCCCCGGATCTCCCGGGAGTTTGTTCACCCGTTAGTTCCCCGCGTACGTGGGGATGACCCCCGCACTGCTGCAACTGCAAGCACCAACAAGTCCAGGAGGACCACACAGTGGCGAAGGCGAAGTTCGAGCGGACAAAGCCGCACGTCAACATCGGCACCATCGGTCACGTCGACCACGGCAAGACCACGCTGACCGCAGCGATCACCAAGGTGCTGGCGGAGAAGTACCCGGATCTGAACGAGAGCTTTGCCTTCGATCAGATCGATAAGGCGCCGGAGGAGAAGGCTCGTGGTATCACGATCAACATCTCCCACGTCGAATACCAGACCGAGAAGCGCCACTACGCGCACGTCGACGCCCCCGGTCACGCCGACTACATCAAGAACATGATCACCGGTGCGGCGCAGATGGACGGCGCCATCCTGGTGGTGGCCGCCACCGACGGCCCGATGCCGCAGACCCGTGAGCACGTGCTGCTCGCCCGCCAGGTCGGTGTGCCCTACATCCTGGTCGCGCTGAACAAGTCGGACATGGTCGACGACGAGGAAATCCTCGAGCTCGTCGAGATGGAGGTCCGCGAGCTGCTGGCTTCGCAGGAGTTCGACGAGGATGCCCCCGTCGTGCGTGTTTCCGGCCTGAAGGCGCTGGAGGGCGACGAGAAGTGGAGCGAGTCGATCGTCGAGCTGATGAACGCGGTCGACGAGTCGATCCCGGATCCGGTGCGTGAGACCGATCTGCCGTTCCTGATGCCGATCGAGGACGTCTTCACCATCACCGGTCGTGGCACCGTGGTCACCGGTCGTGTCGAGCGCGGCACGATCAGCCTGAACGCGGAGGTCGAGATCGTCGGCATCCGTCCGGAGAAGACCAAGACCACCATCACCGGTATCGAGATGTTCCGCAAGATGCTGGACAGCGCTGAGGCCGGTGACAATGCCGGTCTGCTGATCCGTGGTATCAAGCGTGAGGATGTGGAGCGCGGCCAGGTCGTGGTCAAGCCGGGCACCACCACCCCGCATACCGAGTTCGAGGGACAGGCCTACATCCTGTCGAAGGATGAGGGTGGCCGCCACACCCCGTTCTTCAACAACTACCGTCCGCAGTTCTACTTCCGTACGACTGACGTGACGGGCGTTGTGACCCTGCCCGAGGGCACCGAGATGGTTATGCCCGGCGACAACACCGAGATGTCGGTCGTGCTGATCCAGCCGGTCGCCATGGACGAGGGTCTGCGCTTCGCGATCCGCGAGGGTGGCCGCACCGTCGGCGCCGGTCGGGTTACGAAGATCCTGAAGTGATTCTCTGAATCGCTGAGAACGGCGTCGCTCCGAAAGGAGCGGCGCCGTTCTCATCTCACCAACCGCACGAAATCGGCGTGAGCACGTGGGTGGCCGTGATAACGCTCGAACTTCTCAGCCGATGTCGAAGGTGTCCGTGTCGATCGAAGGAGCTTGCTCTTGATGCGTAAGGCTGCTGCGGCCCTGTCACTCGCTTTCGCCGCCACGGCGGCCGGTGCCGGCACCATCGGTGCCACGCCGGAAATCCCCGTCACCTCCGAACCGTGCCCGGCTGTCCCTGCCGACCGGGTGGACGGTGCCGTCAGCCGGCTGCCGCAAGCTTTCCCGGGCGTCCCGTGGGACGTGACGGGAAGCGGTTCGTCCATCGACTGCACACTGAACTGGGTGCAGGTCGACCCGAATGGAGCAACCGGCAGCTCACCCAGACATATCCTGCTCTTCGACCACTTCAAATACGGGAGCACAGCGACCGAGGATCCCGAGGCATTCGTCACTGTCGCCGGCAGCGACGCTCCAGGGCAGATCACCATCACGTTCAGGTGGCTGAACCCCGGCGACCCCAACGCGAACCCCACAGGCCGGGCCGATGTGCGTTACGAGCTCTTCCCGCAGTCACCGCCCGGGCCGATCGATCCGATTCCGCCTGAGGTGACCGGCTGACGAACGCCCAGCTCGTCAGGTCGAACGATCCATGGAGACGAATCGTCGGTGCCGGTCGGGTTACAAAGGTGTTCTGATCGCCTACGAGCGCGGAACGATCGACCGCGCAGCCTATGACGACGACGATCTGTCGATAGCGGCAGTGACCGTCGTGGAGTTTCGGGTCGGGATCGAACTGGCCGACACTGCTGAGCGAGCGGTCCAACGCTCCCGTCGACTCGCGTTGCTGCTTGCCGACCTCGACATTCTCGAGTACACCGAAGCCACAGCCACTCGTCATGCCCAGCTCCTGGCCCAGGTGCGCCGATCGGGTAGGCCCCGCGGCGCACACGATCTGATCATCGCCGCGCATGCTGCGGAAACCGGCCGTACTGTCGTTTCACTCGATACGAAGGCGAAGTTCGGTGATCTCGAAGGCGTCACAGCGATAACGCCTTGATGCCGGGACGGGCGTGCGCCGAGTCCGGCCTTTCAGCGGCATGCTGCCGGAGGTGCGGATTAGTGTTGTGTCATGAAAATAGGTCGTATATCGATCATTTGCGTAATCGCGCTCGCATCAATATTCGCAGCTGCCGGCACGGCCGCTGCGGCCACGACTACTCCCTTTCGGGTCGGTCCCCAACTCATCCTGAGTTTCGGCGCGCCCAGTGGATCCGATTGCGTTGTCACAGTCGGGGAACAGTCCGGCGTGGTTGTTGTCTCGGGCGGCGTTCACCTTCCGCAACCGTCTGTGTCCGGCCGGGGGTGGGGCTGTTTGAACTCTGCGCCGGTGCACTGGTTCAACCTGTCCACCGGGGTCGGTGGCACCGCGCAGACGTCCGATGGTCTCTTCGGGCGGCCGGCCGAGGCGACACTGCACACCGGTGTGGGGCAGGTTGCCATCGTTGTCAACGGCTCCGGCTACACGCCTGGATTCACCACGGTCTTCGTGCCCTAGGGTTCGGTGCCGGTTGCTTTCTCGACCGGCCATCGTGGTTCCCGAGTCGGTGACAGAATCTTCGACCGTCTCGGAGACTACGAGCTGCGGTCCTCCGGGGCGTTCACCGCTGGTCAGGGCTGGATGTTTGCCAAGTCCTGTAGGAGGCCGGGGTGCTGGGGTTTCCAGCCGAGGGTCTGCTGGGTGTGGGTGCTGGACGCGGGCTGGTCGGTGGCGAAGACGGGGCCCAGGGGGCCGTAGGTTTCCGGCGGCACCGATTCGACCGGCACGCCGAGCCGGCCAAGTGGATGACACCGTCGGCCCGAGCGGCGCCGGTGCGGAGGGTGTCGAGATCGGCGAGAGTTCCGCGGAGCGGTTCGGCACCGGCCTGTTCGGCGGCCCGCGCCGAGGTGTCGGAGCGGACGAGCGCGAGGACGGTGTGACCCATGGGTCGATGGGAGCCGGGAGCACGCGAACGCCTTGTCGTGGCTGCCGTCGACCTGTTCACCGAGCAAGGATACGACGCCACCACGGTCGCGCAGATCGCCGAGCGTGCCGGGGTCACCAAGAGCACCTTCTTCCGGTACTTCCCCGATAAGCGGGAACTGCTGGTGGCCGGGCAAGAGACGCTGAGCCGGCTGTTGACCGAGGGCATCGCGGAAGCACCCGATAAGGCAGGCCCGCTCGAAGCGGTCGCAGCCGGTCTCGAACGGGCCTCGACCTCGCTGGGCCCGGCGAGTCGTGAGCTCGCGCCCCGCCTGAAGGCGGCCGTCGCCGCAAGCAGCGAACTCCGGGAGCGTGACGCCCTCAAGAGCGTCGGCCTCGCGGCCGCGATGACCACCGCGCTGGTCGCGCGTGGTGTGCCCGCCGTGACCGCGGCGCTCGCGAGCGAATTGGGCGTCCTCGCCTTCAAACGCGGGTACGCCGAATGGGCCGAGGGCGATCGAGCCGGTGACGACGACCTCGCCGGGTATGTCCTGACGGCCTTGAACGAACTGCGCGCGGCGAGCGCCTCGCTGGGCTGACCGGACGACCTCATCGGCTGTCCGCGCGCCGGGCGGTGCGCGCTGCCGATATCCGCGCACGTGGTTCGACAGCGCCCCACCGGTTTCGGTCGTGGACGGCAGGAACCGGCAAGCCGGCGGACCGCAGCGCCGCTGTCCGGGTCGAGCGGCGGCGCTGCGAGCCGGCGTCAGGATTCGCGGGCGGCCTGGAGGAGGGCGTTGGCGAATTTCACCATCTGGGCGGGGCCGCCGTACCAGGCGGAGATGGCCGAGAGGACCGCGGAGCGGGCGTCGCGGGCGGCCCGGGCGACCTCGGCCGCCGACACCTCACCGGCCTCGGCCTGGCCGGCCAGAATTTCGAGATCATCGCTTGCGGTGAGCAAACGCATGATGAGGTGGATGTCGATATCGGCGCCTTCCTCGCTGCGACCGTGCCGGGATGTGGTGTCGGCCGGCGCGGTCGGCCGCCCGGTTCCGGACAGGGCGGAGACGAGCTCTGTCGCGGCCGGCTCCGACTGGGCGGGCAGCGGTGCCGTCGATGCCTCGGCGGCCTCGCGGGCGCGCCGGGATCGGCGCGTTTCCAGCGGCGGACGGGAATCGTCCGAGCCGGTGTGCGTATCCGGCGCGGTACTACCGGGCTCCTCGTCGGGGACCAGCGTCAGCGGCGAACCACCGCCGCGACGGGATAGGACCTGCGCTTCGGGGGTGTCTTCCGGGTCCGGGACGCTCGGTTCGGTGAGCCGGGGGGCCGCGGCGGGTTCCTGCTCCGAATCGAGGATCCGGGACAGTATTTCGGCGACCGGAGCCGCGGAATCCTCGTCGGAACCGTGGCTGTGCACCGGCTCCGGGTCCAGCAGGCGGTCCAGTATCGGGGTGCTGTCCGCCGGTGGCGCGAGACGCTGCGGGAGCCCGGTACCGGTCGTCCGGGTGTCGGTATCGGCGTCGTCGTCCACCAGGGCGGCAGCGCGCGATGCGGCGGAATCCGCTTCTCGTGCGTCGGAACCGGAGAGGTTGCCGCTATCCGGGTTGTATCGCGATGCGGACCGCGGTAGCCGGCGGGCAGGCAGGTCCGCCGGGCGGGCGCTGTCGGAGCTGTCGAGGCCGGCCGGCGTCCGAACCGGCTCCGCCGAATCGAATCCCGTGGTGGCGCCGGATGCCTCCCGGGGGCCGGAGTTGTCCTCGTTGCCGAGAGGGGCGCGCCGCGCTGCGGAGCGGGGCAACCGGCGGGCGGGCAGCGGTGCGGCGGAATCTTCTTCGCCGCTGGGTGTGGACGTATGCGCCTGCGGCGCGCGGGTGGGCAGGGCTACCGCCGATGGCTCGGACGGGCCGGGATCCTCGGCCGGGCTCGGCAATTCGTAGGGGTCGGCGGCACTCGTGGCGGGATCATCCGTTCGTTCGGGGAGGTGCTGGTCTTCGAACGGATTGAACTGGTCGGCGGTTTCGGGCGGTTCGGTCAGATCCAGTTTCCGGCGGCGGCCACCGCTTTCCAGGGGATGCGGGACCGCTTCCTCGCCGATCGAACTGAGCCAGCTGGGCAATGCGCCGGTATCGGCGGACGAGGTGCCGAGCGATTCGGATTCGCTGGGTAACGAGTGATAGGTGCCCGGGTCACCGGGCGCGGGCAGCGAGTGTGCCGAGCCGTGGGTTTCGGCCTGGTCCGCGGTCGGCAGCTGGGTGGTTGCGGCGCCGGAGAGCTGGGCGAGGCTGCCGGACTGGGAGTTCCCGGACGGAACCGTCAGCTCACCGGAGGACGGATCCGCCTGGTACGTACCGGGCATGGGGATCCGCGGCGAGGACGACAACGCGGGCCCCGGGGCGCCGGATGGAGAAATACGGGGCATCGCCGCGGAATCGGCCTGCCCGGGCGCCCGGTGCGGCAGGTCCCGACCGGTGGCCCGGCTGGGCAGGGCTGTTGTTTCGGCTCCGTCGTCGGGCAGGTACGGGGGGTCGTCGGCCAGGGGTGTGGTGAAACGGGAATTCGGTTCGTGATCAGCGGGGCCCGCCGGTGCGTCACCGATGACGCCGGAGGTGTTCCAGGCCGCGAACGGGTCGAGAGCCGCTGAACCACCGGTGTCCTGCGGGTTCTGCTGCTGGTTGGATGGTGGTGCGGGGGTCCACGTGTAGCCCCGATCCGGGACGGATTCGGGTAGGTTCGTGGCGCCGTTCGATCCCTCCGCCGAATCGAATCCGTTCGATCCGAAGCCGGCGAAGCCCCTCGACTCGGAGTCCCACTGTCCGTGCCCGTACTCCTCCCGGCGGGCGCGGCGTTCGTCTCCGAGGCTGGCGTTTTCGGCATTCATGCGCTCATTCTTACCCACCCGGGTGGGCTTCGTTCTAGTGCGCGAAGCTCCCCACCACCCCGGAAAGCGCCATGGGTGATCAGGATTACATCGATGCCGAGGTTGCCGCGCACGCGCCGAGGTCGCAACGGTATCCGGACGCGGCTCGTTGACGTGCCAGGACGGTGCGATGTCGGTACCCGCGGGGACCCGGATCAGCTGTTGCCGGAATCCGCACGCGAGTTTGCTGGGACGGCGCCCTCTTCCCCGCGGTGTCGATGGCGCAATTGTGCCGAAGGCTACCGAGGGGTGAGTGCGCCGTAAGTGTGTGCCGGCTGGAGTAGAGGTGCGGTGGCGCGCACGGCCGAAATGTGGTCGCACGAGGACCGCCCGCCGGGTTCGTCCGGTGGGTGGTCCGATGCGGCGGTCAGTGGTGCGGTGCCGCCCGGTGCATACGTCCCGCAACGGCCGGCAGCGCCGCGACCGCAAGCACCACGGTCACGAGCCCGACGACCCACGACGTCCACGCGGCGCCGTTGTACGAGGTGTAGTCCATGACCCAGGGCGCGAGGAACAGCAGCGCGCCGAACAGACCCATGGCGTAATCCGTGGACGCCATCGCCGGCCGGTACATCTGGGCGAGCCCGGTGAGCGCGATGAGCACTCCGAGAATGATCATCGTCCACACTGCCCGATCATTGGTCGCTACCCAGATCGGGGAGAGGGCGGTGAACGCTCCGAGTACCACGGCCAGGAAATCCTGGGTCCGGCTTTCGGTGAACATAATGGCCTCCTGAGACTGGAAACAGGTCCGTGGACAGGGCCTGACCTCGGTATAGCGTTCCGCGGGCAGCCGGTCGATATCGCAACGGACACGATTGCGCGGCGAAACGATGCGCGTCGGGGCGCTTCCGCCGCCGGGCCGCGCAAGTTAGGGTGGGCTACACAGTTTTCTATAACCTGTTTCAGGCGCGGCGCGAGCGGGCCGCGGGAGGGAGTTCGGTATGTCCGCGCCGATCGTGATAGCCGGTGCCGGCCTGGCCGGGCTGCGCACCGCCGAAGAATTGCGCCGGGCCGGGTACGCCGGGGAACTGGTCGTGCTCGGGGACGAGGTCCACGCGCCCTACGACCGTCCGCCGCTGTCGAAACAGTTCGTCCGCGGCGAAATCGAGGCGACCCCGCTGCGGCCCGAGGAGTTCTACGGAGAGAAAGAGATCGATCTCCGCCTGAACACCGCGGCGGCCGGTGTGGACACCACGGCCAAGAAGGTGCTGCTGGCCGATGGTTCGGCAGTGGAATACGAACACCTCGTGATCGCCACCGGTTTGACGCCCCGCCGGCTGCCCGGCACCGAGGACGTCACCGGCGTCCATGTGCTGCGGAGTCACGACGATGCCGTAGCGATCCGCGAGGGTGCGCGCACGGCCGAGCAGGCGCTGATCATCGGTGCCGGTTTCATCGGCTGCGAACTCGCTGCCAGCCTGCGCGCGGAAGGTTTGTCCGTGGTGCTGGTGGAACCGCAGCCCGCCCCGCTGGCCGGGGTGCTGGGTGCGGAGGTCGGCGAGCTGGTCGCGCGTCTGCATCGCGCCGAAGGGGTCGATCTGCGGTGTGGTGTCGGAGTCGACACCCTGCTGGCCGATCCGGCGGGCCGGGTGCGGGGCGCGCTGCTCGCCGACGGTGCGGAGGTTCCGGCGCAGCTGGTGGTCGCCGGTATCGGGTCCCGTCCGGTCACCGATTGGCTGGTGGATTCCGGGATCGAACTGGCCGAGCCCGCGGCCGGCGGCGGGGTGTTCGCCGACGAGGTCGGCCGGACCAGCGCGCCCGGGGTCTGGGCGGTGGGCGATGTGGCGGCCTGGCGGACACCCACCGGGGAGCATCGCCGGATCGAACACTGGACCAATGCGGGCGAACAGGCCAAACTGCTGACCTGTGCGCTGCTGGGCGTCGAGGCGCCGAGCGTGCCCCAGGTGCCGTATTTCTGGAGCGACCAGTACGAGCTCAAGCTCCAGGCGCTCGGCACGCCGCGAGCCTCCGACGAGATCCGGATCCTCGCCGACGACGGCCGTAAATTCCTCGCCTACTACATCCGTGAGGGCCGGCTGGCCGGTGTGGTCGGTGCCGGGATGACCGGTCAGGTGATGAAGATGCGGGCCAAGATCGCCGCGGCCGCCCCCGTGGAGGAACTGCTCGGCGCCACTCAATAACCTGTTCGATGTGATCGTCGCGCTCATCGATTCGGGTTTCGGGCTGCTGCCCACCGCGGCGTGGCTGCGCAAGCTGCGCCCCGACGTGGATCTGCTGTTGCAGTTGGACCCCGACGGTGCACCCTGGGGCCCGAAACCACAGGATTGGGTCGTCGACAGGGTGGTTTCGGCCGCTCGCACAGCGCGGGACCTGGGGGCCGAGGTTGTGGTCCTGCCGTGTAACACCGCCAGCGTCACCGCCCTCGAGCAGGTCCGCGAGGACCTGGGCCCGCAGGTGCCGGTGGTGGGCACCGTTCCGGCGATCAAGCCGGCGGCCGCGGTCTGCCGGTCGGTCGCGGTGTGGGCGACCGCGGCGACCACCGCGAGCCCGTACCAGGCCGGCCTGATCGCCCGTTTCGGCGGCGCCGCGACCGTGACGGGTGTCGCCTGCCACGGCTTGGCGGAGGCCGTGGATCGCGGCGATATGACCGCGGTCCGCGCGTCGGTCGCCGATGCGGCCGCCCGCACACCCGCCGACGCCGAGGGCGTCGTGCTGGGCTGCACCCACTACCCCCTGGTGTTGGATACGATCGTCGCGGCACTCCCGGAAGGCATCCGGTTGTTCGACAGCGCCCAAGCGGTCGCCGCTCAAACGGTCCGGCGAATGGACGAGCTGAGCAGCCCGGGCAGTGGAAACGGTACGGTCAGCGTCTACCTCAGCGGCCGCCCGGGCGAACTACCCGCCGGTGCCGCGGCCTACGAGCCCGGTCGCCTTCTCGGCGCGGGCTAGGAGCACTACAGCCACGCCGGAGTACCAGGCCGAGTCCGACCGGCTCACGTGTGGCCGGTTACGACACGGTGCCCCGTCGGTGGGAACGGCACGGTCAGCTATTCCAGCGATCGTCCGGGGTGAACTACCGTTCGGTGCCGCCGCCCACGAACCCGGCCGGCTTCTCCCCGTGGGTCGATGAGATCGAGCGGCCTCCGCCCCTTCACCCGATGGCCGGCCTCGAGACCGGGGTCAGCAGTTCCGGCTTGCGCCGCCGGAGGTGCCGCCAGAGACACACCGCAGTGAGGACCAGGGTTTTCATGGCCCCACTCGAGGCGAGGAGCCTCAAAGTTTCAGAATTGGATGCGCAGGTGGTCGGTGACGGGCCGCGCCTGGCAGCCCAGGATGTAACCGCTCTCGATGTCCTCGGGGTCGAGGATTTCGGAGTTCTCCATTTCGACCTTGCCCTCCAGCACCGTGCAGGCGCAGGATCCGCATTCACCTTCCTGGCAGGAGTACGGCACGTCGATGCCCTTGTCGAGCATGATGTCGACCAGGGTCTGTTTCCGGGGCCAGCTGAGGTTGTGGACTTCACCGTCCAGTTCCACCTCCACGGTGGCCGCGTCCGCGGCTTCCTCGTCGGAGATCTCGGTGGGGGCGGTTAGCGCGAAGGGGTCGCCGGCCAGCGAGTTGAAGATCTCGGCGTGGGTGCGGTTACGCGGGACGTCGAGCTGGGCGAGGGCGTCGTGGACCCCGTCCATGAACGGCTTCGGCCCGCACATGAAGGCGGCGTGGCCGGTGTAGGGCCGGAACAGTTCGGCCAGTGCGGCGACGGTCGGCAGGCCTTGGACCGTTTCCAGCCAGTGGATCACGACGAGCCGCTGCGGGTTCTTCTCCGCCAGTTCACGCAGCTCCGCGGCGAAGATGACGGATTCGGGGTCGCGGTTCGCGTAGAACAGCACGATTCGGCCGGTGCCGCGGTCGAGCGCGGATTTGAGAATCGACATCACCGGGGTGATACCGCTGCCGGCCGCGCACAGCAACAGATCGTCGTCGAGATCCTTGGGGGTGAACACGCCGGAGGGCGGTAGCACCTCGAGTTCGTCGCCCGGCTTCACGTTGTCGCAGAGCCAGTTGGAGCCGTAGCCGTCCTTGGTCCGTTTGACCGTGACCTTGGGCAGGTCGTCGGTGAACGGGGAGCTGGCCAGCGAATAGCAGCGGGCCACCGAACCGGTGCGGTCGCTGGGGATGCGCAAGGTGAGGAACTGGCCGGGCTGGTAGGCGAACTTTTCCCGTGCTTGCTCCGGGACCTCGAAGACCAGCGAGCTCGCGTCGGTGGTTTCCGCGATGACCTGGGCGACCCGCAATACGACGGATCGCGAGCCATGGGGCACTTCGACGGTGGTCATCTCGTCCTCTCGACACCTGGTAGCCGACGGCATCCAGCCTACGGCAAAACTAGAACGTGTTTCAATTTTAGCCTATATCGGCCGCCTGTTGGCGAGCCAGCTGTCCCTCCAGCCCGGCCACCAGTACGCCGATCCCGAAATCGTAGGAATATTTGCCGCGCAGATCGGGCAGGTGTTCCATTGCGCGGGCAACTCGCTCCGGCATCACCACATCGGGTGGCGTATCGAGATTGCGCGGGTTCACCCGGCGGCGGCCGAACAGGTAGGTGTGGATGGTCGCGTAACCGGCCAGCACATCGCGGTCCGCGAAACCCGCCTCGTAGAGGATCTCCATGATCGCGGCGATCAGATCGAGTTGTTTACCGAGCATCTGCTCGATGAGCACATCGCCCAGTCCCGGGTGGCGGCGCAGCCGCTCGTCGATCTGCGCGAGCAGGTCGACGAGGCGGTCCTGCCACGATCCCGCTTCCGGTGGTGGTTTACGCACTCCGGCGAGCGCTGCCGTGGCGACCAGGTCGAGGAGTTCCCGCTTGTCCGCCACGTAGTAGTAGGGCGCCATGGGGGAGACGCCGAGCTCGCGCGAGAGCCGCCGCATGGATAGCTTTTCCACCCCATCGGCCCGCACGACCCGAAGTGCCGCCTCGACGATCTCGGTCTCGGAGAGGGTACTTCCGTTGCCGGCCCCGCCCCCGCTCGTCTGCATTCGCACGACTCCCATTGCCACCTCTACATGCTGGGCGGCACGCGCCCGTCACGTTCTGTTCAGCTGCTTCGACACCGCAGTCTAGAGGTCGCGTCGGGGCGCGGACGTCGACATTACTCGAAAACTGTTCCATTTTGTCAGTGGATGACGATATGGTGTGACTGCGATCGCATCCGGCGATCGCAGCGCCGGCACTGTGTCACGGCCCACCGGCGGCACTCCGATGTGGTGCCGCCCGATCCGAGCCGTGGCAGCCCCCGGCCGGCGCAGGCGCCAATCAGTGGAGGTAGCCATGGCGGACAACCGTTCCTTCGGACCGGCCGAAACCGATCACCGCGGACCGATCGGCACAGTCGAGAACCGCGCGAGCGAGGACGCTCCCGTCGTCGAGGAATCTCTGATCGAAGAGGTGTCCATCGACGGTATGTGCGGCGTCTACTGATCGGGCCGGAGATGCTCGATCTGGAAACCCGCTGGCAGTTGCATCCCCGCGTGGCACTGCGCCCGGAACCTTTCGGTGCGCTGCTGTATCACTTCGGGACCCGCAAACTGTCCTTCCTGAAGAATCCGCGGATCGTCGAGATCGTGCGTTCCCTGCCCGGGCACACCTCGGCCCGCGCGGCCATCCGGGCCGCCGGAATCGGGGATTCCGCCGCCGATCCGTACGTGAAGGCCCTGGCGAATCTGGCCGAATCGGACATGATCCAGCGGGCACCGGAAACGGCCGTGCTCACCGAGCCCGCGCCGTTCACCGGTGTCGGCCCCGCCGACCCGGCGGTCCGGCTGGTGGATCGCTTCGAATCCGGGCTGGCCGCTCCGATTTGCCTCACCTGGGAACTCACCTACGCGTGCAACCTCTCGTGCGTGCACTGCCTGTCCTCCTCGGGCCGGCGGGATCCGAACGAACTCAGCACCGAGCAGTGCAAGGCACTGATCGACGAGTTCCAGAAGATGCAGGTGTTCTACGTGAACATCGGCGGTGGTGAACCCACGGTGCGCCCGGACTTCTGGGAGCTCGTGGATTACGCGACCGCGCACCAGGTGGGAGTGAAGTTCTCGACGAACGGTGTGCGCATCACGCCGGAGGTCGCGCAGCGGCTCGCCGCCAGCGACTATGTCGACGTCCAGATCTCACTGGACGGTGCCGATGCCGAGGTCAACGACGCGGTCCGCGGCGCCGGTTCCTACGATACGGCGATCCGGGCGCTGGAAAACCTGGCGAACGCCGGCTTCAAGGACGCGAAGTTGTCCGTGGTGGCCACCCGGCACAATATCGACCAGCTCGATCAGTTCAAGGAGATCGCCGACCGGTACGGCGCCACCCTGCGGCTCACCCGGCTGCGTCCCTCGGGCCGCGGCGCGGACGTCTGGGACGAACTGCATCCGCTGCCGGAACAGCAGCGCACCCTCTACGACTGGCTGGTGCGCAACGGCGAGGGTGTGCTCACGGGAGATTCGTTCTTCCACCTCTCCGCCTACGGTGAGGCCCTGCCGGGGCTGAACATGTGCGGGGCGGGACGAGTGGTCTGCCTGGTCGATCCGCTCGGTGACGTCTACGCCTGCCCGTTCGCGATTCACGACCGGTTCCATGCCGGAAATGTCCTCACCGACGGCGGTTTCGCCACCGTGTGGCGGGATTCGGAGCTGTTCAACGAGTTGCGCGAGCCCAGCGACGGCGGTGCGTGTACGAAATGCGCGCATTACGACTCCTGCCGTGGCGGCTGCATGGCGGCGAAGTTCTTCACCGGGCTGCCCGCCGACGGACCCGACCCGGAATGCGTTCAGGGTTACGGGGAAGCGGCACTGGCCGACGCCGGGCGGATCATCCCGCGCCCGGCCGTGGACCATTCGCGCAAGACCACCTCGCGGCGGTCGCGTTCCACCGGTCCCGTGCCGCTGACGTTGCTGCCCCCGGCGAAGCGTCCGGCACGCGCGTGTGACGAGAGTCCGCTCGTGTGAGAAATGTTGTGTGACACCGCCCCGGGCAGCGATAGCCGAATCGTTGCCCGGGGTGGTTCGTCATACCCGCGCTACTACCCCGGTGACCTATCTCATGGCTCTGTCCACCCTCTTTCCAGGAATTTCTCGGGAACGAAACACTTTTTCCCGGACTGCTGATGTCTCGTAACGAATCGGCAGTTACCATCCGTGGAATGCGCCATGATCGCCTGCCCGACGGATTCGGGGTGCGGATCGACCCACGGGTACGCGCATACTCGGGGGGACGCATCCTGATCGGTGGCTCACCCGCTCGTTTGCTGCGCCTCGCGCCGGAGGCCGCGGAGATGATCGGTGACGGCTACCTCGAAGTGAACAGTCCGCAATCCGCGGTGGTAGCCAGACGGCTACTGGATTCCGGTGTGGCCAACCCCCGGCCGCAGCTGCTGCCGTCGCCGGAGGATGTGACGGTCATCATCCCGCTGCACAACAATCCCGACGGACTCGATCGTCTCCTGGCCACCCTGCGCCAGCACACGGTTATCGTCGTCGACGACGGGTCCGACGAGCCGGTGCGGGTGGCCGACGAACACGGCCGCCGCGGCCAGGTGAAGGTGTTGCGCCACGACCAGCGGCGTGGTCCGGCCGCGGCGCGCAATACCGGCCTGCGTGCCGCGTCGACACAGTTCGTGGCCTTCCTGGACTCCGATGTGGTGCCGCGCAGCGGCTGGCTCGAGGTGATGCTGGGACATTTCAGCGATCCGCAGGTGGCGCTGGTCGCGCCCCGGATCGTCGCGCTGGACCCGGAATCCACCACTCTCGCCCGTTACGAACACACCCGCTCCTCCCTGGACCTGGGCCGGCGGGAATCCGCGGTGCGCTCCGGCGGGGTGGTCTCGTATGTGCCGAGCGCGGCGCTGCTGGTGCGCCGCGAAGTGCTCGAATCCGAGGGTGGGTTCGACGAAAGTATGCAGGTCGCCGAGGATGTGGATCTGTGCTGGCGGCTCGAACACGCGGGCTG
This sequence comes from Nocardia sp. NPDC051750, assembly GCF_044453135.1. NCBI lineage: Bacteria > Bacillati > Actinomycetota > Actinomycetes > Mycobacteriales > Nocardiaceae > Nocardia > Nocardia sp. NPDC051750. The sequence goes on along the minus strand of NZ_JBITCK010000001.1, from coordinate 213,270 downwards.
GCGGCTGCGCTACGAACCGGCCGCGCATGTGGCGCACGACCATCGGGTCTCGTTCCGCGAGTGGTTCCGTCGCAAACTGTTCTACGGCACCGGCGCCGCGCCACTGAGCCGGCGGCACGCCGGGAAGGTGTCTCCGCTACAGATCCCCAAGTGGACGGCACTGGCCGCGCTGTTCCTGGCGACCCGCACCCGCTGGGGCCTATTGGCCGCGGTCCTGACCCTGCTGGTGCCGCTGCGCCGGTTGCGGATCGCGTTCGCGGGTGTGGACAACCCGACCGGTGTCGCCGCGATCTATGTGGCCCGGGGTTTCTTCGCGGGGCTGTGGCGGCTGTCCTCGGCCATGTTCCGCCATTATTGGCCGATAACCCTGGCCGCGATGATTTTCTCGCGCCGGATCCGGCAGACCGCGTTGACGCTCGCGCTCGCCGAGGGGGCCGTCGACTGGTACACCCATCGCGAGCCCGGTGGACTGGACCCGCTGCGCTATATCGCGTTCCGGCGCATCGACGATATCGGTTACGGCACCGGTCTGTGGCTGGGCGCGTGGCGGGCGGGCAGCCCGGCCGCGTTGAGACCGACCGCTCCGCCGCGGTAGCCGGAGCGGACACCATGGTGGACACCCTGATCATCGGTGGCGGCAGTGCCGGTTCGGTGCTGGCCGCGCGGCTGAGCGAGGATCCCGGACATACCGTCCGACTCGTGGAAGCCGGCGACCACCGGCCGTCGCCGGCCGATTTCCCACCGGAACTCGCCGACAGCGCCGCGCTGCCCCTGGACGACCGGGCGCCCTGGCTGTGGCGGTACCCCGTGGCGCTCACCCCGGACCGGCCCGGTCATATCGTGCGTGGCCGCGGTATCGGCGGCTCGGGTTCGGTGAACGGCTGCTACTTCATTCGTGCCGCGGCCCGGGATTTCGCGGCCTGGAGCCGGGAGGCGGGCACCCCGGCCTGGGATTTCGGGGATGTGCTGCCGTACCTGCGGTCGCTGGAGAACGACGAGGACTTCGGCGACCACGCCGGGCACAGCCGAACCGGGCCGGTTCCCGTGCGCCGGGTCGCCCGGCCCACCCGTCTGGCCGAGGAATTTGCCGCCACCTGCCTGGATCTCGGGTTCGGCGAGGTGCCCGACTGGAATGCGATGCCCGGCGGTCCGGAATCGGGCGTCGGGCCGGTGCCGTGCACGATCGGGCCGCCGGATGCCGCCGGGCGGCACGGGCGGATCGGTCCCGCAACGGCTTACCTGTTGCCCGCCTTGTCCCGCCCGAATCTGATCGTGCGCGGCGACACCCTGGTGACCCGCCTGCGATTCGACGGTACCCGGGTGGTCGGGGCCGACTGCCTGTCCGGCGGGCAGCTGGAGACGATCCGGGCGGATCGGGTGGTGCTGTGCGCGGGCGCGATCGAATCCGCCGCGCTGCTCCTGCGCTCCGGTATCGGCCCCGCCGACCACCTTGCGGCGCTGGGGATACCGCTGGTCGCCCCGGCGCCAGTCGGTCGATGGACCACCGATCACCCGGAAATCGGAATCGAGTACCGGCACCCGGCCCCCGCGGGTGGCGCGGTGCCGTTGGAATACATCCTGCAGTTCGACGATATCGAGATCCGGCCTTACACCGTCGCCTTCACTCCCGGGGTGCACCGGATGGGCGTCACGCTGATGCGGCCGACCAGTTCGGGCCGGCTCCGGCTGACCTCCCCGGATCCGCTCGCTCCGCCGCTGATCGAACAGGACTATCTCGCGACGGGTTCCGATCGGGCCCGGTTGCGCGCGGCGGTGGGGCTGGCCGGCAAGGTTCTGGATGTGATGTCGGCGCAGTGGTCCGATGGGGCGGCGGAGGGGGAGATCTCGGACCGTTGGCTGCACGAGCGGCTCGGTACCTCCCAGCATCTGGCGGGTACCTGCCGGATGGGCAGGTCGGACGATCCCCGGGCGGTGGTGGACGAACGGTGCCGGGTCCACGGGGTGGAGGGGGTGTCGGTGGTCGATCTGTCGGTGGTGCCGGTACCGCTGAGCCGGGGCCCGCACGCCACGGTGGTGCTGCTGGCCGAACGGGCGACGGCGGACCTGCGCTGAGCCGATCGGCCGGAGCGGCTGGGGCCCAGATCGTTTCGTGATGACCGGTCTGTTATTCGATACATCGACCGGCTATTGTCGCGCTAACGGCGGGGCCGGTCGTTCCCGGACGCACCCCACCGCCAGTTCTACCCGGGTGGCGCAGCCGGTTCCGCTACGGTACTTTCCTCCGGTGCGGTACGCCGGTCGGGTACGCCGCCGCCCGGGATCCGACGCTCCGGGTGCACCCTCCGACGCCGGCCGCGAACCGTCCGCCCACAGGTGTGGCCGCTGTTTTCCGGCCCACCTCTGTAGCCTGCGCCGGGTCAACCGGTGTGGTAGGTGAGCTGTATCGGTCGGGGATACAGCTCACCGGGGTGGGTCGGCGAAATACCAAGTGGCGCCACGCAATATTGCATCCCCATTTTCGACACCCCGGCCCGATCTCCCGGGTAATCCGGCTCGGAGCAAGTACTCTGGTCCTTCGGGAGGCCCGCCGCGGCAACGCGATCCGGCCCCCGGGAATCCGCACCCGGCGCCGAACACCGGGGAAGGTACGGCGCCGGTGCGGAAGGTCCCAGCGAACTCCCCGCGACCGCGTAGTCCGCCGGTTCTCCCTGCTATCGCCCGCCGAAGCCGGACATGGCGATACCCCGGAGGAACGCCTTCTGAGCGAAGGCGTAGACGATCACCAGCGGTAGCAGGATCAGCGTGGATGCGGCCATCAGCACCGGCCAGTCGGAGACGTACTGCCCCTGCATCTGCACCAGGCCGAGGGTGACGGTGGAGATGTCTTCGCGCTGGATCATCACCAAGGGCCACAGGAAGTCGTTCCACACCGTGACCCAGGTGAGCACCGCGAGCACCATCACCGCCGGTCTGGCGTTGGGCAGGAGCACCCGCCAGTAGATCTGCCACGGTGAACAGCCGTCGAGAACCGCGGCTTCTTCGAGCTCGGCGGGGAGCGTGCGGAAGAACTGCCGCATCAGGTAGGTGCCGAACGCATTGCCGAACAGGCCGGGCACGATCAGTGCCCAGGGCGTATCCGTCCAGCCCAGAATTCGGATGAGCACGAACTGCGGGACAACGGTCACCGTGAGCGGGACCATGAGCGTGGCCAGGTAGGCCACGAACAGCACATCCCGGCCGGGGAAACGCAGCCGGGCGAACGCGTATCCGGCCAGCGAGCAGAAGAAGACCTGACCGGCCGTGATGCAGCCGGCATAGACCACTGTGTTGAGGAACATCCGGCCGAACGGGATCAGCTCGAAGACGGTGCCGTAGTTGGACCACTGGGGATCCCGCGGGAGCAGGGTCGGCGTGGTGACCTCGGATTGCTTCTTCACCGAACCGGCCAGCGCCCACAGGATGGGGAGCAGAGCGCACCAGGCCATCGCGATGAGCGCCAGGTAGAGCGCGGCGGCCCGGAGCACGCCGCGGTTGTTCCAACGTGTGGCCGCCATCAGTCCTCCGTCGATTTCCGTCGGGTGAACCACATTTGCGCGACGGTCAGCGCCAGCAGGACCACGAAGATCAGCCAGGCGATGGCGGACGCGTAGCCGGCGTCACCGAATGCGAAGGCATTCTGGAAGATCATGATGCCGAAGACGTAGGTCCCCGTCTCCGGTCCACCGTGGCCGCCGGTGAGCACGTAGACCTGGTCGAATGCCTGTACCGAGTTGATGATCGAAATCACGAGGACGAAGGCCAGCGCACCCCGGATCAGGGGCACGGTGACGGAGACGAATCGCCGTATGGCCCCGGCCCCGTCGATTTTGGCCGCGTCGTACAGGTCCTCCGGTACGCCCTGCATCGCGGCCAGCAGGACGACCGTGGCGAACGGGACACTTTTCCAGGTGCTGACCAGGCACAGCGACACCATCGCCCACTCCGGGTCGACCAACCAGGGGATGGGCCCGATTCCGAGCCGGCCGAGGATCGTATTGAGCGGCCCGTTGTTGGTGTCGAAGACGAAACGCCAGATCACCGCCATCACCACACTCGACACGGCCAGCGGCAGGAACATGACGGTCCGGAAGAAACCGATTCCCTTGATCCGCCGGTTCAAGGCCGCGGCGACGACGAGGCTTATCGCCACGGTCGGGATCAGGGTGCCGAGGGTGAAGACGATCGTGTTCCGCAAGGCAATGGCGAACAGCGGGTCTCCGGTGAGCAGCCGGTGGAAGTTGTCGAGTCCGGTGAACCGGATCGGGCCGAACAGATCCCACTCCTGAAAGCTCAGGTAGAACGAGAAACCCAAGGGAAACAGCAGGAACACTGCCACCGCCAGGAGGTTCGGTGCGATGAACAGCCGCGCCGCCCGGGCCTGCCGTACGGCCAGGACCGAGGGTCGTGCGGTGGCGGGTTCCGGGACGGAAGCCTGCTCGATGACGGTTTTCTCGGTGGCGGTCATTGGTTACGCAGCACCTCGTCGGCCTCGGGAGCGAGTTGATTCTTCAGCGATGTCGCCGGCCGGGCACCTCGGAGCACCGGGCCGACATAGCGGTCCATCAGGGCATCGATACGCGCCCATTCCGCGCTGACGGGTAAGGGTGCGGAGCGGGCCGGTCCGCCGGTGAGGATTTCCAGGTTCCGGATATCGGTGTGCGCCGCGGCGAAACCGCGCGAGTTCACGGCGGGTTTCCAGACCGGCACGAATAGGCCGGTTTCCGCGATGACCGCCTGACCGATCGGTCCGCACGCGAACTTCAGGAACTCCCACGCTTGCTCTTTCCTGGGACTGGCGGCGGATATAGCGAGGCCTGTTGTGCCGATATTCGACCGTGCCCCAGTGCTTTCCGGACCGAACGGCAGCGCCGTAACGTCGAAATCCAGATCATCGGCATCGGAGAAGGTGCGGTACCGCCAGTGCCCGCCCATGGCCATTGCGGCTTTTCCCTGGGCGAACTGGTCCATGGTCGAGATCGACTGCACATCCGCCGGTGTAGGCGCTACACCGTACCGATTGGCCAGATCCGCGTAGAACTGGACGCCTTCGATGAAGGCATCGTCGGAGAAGGCCGAACGATCCGGGACGGTTCGCGGGCTCGCCCAGTCGGCGCCGTTGTTGATGGCGAACAAACCCGCGGAATAGTAGGGCACCCACGTGTCGACGAAACCCCACTGCACAACCCTGCCCGACCGGTCACGTTCGGTGAGAGCGCGGCCGATATCGAGGAATTCGGCGAAGCTCCACGCGTCGCTCCACCGGCCGGGAGCCGGCACGCCGGCCTTGCCGAACAGCTTCCTGTTGTAGAACAGGAAATTTCCCGACCATTGCTCCGGGAGCGCGTACTGCCCGCCCTTGAAGGTGAACGTGTCGTACAGTGCCGCGACACTTCCCGCCTGCAGTTCGGTAGCGAAAGCCGGATCACCGTCGAGCAGGGTGGTCAGATCCAGCAAGACGCCCCGGTCGGCGAGACCGGCATAGGTTTGTTCCCACGCCATCAACACGTCGGGACATTTACCGCCCGCGCAAAAAGTCAGCATCTGCTGCATGGGGTCGGGTCCGGACAGTACGGTGCGAACCCGGATATCCGGATATCTCCGGGCGAACTCGTCGATCACCCGCCGACGCCCGTCGACCTCCTCGGGATTGGCCTGGAAGAAGAACGTCAGCGCATCGTCGTTGTTGCCGCATCCGCCCAGCGCCGGAAGCGCCAGCGATGCGCCGAGGCCCCCGGCGGCGCGCAGAAAACCGCGACGCCCCACCGGTACTGTCCGCTCATCCACGCCGCAATCACCTCGTGCCTGCGTCGAGCGCGCTCACGCAGAATCGTCCGGATCTGGACCGTGAATCTTGTCCCGAATGCCGGTCCGCCCGTCTGAGCAGCGCCGCTTCGGTACTCGCAGATTGTCCAACGCCGCCCCGCGAATCGACTCGAGCGACTCACCTGGTTCCGCAGCTTTGCTGCACGGGCTGTGGAATTCTCAGATAGATTGTGCACAACTAAATTGCACAAATCTAAATTGTGTGGCACCATCTTCGATGTGGAGAAGGACCTGCTCTTGGACTCGCAAGTCTGCTTCGCGCTGTACTCGGCGGCGCGGGTCGCGTCGAATGCATACCGGGATGGGCTCGGGGAGCTCGGCCTGACCTACACCCAATACGTCACGCTGCTCGCCCTCTGGGAGGACGACGGACTCACCGTGTCGGCGCTCGGCAAACGACTACGGCTCGACAGTGGGACATTGTCACCGCTGCTGCGCCGCCTGCACACGCTGGGCGTCGTGGAGAAGCGGCGCGACACCGCCGACGAGCGATCGGTCACCATCCACCTCACCGACGCAGGCCGGCGCCTGCAACCGCGGGTGGCCGCGGTGCAGCGCCGGGTCCAGCAGCAATTCGAAATCTCGCCCGAAGAAGCCGTTCTGCTGCGTGATCTCGCCACGCGGTTCTGCGATTCACAAATCCGGAAAGACCACCAGGAATGAGGAATACGATGCCCGAAATCGTCTACACCGCAGAAGCCATCTCCACCGGCGCCGGCCGCAACGGCCGCACCCGCACCGCCGACGGCCGGATCGACCTGCAACTGGCCATGCCGAAGGAGATGGGCGGCAACGGCGACGGCGCCAACCCGGAACAGTTGTTCGCGGCCGGATATGCCGCATGCTTCCACTCCGCGCTGCAACTGATCGCCCGGACGAAGAAGGTCGAACTCGGCGACTCGAGCGTCGGTGCCCGGGTCGGTATCGGTCCCAACGGCAGCGGCGGTTTCGGCCTGGCCGTCACCCTCGAGGTCGTCATCCCGACCCTCGAGCGCGCCGCCGCTCAGGAGCTCGCCGATGCCGCACACGCCGTGTGCCCGTACTCGAATGCGGTGCGCGGCAATATCGATGTCGATATCCTCGTCACCGACGACTGAAGCAAAACCCGAGATCGGGTGTACGCACTCGGCCTCGGTGAAACGCCTTGCAGCTGGGTGGACATTCCGGAAAGCTCCAGTCCCGGCGTCCACCCAGGTGCTCGGCGCCTTTCATTGCCAGGCGGACAGCATGTCGTCCGGTCCCCATACCAGGTCGATGCCTGCGGATTCCAGTCCTGGTCCGACTCCGGCCCTGGTGGCGGCGATCAAATGGGTTTCGCCGGGCGTATAGCCGGGAACCTGCACCGCGGATCTTCGCAGAGCGGTGAGGTCGTGCTCGTCGAACGGACTGCCCAGCCATTTGACAGAGCCTACGAAGAAGACCTGTTTCGCAACCGGCGCACGGTCAGCGCCCACAAGGTCGACCTCAGGATCGAACCGGCGATTCCACCAGCCGCCCACCGCTTCGACTTCCGGCCAGGACAGGTTTCCGGCGAGGGCTGCGAGCTCCAGTGATTCGCGAACCATCGGCTCGATCGCTCGACCCCGCCACGTGGTCCAACGCCGCTGAACCACACGGAATGCGCCCTGCGGCCGTCCGCGGCGGGAAAGATCCTGTGCGGCGCGCAGGATCGCCAGGTACAGCCGGAGATTACTGTCTGCCACCCGGTACAGCGCAGGTTTTCCGGGGCGGGTCGACAACGGCTCGTCCATCGCGAGCACTCGTTTGTCCGCGGTGAGACGCCGGAGGATCGGGGAGAGGCTCCCTGATGCGATGGGACCTGCGCGTCCTCCCGCGCTCGCCGCGATATTCGCATGAGTGCGGTCGCCACCGCCGACCGATTCGAGCACGCGAAGCGTTTGATCCGGTGTCGGAAATTCAGCCAGTAGCGCAGATTCCGGCACGCTGAACAACGGTGCGGCCGGATCGGCACATTCTCGTTCCAGGAATTCCAGCGGTGCGGTGCCGGGCGGCCAGCTCCGCAGAATCCCGGGGAGCCCGCCGGTGATCAGATGCGCGTCGAGCGCGTCCGCCGCGCCGAGTCCTGTCGTTGCCGCGACCTCGGCGGGGTTGAGTGGTCCGAGTACCAGGTTGTCCGCTCGACCGAAGAACGGCTGGTCGTAGGCGGTGAGGCGCTCCATCATGTGCAGGTCGCTGCCGAGCAGCAACAGCAGTACAGGCCGTCGGGACAGTAGCCGGTCCCATGCTGTCTGCAGGACTCCGTCGAAGGTCGTGTCCTGCTCTGCCAGCCATGGCACTTCATCGAAGACGACCACCGAGGGCGTGTCCGGGAGCAGAGCCGCCAATGCTCGGAACGCATCCGCCCAGGAACTGGCTTGATCGGGCACGAGCGTTGCATCGCTGAGCAGCGATGATTCCCGGATCTCGCGGAGGAACACTGGCAGGGACTCGTTCGGGGCGGCGCCCTTGGTGGCTGTGAAGTAGACATAAGGCACTGCGGCGCGGTCACAGAACTCCTGAACCAGCCGGGATTTGCCGACCTGGCGTCGGCCGCGGATCGCCACGGCGAGTCCGGTAGCAGAGTCGGTAACTCGGCGTAACCGGGTGTCGAGCACCGCCAGCTCGTTGTCTCGGCCGATGAACCCGATCATGACCCTCCAATCGCCCGGCATTTACGTAGACTCTTTCTATATAGATAGTATCTACGTAGATGCTGGCTACCAAGTGTCACTGGAGGTAGGCGGGCCGATCCTCGGGGCTCGGCGTTCCGTGAACGGCCCGTAAGCCGCCGCGGTGAGGGTCGCCGGGGAGTGCTTCAGATGAGCTGCTTCTGTTTCTTGATGCGGCGGCGGACGTCGGCCATGAGGGTGTGGGTGCCGCCGTGGCGGAGGAAGCGGGGGATGAAGCGGTTGACGAAACCTACGAAGAGGAAGAGGTTTTCGAAGCGGCGCTGGTCGGCGGCCGTCCATTCGACCTGCATCTGTTCGCGGAAATAGGGGGCGAGGAAACCGATGGTGAGGAAGCGCAGCAGGCCGCGGAACGGGATGCGCAGGTACCAGTGGATCATGCGCAGGTTCAGTAGGTCGTCGAGGTAGGAGCGGACGAAATCGTCGAGAACCGCCTGCTCGCAGGCCTTGTTCCAGTATTCGTCGAATTCGGCCCGGGTGGCCGGCCACATATCCTCGGTGACCTGCAGCGTGGTGCCCAGTGACGACGAGGATCGGTAGAAGGCTTCGTTCTGTTCCGGGCTCATCTTGCCCGCGAGCAGCTGGTAGGTGTCCTCGAAGCCGATATAGAGGCAGGCCGCGACCCACAGCTGCAGGTTGCGGTCGAAGGCGTTGTATTTGACCGGGGCGCCCGGTTCGGAGCGCACCTGGCGGTGGGCGACGTTCACCGCTTCGCGGAAGGCCTTCTTCTCCTCGTCGTTGCCGAGGATGGCAACGGCCAGGTACTGGGTGGTGGTGCGGGCGCGTTTCCAGGGGCGCTTCATCAGCGAGCCCGATTCCACCTTGCTCTCGGCGACGCCGTATCCGACGCCTGGGTTCGCCATCTGCATGATGACGTTCGCCGCGGCACCGGCGAACTGCCAGAAGTCGAGGGCGTCGGTGAGTTGCAGGGGGCGTTTGGTGAAGGGGCGGTGGGTGGTGCTGATCCGGATGCGCGTCCGCTCGGTGGTCAGCGGCAACTGATTTCCCGCGGGTGTGCCGTGCGGGCTGATGGTTTGCCAGGAGTGTGCTGCGGCGGTCATGAGTGTCCTTCCCCAGGGATCCGGTGTGTACTAAGTTACTCCAAATTCTTCCAACAGTCACTGGGTATCAAGGAACAGTCGCTAACTTATGCACACTTGATCTTGTTGGGAAATCTACCTAGAACAGGTGTCAAGCGGTAATCGTCGAGCATCGAACTTCCTGAAAACCTTCCACACGATCGTGAATCGTGCGTAACATACCGCTCCGACCGACCGTCTCAGACGTTCCCCGGCGGGGAGGGCGCGTAGCGGCCGGACAAGGAAGGAGCGCAGCATGCTCAAACGGCTGGATCGACTGTTCAGCTATGAGATGAAGGTGTCGGAGTTCCTCGGCACCCTCATCATCCTCGGGATTCCCTATGGGCTCATCGGAATCGTCTGGACGCTCACCCATACCTCGCATCTGCGTGAGATGCACGGCCTGGACGTGATCATCTCGTTCCTGGGTTCGATCGTGTGCTGGCCGGTGCTCACCTTCTCGAACGTGGCGATGACCTGATGATGGCGCTGGTATGGCTCATCGACATCGTGGTGATCGTCGTCAAGATCCTCGGTGGACGGACGACGGTGAATCCGATTCTGCGCTTCGGCCTGTGGCTGGCCCTGCTGTGCGTGCTCGCCGCCGGTATCGCGGTGGTGGGCGCCGGGCTGATGCTGCTGCAGCAATACCTCAGCGGTGACCTCGACACGACCGGACTGGAACTGCCGTGGTGACCGCCGGAAAGTCCGAACCGGAGCCGCGTACCGACCTCGAACAGGCGGTCGACGATCTCAAAGGACTCTGGCAACGCCATCCCCAGCGTTCTCTGGAAACCCTCGGACGGCAGGTGACGCTGGGCCGGGAGGCCGTGGTCGAGACGGTGAAAGCCATCGCCGCGCGCCGGTTCCCATTCGCGGAGTTCGCGAAACAGTGCGGGTTCATGGCCAATGTGTCGGCCGCACCGACCATTTTCGTCGCCATGCCGATCGCGGTCGTGGTGTCGATCCAGATCGGTGCGCTGGTCAACCAGGTCGGTGCCACCACGTTCATCGGGGCGGTCGCCGGACTGGGCATCATCCGGCAGGGCGCACCACTGGTGACCTCGCTGATGATCGCGGGCGCGGTCGGGTCGGCCATCTGCGCCGACCTCGGCTCCCGGACGATCCGGGAAGAGATCGACGCGATGATGGTGATGGGGGTCAACCCCGTTCGGAGACTCGTGGCACCGCGGCTGGTGGCGGCCGTGGTGGTGAGCATGCTGCTGTGCGGGTTCATCGTTTTCGTCGGTTTCGCGACGGCCTACATGTTCAATGTCTATGCCCAGTCGGGCACACCGGGCTCTTTCATCAATTCGTTCGCCTCGTTCGCGGTGGCCAACGATATGGCGGTGGCCCTGGTCAAATCGGCGGTGTTCGGCGTGCTGACGGCGATCATCGCCTGCGATATCGGACTGCATGCCAAGGGCGGTCCGGGCGGGGTGGCGAATGCGGTGAACTCGGCGGTGGTTTCGTCGGCGCTGATGCTGTTCGCCACCAACATCATCATCACCCAGGTGTACAACACCGTCTTCCCGACGAAGGTGATCTGACGTGGGCTCTCCGTACACACCTCCCGCGCTGAAACCGGTCCGGCTGGTCGCCTCCGCGGCGGCGGTGCCCATGGATGCCAACCGCCGACTGGGTCACCAGGGCATCACCTTTGTCCAGGCGTTGGTCGCGATCCCGTTCGTGATCAGGCATTACCGCAAGGAAGTGCTACGCCTGACGGCCGACGTCGGCTGGGGCAACGGGTCGTTGATCGTGGGTGGCGGCACCGTCGGCGTGGTGATCATTCTGTGCGGGTTCGGCGGGATCACGGTGGGGATGGAGGCGTTCAGCGCGCTGAATCTGCTCACCATGGGCCCGCTCACGGGGGCGATTTCCGGGTTCGCCACCACCCGCGAGTTAGCGCCGATTCTTGCCACTCTCGCCTTCGCGATCCAAGCTGGCTGCCGATTCACCGCGCAACTGGGGTCCATGCGGATCGCCGAGGAGATCGACGCGCTGGAATCCATCGCGATCCGGCCGCTGCCATATCTGGTGACCACCCGGATGATCGCGGCCACCCTGACCATCATCCCGCTGTACAGCGTGGGACTGGCGGTGGCATATCTGGCCACCAAGCTCTCGGTGCTCCTGCTGGGCGGTACCTCCGCGGGCACCTACGACCACTACTTCTTCCAGTTCCTCATCGGCCCCGACCTGTTCTTCTCGCTGCTGAAGGTCGTGGTGTTCGTGCTGCTCGCCACGTTCATCCAGTGCTACTACGGTTTCTTCGCCTCAGGCGGGCCGGAAGGTGTCGGGGTGGCGGCCGGGCAAGCGATCAAGATGGTGATCGTGGTCATGGTGTTCGCGAATCTGTTCTTGACACTGGCCATCTGGGGAATCGACCCCGGTTTCCGGATTTCGGGGTGAGGCGTCGATGATCATCGATCACAGCGGCCGGGGGCCGCGCCCGTGGCACATGTCCGTCGCAGGCCTGGTGATGCTGACCGTCCTGGCGGTGCTGCTGGGGCTGCTCGGGCTGCGGTACACGGGGCGTTTCGAGGATGCCGTCCCGGTGCGGGCGGTGCTCACCAGCACCGGTGACGGTTTGCCGGAGCGCGCCGATGTGAAGTTCCGGGGCATGGTCGTGGGGGCGGTCTCCGCCGTGGACGTGGTGGCGGCCGGGAAACGGCAGCAGGTCCGGATCGATCTGGATGCGCGTATCGCGCCGACCATTCCGGATAATGTCACCGCCCGGGTCGTACCGAACAACCTTTTCGGTGTCACGGGTATCGAACTCGTGGACAACGGTGTCACCCCCGGGCGCCTGTCCGCGGGCGCCGAGATCGCCGAGGACACCAGCGCGGGCACCGTCCAGTTGCAGACCACGCTGACCGTGCTGCGTGATGTGCTGGACAAGATCCAGCCGGAGAAACTCGGCCGGGTCCTCGCCACATTCTCCGAAGCCCTCGATCCGGGGGCGCGGGCACCCGGATCGACGATCGAGCGACTGGACACCTGGGTCACCGAGGTACGACGTATCGAGGGTGTGGGGGACCTGCTGGGTGATCTGGGCCGCGCAACGACCGCGCTGAGCCAGTCGGCGCCGGAGCTGGTGGGCGTGCTGTCGGAGTCGGTGACCACCGCGCGCACCCTCACCGAACGGCGCGAGAACCTCATCACCATGCTCGCCAATGCCAGTGGGACGGTGGATTCGGTGAACAGCCTGTTCGCCCGGAATCCGGACGCGGCCAAGGAACTGGTGCCCGGACTGGACAGCCTGTTCGGCTCGCTGGCACAGGACCCGGAAGCCATCCCGACCGCCATCGCCAACCTCAACACCGCACTCGGGAAACTGTCCGGGGCGTTCGGCTGGGGCCCGAAGCGGCAGATGCGGTGGAGCCTGGACGTATCGTTCACGCCGTTCCAGCAGTACACGGCGAAGGACTGCCCCCGCTACGGCGAGATGGCCGGTCCGCGCTGCGGCGGTGCCTCGGTCCCGCAGACCGCTCCACCACAGCAGTATCCGCCGAATCTGCTGCCCGGCTGGCTCGACAGCGCGGGGCCGAAACCGCAGGTGCCGGCGCTGCCCGCGCCGATACAGGCACCCGCGCTCCCGCAGATCCCGGGGATCCCGGCACTGCCCGGTCTGCCGGCCATCCCGGGTATCACGGTGCCGCTGTTCCCCGGCGCCGCACCTGCTCCGGCACCCGCGGGGCAACCGGCGCCGCCGGGTCACGCCGCGCCGGCGGCCGCACCGGCCGGTGCACCGATCGCCCAGCTGCGCGGGCACGCCGCCGTCGCCGCGCTCCTCGGGCGGCAGCCCACCACGGCCGAATTACTGCTGCTCACACCGGTGCTGGCGGGCGGCACGGTCGATGTCTACTCGGAGGGGGCCGCCTGATGCGATTGGCGCGGACAATTGCCGGTTTCAGTATTTTCGCGGTGATCGCGATCGTGCTGACCGTCACCATCTGGTCCACTCTGCAGCGGTCGGTGCCGGGGGAGACCGAGACCTACTCGGCGACCTTCACCGACGTGATGGGGGTCCGGGTCGGTGACGATGTGCGGATGGCCGGGGTGCGCGTCGGCCGGGTCGATTCGATCGACTTCGAATCGGATTACAAGGCCCGGCTGGTGCTGCGGATCGAACAGCGGCAGCGGCTCACCGACACCACGAAAGCGCTGGTGCGGTACCAGAACCTGATCGGCCAGCGGTATATCGCGCTGCTGCCGGGTGCGGAGAAAGGTGTGGAGGTCGCGCCGGGTTCGCATATTCCGGTGGAACGCACCGAACCCTCGTTCGACGTCTCGGCGCTGCTGTCCGGGTTCGAACCACTGTTCAATGTGCTCCAGCCGGATCAGGTCAATTCGCTGTCGGACACCTTGATCCAGGCATTACAGGGTGACGGGGTCTCCCTGAGCGCACTGATCACCCAGGCCGCCGAACTGGCGAATACCTTCGGGCAGCGCGACGAGATCCTGGGCGCGGTGATCACCAACCTCAGCAGTGTGATCGCCGGGCTGGCCAACCGCAGCCAGGAGCTGGAAACACTGATCACCCAAACCAGAGGCCTGATGGACGCGCTGTATGCCGAGGGCGAAACCCTGAAGAGTTCGGTGGATACCGTGGCTCGGTCCACCGATTCACTGACCAACCTGATCAGCACGGTCAAACCGGATATTGTGCTGGCGCAGAACGAGGCGACCACCGCGGTGGAACTGCTGCTGGTCAACGGCGCCGCACTCGACCAGGCGGCGATCGAACTGCCGAACGTGCTCAACGGACTTGCCCGGTTCACCGGCTACGGCGCCTACGGCAATGCCTATATCTGCAGCCTGGACGTTTCGCTGTGGGGTGTGCTGCTGCCGCCCGGTCTCTTCTCGCAGATCGGTGGCGATTCGCATTCGGAGGTGTGCCGCTGATGGCGAGGTTACGACTGCCCTTCGCGAAGAACCGTTTCCTGTGGCAGGGCCTGCTCGCCGCGGCGGCGGTGGCGGTACTGCTGATCGGGTCCAGTGTGCTGTCGCAGCTGCGGCTCACCGATAAGACGGTGACCGCGGAATTCGCGCAGGCCGCGGGTATGCGGCCGGGGGCGACGGTGGATGTGTCCGGTATCGAGGTCGGCGAGGTGCGTGCGGTGCGGCTGGCCGGGGACAAGGTCGAGGTGGTGATGAAGATCAGCCGGGACATCCGGCTGGCCACCGACGCTCGGGCCGCGATCAAGATGTCGACAATTCTCGGCCGGCTGCATATCGAACTGGTCCCGGGTGCGGGCGAGGAATCGGCGGACAACCGGATCCCGCTGGCCAATACCGCTGTGCCGTACAACTTGGCGAAAGTCATCCAGGATCCGAAGTACAAATCCTCGTTCGAGCGGATCGAGCGGATCGACCCGGGCAAACTGCGTCAGGCACTGGATGTTTTCTCCCGCCAGATGGGTGATTCGCCGGAACTGGCGGTGACCGCGCTGGATTCGATCGGTTCCCTGGCCGCGGTGATCAACGCGCGGCGCGACGAGGTCGACACGCTGCTGCAGAGTATGGATCAGGTCTCGCAGCTGGTCGCCGATAACCAGAACAGTGTGCTGATGCTGCTCACCCGCGGTGAGGCGATCGGGAATGCGGTGGCGGCCCGCCAGGATATGTTGCGCCGGTTGCTGGACAATGTGGCCGCGCTGTCGGCGCTGCTGCGGGACATGGGGCTGGAGAACAACGGTCAGCTCGGCCCGCTGATCCATAATCTCGACACCATGACCCAGGGCCTGGAGAAGAACAAGGACAACCTGGACCGGCTGTACGAGATCATGCCGGTGACGCTGCGGCAATTCAACAATGTGCTCGGTAACGGGCCCTACGCCGATGTGTGGGCGCCCTGGCTCCTACCGGACAACTGGCTGTGCTTCGCGCAGGTCGTTCAGGGGTGTGGCAAATGAATCTGCGCAGGATCGCGCGCGTGCTCGCGGCCGGAATCGCCGGACTGTGCGCGGCCGGCTGTTCGGTACTGCCGGACAGTATCGCCGCGCTACCGGATCAGTACCTGAGCGAACATATCCGGGTCAGCGCGGATTTCGAGAATGTGGCCGGTCTCTACGCCGGGAACGAGGTCGCGGTGCTGGGTGTCCCGGTGGGGCGGGTGGAAACCGTGACCCCGCGCGGCAGCTATGTCGAGGTCACCATGGCACTCGACAAGGATGTCGCGGTACCCGCCGACGCGATGGCCGCGCTGATCTCGCCACAGCTGATCACGAACCGGCACGTGGAACTCGCGCCCGCCTACAGCGGCGACGGGCCGAAACTGACCGACGGCGCCCACATTCCGCTGGAACGTACTCGCGTACCGGTGGAATTGGACCGGATTCTGGAGAATTTCGACCAGCTCGGGGCCGCGCTGAAAGGCGATAACGAGGCCGGTCCGCTGGCCAGCCGCGTACTGTTCCCGCTCCTCGAAGGGAACGGCGATCGGTTACGCGAAACGCTCGACGATCTGTCCGCGGCCTTCGAGGTGACCTTCGCCAACAAGGACCAGATCGCCAACACCATCATCAAGCTGAACGAGATCACGCAGGTGGTCGCGCAGAACGATCAGACCGTTCGTGATTTCAGCGGCCGCCTCACCGAATTGGTGCAGCTGATGGGGGAACAGTCGCCCGGTCTGCACGCGGTGCTCGTGCAATTGAACGATTTCGTCACCAATACCTCGACACTGGTCGGCCAGAACCGCGACCAGCTCTCCGGTGCCCTGCAACGATTCGTCACCATCAGTGACCAGATGCGCGCCAACGCCCGCGGGCTGACCGAATTGGTGGATGTCGGTCCGCTGTTCTTCGAGAATCTCGCCAACGGCGTGAGTCACGAACACCAAGCCTTCCGCGTGCACGCGCTGCTGGACAAATCACTGCTGGACAACGAGATACTGTCCACCTTCTGCGAACGAATCCAGCTGCGCGCCGACGGCTGCCGTACCGGCCGGGTCCAGGATTTCGGACCCGATTTCGGGATCACCGCCGCACTCCTGGGGTTGACGCAATGAGGATGAGGAACCGGATGTATCGGAGAGTCCTTGTGGTCGTCTCCGCCGCGGTACTCGCGGTGCCCGGCTGCGGGGCGCTGACGGTCCAGAATGTGCCGATGCCCGAACCGGGAATCGGCGGGCCCGGGTACACCGTGCGGGTGCGGTTCGAGGACGCGCTCAACCTGCCCGACCGGGCGCACGTGAAAATCGGTGGTACCGATATCGGGGTGGTCACCGATATTTCCACCACCGATTTCGTCGCCGATGTGAACCTGCTGATCCGCGAGGACATTCGATTGCCCCGCGGGACCACCGCCGAATTGCGCCAGGGCACCCCGCTCGGCGATATCTTCATCGCCATGACCCTCCCTCGGGAGGATCCGAATGCGGTGCTGCTCGGCGACGGCGATGTCATCGATACCGATCACACCGGCGCCGGGGCCTCGGTGGAAGAACTGATGGTGTCGGTCTCGCTGCTGCTCAACGGTGGCGGGTTGAACCAGGCCGCGCGGATCACCGCGGAAATGGATTCGATGTTCGCCGGGCGCGCGCCACAATTGGGGCATCTGATCACCGAAATGACCCAGGTGCTGAGCGCCTTGAACGCGCGGACCGCGGATATCGACAGTGTGCTGCACGGGGTGAATGTGCTCACCGGCGAACTGGCCGCCCGTAAACAGGAATTGGGGCAGGCCGCGGACGCGTTCCCCGATCTGCTCGCCCTGGTGGCGGAGAACAACCGCGATATCACCGGCCTGATCCAGAAGATCTCGGTGACCATGTCCGCGCTGGGCGATTTCACCGATACCACCAGCCCGCAGTTCGTCAGCCTGTTCGACAGCATCCGCCGGCTCATGGGTGGTTTCACGGCGATGGGCGATAACCTGCGGCAGACGCTCGACGGATTGCACGCCCTGTATCCCTCGCTGGAACAGTCGTTCGAGGGGCCGACGCTGGCGGTCGCGGCGCGGGTGTCGTATCTGAGTATCGGCGCACTGACCGACCCGAGTAAGAGCCGGCTGCCGGACGGCACGGATGTGCCGGCGTTCATCGGCAGCCTCGCGCAGGTACTGCAGAAGATCCAGGGCCGGTTGACCAGTCCGCCGCAGCCCGTCCCGGCGCCGCAGGAGGGTCCGCGATGAACATTCCCCTGTGGAACTGGCTGGTCCGGCACCGGGTCGGCGTCGCGAATATCGGGCTCGTGGTGGTGTTGATCGTGGGCTGCGGCTATCTCGGTGCGGAGGTACTGCGGGTGAACCTGCTGCCCAACAGCACCTACCGGGTGACCGTGGAATTGAGCGGGTCCGGCGGACTGCTCGCCGATAACGATGTGAACTTCCGGGGGACCCGGGTGGGGCGGGTCGCCGACGTCCGGGTGTCCGATACCGGGATCGAAGCGGTCGCCGAAATCGATTCGGGGGTGCGGATTCCGGTCGGCGGCACGGTGGTGGTCGGACGGTTGTCCGCGGTGGGTGAGCAGTACCTGGATTTCCGGCCGGACGCGGATACCGGCCCGTATCTGCGCGACGGTGACCGGGTCGATGTGGAACGCACCAGGATCCCGGTGACCGTGCATTCGCTGCTGTCGAATATGAGCGCGATGATCAGCGGTCTCAATCCGGAACGGCTCACGGTGATCGTCGACGAACTGGACAAGGCGCTGGCCGGCGGTCCCGATCGGCTGCGCAATATGATCTCCGGGATCAGCCGGGCGATGGCGGGTCTGGAGGACTTGTTACCGCAGACCCGGCAACTCATCGAGAACCTGACCGTGATCGCCGACACCACCCAGTACGCGCAACCCGATCTCGGTACCCTCACGGGCTCCGCGAGCGCACTGTTCCAGCAGTTGACCGCTGCCGACGAAGAGGTGCGCCAACTCCTGGACCTGGCCCCCGGCCAGCTGGCCACGCTCGGCGGTTTCGTTTCCGAAACCCAGGATCCGATCACGAACTTGGTCACCAATTTTGTGGCCATCACCCGCGCGGCGAAACTGCGCCAACCCGCGATCGCGGCCCTGTTCCCGGCCCTGCGGGCCAGTACGGCGGCGCTGAACGTGCCGGTCCACGACGGGATGTTCAACACGCTGGTCGATATCTGGCCGCGGCCCACCTGCGATTACAACACCATTCCGGTCGCTCCGACCGATCCGGTCGCCGACACCCGGGTTCGTTTGTACAACTACTGCGTGACGAATGATCCGGCGCTGCAGGTGCGTGGTTCGGCCAACGCGCCCCGGCCGAATGTGCCCGACAATACTGCCGGCCCACCGCCGGGAGTCAGCGGTGATGAACTGTCCCGCCCGATTCCGGGCCGTTAGGAGAAAACGAGAATGACCGATAAGCCAGCCGGACCCGCTGCCGAAGATCCGATGAACGGCGCGAAGAGCGTTGTAGCACCGGCGGATACATCGGTGCCGGAACCGGTCGGTGCCCACTCGGACTCGACCGGCTCGGCGGCGGATTCCGTCGGGCCTGCCGCGGCAGAGCCTGCGGTAGCCGGGGCGGCGGTGTCGGCCGAGGATTCGGCGGCTGGGGAGCCGGAAGGTGAGCCGGGCCCGGCGGGGGTGTCGGACGGCCCGTCGAGTGCAGTTGCCGAGCCGTCCGTGGCAGCTGAACAGACCGTTTCGGTGCAGAAGCACGTCGGTGAGCGCGTGGTGGGTGGGTCCGACTCCGGGCCGGACCGGCGACGTGAGGGTTCGCGCCCGCGCGCCTTGCTCGCCGCGCTCGCGGTGACGGTGCTGCTGTTGGTCGCCGCGGTCGGTGTCGCGGGGTATCTGTTCGTGCAGGAGCGGGACAAGGCCGGCCTGCTGGCCGCCCACGACGAGGTCCGGCAGGCCGCCTGCCGGTACGCGCCGGTGCTGGCGAACTACGACGCGAAGAACCTGGAACCGTACTTCTCGGCGGTGCTGGCCGGCGCCACCGGCGACTGGAAGAAGGAATTCGAGACGACCACCACCGAACTGCGTGAGGCGCTCGCCGCCGGTCAGGTGGTCTCGACCGCCGGCGATATCCAGTGTGCGGTGAAATCCGCCGACCCCACCTCGGCGGAGGTGGTGGTGGTGATCGGGCAGACCATCACCAGCCTGGGTACCCAGGGGCAGCCTGCGCCCGGGCAGCTGGCCATGGTGATGCGGATGCAGAAGACCGACGGGCGCTGGCTGGTCGATCAGATGACCTCACCGCTGGCCACCCCACTGCCGTGACGGGAGACGGCCGCCCGGACTCAGTTGTCGGTGGGGCGGCCGTACAGGACGGTCTGCATCAGCAGCGTCACCCGCTCCTGTGAGGCCATCGGGACCGTGCCGAACGACCGTCCCAGGTCGACGACCAGTGCGAACGCGGCGTGGACCAGGAAACGGGCCTGCGGACCGGACAGCTCCGGCCGGACCTGGCGTACCAGCCGAGCCCATTCGTCCACGCTGAGCCGCTGCACATTGCGTAGCGCCGCGCGTTCCTCCGCGGGCACGTGCTGGAACTCGGTGTAGTACACGAAGGTCAGTGCCCGTTCGGCGAACGAACCGGCGACATACTGTTCGACCAGCGAGTCCAGTGCCTCGCGCGGGCTGTGGGCCGCTGCCACGGCGGGGCCGATGGCACTGGACACCCGTTCGGCGGCGCGGCGGAACGCGGCGGTCAGCAGATCGCTTTTCCCGCGGTAGAAGCGGTACACCGCCGAGGCTGCGGAAAGACCCGCCGCGGTGGCGATATCCTCGACGCTCACATTGGGATAGCCGCGAGCGTGGAACAGTTCGACTCCCTTGCGGAGCAAGAGTTCGTGTTTGAACGATTCCGGTATCTCCACCGGTGGTGTGGGCTCGATATCCGCCGGGGCCGGAAGGGGCGTGCCCGCCAGCGCGATGCAGGTCGAGACGAGGAGTGCGACAAGGGCTTTCGTGGGCAGCGCCGCATGGTGGTCGGCGATGCTGGTGATAACCGACAGGAGCGAGATCGAGAGGACTTTGCGGTCGGAGTTGCTCAGCTCCGGGATATACGCGGCGAGCTGATCTTCCAGTGCGTCCAGCACCACGGTCTGCTGTTCGGCCCGGATCTCCTGATCCGCGGGCTCCAGGTAGCGGCCCTCCCAGCGCACCAGCGCGACGCTGGCCCGATTGGCGACGGTCACCGTGCTCAGCGCTTCGAGGACATGCTGGAGCCGCTGCTGCGGAGGCAAGCCGGCGGCCTCGTCCGGCAGCCGCACCGATTCCGCCATCGCCTGGCCGACCCGCAGCGATTCCTCCTGGAACAGCGCGTACTTACTGGGGTAGTGCCGGTACAGCGCGGCCGAGCTGATGCCGAGCCCGCCGGCGATATCCTCCATGCTCACGCCGTGGTAGCCGAGCGAACCGAAGGCGCTGGCGGCCGCGGCCGCGATCTGAGCCCGCCGGTTCTTGGGCCGGCGCCGGACGGTGCGGGCGGTAGCGTTCTCCTCGGATTTCCGGGCGTCGGCGGCGCCGCCTGCCGAGTCGTCCTCGCGACCCCTCGCGCGCGCCGGCGGCGAGGACGGCCGGGTCCGGCGGTTGTCGACGCTCATCCCGCAATCCTAACGTCGCCCCACCAGCGACGATGCCGCGCACCCCGCTCAGCGGCCCTTTTCGTGGTCGGCCGCCGTCCCGGAGCCCGGCCGCCGGCCTCCGGCCGTTCACCGAAACCTGTCCACTGACCGGGAACAGATCCCGGGTCATTCGCCCCTGGACGCCACTATCGGGTCAGTCACACAACTCCGTTGGAACATGGAGGTTCCGATGCCGGCTCACGCATCGAACGGGCAAGCCCAGCAAGGTACGGACGAATACCGGCAGATCGAAGCCGCCGCGGCCCCGGCCCGGTTCGCGCGCGGCTGGCACTGCCTGGGTCTGGCGAAGTCCTTCCGGGACGGCCGGCCGCACGAGGTCAAGGCCTTCGGCACCACACTGGTGGTGTTCGAGTCCGAAACCGACAGCACACTGAACGTGCTCGACGGGTACTGCCGTCACCTGGGCGGCAACCTGGCCCACGGCACGGTCAAAGGCGATTCCATCGCCTGCCCCTTCCACGACTGGCGCTGGGGCGGCAACGGTAAGTGCACCGGTATCCCGTATGCGCGGCGCGTGCCTCCGCTGGCCCGGACCCGGTCCTGGCCCACGCTGGAACGTAACGGTCAGCTCTTCGTCTGGAACGATCCGCAGGGTAGTAAACCCACCGACGAGGTGACCATTCCGCAGATCGAGGGCTACGGCACCGCGGAGTGGACCGATTGGACCTGGAACACCCTGCTGGTCGAGGGGTCGCACTGCCGCGAGATCGTGGACAACGTGGTAGATATGGCCCACTTCTTCTATGTCCACTATTCCTTCCCGCGCTATTTCAAGAACGTTTTCGAAGGCCATGTGGCCACCCAGTACATGCGGTCCACCCCGCGCGGCGATATCAATGTCGGCAGCAACTACGACGATCCGAATTCCACTCTCCGCTCGGACGCCTCGTATTTCGGTCCCTCGTACATGATCGATCAGCTGTGGAGCGAGGCACAGGGCATGACAATCGAAACTGTGCTGATCAACTGCCACTACCCGGTCACCGCGAATTCGTTCGTCCTGCAGTACGGCGCCATGGTGAAGAAGCCACAGGGGATGTCCGACGCGGACGCCGATGCGATGGCCGCGCAGTTCGCCCGCGGGGTCGAGGTGGGTTTCGAACAGGATGTCGAGATCTGGAAGAACAAGGCGCCCATCGACAATCCGCTGCTCTCCGAGGAGGACGGGCCCGTCTACCAGCTGCGCCGCTGGTACCAGCAGTTCTACGTCGATGTCGGGGACATCACGGAGGATATGACGAAACGGTTCGAGTTCGAGATCGATACCGAACGGGCCGTCACCAGCTGGGAAGCCGAGGTCGCCGCCAATATCGCCCGTGGTGCCGTCCTCGACACCACCGCCTGAACAACCTACTTCGCCTCGCGCCGGATCACCGCCGTGCGTGCGTCACAAAGGAAACTCCACCATGACCAGAGTGCTCGACAATCTCGCGGCGATCGCCGATCAACTGCGGGAGCAGGGTCCGGAAGCCGAACGCCTCGGCCGGCTGCCGGATTCGACCGCGGAACTGCTGAAAACCGCCGGTCCGATCCGGCTGCTGCAGCCGAAGAAATACGGCGGGTTCGAGGCGCATCCGCGGGAATTCGCCGAATCGGTGATGGCGGCGGCCGCGCTGGACCCGGCGACCGGCTGGATCTGCGGGATCGTCGGTGTCCATCCCTGGCAGCTCGCCTTCGCCGACCCGAAGGTGCAGGAGGAGGTCTGGGGCGGTGATCACAACACCTGGATGGCCTCGCCGTACGCACCGACCGGTATTGCCCGCCCGGTGGACGGCGGCTATATCTTCAACGGCCGCTGGCAGTTCAGCTCCGGAACCGACCACTGCGACTGGATCTTCCTCGGCGCGCTGCTCGGCGACGCGCAGGGCGGTATCGCGGACCCGCCGGCCATGCTGCACATGATCCTGCCGCGGGCCGACTACGAGATCGTCGAGGATTCGTGGAATGTGGTGGGCCTGAAGGGCACCGGTTCCAAAGACATCATCGTCCGGGATGCTTTCGTGCCCTCCTACCGGGTGATGAACGGCGATCACGTGATCGACGGGACGGCGCAACGCGAGTACGGGGTCACCGAAACGCTGTACAAGATGCCGTGGTCGACGATGTTCCCGCTGGGTATCACCGCCGCGGTGATCGGGATCGCCGAGGGTGCGCTCGCCGCGCACCTGGACTACCAGCGCGACCGGGTGGGCGCGCAGGGAACAGCGGTGAAGGACGATCCGTACGTGCTGTTCGCGATCAGCGAGGCCGCCGCGGATATCAATGCCGCGCGCCAGGAACTGCTCGCCAATGTCGATCGGGTCTGGGGCATCGTCGAATCCGGCGGTGAGGTGGATTTCGCCGAGCGCGCGGCCGTCCGGCGCACCCAGGTGCGCGCGGCCTGGCGGGCGGTGATGGCGGTCGACCAGATCTTCGCCCGCTCGGGCGGTAACGCGCTGCGGATGGACAAACCGCTGCAGCGGTACTGGCGCGACTGTCATGCCGGCCTCAACCACGCCATCCACGTGCCGAGCACGGTGTATCACGCCTCGGCGCTCAGCTCGATGGGATTCGATCCGGCCGACCACCTGCGCTCGATGATCTGACCGGCCCGGATGAGACGAACGACAAGGACACAGCGACAGTGACTGATATCAAGAGCCTCGGCTACGTACAGATCCAGACCACGGATATGGAGCGCTGGCGGCAGTTCGCCTTCGAGGTGCTCGGCTTCGCGGCCGGGTCGGGACCGGATGAGAACGCCCTCTATCTGCGGATGGACGAACGGGCCGCGCGGATCGTGGTGGTGGCCGGAGAGACCGACGAGGTGGTGCGGATCGGCTGGGAGGTCCGCGACCGCGCGGCCCTGCGCCGGGTCCGGGAGTCGGTGTCGAAGGCGGGGATCGCAGTGGAATCGCTGTCCCAGGCCGAGGCCGATGCCCGCCGGGTCGAGGAGGCGATCACCTTCACCGATCCGGCCGGCGCCACGCTGGAGGTGTTCCACGGCGCGGTGCTCGACCACAGCCCGGTGGTGACCCCGTTCGGTGCCCGATTCGTCACCGGCGCACAGGGGCTGGGTCACGTGGTGCTGCCCGCGATGGATCTGAACGGTGCGTTCGATTTCTACACCGAGGTGCTCGGATTCCTGCCGCGCGGCGCCTTCCGGGTGCCGGCGCCGCCGGAATTCGGGCCGGTGCGGATCCGCTTCCTGGGGGTGAACGAACGGCATCACAGCCTGGCGTTGTGCCCGGCGCCGCACGGCGGGGCGCCGGGTTTGGTGCACATCATGGTGGAGGTGGATTCGCTGGACGCGGTGGGTCAGGCGCTGGACCGGGTGGCGAAGGACGGGTTCGCGGTGTCGTCGACACTGGGCCGGCATACCAACGACAAGATGGTGTCGTTCTACGTGCGCGCCCCCGGCGGCTGGGATATCGAATTCGGCACCGACGGGATGGCGGTCGACGAAAAGTATTACACCGCGGAGGAGATCACCGCGGACAGCTACTGGGGTCACGACTGGTCCGGTAGCGAGCCCCTCGCCGCGATGTAGAACCGCTGCGCTGGAGACGGCCCCCTGGGTCGAGCCTTTGTGCTCGACCCAGGGGGCCGTTCGTGATTTTCGGCCAATGTTCGCGATTCATGTGACAGCGACCACAACTGGATGGTACTAATCGTAATATGCCTATTCGGCATATTCGGCTGGGCATCAGCTCGTAGACCCGATGGAGGGCTCATGACTATCCAGGACGCCGCCACCCCGAGCGCTGTGCTCGACCGCGTCTCACTGGTCCTCGACGCGTTCGAAGGGCCCGGGCGGCTCACGCTCGCGCAGGTCGTGCGGCGTACCGGGCTGCCCCGCTCGTCGGTGCACCGCATTCTGGAGCGGCTCGTCCAGCTACGCTGGCTGCGTCGCGAAGGCCGGGACTACGAGCTGGGCCTGCGGCTCATGGAACTCGGCTCGCTGGCCGTGCATCAGGACCGGCTGCACCGGGCCGCCGTGCCCTTCCTGCACGAACTGCACCGCACCACGGGATACGTGGTCCATTTGGCCGTCCTCGACGGTGCGGACGTGGTGTATCTGGACAAGATCGGCGGGCGGCTGGCGGGCGCGGTACCGACCCGGGTCGGAGGTCGCCAGCCCGCGCACTGTACTGCGGTGGGCAAAGCGATCCTCGCCTATGCCGACAGCGAGCGCGGCGATGTATTCGGCGCCGGCCCGGTCCGGTCCAAAACGCGCTACTCCATCGCCACGGCCGCACAGCTGCGGGCGGAGCTGGCGAAGGTCCGCGCGCACGGTATCGCCGTCGAACGCGAGGAATCGCTGCCGGGATTCGGGTGTGTGGCGGCCCCGGTCGGGGAAATCGGGCAGGCGGTCGCCGCGGTGTCGATCTGCGGCCCGGTGGACCGGATGAGTTTCGATCACCGCCTGGCCGCGCCGGTGCGGATGACCGCACTGGGTATCTGGCGCAACGTCGAGGACGGCCGGGTCCGGGTGCACCCCACGCTGCAGCAGCCCCGGCCGCGGGGGTCCGTGCCGGTATCCCGTCCGGCGGCGCTGCAGTACGTGTGACCCGAAGCGCGACCGCTTCGGATCCACCCCGCCGCCGGCCGGTCAGTGACGAGACTGACGGCGGTCGCCGAGCTTGCGCATCAGCGCCAGCATCTTCAGGCCGGCCCCGGGCGCGATATCGGTCCCGCGGACGAGCGCACCGCGCCAGCGTGGAATCACGCGGAAGACCTGCCGGCTGTCGATCAGCGCCAGGCCCGCCCGTGCGACGGCGTCCTCGTCGAGTGGCTTCGGCCCGGCGAACAGCAGCGCGGCGCCCGGGTCGTGGGCCCGCGCGGTAACCATCCGAGTGTCGACCACATCGGGGCACAGGGCGCGGACACGGATAGGCAATCCGGCGTGCGCGAGGTCGCCCTGGAGCGAGGTGGTGTACGACAGCACGGCCGCTTTGGTCGCGGCGTACAGCGCGAGACCCGGGATCGGGCCGAGCGCGGAGAGGGACGCGACGTTCAGTACGGCTCCGCCGGCCGCACCCATCTGCCCGACCGCGGCCGCGGATCCCGCCATGACGCCGCGGATATTCACGTCGAGGATGGTCGCGACCTCCTCGTCGGAATGGGTCCAGGCGTCGCCCGCGAACAGCACACCGGCGTTGTTCACCCAGATCGCGAGTTGTCCCAGCGACGCCGCCTGCTCGGCGATCTCGCGGTGGGAGGCGATCTCGCGGACATCCTGCTGGACGCCGACCGCGCCCCGGCCGATCTCCGCCGCGGCGCGACTTACGGCCTCACCGTCTATATCGGTCAACACGACCAGGTGGCCCATGTCGGCGAGTCTGCGGGCGAAAGCCAGACCGATACCGCGGCCGGCACCGGTGACAACTGCTGTGGTGGTCATGTCAGGACGCTAGCCGTCCGCGCCTCAGCGGCGGCCCGGGTCCTCTTCTTTGACTCGCTGCTCGACCTCGCGCCAGCGACCCGGGGTGGGGTGCGGATAGTCGGCCTGGTCGTCGTGTTCGGCCGCCACCAGCGCGGATTCGGCCGCGTCGATATCGTCGATCAGCTGCTGGGCGAGGTCGCGTTCGGAGGCGTAGTATCGCTCGGCCCACTGCAGGACGATCTGCGAGTACGCCCAGCCGGGCTCGGATTTCGCGGCCGCGGCGTCGACGGCGGCGCTGCGTTCCAGGCGTTCGGCGTCGGCGATATGGTCGCGCAGGATCTCCTTGAGCCGGTCCGGTGAGCTCAGATGCCCGAACATGACCCGCAGCATCACATGATGCTTCAGCATCGGCGGGTCCACCGGTGCGCTGTTGGTCCAGGCGGTGACGGCGGCCCGCCCGGCCGGGGTGATCCGGTAGAGGCGGCGCCCGCGCATGGCGTTGTCGGCGTCCACCCGCGAATGCGCGAAACCGTGCTGTTCGAGCTTCTTCAGCTCCGAGTAGATCTGGCTGTAGGACGGACTCCAATAGAAGTAGCGGATACTCCAGTCCGCCCACTTCTTCAGATCGTATCCGGAGATCTCCTCCTCGTAGGAGAGCATGGCGAGCACCGCCCAGCTGGTAGGCGGCAGTTTGATCTGCGCCTCGTCGGGTTCGCTCGTCGTCACCCGCCGAATGCTATCAGCGGTCATATTCCGGTCCGGCATATGACTAGCACCCCGAACAGTGCGACAGGCCGTTCACTCGACCCCGGGTGGTCTCCCGGTCACCGGGAGGAGCGTTCGACGGGCCCGGGATCCGGGCCTACCGTCGGCCTCGGCACGAGCCGGTGGCGCGAGAAGGCGGTGGACTATGGACTTCGACGACGAAGTGGATGTGCTGGTGGCGGGTTCCGGCGGTGGCCTGGCCGGCGCCTACACCGCGGCGCGGGAAGGGCTTTCGGTCGCGGTGGTGGAAGCCACCGGCAAATTCGGTGGAACCACCGCGTATTCGGGCGGCGGCGGGATGTGGTTCCCGTGCAACCCGGTGCTGGAGCGGGCCGGGACCGATGACACCCTCGAGGACGCGCTGACCTATTTCCGTGCCGTGGTCGGCGACCGCACCCCACGCGAACTCCAGGAAACCTATGTACGCGGTGGTCGTGACCTCATCGCATATCTCGAGAGCGACGACCATTTCGAGTTCCAGATGTTTCCGTGGCCCGACTATTTCGGCACCGCGCCGAAAGCGCGGCTCGACGGGCAGCGTCATATCGTGCCCGTCCCGCTGCCCGCGGCCGAACTCGGGGAGCTGCGCGAACACCTGCGCGGACCGCTGGACACCGACCGGCTGGGTGCCGCGCCGCCGGAGACGCTGATCGGCGGGCAGGCGCTGATCGGCCGCTTCCTGCGCGCACTGGCCGGCTATCCGGAGGTCCGCCTGCACCGGAATGCCGCGCTGGTGGAGTTGATCGTCGAGGACGGTGCCGTGATCGGCGCGCGGATCGAACGGCCGTCCGGAACGGTCGCGATCCGGGCCCGGCGCGGGGTGGTCCTGGCCGCGGGCGGTTTCGAGGGCAACGAGGAGATGCGCCGTCGATACGGGGTGCCGGGCGACGCCCGCGACACTATGGGACCGCCCGGAAACCAGGGCCGGGCCCATCAGGCGGGTATCACCGCGGGAGCCGATACGGATCTCATGGATCAGGCGTGGTGGTCGCCGGGGCTCACCCATCCGGACGGACGATCGGCCTTCGCCCTGTGGTTCACCGGCGGGATCTTCGTCGACCAGGACGGCCGCCGGTTCGTCAACGAATCCGCACCCTACGACCGCCTCGGCCGGGCGGCGATCGAGCGGCTGCGCGACGGCACCCTGACCCTGCCGTACTGGATGATCTACGACGACCGCGCCGGCGCCGTCCCGCCGGTGCAGGCCACCAATGTCTCGATGGTCGAATCCGAGAAGTACGAAGCCGCCGGGCTATGGCATACCGCCGACACCCTCGAAGAGCTGGCGTCGGCTCTCGGCATCCCGGCCGCGAACCTGGTCGCCACCGTGGAGCGTTACAACGCGATGGTCGCGGCGGGCGCCGATACCGATTTCGGCCGGGGCGACGAAGCCTACGATCGCGCGTTCTCCCAGGGTGAGTTGCCGCTGGTACCGATCGACCGCCCCCCGTTCCACGCCGCGGCATTCGGCCTGTCCGATCTCGGCACCAAGGGCGGGTTGCGGACCGATACCGCTGCCCGCGTCCTCGGCAGCGACGGGGCACCGATTCCCGGACTGTATGCCGCGGGTAACACCATGGCCGCGGTCAGCGGCACCGCCTATCCCGGCGGTGGTAACCCCATCGGCGCCTCGATGCTGTTCAGTCACCTCGCCGTCCGCGACATGCTCGCCCGGTAACGCCCTCCTCGCAGAACAGGAACACACGATGCCGGAACCGGAACAGATCCGCGCTGCCGTGCGCCGCTACCTCGACGCCGTGGCCACCGGAACGGCGGCCGATATCGCCGCTCTGTACGACGAGAACGCCACCCTGGAAGACCCCGTCGGCACCCCCGCGCACACCGGGCGCGCGGCCATCGAGAAGTTCTACGGAAATCTCGAATCATCCCGTCGCACTACCGAACTGGTCACCCTGCGGGTGAGCGGCGACCACGCCGCATTCGGATTCCGGGTGATCACCGATACCGGGGAACAGACGATCACCGTCGAACCCATCGACGTGATGACCTTCGACGACCAAGCGCGGATCACGAGTATGCGTGCATTCTGGTCCGCGGAGGACATCAGCTTCGGCTGAGTACCCGGCTATCTCGCGGCCTGGCCGACGAAGGAGTGATCGTGCAGCCCATACAGTGCGCCACCTGCGGTAACCGAGTGCTGGTGGAAAAATTCAGCCCCAGCCACACCAGCATCCAATGGCTCGACGATGCCGAATCCGCCTGCCCCGAATTCGCCCGGCGGGCGGCGCTCGGCGAGCCCAGCAAGTGGATCCCGACCTGCGCGGCACTGCGTGATTCGATCGAGCGGGCCGTCGCCGACGGTGAACTGCCCACCGACGAACACCGCCGGGAACCCGTTCCGGGCCGCCTCGGCTGAACCCGGGTCCGAGCGACCACTCATCGGGAACACCCGGGCAGCGGTCGTCATGGAACTGGCAACGTGGCACGGAGAAGTACGCCGATATGGAGGTTCACGATGACATCGGATTCCGGTTCCGCGCACGAGCTGCGGGAAGTACGTACCGACGCCGGGGTGCTGCGATATTACGAGGCCGGCTCCGGTTCGCCGCTGTTGCTGCTGCACGGTTCCGGGCCCGGGGTCACCGGGTGGCGTAACTTCCGCGGCAATATCGATGTCTTCGCCGAACGATTCCGCTGCCTGATCCTGGAGTTCCCCGGGTTCGGCGTGAGCGACGATTTCGGTGGTCACCCCATGATCACCGCCCTGGATTCGGTGGTCCGGTTCGTGGACGCGCTCGGTCTCGAACGGGTCGATATCGTGGGAAACTCGATGGGCGGCGGAGTAGCGCTCAACTACGCGATCGCCCACCCGGACCGGGTCGGCAAGATTGTGACCATCGGCGGGATCGGCAAGAACCTCTTCAGCCCGGGGCCGGGGGAGGGTATCCGGCTGCTCCAGGAATTCACCGAGAACCCCACCAGGGACAAGCTCGTCGCGTGGCTGCATTCGATGGTGTACGACCCGGCCCTGGTCACCGAGGAGATGATCGAGGAACGCTGGGCCCAGGCCACCGATCCGGCCACGCTCGACAGCGCCCGCCGCATGTACAGCAAGGCCGCGTTCACCGCGATGGTCCGGGCGATGGAGGCCGCGGACACGCCACCGCCGTGGGCGATGCTGCACAAGGTGAAGGCGCCGACCCTGGTGACCTGGGGTCGCGATGACCGGGTGAGTCCGCTCGATATGGCGCTGGTGCCGATGCGCACGATTCCGCGGGCCGAACTGCACGTGTTCCCGGATTGCGGTCACTGGGCGATGATCGAGCAGAAGGCCGCGTTCGAATCCGCGGTACTGGCCTTCCTCACCCGCAAGGGCTGATCGGAAAGGGGAGGCGGTGCTGCCGCCTCCCCTTCGTCAGCGCTGGGTGCTGCCGGCGTCCACCGGCAGGGTCACCGCGGTGATGTAGCGGGCCTCATCGGAGGCCAGGAACAGGGCCGCGTTCGCGATATCGACCGGTTCGACCCACGGAATCGCCAGCATGTTCATGGTTCGCGCGGCCTCGGCGAATTCCTCGCGCGTGGGATGTTCACGATCCGGCCGGAAGGATCGGCGCACCATATCGTTCTGGATCATCGGCGTGTCCACATTGGTCGGATGTACCGAGTTCACCCGGATTCCGTGCGGTGCCAGCTCCTGTGCCAGCGAGCGCATCAGGCCGACCACACCGTGTTTGGCGGCCGTGTAGTGAGCCACGCCGACGAGGCCGCGCAGCCCCGCGATCGAACTGGTCAGGACCATCGATCCGCTACCGCGGGCGATCAGATGCGGGGCGGTCGCTTTGCAGGTCTGCCACACGCCGGTGAGGTTGACGTCCAACATCGTCCGCCACTGCTCTTCGGTCAGCTGGAGAGCGGGCGCACTGGAGGTGATCCCCGCGGTCGCGCACACCACGTCCACACCGCCGAGTTCGTTCACCGCCGCGTCGGTCGCCTCTCGCATCGCCGCGCCGTCCCGGACATCGACAATGGCGGAAACTATTTTCGCCCCGGTCTTTTCGACTGCGCGGACAGTCTGCTCGAGATCGTCCGGGGTCGCCGGCGGGATGATTACCGTATCCACCGGCCCGCAGATATCGAACGCGACAATATCGGCGCCCTCTTCGGCCAGCCGTATCGCCTGCGCCCGTCCGATTCCCCGCGCTGCCCCGGTGACCAGCGCGACCTTGCCCGAAACCCGTCCCATTTCACACCTTCTGAGTAAGCCCGGCGTCCACGACGAGTTCGATTCCGGTGACATACCGGGACTCGTCGGACGCGAGGAACAACACGGCATTGCTGATATCCACCGGCTCCACCCAGGGCACCGGCAGGATGGTCCGTTCCGCGAGTACGCGCGCCGCGTCCTCCCGGGTCGGATCAGGCAGGTCGGGCCGCAATTTCGCGTAGACCCGCTCGTTCAGGATCATCGGCGTCGCCACCGACCCCGGATGCACGGTATTGACCCGGATCCCCCGCGGCCCCAATTCGTTCGCCAGGGTCCGGGCCAGGCCGACCACCGCGTGCTTACTCGCCGAATAGTGCGCGGCCGCCGCCCCACCCTTGACGCCGTTCGTGGAGCCGACGATCACGATCGAACCGCCCGCACCCAGATGCGCGGCCCCGGCTCGCACGGTATGCCAGACCCCGGTCAGATTGATATCGAGGGCCCGCTGCCACGACTCGTCGGACAGTTCCCAGGACGGCCCCAGATCCGCGTAGACCCCGGCATTGGCGACGACGATATCGAGCCGTCCCAGCTGCACCACCCCCGTGTTCACGGCTTCTTCCAGGGACAGCGGGTCGCGGATATCGGCTAAGGCGGTGACGCACCGCCGCCCGCAACTCTCGACCTCCCCGGCCACGACGGCCAATGCGTCCGCGGTCTCCGCGAGGTCGAGCGCGATGACATCGGCGCCTTCTTCGGCCAGCCGGCGACAGTGCGCACGCCCCATCCCACCTGCCGCCCCCGTTACTACCGCCACCCGGTCCTGCAGCCGCTTCATCGCGCGCCTCCGGCCACTACTGGATTCATGCGGCCGACGCTAGGACCGCCCTATCTCCGGTAACCGTGCTCCTCCCGGTGAACGGGCGGGCGGACGACGTACTTCCCGGTCAGCGGGAGGCGGCCGCGCATCGGACCCGTAGGAATTGCCAACCTACGCGCCCAGATCCGGCGGGACTGTGAGGCAGAAGGGATGCCCGGAAGGGTCGAGGAGGACCCGCCAGCGATCGGGTGCGGGCTGAACATCTGCTTTGACCGCGCCGCACTCGATCGCCGCGGCCTCGGCGGTATCCAGGTCAGTGACGAAGAGATCGAGATGCATCTGCTTGGGCACCTGGTTGCCGGGCCAGTCCGGCGGCCGGTGGTCCGCCACGTGCTGGATCGTCAGCATCACTCCCTGACCCTGGAGCACAATCAACTCTTCGGATTCATACCGGACTTCGAGATCCAGCAACACCCGATAGAACTGCCCGAGCTGGTGCGGATCCCTGCTGTCGAGTGAAATCGCACCGAATCTTGCTACCGCGGTCATAGCTTCCCCGTTCGCGCAGCCCGGTCCCGCACCGGGGGCCTACTCATAGCGGTGGCGACACGACAGAACGTGTATCACGTCGCTCTCGACCCGATACACCAGCCGGTGCTCCTGGGCAATCCGCCGTGACCACCATCCGGCAAGATTGTGTTTCAGTGGTTCCGGCTTCCCGATCCCATCGGCCTGGCCATTGGCAACGATATCGTCGAACAGCCGGTTGATCTTGCGTGCCGCCGACCGGTCGTTGGCCACCGTCCACACATAATCGCTCCACGCGTCGCTATAGAACTGCAGCTTCACGCCACTCCCGTCGAAGCATCGTCATCGGGTACATCCAGGCGCTCACCGGGGACGAATCCACCCGCCGCGAACTCTTCCAGCCCACGCTGCAGATGCCTAGCGTTAGCGGGGGTGCCGAGCAGATGCGCGGTCTCCTTCAGCGCCTCGTACTCACGGAGTGAGACTACGATGGCAGGTTCATGACCAGCGCGTGTGACAACGATCTCCTCCAGGTCATCGGTAGCCGTGTCGAGCACCTTGGCGAGGGTCGCGCGAGCTTCGGTGTAAGAGATCTGCCTCATAGCCTCAATGTACAGCATTCCTGTACAGATGCGCTCTGGTGCTGGAAGTAGTTCTGGAGTCTTTCGGGCGGCCACTCGGTCTGCTGGATATCTACCCAACTGGCCGGCCTCGACGAACCACGGTTCGATATCCAGCACCGGGCTTGTACCCGCCGTTGCTGCACTGCGAGGATTACTGCTGAATCGGCATGGGTCCAGGCCCCGATTCCTTTGGTGCAGTGATCAATTCCGGATTTTGTCATGGATTTCGGCGAACTCCAGGAAGCGCGGGATCACATCCTCCTGGTTCGCCCACAGGAGGTCGTGCCCGATACCTGGGTAGATCTCCACGTCTGCCGACGGGATATGTTTCCGGGCGCGGGCCGCCCCGAGTTCGGGGTCGTTGACGACCGTTTCGGCACCGAACAGCACCAGTACCGGCGCAGTGATGGCCGCCAGCTCCTCGTCGGTGAGCACTCGATCCCACGGCATCCCGGTTCGGAACTTCAAGCTCGCCATTACCATCGCGAACTCGTCCTCGGTGAGCTGAGCACGAGGTGTCAGCCACGCGTTGAGCTTGCGCATGCGTTCGGGTGTCGGCCGCATACCTGCGAGGAGGAACCTGAGCAACAGGCGCCAGCTCGGCCTGGCGAAGGTTGCACCGCCGGGCTCGAACATGGTGAGACTCGCCAGACGGTCGGAGTGATAGACCCCGACCATGATGGCCATCCAAGCGCCCAGGGAATTCCCGGCCAAATGGACTCGGTCCACGCCGAGCCCGTCCAGCGTCTCGATAACCCACTTCGCGACATCGGCGCCGTCGCGCACGGGCGCAGTCTGTACACAGCGCCCCGGCCACCCGATGACATCCGGTGTGTACACCACGCGCTCACGCGCGAAATCCTCGATGAACCGTTGCCACACCAAACCGTTGCCCGAAGTGCCCGGGAGCAGTAGGACCGGTTCGCCCTTCCCGGTTCCGGACTTACGCACCCGTGTAGTCCCGAAGGATGTTTCGACGTCGAGGTCGGTCGAGGGTACCGGCCATTGCTGCGCCCAGGCGTCGTAGATCCGCAGAAAGTTGGTCTTCGCTTCGTCGCTGGTGAATCGGCCGATCTTCGGCATGAACCCTCCTAAGTTGGTGCAGTGATACTGCCATTGATAGTACATATACTACGAATGGAAGTACTTTGATTCCAAGGAGGGGGAGTGCGGTGCATGATGGGCGAGTATCAACTCATGCCCGGATCGACCATCCGCGTGCAGGATCTCGCTGACCGTCGACGGTCGAGTGCCGCATCAGTTCCGGGCTGTGCGGTGTGGTGTTCACAGAGTGCACAGGCCGGGGCCGGTCACACGGACGTGGCGGTCGCTGAACACGAGCCGGTATACCGCGGGCATCGGCATCGCCCGGTGGAAGGCTGCGTCGATGCCGGGGCAGCCGAAACCGACCAGTGCTCTGGCTATGAATGTGCCGTGACTGCCGATGATTACAGGGGGGCCGGCCGCCCGGGCGATCGTTGCATTCAGGGCATCGACGGCGCGTTCGGTGAGTTCGTTCAGGCTTTCCGCACCGGAACGTGCCCACCACGGGCGGGCCCAGCTTTGCTCATACCGGCGGGCGTAGTCGGGAGTAGGTTCGATTCCGGAATCCCACTCGCGTAGCCGTTGGTCGGTGCGGATCGTCTGGTTGCACCGTTGCGCGGTCGGTTCGATGGTCTGCAACGCGCGCAGGTACGGGCTGGAAAAGATCGCCCGAGGTTCGGTTTCGACGAGTTCATCGCTGAGCATCATTGCTTGTGTTTCTCCCAGCCTCGACAGTGGCCGGTGGTAGTCGCCGGGACCGTTCGGAGTGGGAGAAACGGACTGGGCATGCCGCACCAGGGCGACCGAATACGTCATCTATCCAGTGTTTCAGCGATCAAGGCCCGGCTTCCGCAGCACAGGTCATACCTATTTCCACCGGTCCGACAACCTCTGTACCCCGGACAGGGTTTGCTGCGTAGTCGTCGGCCATTCGCTCGTAGTCGGCGACGCTCGGCCGCTTACATCCAGTGCTTTCTGTCGCCCTGTGGTCCTTTTTCGCACTCACGGTCTTATCTCTCCTCTCCGGGGCGCTGGTGGGTAAGGCCTCCGGGCCAATGGGTCGGTTCGGAGCTACGGGACGATGACCGCGCGGCCGCGGAGGGTTCCGGCGGCGAGGCGGCGGTAGGCCTCCGTGGCGTCGTCCAGGGAGAAGCGTTCGACGGCGATCTCGAGGACCCCGGCGTGGGCCAGGTCGATGAGTTCGATGAGTTCGGCGCGGGCGCCCCAGTAGGGGGAGGTCGCGGTGGCTTCGTAGGGACTGAAGCCGAAGCCGACCCGGGCGGCTGATTTACCGTCGCCGATCCCGACGATGGTGACATCGGAGTCCACGCCGGCGACGGCCATGGCGGTATCGATGGTCGGTTGGTAGCCGACGAAGTCGAGGACGAGGCTCGCGCCGGCCGGGCCGGTGATCTTGCGGACGTTCTCGGCGGCGTTCGCATCGGAGAGGACGGCCTCATGGGCGCCTACCGAGCGCGCGAAATCGAGTTTCTCGTCGTTGACGTCCAGGGCGATGACCCGGGTGGAGGACAGGTGGCGCAGCAGCTGGATCGCGACGTGACCGAGGCCGCCGCTGCCGATCACCACGGTCGTGGAACCCGCGCGGAGTTTGTCCAGGGAGCGTTTGATCGCGTGATAGGGGGTGAGTCCGGCATCGGTGAGCGGCACCGTCGACACCGGGTCGAGGTCACCGATCGGGACCAGGTGGCGGGGCGAATCGACGATCAGGTATTCGGCGATGGCGCCCGGAGAGCCGAGCCCGGGCGGGAGGATGCCCAGCTCGGCCGCCCGGGAACAGTAGTTCTCCTGACCCTGTGCGCAGAACCAGCAGTTTCCGCAGCCCCACGGGCCGTAGACCACGACGTTCGTGCCGATATCGATACCCCGGACACCGGCGCCGACGGCCGCGACCTGTCCGGCGCCCTCGTGCCCGAGAGTGAGCGGAAGTTCGATGCCGAACATTTCCGGTGGGTTGTTCATGACGTAGTCGTCGGAATGGCACACACCGGCCGCGGTGACCCGGAGTAATACCTCACCGGGGCCGGGTTCGGGTGTGGGGATTTCGCGAACCTCGGGTTCAGCACCGACGGTCACGTACTGCAGAGCCTTCATGAGCGCCTGTCCTCTCTTGGGCCGAGCGACTGGGTGCGTGCGGGTCGAGCGATCGTGCCGGTCGAGCGACCTTGCTGATGAAACGGCCTTGCCGAGGAAACCGCGGTGCTGAGGACACCGCTGTGACCAGGCTAGTTCGCGCAGCACGTGGACAGGCGGATTTTGCGCACCACGCAGTTTCGACGTGATCGTCGCCCTGCCCGGCGGGCGGATCCGCCGAACCGCGACGGTCGTGGACCGCGCCGGGTCGGGTGTCGAGTCAGCGGCGGCCGGGTGGACGGATGCCGGTATACCAGTCGAGCAGGGCGGGGTCGTCGACGGCGCTGCGTTCCACCACCCGCTCCGGGTCCGCCCCTTGGAAAAGGCGTTTGATCGGGACCTCGAGCTTCTTGCCGGTCCGCGTGTGCGGTACCGCGGGCGCTTCCAGGATCTCGTCGGGCACGTGGCGCGGTGAGACCTCGTTGCGGATGACCTCCTTGATCCGGTCGCGGAGGACGTCGGTGAGTTCCGCGCCCGGTGCCAGGACCACGAACAGCGGCATCCAGTAGCCACCGTCGGGCTGTTCCGCGCCGATGACCAGGGCCTCGGCGATCTCCGGTAGCCGTTCCACCACCTGGTAGATATCGGCGCTGCCCATCCGGATGCCGTGCCGGTTGAGGGTGGAATCGGAGCGGCCGTGGACCACCACGCTGCCGTGGCCGGTCAGGGTTATCCAGTCGCCGTGCCGCCATACGCCGGGGTAGGTGTCGAAGTAGGCGTCGTGGTAGCGGGTGCCGTCGGGGTCGCGCCAGAAGTAGATCGGCATGGAAGGCAGGGGCGCCGTGACCACCAGTTCGCCGACCTCGTCCTGCACCGGCTGCCCGGCCTCGTCGTAGGCTTCCAGCGCGACCCCCAGGTACGGCGCCGAGAGTTCCCCGGGCCAGACCGGGACCGTGCGCACCCCACCGGCGAACGCCGAGACCACATCGGTGCCGCCGCTGATGGAGGCGACCGGAACGCCACCCGCGTTCTCGTGCAGCCACAGTGAGGAGGCGGGTGGTAGCGAGGAGCCGGTGATGCCGATGAGTCGCAGGGCGGACAGGTCGTGGTCGGTCGCGGGGACGGACCCCGCTTTCATGCAGCCCAGGACGTAGCCCGGGCTGGTACCGAGCACGGTGGTGCCGGTGCGGGCGGCGATCTCCCAGAGGGTGTCCGGCCGCGGATGGGCGGGGCTGCCGTCGTAGCAGACGATGGTCGCGCCGGTGAGCAGACCGGCGATCTGGAAGTTCCACATCATCCAGCTCGGGCTGGTGTACCAGAGGAAGGTGTCGTCGAGTCCGATATCCGTTTGCAGGGCAACGGCTTTGAGGTGTTCGAGGACGACTCCGCCGTGCCCGTGCACGATACCCTTGGGCAGTCCGGTGGTGCCGGAGGAGAACACGATCCACAGGGGATGGGCGAAATCGACCGTTTCGGTCTCGGGCACGGTGTGCCCGGCCGGGTCGGCGGCCACCGTCCACGGAGTGCTGTCGGGGATCTCGACGCCCAGCCGGGAGATCACGATGGTGGCGCGCAACGTGTCCAGACCGGCGCGCAACGCGGCGATATCCGCGCTTTTGTCGTGCGCTTTGCCGCCGTAGCGGTAGCCGTCGGCGGTGACGAGCACGGTGGGTTCCAGCTGGCCCAGCCGGTCCAGGGCCGCCTTGGCCGAATAGTCCTGACCGCAGGCGCTCCACACGGCGCCGACCGCCGCGGTACCGAGGAAAGCGATGACGGTTTCGGTGATATTCGGCAGATAGCCGATCACCCGGTCGCCGGGGCGGACACCGAGCTCGCGCAGTGAACCGGCGAACGCGGCGACCCCGGCGAGGAGGTCCGCCCAGGACGTTTCGGTGACCTCCGCGGTGTCCTCGGTGACCTGCAATATCGCCGGCCGGTCCGTGCGGGCCTGCGCGATCACCCGGTCCACATAGTTCAGGGTGGTGCCGGGAAACCACTGTGCGCCCGGCATATCCGAGGAGGGCAGCACGTCGCCCGCGACCGGTCCGAGTTCGAAGTAGTCCCACAGCGCCGACCAGAAATCGGCCGCGTTGTCCACCGACCAGCGCCACAGGGTGTGGTAGTCCGGCAGCTCGGCATCTGAGCGCGTCTCGACGAAACGCGCGAAATCGGTGACCCGGGCGTCGGCGATATCCCGTTCGCTCGGGACCCACTGTGGTTCCACCGCGGCAACCTCCTGTGTGTAGCGGTGATTATCGGTCGTCGGCACGCGCGTGGGTCGACTCAGCTGAGGGTTCCTGCTCGCTGGAGGATCTGTTCGGCGTGGCGCAGGAGCGGCGCGTCCACCATCCGGCCTTCGTAGGTGAAGACGCCCCGGTGGTTCGGCGCGGCGGCGAGTACTCCCTGAGCCCAGTCGATCTCGTCCTGCGCCGGGGCGTAGGCCGCGCGGATCACCGGGATCTGGCTGGGATGGATGGCGACCTTGATTTCGAAGCCGACGGCCACCGCGTCTTCGGCCTCGGCACGCAACCCGTCCAGGTCGCGGATGTTCAGATACACCATGTCCAGGGCGAGTCGCCGGTGGGCTTTGGCGGCGAGCAGTCCGGTGCTGCGCAGGTGTAACGCCACATCGCGGTAGCTTCCGTCCGGACGCCGGGTTCCGGTGCCGCCCATGGCGGCGACCAAGTCCTCCACCCCGCACATCACGCCGAGAGTGTTGGGGGCGGCGGCGATCCGCTCGATCGCCAGGGCGCCCACGGGAGACTCGATCAGCGCGAAGACGTCGTAGCCGGTGAGACCCGTGACCTGTTCGGCGGATTCGGTTTTCGGCAGCATGACCAGCCGGTAATCCGTGCCGCGCAGGGCCTGCAGATCGAGATCGTGGTCGGGTGTACCGGCCGGATTGACCCGCACGACCGTGGTGGCCGGGTCGAGCGGGGTTTCGGTGAGCGCTTTGCGGGCGGCCGGTTTGTCGCCGGGGGCGACGCCGTCCTCCAGATCGAGGATCACCACGTCCGCGGCGTCGGCGGCCTTGCGGTAGCGCTCGGGGCGGTCGGCCGGGCAGAACAACCAGGCCGGGCCGGCGGGCTGCCATTCGTTGTGGGGAGTAGTCACTTGAGTTACCTCCTGCGGGCCGGATCGCTGCCGGCGAGTGTGCGTGCCCCGGCCGGTGCGGACGTCACGCCTGTTCCGCCGGACGCAGCCGGATCATGGCGTGCCGGACAGCGATACCCACGATGGTGCCGTGCTGGTTGCGTGCCACATGCCGGAAAGTGACGACGCCCTGACCGGGCCGGCTCTTGGATTCGCGCTTGTTCAGGACGACGGTTTCGACATAGATGGTGTCGCCGTGGAACAGCGGCGCCGGAAACTTCACCTCGTCGAATCCGAGGTTGGCGACCGTGGTGCCCTGGGTGAGGTGCGCGACCGCCAGGCCGATCATGGTGCCCAGGGTGAACAGCGAGTTCACCAGCCGCTCGTGGAAGGGTTCCTGGGCGTCGCTGTAGGCCTTGTCGATGTGCAGGCCCTGGTTGTTCATGGTCAGGGTGCTGAACAGGACATTGTCGGTTTCGGTCATGGTGCGGCCGGGCCGGTGCTCGTAGAGCACGCCGGTTTCCAGTTCCTCGAACCACAGGCCCGACTGTACGACCCTTCTCAGGCCGGTGGTGTCGTGCTCGACCT
This sequence comes from Nocardia sp. NPDC051750, assembly GCF_044453135.1. NCBI lineage: Bacteria > Bacillati > Actinomycetota > Actinomycetes > Mycobacteriales > Nocardiaceae > Nocardia > Nocardia sp. NPDC051750. The sequence continues at coordinate 173,024 of NZ_JBITCK010000001.1, read as the reverse complement.
CTTTGGTGATCTTGTTCTCGCCGCTCACAGTCCGAGCTCCCGTCCGATCAGCATGAGTTGTACTTCCGTGGTGCCCTCGCCGATTTCGAGGATCTTGCTGTCCCGGTAGTGCCGGGCCACGGGGTATTCGTTCATGAACCCGTAGCCGCCGAAAATCTGGGTGGCGTCGCGGGCATTGTCCATCGCGGCCTCGCTCGCCACGAGTTTGGCGATGGCAGCCTGCTTCTTGAACGGTTTCCCGGCCAGCATCAGGGCGGCGGCGTCGTAGTAGGCAGTGCGGGCGGTATGCGCGCGGGCCTCCATCCGGGCGATCTTGAAGGCGATCGCCTGATTGCTGCCGATCGTCCGGCCGAAGGCCTCGCGTTCCCCGGCATAGCGCACGCATTCGTCCACACAACCCTGGGCCGCGCCCACCGACAGCGCGGCGATGGCGATGCGGCCTTCGTCGAGGATGCGCAGGAAGTTGGCGTAACCGCGGCCGCGCTCACCGAGCAGGTTCTCCTTCGGCACTCGCACATCGGTGAAGCTCAGCGGGTGGGTGTCCGAGGCATTCCAGCCGACCTTGTTGTAGGCGGGTTCGGCAACGAAACCGGGAGTGCCGGCGGGCACGATGATGGTCGAGATCTCCTTCTTACCGCCGGACTCCCCGGTCACCGCGGTCACCGTCACCAGCGCGGTGATATCGGTTCCGGAGTTGGTGATGAATTGTTTGCTGCCGTGGATGACCCAGCTGTCGCCGTCCTCGATCGCGGTGGTGCGGGTCCCGCCGGCATCGCTGCCCGCGCCCGGCTCGGTGAGCCCGAACGCACCCAGGTTCTCCCCACTCGCGAGCCGGGGCAGCCATTCGGTTTTCTGCTTCTCGTCGCCGAACCGGTAGATCGGCATGGCACCGAGCGACACCCCGGCTTCCAGCGTGATCGCGACACTCTGGTCGACCTTGCCGAGCTCCTCGAGCGCCAGGCAGAGCGCGAAATAGTCGCCGCCCATCCCGCCGTATTCCTCGGGGAACGGCAGACCGAACAGGCCCATCCGCGCCATGCCCGCGACGACTTCGTACGGGAAGCTGTGCTCGGCATCGTGTTTCGCCGCCACGGGGGCGACCACCTGGTTCGCGAAGTCCCGGACGGTCAGCGCGAGGTCGCGGTAGTGCTCGGGCAGGGTGCCGGTGGAGAGGAAATCGCTCACCTGTGCCTCTTCTCGGGGTAGTGGGTTCGCCGCGTCATCGCGGGGTGGGTTCGGCAGCGGGCATGGATTCGCCGGCTTCGGGATTTGCCGGAGCAGGCGGGGCCGGGTCGGGTACCGCTGCTGGGTCGGCCGCCGGGTTGCCCGCTGCCGGGGTGGGTGTCGTGGAGTCGGATGCCGCCGGGTCGGCCGCCGGTTCGGGATGGACCCGGGCGAGGACTTCGTCCAGCCGCACCGAGGCACCCGGGGCCACCGAGATCTCGACGGTGCCGGCGAGCGGTGCGGTGAGCGAATGCTCCATCTTCATTGCTTCGACCACCAGAATCGGTTCGCCCGCGGATACCGAGGCGCCGTTTGTCGCGGTCACGGCGAGGACGGTTCCGGGCATCGGGCTGCGGATCTCGGCGTCGTGCACGGCCGCGGCGTCGGCGCGAGCGGGTTCTTCCGCCAGTTCCCGCACCATCGCGACCCCAGATGGCCCGGCGACCCACAGTTGGCCGCCGGATTCCGCGACCCGGTAATCGCGCCGGAGACCGTCGAGAGTGAGGGTCACCGTCCGGACCGAACCGCCGGGCTCCGCGGCCGCGGCCGCTCGGCCCAGTTCGGCTGTGACCGATACAGGTTCCTCGTCCTCTACGCGAAGATCGGCTGAGTCCGGAGTGCCGCTGAGGTAGACGTGCACGGTCCGGTCACCCCCGGACAACCGGATCCGGGTCGGTGCGGGCGCGCCGACCCGCCACCCGGTGGGGAAGGCCCACGGATCGGCCGGAGCGTCCGGCCAGCGCAGCAACCAGCGGTACACGGCAGCGGCGGCGAAAACATCATCGGCGACCGGCTCCGGCACGAACTCGCCGGCCCGCCGGTCCAGCAGCGCGGTATCCAGCCGGCCCGCCGCGACATCCGGGTCGGCCAGCAGGAAACGCAGGAAATCGGTATTCGTCCGGACTCCCAGCACCGAGGTATCGGCGAGGGCCCGGTCCAGCGCGGCCAGCGCGGCGGCGCGGTCGGGGCCGTGCGCGATAACCTTCGCGAGCATCGGGTCATAGTTGCTGCCGACCACCGTGCCCACCGCGAGCCCGGAGTCCACCCGGACCCCCGTCCCGCCCGGTTCCACCAGGTCCAGGACCGTACCGCCAGTCGGCAGGAAATCCCGGGCCGGGTCTTCGGCGTACACGCGCGCCTCGACGGCGTGGCCGTGCAGCCGGATATCGTCTTGCGCCACCCGGAACCGTTGTCCCGCGGCGATCCGGATCTGGGATTCGACCAGGTCGAATCCGGTGATCATCTCGGTGACCGGATGCTCGACCTGCAGGCGGGTGTTCATCTCCATGAAGAAGAATTCGTCCGGCCGGTCGGCGGAGACGATGAACTCCACCGTCCCCGCCCCCACATAGTCCACGCTGCGCGCGGTGGCGCAGGCGGCGGCGCCGATACGGGCGCGGGTCGCGGCGTCCAGCAGGGGAGAAGGTGCTTCCTCGATCACCTTCTGATGCCGGCGCTGCAGACTGCATTCCCGTTCGCCCAGATGCAGCACGGTGCCGTGGGTATCGGCCAGGATCTGCACCTCGATATGCCGCGGCCGGGTGACGAACCGCTCCAGGAACAGGGTGTCGTCGCCGAAGGACGCGGCGGCCTCCCGGCGGGCGCTGACCAAGGCGGCGGGCAGGTCCGCGGGGTCGTCGACCCGGCGCATTCCCTTGCCCCCGCCGCCCGCGGAGGGCTTCACGAGTACCGGATAACCGACTTCGGCGGCCGCTTCGATCAGCGCCGCGTCGGTGAGACCGGGTTCGGCGATCCCCGGCACCACCGGTACACCCGAGGCCGCCACGGTGGTCTTCGCGGTGATCTTGTCGCCCATGATCTCGATCGCGGCGGCCGGCGGCCCCAGGAACACGATCCCGGCCTCGGCCAGCGCAGCGGCGAAAGCGGCGTTCTCGGAAAGGAATCCGTAACCGGGATGGACCGCCCCGGCACCGGTGCGACGGGCGGCATCGACGACCTTCGCGATATCCAGGTAGCTCTCCCGAGCCGCCGCGGGGCCGAGCCGCACGGCCGTATCGGCTTCGCGCACATGCCGGGCGCCCGCGTCCGCGTCGCTGTAGACCGCTACCGATCGCAGCCCCATGGTGCGCAGGGTGCGGATAACGCGCACGGCGATCTCGCCGCGATTGGCTACCAGTACGGTGTCGAACGGGAGGGGATGATTCGAGTTCAGCACGGTGGTCACATCCTGAAGACGCCGTAGGAGACCGGTTCCAGTGGTGCCTGCGCACACACCGAGAGAGCCAGTCCGAGCACGGTCCGGGTATCGGCGGGATCGATGACCCCGTCGTCCCAGAGCCGGGCCGTCGAATAATAGGGGTTGCCCTGGGCCTCGTACTGGCGGCGGATCGGCTCCTTGAACGCCTCTTGATCGGCATCGCTCCACGGCTGACCGTTGCCGTCGAGCTGATCACCGCGCACGGTGGCCAGTACCGAGGCCGCCTGTTCGCCGCCCATCACCGAGATCCGGGCATTCGGCCACATCCACAGGAATCGTGGCGAGTAGGCCCGCCCGCACATCGAATAGTTCCCGGCGCCGTAGGACCCGCCGATCACCACGGTCAGTTTGGGAACCCGCGCACACGCCACCGCGGTCACCATCTTCGCGCCGTGCTTGGCGATCCCGGAGGCCTCGTAATCGCGCCCGACCATGAACCCGGTGATGTTCTGCAGGAACAGCAGCGGGATCTCCCGTTTATCGCACAATTCGATGAAATGCGCGCCCTTCATGGCGGATTCGCCGAACAGCACACCGTTGTTGGCGACGATTCCCACCGGGTGCCCGTGGATATGCGCGAACCCGGTGACCAGGGTGGTCCCGTACTCGGCCTTGAATTCGTGGAACCCCGGCTCGCCGGTGCTGTCCGCGTCGACAATCCGGTGGATGACTTCGTGCACGTCGTAGGGGGTGCGCAGATCGACCGGGACCACGTCGTACAGGTCCCCGGTTGCCGCGGCAGGTTCGCGGGCGGTCCGGATCTGCCACGCAGGTTCCGGGCGCGGTCCGAGGGTGCCGATGATGCGGCGGACGGTACGCAGCGCGTCCCGGTCGTCGTCGGCCAGATGGTCGGTGACCCCGGAGGTGCGTGAATGCAGGGCACCGCCGCCGAGCTCCTCGGCGGTCACCACTTCACCGGTCGCGGCCTTCACCAGCGGTGGCCCGCCGAGGAAGATCGTGCCCTGATCCCGCACGATCACCGCCTCGTCGCTCATCGCCGGAACGTAGGCGCCGCCCGCGGTGCACGACCCCATGACCGCCGCGATCTGCGCGATACCCCGCGCGCTCATGGTGGCCTGGTTGTAGAAGATCCGGCCGAAGTGTTCCCGGTCGGGGAACACGTCGTCCTGTTCGGGCAGGTAGGCGCCACCGGAATCGACGAGGTAGACGCACGGCAGGTTGTTGTGCAGCGCCACTTCCTGGGCGCGCAGATGTTTCTTGACCGTGATCGGGTAATAGGTGCCGCCCTTGACCGTGGCGTCGTTGGCGACGATCACGCATTCGCGACCGGCCACCCGCCCGATGCCGGTGATGATGCCGGCGCCGGGGGATTCGTCGCCGTACATTCCGTCGGCGGCGAGCGGGGAGAGTTCCAGGAACGGGCTGCCCGGATCGAGTAGCTGGTCCACCCGGTCTCGGGGCAGTAACTTGCCCCGGGCGATATGGCGCTGCCGGGCCTTCTCCGGACCGCCGCGCGCGGTCTCGGCGAGGCGGTGGCGCAACTCGTCGACCAAGGCCAGATTGGCGGCCCGGTTATCGGTGTCCGGCCGAGTGGCCGGTGTGGGGCTCGCGGTGCGGGTCATCACAGGAACCTGCCATCTGAGTTAGTCGCTGATAACTGGAATTGAGGTTAATCTTGACTAACCGAGTTGTCCAGAGCAAGGGAAGGGAGCGTGGGTGACCAGCTTCGATTCTGCCACCCCCACGCGCCGCGAACTGTTGAAACAGCAGCGCCGCGACCAGTTGCTCGCCGCCGGTGCCCGGCTCATCGCCGAACGCGGCTACCTCGGCATGCGGCTCGACGACCTGGGTGCCGCGGTCGGCATCAGCGGCCCCGCGGTGTACCGGCACTTCCCCAACAAGGAAGCACTACTGGTCGAACTTCTGGTCGGCATCAGCCGCCGCCTGCTCGACGGCGGCACCGCGGTCGCCGCCGAGGCCGCCGGCCCCGCCGAAGCGCTGGCCGGCCTGGTCGACTTCCACCTCGACTTCGCCCTCGGCGAACCCGAACTCATCCGCATCCAGGACCGCGACCTCGACAATGTCCCGCTCCCGGCCCGCCGCGAGATCCGGCGCACCCAGCGCCGCTACGTGGAGATCTGGGTGCAGGTGCTGTGCGGACTGACCCCCGGGCTGGACGAGGGCACCGCCCGGGTCCAGGCCCATGCAGTGTTCGGCCTGCTCAACTCCACCCCGCACAGCGCCGGCCCGGCCCGTGGCCGCACCCGATCGGTGCTGCGCTCGATGGCCCTGACTGCCTTGACCGCCGAGCCGGCCGGGGAGTGAGCTGAGGCGAGACGGTGGCTTGGCTGCCGCTGGGGGCCGTACGATTGGCGAGAGCCATTCCTGACCGTCCTGACGTACATCATGAGGTCGGCGAGCCCCGAGGCCGACCTGAACCTTGGTACCGCCGGTGCTCGCTGAGGCGAATCCGGCTACCGGTGACCCGGAAGGATGATCACGTGACCATCCAGCGCACCACCGCATGGCCCGCTCTGCAGGTCGCTGACTGGACCGAGACCCGCGACACCCTGCACATGTGGGCCCAGATCGTCGGCAAACTGCGCCTCGCCCATGCCCCGCTGCTCAATCACTGGTGGCAGGTCACCCTGTACGTCAGCCCCCGGGGGCTGACCACGGGCACCGTTCCGTACGCCCAGGGTGCATTCGATATCGAGTTCGACTTCGTCGACCACCAGTTGCGGATCCGCAACTCCGACGGCGCCGGTGAACGGATCGCGCTCGAACCCATGACGGTGGCCGAGTTCTACGAGCAGACCATGCGGGCGCTGGGCGCACTCGGCGTCGAGACGACCATCCGGGCCCGCCCGAACGAGGTCGAGCCCGCCATTCCGTTCGCCGAGGATCACCAGCACGCCTCCTACGACTCGCAGGCCGCCTATTTGTTCTGGCGGCAGCTGCTACATGCCGACCGGGTCATCGGCCGGTTCCGCTCGCACTTCGTGGGCAAGGTCAGCCCTGTGCACTTCTTCTGGGGCGCGATGGACCTGGCTTGCACCCGTTTCTCCGGACGATCTGCGCCACCACACCCCGGCGGCGCCCCGAACTGCGGTGACTGGGTCATGGTCGAAGGCTATTCCCGTGAACTGTCGAGCTGCGGATTCTGGCCGGGTGGTGGAGAAGAAGGCGCGTTCTACGCCTACGCCTATCCCGAACCACATGGCTTTGCCGGCCATCCGGTCGGTCCCGAAGGCGCCTATTACAGCGTGGAGAACGGTCAGTTCTTGTTGCCTTACGAATCCGTGCGCACCGCCTCTGACCCCGACGCAGCGCTGACCCGGTTCCTGCACGACACCTATGACGCCGCGGCAGAGCACGGCCACTGGGACCGCGCGAGCCTCGAAGACGATCCCAACCGCTGGGAGAACCCGACGCGGAGGGGTACCCACAACTAGGAGGACACGAATAATGGCCGGTCACAACGCCCTTCCCGCCCCGGACCACGGACTCCTCGTCACCCACTTTCTGACTGTGCGCGATATCGCTACCGCGCGCGATTTCTACGCGGATATTTTCGGCGGCGAAGTGGTGCTGGCGGAGAACCCCGCGATCGTCAAGGTCGCCAACAGCTGGATCATCATGAACCCGGGCGGCGGCCCCACCCCGGACAAGCCCGGCATCACGCTCCGGCCGCCCGAGCCGGGCGATCCGGTGTCGGCGTTCCTCAACATCAGGGTGGCCGATATCGCCACATTCCATGCTGACGCGATCGCCAAAGGTGCCGAATTCGTGACCGAACCGATCGACCGCAAAGCCGAGGTCCGGTGCTATCTGCGGGACCCCGACGGCTACCTGATCGAGGTCGGCCAGGCGACCGGCATGCTCGAGGGAATCTTCGCGGACCCACCGGCCGGTGAAACGACGGGTTGAGGCCGTTGGAAATAGCGACCGGCACAGTCCTGAAGGCCATGCGATCAGGTACTTTCGGCCCTGCGCTCGGTGGCACGTTTTCCGCGGTGTTCGCCTGCCGGATTGCGACGGCAGCGGCAGGTAGGTGTTCGAGCGCCGCCATTTCCAGCGAGTAGGGAACCACGGCGGACAGAATCGCGACGGTCGCGCCCACCGCGAGGATCTGCGGCTGGAACATGGTGGCGCCGTTGCTCGCGGCCCCGGCGGGGAACCACAGGCAGGCGGCGACGGGTACCCCGTCGTCCGTATACCCCTGCACGGCCCCACGCGACCGACCCGTGTGATCACCTCCGCCACCCGCCGCGGCATCCGCGGACACCCGCTCATCGCCGCCGGCCTGCAGGCCGTCACCGCGGCCGCCGACGAGCTGAGACGCCGATAGCTCGCCACTGCCGGGTTGGCGCTTCCGGTCCGACCGGCGGATCCCGCAGGTGAAAGTTCATAGTTTTCTGAATACAGATACTGATGTACTGTTCTCGGTATGGAGACTGCTGTTCACACCGACGCGCTGGCCCGGTTCGGGCACGCGCTGTCGGACCCCACGCGGACCCGCATCCTGCTGAGTCTGCGGCAGGCGCCGGGGTATCCCTCGGAGCTGGCCGATCAGATCGGAGTGACCCGGCAGATCCTGTCCAACCATCTCGCGTGCCTGCGCGGCTGTGGGCTGGTGGTCGCGGTGCCGGAGGGCCGGCGCAGCCGCTACGAACTCGCCGATGCCCGGATCGCAGCCGCGCTGGCGGATCTGCTCGGTCTGGTGCTGGCGGTGGACCCGGCGTGCTGCCCGGACGCCGAGGTCGAGGGCTGCTGCTGATGTCGGCGCCGCTCGGCCTGCCCGCTCTACCGACCGCAGTCGCCGTCGGTCCCGGGCCGGAACGAAAAGCGTTGCTGGCGCGCCGGATCCGCTGGTTCGTTGCCGCGACCATCACCTACAACGTCATCGAGGCGATCATCGCGCTCACCGAAGGCGCCCGGGTCTCCTCGACCGCGTTGATCGGGTTCGGGCTGGACTCGGTGATCGAGGTGTCCTCCGCGGCGGCGGTCGCGTGGCAGTTCGCCGGCCGTGACCCCGAAGCCCGGGAGAAGATCGCGCTGCGGGTGATCGCGTTCTCCTTCTTCGCACTCGCACTGTATGTCGCCGCGGATTCGGTCCGGGCGCTGACCGGGCTCGGCGGAGCCCGGCATTCGACGATCGGGATCGCCTTGGCGGCGGCGAGCCTGATGATCATGCCGGTGCTCTCGGCGGCGCAGCGCCGCGCAGGCCGTGAGCTCGGCTCCGCGTCCGCGGTCGCCGATTCGAAGCAGACGCTGCTGTGCACCTACCTGTCGGCGGTGCTGTTGGCCGGGTTGTTGCTCAACAGTCTGTTCGGGTGGTCGTGGGCCGACCCGATCGCCGCGCTGGTCATCGCCGCCATCGCGGTGAAAGAGGGTCTCAACGCCTGGCGCGGCGACACCTGTTGCCCCGCACCGACCGCCCCGAACGCATCGGTTCCGGTCCACGATGCCGTGCGCCCCGAAGCAGCACACGACGGTCCTGGCCGGCGCGACCGGTCGATCGGGCCGCCAGAACAATCGTGCGATGACAGCTGCCAAGACTGCCCGCCACCGAAGCCCCTCCGCATTCCTGGCCGCCCACCCCGATTCCGAGCCCGCTGACAGCGATTGGTGAATATTTTGCTGTCGCCCCCGGCTGGCCATCCGAGCGAGATAGCGTGGCAACCATGCCCAGGTTCGTGGTCGGGTCGACGGTGCAGCGGCGCGAAGTCCTGCACGGCGAGGTGTGGATGACGATGCCGGTGCAGGTCGTCGCGGACGACGACGATGTACTGGCCGTTTGGTTCGAAGACGGGACCCCGTTCACGTTTCCGTCGCATCCGTACGGGAAGCATCCCTGGTCGGATCAGGACCGCTGGATCGGCAGCAGTGTGCTGCAACTGTATCGGCCCGCTGACGCCTATTCGGTGTGGGCGTTCTTCCAGCACGGCCGGTTCGATCACTGGTACATCAACTTCGAAAAGCCATACCGCCGTGGCGACGATTGGTTCGACACCGACGATCACGGACTCGATATCGTTGTCCGGGACGGCGTATGGCAGTGGAAGGACCGCGACGATGTCGCGGAACAGGTTGCCTGTGGTCGGCTCACGCAGGCGGAGGCCGATGCGGTGTGGCGCGAGGCCGAGCACGTCGCGTCCGCATTGGATCACGGTCGGTGCTGGTGGGTTCCGCGGTGGCAGGACTGGAAGCCCGGCTCCCCTGCGCACCGGTAGCCGAAATACGGGCACTGTGGCAGATGGTCCGGGTGGTGATGTGCTTCCATTGGGCCACTGGGCTCGACCGGTGACCCATGCGGGTACTGTCGGTCAGTCGCTGGTGGTGCTGCGGAGGAGACCTTCTGCGACGAGGGCTATCAGTGTGTCTGCGCGTGGCGCCGGCTCGGGGAGGGATTCGGTTGCCAGGGCGATGCCGTTGGTGAGTTGCAGAACATCGTCGACGGTAACGCTTGTGCTCACCGAGCCTTCTCGTTGGGCGCGAGTGAGGAGTTGCTGGGCGGCGTCCCGGATCATGGTGTGCGGTGAGAACTCCGGATCGGATGCGTAACCGGCGAGAGCTGGTCCGAGCGCTCGGGTGGTAGCCGCGTGCGCCACTACCTCGCGAAGCCAAGCCAGTAATGCCGTGCCGGCGTTCGGTTCGGTGCGCAGTTCCTTCGCTCGGGTGCACAAGGTCGCGACTCGGTCGCGGAGCACGGCTTCGAGGAGTTGGGCACGGCTGGGGAAGTGCCGGTGCAAGGTGGCCGACCCGACTCCGGCGCGCCGGGCGATCTCCTCGAGGGATGCTTCGGCACCGGCTTCGGCGATCACGGCGCCGGCGGCGGCCACCAGCCTGTCCTTGTTGCGGCGCGCATCCGCCCGCTGCCGGCCTGGCGAGTTCGGGCTTGCTCCCATCGGTTCGACACCTTCTTGCTAAGTGGGGTGGTCACCCCGTATCGTACTCGAACATAAGTGGGGTGATCACCCCATTTATGTGTAGTCATCCGACACGGGAGATGAAGAATGCAGATCGGATTGGCGGTCGGGGATGTCCGCGGTCCCGCGACGCTGGCGGCTGTCGTGGACCAGGTACAGGTGGCAGCCGACTCCGGTTTCGCCACCGCTTGGGCGAGTCAGGCGCTCGGTGGGGATGCGCTGACTGCTCTTGCAGTAGCCGGCGCCGGCGCCGATATCGCGGTGGGCACGGCCGTGGTGCCCGTTCCGCAGCGGCATCCGATGATGTTGGCAGGGCAGGCGCTGACGGTGCAGGCCGCGGTGGCAGGGCGCCTGACCGTGGGCGTGGGCGTGGGTGTCGGTGCGATGGTGTCGGGGATGTTCGGACTGTCCACCGACCGGCCCGTGCAGCGCATGCGCGAGTATCTGACGGTGCTCGGCCCGCTGCTGCGCCGGGAAACAGTCGACTACCACGGGGAGATGCTCACAGCGGTGGGTGCGGTAATGGTCCCTGGCGATGTACCGGCCCCATCGGTGCTTCTCGCTGCAATGGGGCCCCGTATGGTCCGAATGGCAGGCGAACTCTCCGACGGAACCGTGACCTGGATGACAGGCCCGAAAGCCCTCGCCGACCACATCGTTCCGGTCATCACCGAGGCCGCGGCCGATGCCGGCAAGGCGTCCCCGCGAATCGTCGCCGGCCTGCCCGTATGCGTCACCGATGCGGTCGGCGACGTCCGCGCTCGGATCGCCGAACAGTTCGCGCTCGCCGCGCAGGTGCCCGAATACCGCGCAACACTTGACCGAGAAGGAGTCGCCGGGCCACAGGATGTCGCGATCGTCGGCAACGATATCGAAGTGGCACGCGCACTCGCCCGATTCCGGGACGCTGGAGTCACCGAATTCATGGCCGCCCCCTACGGAACCGCCGAAGAACAGAACCGCACTATAGAACTCCTCGCCGAGCTGGTCCGTACGACGGAGAAGTAAGTCAGGAGCTGAGCATCACTCACCCTCGAGCCGGGCTCTGCAGCGAACCAGTTCGACCTGTCAGCCGATGAGGGCGACTTCCTGCTTCAGCCTGACGCTGAGTTGGGTACCGAGTTCGCGGAAGCCCAGGGCGAAGGCGACTCGTTTGGACTGCGTAGCGCGGGCCCGCCACTGGGGGAGCAGCCCAGCATCCAGGGCGTGCGCCACTGCCGCTGAACCCGTTAGTCGTGCCAAGCCCCGCCCCCGGTACTCGGGAGCTGTCAGCACACTCATGTGGGCGGTCCGGCTCGGCCAGGTGCGATATCCGGCGGCAGCGACCACTTCGTCACAGATCCGGATCGTGAAGGCCGGGGAGGTTATCTCGCGGAGCCCGCTTTCCTCCGTTTGGTGCTCACCCGCCAGATTCTCGAGCCGATGTAGGTCAGAGTGCTCGGCGGGTAGCCGATCGACCTGCACCGCGCCCGGCGGGGCCGCCCGGAAGTCGCGTCCGTCGATGTAGGCCAGTGTGGCCGGTCCCAGAACTTCTTCCAGGGGGAGGGCCCGGCCGAGCAATTCGGGGTCGACGAGGTCTTCGACGGACAACTTTGCGACAGCACCGCGAATCGCTGCTGCCGCGGTCGGGTTGGGTGCGGTCACGATGGCTCGCCCTTGCAGCACAATGAAGCCGGCCCAGCCCGGCGGGCAGATCTTCGCTCGGGGTGAGATCGTCACATTCACGAGGTCAGATGACGAGAACGAAACCGGCGCTGCGGCGAGCCCTTCCCAGAGCGCGTGGGCTCTTGTCAGCACCGGGTTCGTTGGCATGGTTCATTCTGCTCACCCGGACATTCACCGCTCACTCTTTGCCGGGATCGCACTTCCTGGTCCGGTCGGTGTCGGGCGCGGTGCGGGTGGCTGCCTCGACGACTTCCCGGATGCCGCGCAGACTCGGTGCGCCCGGTAGTAGATCGGGAAGGTCCGGTAGCTCCTCGGCGAGCTCGGTGATCGGCGAGACGATCACCGCCAACTGCTCTCGCGCCGCATCGGCCGCGGCGCGGGCGGCCTCGGTGATGGATCGGGCGAGGTGTGCCGGTGGACCGGCTCGGAACGCCTCGGCCGCCAACCGGACATCGACAACGACCCCGTACGCGTCGACGGTGACCTCGGCGAGCTGATCCGACGACCATGCCGACGATCGGGCTTGTGACAACCGTTCGTGAACGCCCGGGATGTCCGCGCGTTGTTGATCCAGGCCATCCAGCAACGCGCCGACGAGCCGCTTCAGCTGGGCGGTCGCCTCGGTCAACTCGTCCAGACTCAGATCGTCCATCTGTGGCTTCCCCCGAGTGTTCGCCTCATAGCTGTCGGTGTGCGCCGCATCGACTATACGAGGTCCAATGCGCATATGCCTCTCGTTCGAGGGCGGCAAGCACACATGCCGGGACTTCTATCCCCGATTATGGGAAGGTATGAGCACTGGACATGCTCGACGTGAGGAACCGAGGTAGGGGCTTATGAGGTCAGTCGGTAGTCATCGGCGTGACAATGGCCGCGGTATGACCGTACCCACCGGTGGCGTTCATGAGTCGCGTATTTTCCCTTGATTCCGACGAGCTAGCCGGCCAGAGTCCCACGATTTCCGGGGCGGCGGAGGAGTTGGCTGCGGCGCTGCACAATCTGGAAACCGCGCTCGGGACCGAGGGGCAGTGCTGGGGAAACGACGAGCCCGGGAAGGCTTTCGAGCAGACCTACGATCCCGACGCGAAGCAGACCGTGGCGAATCTGCGGAACCTGGTCGGAACATTGCGGTCGAGCGGTCGATCGTTGAAAGATATCGGCGACCGATTCAACAGTATCGATACCGATGCTGGTTACCGGGTCCGAGAACACGAATCGCAGTCCGAAACAGCCGCGTTCACCCCGGCGGGTTCGCCGGGGAGTGATTACCCCGCGTCGCGACCCGGCACCGGGTCGCCGCTGTCCGGTGCCGATTCGCAGTCGCCGGATGGGATGGCGCCGGACTCGGAATCCTGGGTCGGCGGTGAGCAGGGGCAGCGCGGCTCGCGACCACCGGCTGCCGATGACACCGCCGGGAACGGTCCCGGCTCCGGAGCCGGTGTGCCCTCCGGGCCTTCCGGGGAGCCGCCGCAGTCGCCCTCGGCGCGCGACTCCTCGTCGACGGCCGGAGCCACCGAGGCCGGAGCCGGTCTCGGCACCGGGGATCCGCCGCCCGGGGCCGCCGTCGCGCCGACGGCACAGATGATGCCGTCGGCCTCGCTCGGCAACGCGACCGCGGGTGCGGAAACGGCTGGTCCTGCGTCCAGCCCTCCGTGGGCTCGGCCCGCCGAGCCCACGGGCCCGGGCGGGCAATCGCCTGGCTCGCAGGCCGGTCAGCCGTCGGGAAGTGCACCTGGCGCCCGCTCACCGGCGCAGCCCCCGGTGTCCGGTGCGAAACAGCAACGCCGAGAACGGAAGAAGGACAACAAACAGCAGGAGCGTCGCCCCGAAGTTGCCGCCTCCGACAATGCAGACCGGCCACCCGCCGTTCCTGCCCCGCCCGTAGACCCAACACGGCTGTCGGGCGGGTCGCGGAAGCACACGACGCCCTGGTCGAAACCGGAACCCGCGGAGCCGGCAGAGACTCCGCGGGCCGATGGGCCGAGAATCGGTCACTGACGAAAGGAGGAGTCCACATGGATCGATCGAGTTCCGAAGAGCCGCGTTCGGCTCACTCCGAATTGACACGGCTCGTCGATACGCTGCTGGACGGGTTCGGCGAGCAGTCGGCGGATCTTCCGGACGTCGCGGCGCGGCTTGCGGCAGCGCGCTCGTCGGCTTCGTCTTCCGATCGTCTGGTGGAAGTGACGGTCGACGCGTACGGAACTGTGCTGGAAGTGCGGTTGTCTCCCCAGGCATTCCAGGCGAATTCGCCCGAGCGGCTGGCCGGATCCGTCACCGAGGCGGCCCGGTCCGCCGCGCTGGCGGCGCAGCGGCGACGAGCCGAGATCGTCGAGCCCGTCGCGGGTGTCGCCGGTGATCTGGATCTGCCCGACCTGTTTCCGGGTGCGCCGAGTCTGCGGGGAATCCGGGACATGACCGAATCGGCCGAGCCCGGAAACGCCGAACCGGGGCGCACTGTCCCTGAGTGCAGGCCCGGCGGATGAATGGCTCGCCGAATGCGCCCTGGTAAGCGATGACGCTCGAAATTCCCAAGGAGATTCCCTCCTGGGTGGTCGCCGTGGTGGCCGGTCCGTGGCCGGAGGGGGATGAGGACGCGTTGCGCCGGCTGGGCGCGGCGTGGAAGGAAATCGGCGATGCGATCACCACGGTGTCGCAGCTGACGGGCGACGCTCGGACAAAGGCCTTGGCGGCGATCGAGGGGGAGACCGGGGAGGCGCTCGATAAACACGGCATCGACCTCGACGGCGATCTGGAACACGCGGCAAACGCCTGCTACGGGCTGTCGGAACAGTGTATGCACAACGCGCTGTCCACCGAGTACAGCAAGTACGTGATCGTCGGGTGCCTGGTGGCGCTGGTCCTCCAGTTGGGCGTAGATGCGTTCGTTCCGGGTGTGGGGCAGGTGCACAGCGCGGCCGCGACGGCGGCGACCCGGTTGACGGTGCGGGCCGCGGTCCGTGAACTGATCGCCCGTCTGGGGACAGAGGGCGCGCGTGCGGCTGCGTCACGGTTGGTGCGCGTGATCGCGTTCAAGGGCGTGACATTGGGCGCGATCCAGGGTGGCGCTATTCCCCTCGTCGCACAGGCGGTGCAGATGTCGGGTCCGGAGAATTACCGCACGGAGATCGACTGGGGTGACGTCGGCTTGGGGGTCGTCTCCGGCGCCGCCGCCGGTGCCGCGGGTGAGTTCTTCGGTGTGCGGACGATGATCGGATTGGAGCGTCGCTTCGCGAACAACGCCACTTCCACGGTGCGGAACAAGCTCACTCAGGTCGGGGTTCGGTTCGCGGGTGCCGGAGTCGGCGGTGTTGCGGGTGCGGTGGCCGGGGTCGTGTCGGTGGTGCCGTTCACCGGCCAGTTGGACATGGGGTGGGACCACCTGTTGCCCGGCTTGGTCGGTGGTGTACTGGGGTCGATGCCACATGCACTGCGCGGACCGGCGGGCCCTGCGATCGGGGCGCCGGTCGGCGGTTCCAAGGGGCCCGCCGGTGAAGGACCGGGTGCGGGAGGCAGGGTAACCGCTTCGCCCGGTGATGACGGGCCGCCGCCTTCTCTGCCTCCCGGGGACGAGGGCGTTGCCGTCGACCGGCCGGGCACGGGCCGGGACGAGGGAGCGCCCGGCGGGCGTAACGACGATCCCTCCGTCACCGCGGCGCAGCCCCGGGGCGAGGGGGACCCGCCCGTCGCGTCGCGAGCGGAGGGGGATGGTCGGGCCGAGGGCGAGGCGCGTCCGGAGACCGCGGCCCGACCCGAAGCGCAGCCGCGGCCGGATACCGAGGTGCGGCCGCGTGCGGAGACCGAGGAGACAGGGGGCCCTCGAACTGAGGAAGGTTCGGCCTCCCGCGAGGAACCCGGCACGGACACAACGGCTCCCGGGCGTCGGGACGAGCCGGTGCCGATGCGAACCGAGGACGAGACGCAACCCGAGAGCGTGGCGCAACCCGAGAACGAGAGGGGTGCGTCGCGTCCGGAGAGTGTGGCGCGGCCCGAGGATGAAGGGAGATCCGACAGTGGGACGCGGCCGGAAACTGTGGTGCGTCCCGAGAGCGAAGGGGACCCAGGAAGTGGGGCGCGTCCGGAGACTGTGGTGCGCCCCGAGAGCGAGCCGCGAGCGGAGACCGAGACGCGATCGGAGGACGGGGTTCGGCCGCGTCCGAACGAAGAAGCAGAAGGGACAGGGAGCCGTCGAACCGACGAGGAGGCCACCACCTCGCGTGGCGAAGACGACACGGCTACACCCATTCCTGCACGCGAGAACGAGGTAGTCCCGCCGCGCGGTCGTGAAAGCGAGGCGACTCCGCCGCGTGCCCGTGAGAGTGAGGCGGCCCCGCCGCGTGGTCGCGATCGTGAGGCCACTTCGCCGCGTGGTCGCGAGGGCGAGCGGACTCCGCCGCGTGCCCGCGACGGCGAGGCGGCCCCGCCGCGTGGTCGTGCGGGCGAGATCACGGCACCTCGTGGCCGAGAAGCGGAAGCTGCAGCGGCGGGCCGTGGTCTCGATGAACCGGCCGCGCGCAATGAGGCGGAGGGAGCGACGACCCCGCGCGAAGCGGACCGTGCGACGGCCCCCCGCGAGGCGGAGGAGGCGACGACCCCCCGCGAAGCGGACGAGGCATCGGGTCGTCGTGCTGCGGACGAAGAAGAAGCCGCTCGTCGTGCTGCGGAGGAAGAAGAAGCAGCACGGCGGGAGGAGGAAGATGATCCGCCCACCGTGCCCACCCGGCGATTGAGCGACGAGGAAGCGGCCCGGATGGCGGCGGGCGAGGAGCCAGGGGCACTGCGAGTCGAAGGTGATTGGACGCAGCGAGAATTCATCCCACCGCTGGAAGGCGTCGGCCAACGCGCGTACACGAAAGATCAAATTGTCGAGATGTGGGAGAACAAAATCGGCCGGAGTATGACTCCGAATGAGATCAGGACACTCGAGCTGGGATGCGTCGGTATTTCGAGTACGTTTGCCGGCCACCCACTGCATCCACCGAACAACCTGATGTTCAGCGATCCTGTCTCCTACCCCCATCAGTTCGAATACGAGAAAATACTCGCGCCGCTGGACCGTTTGAACAGTGATATGAACAATGCGCGGACTTCACTGCGCGAAGTGCGTGAGGCCCTGCGAATAGCGGAGGAGGAACATGGCCTCAACCCGTTGTCTTCCGAGGTCCGCGAGCTGAGAAAGTCGGTGAAAGCCTGGGAGGCGCATGTAGATCAGATCCAGGAGTCGGCGCGTGAAGCGGCAGCGAAGCTGTCGGGAGATCTCTCCATGCTGAAATTTAATCGCGAAATGGCAATGCTGGACCACGGCTTGAACTCTCAAGAACTGGCGCAGAATTACAAGCAGCGTTTCGAAGATATCCTGCATCGCGGGCCAGCGACGCGAGAAGAATTTCTGCAGATGGTGGCGGAGGATTTGAAACTGTCACAGCTGAGAAACGTGGAGCAGTACTTGCCGAGCGGTAAACCCTCCGAGTGGGATGTCGTCATGTTCGCGAAGCACTTCTATTCCGGGCAGGAACACGTCCACGATGCTGCCGGGAATCCGCTCTACCACAACGGCTGGCCGGTCACTCGGGCTACCGACCCGAATCCTGACCTGTTCAGGCCCGATCCGGAAACCGGTCAGGTCGATATGTCGGGCGATCTGTGCTGCCCGAAGGGTCCCGGCATGGGAAACTTCGATTTCGGCCTGTATCTCGAGGATATTGATGCCTGGATCAATGCGAATCATATGGAGTATCCGGACCCGGTGCGGCGGGCAAAGGATCCGATGAAAGCATTTGTGCAGGACAGTATGGGCTTCCATTTCTACGGAGGCTATTATGACAGTGCGGTGATAGGCCTCGCCTTCCGGCGTATCGTACCGTGACAATTAATGCTCTGCGACATGTGGCGAGGTGGAAATGAATTTCGAAGAATATTTGGACGGCCCCGTGACGCTGTTCGGCGTCGCCGAGAATTCGATGAACGGTGCGATGCTCCTCTGCGGCGCGCGCTCGGTCGTCTATATCGACGGACTGCGGGAATGGGACGCCGCCGACGTGACGAAGATGTTCGAGCTGTCCGGCACGTTGGTCACTGAGGGTGATGACGACGA
This sequence comes from Nocardia sp. NPDC051750, assembly GCF_044453135.1. Taxonomy (NCBI): domain Bacteria; kingdom Bacillati; phylum Actinomycetota; class Actinomycetes; order Mycobacteriales; family Nocardiaceae; genus Nocardia; species Nocardia sp. NPDC051750. Next base: position 154,930 of record NZ_JBITCK010000001.1, on the reverse strand, counting down.
GCTCCATACCGCCGACGGCGCGGTCGGGCACGGTATCGGTCGGCACTATGTGGTGAAAGAGGCCAGCTGGGAACGGCTTTCCTGAGTTACCGAGACTCGCCTTACCGGGTGATGAGGGGGACGCGTGAAACGACCTGCCAAGAGTACGAGCGTTGCCGTCGTCCCAGGAAGACCAGCAGTGCTTCCGTGACTTCCACATCTATCCTCTGAATCGTCTCGTTTGCCCTATCGACCGCCTGCAGGGCGCTCAGCGCTGGTGCGCCATCGAGTTCGCATAGGCAATGCTGATGTGCGGAGGGTGCGGTTTCGGATGTCCGAGCTGCAGCTCGGGGCACGCGGATAATGTTGCTGAGCGCAAAGTGTCCCGAAGGTGGTGCACCGCGTGAGCAGGTGAGACGTTGAGTGATACGGCGCTGGGGACGACGCTCAGTTGATCAATTCCGAGTTCGAACGCCGATTCGCCTCGGCATGCTCGAATTGCGGAGGATATTGTCGAATCGAGTTGATCAGTCGAGATTTCACCTACCGGGGCGATCCTATCGATTGTGAGATGCAAACTGTCCGGTGGTGTCGGATCGTAGAACGGGAAGTCAATCGAATCCTGACAGTGCTTCACCAAGGATCGCAGTTCCGGCGACGCCTCGAACGTCAGGAACCAGTAGTAGCCGAGCGGGCCGAGCGGGCGTTTCCAATGATTCCTGAGCCGCACGCTGCCTCTTTCGCTCGTCGGGTCATTCATCGGCACCCCTGCGCATGCTGACATTTTCGCTTACCCGTCGGCCCCGCCAAGCTCAGTTCTGGCTGCTTGCCATCTTCCCGCTCCACGACTGCGGCGCTCGGAGGGGCGTGGAGAGCCGAACACTGAAAACCATTCGCAGGCCGCAGGTTCGAATCGAGATCTGCGATGGGGCGATGCGATACGATCCGTCTTGGTGGGCGAGGTGTGGGGTTGTGGCTCCTCGTGGGCTCAGGTTTCCTCCGGCGGTGGGCGAAAGGGGTTCTTGTGCAGTGCTCGTGCCGACCTTTCGTTCCATTCGATCAGGGTGTAGCGGGTACTGGTTTTCGATGGCTTCGTTCCAAGCGCTGGTGTCGTGATGGCATTCGGTGATGAGCTCAGGGCTGCGCGACGTGGGCGTGGGTGGTCGTATGGCCGGGTGATCTGGGCATTGAGGGAGGAAGCGCAACGCCAAGGCGTCGGGATAATGACCGATCGGAGCCTGATGACGGCGTTGTCGCGGTGGGAGAACAACCGCAACACGCCGGATCAGTTCTACCGCCGGCTACTCGGAGTTGTGCTCGGGCTGCCCATCGCTGAAGATTTCGCTGTTCGAACGAGCACGTATGAGCAGGATGTCGATCGCGCGATCGAGGCCCTGGATGTTTTGACTCGATGGGATCACGAGGAAAGACCGGTCTTCACCTCGGCAGTCGGCCTCGTAGAGACCGATCGAGTGATCTCGGGATATCTGTTCGCGCGATCCCACGCGGTCGATGATTCGACTCCTGCGCCTACCTCGGTGGCAGGGCAACAGGATTCCGTTGCCGGCCGGATCCGAGTCGCAGTTTCGGCCTTGATGAGCGTTGATTTCGACCAGGGCGGTGGCCGTGTCCGGACCGCGCTGATGCATTACTTTCAGAACAGTGTCATCCCCGAACTCCGCGCCGAGCGCGTGGGTGACCGGCGGCGGGCGGTGTACGGGGCCGGGGCCGAGGTGGCGCAACTGCTGGGATGGTCGGCCTACGATGCTGGACACCAGCCGGTCGCGGCACGATACTTCACGCTCGGTCTCCGACTGGCTGATGAGGCGTCGGACCAGTTGATGGGCGCACGATTGTTGGCCAACTTGTCGCACCAGTACAACTCCATCGGCAATTATCCTCAGGCGCTGACCATGGCCCGCGCCGCGCAGGCAGCCCTTCGCGGTCGTGGCACAGCGAGTGTGGAAACCCTGTGCGTGATGATGGAAGCCCGTGCACTGGCCAACCTGCGCGATGAGCGGGCCGCTTCGCAGGCCATCGGCCACGCGGAGCGCTTGTTCGATCGTCGTAGCGATGACGAGCCGGATTGGATCGGTTATTACGATGCCGCCGAACTCTCCGGCGATATCGCCCATGCGTTCCGCGACCTGGGTGTCGCAACACGGAGTCGTGAATATACGCAGCGTGCGTTGACACCCACGACACCGCGGCGGACACGTGCGTTCATCCAGCTCGTGGATGCCGGCAGTGCCCTGAAATGCGGCGATATCGAAGAAGCTGCGTCCTTGGCGACAGGTGCGCTCGGCAGCGGAGGTGGACTGCAGTCGCAGCGGTACCTGCGCTACTTACAGGGGTTCTGCCGCAGCGTCCCGGATCTCCGGCATCCGGCCATGGCTGAGTTCACCGACATCGTCAGTGCTCGCTATCCGAAGCTACTACGGCCTGGAGAGGCACGTCGTGCCTAGAATCCGCTCCAATTTTCGGTGAATCCGTGGCGAAGAGTACGCATTCTTTTGCTGTATTCATCCGCAATCGCATCCGTATGGCCGACGTTCTGTGCCAGCCATGTGACCATGCGCAACTGCATGACCGAACAGACCGTGGCGAATCCGTCCCATCGCATGAGGTCGTATCCGTATTCTGCGGCGAACCGGGCGTAGGCGGGCGCGGGAAGCATCCCCATTGCGGCCTCGGTGGCAGTTTTCGCGAGATCCCATTCGTGATGGGCCAGGTTCACGGCCTCGAAATCGATGAGGCCCCCGGTCCCGGACGGTGAAACGATCACGTTCTTGATATGAGCGTCACCATGATTGACTCCGGCCGGCAGCACATAGGTCAGATCGTCCAGTTGAGACTCCAGCCGCTTTGTCTCCTCCACGAGAAACTCCTTGTCTCGTTCGGGGATCGGTGCGCAATGGATTCGGTGCTCTACTCGGGCAAGAGGGTGGAGCACCGGAATCTCGATGCCCTTGGGCGCCGGAAGTCGGTGGAGTCTGCCGAGGAGTGCCGCGGTGACCGATGCCTCGTCGCCTGTGGCGGTGCGTCCTGGCAGGTAATGCCAGAAAGTCACCGGGTGACCACCAGTTTCGATCGGTTGTTCGCGGCCGATATCGAATACGCGCGCCGCAGGTACTTCCTCGTCGGCCAGCCACTCGGCCACCGCGATCTCTTTGAGCGCGTCGGCCCGGTAACTCGAGTCGCGCGCTATTCGTACGACGATCGCCGGTCCGGGCAGGTGATACAGGATGTTCTGGCCGAGCCGCAGGAACTGAAGGTCGTCCGCCGGTAACCCAACCTGGCGACAGGCCGTTCTGGCGATCGCTTCCATTACTTCAGGGACGAAGTCCTGGGAGCGATCGGGCACAACTCCAGGTTAGCGGCCGGCGTTTCTGCCACGGTGGGAGCCGGTTCGGTCGCCCGCTGCCAAGGGATGCCAACTTCCGCCGCACTCGTCCGATCGGTTTCATCGAAGTATGCCCCACGTCGAACATTCCCCACGGTCGGTATGCGCGCCAACTATGCGCCACGAGATACCTGCTCTGCCCGTCAGGGCCCCGCACAATCTGGCCATGGCCGCCGCGGTCCGGCTCTGGCAGGCGGGGAGAAAATGGGTGACTGACGACCCCGTGATTCTGCAGCGGCTGGCCGACGGGCTCCGGTCGTTACCCGCTGGCTATCCGGCCACCCATTGCCGGTCCGAGGACCCGATCCGCGGATACGCGCATGCCCATCAAGTGATGGACGTCCACGCCGGGCATCGCTGCCCCCGCTACGAGGCGGCAGCAGCCTATGCGTCGGAGACGCGCCGGTGACTATGTCGAGGAGAGCGGTCGTGCTCTGCCGGACAGATTGCGGTAGCAGCGGGGATGTCGAGCGCCTGTCGCAGGCTCACGACTTCCGGGTGGTGTACACGGTCTACACGGACACCGGGCCGGAGCTCGCCGCGAGAATCGCCGTACAGCACGTGCTCGACCACGGTGCCGAGGTAGTGGTGGTCCCGTACCTGAGCGATCAGGAGGTACGGGAGACGCGCGCGTGGCAGGCGATCATGTGGTTCGCGGACCTGGTGACCGCGACGGGGGTCCTCGAATGCGGATCGTGAATCCGGACTGGATGTGTTGGTTGCCCGAGCAGGTTCATCTGGTGCTGAAACGATCTTCCGGGGCAGGTGAACGGGTACTGGTCGGCGTGCCCACCACCCTCCTTTGCATGCTAAGCTGTGCATGAACTACTGCATGTAATTGTCTGGTGGAGGCTGCACAATGGCGACTGTTCAGGTGCGCGATGTCCCGGATGAAGTTGCCGCGGTGATCGCGGAGAAAGCTAGTGCTGAGCACAAGTCAGTGTCGGCGTATCTGCGGGACCTGATGGCCGCCGACGTGCGGCGGGAGCTGCAGCGGCGGGCTATTGCCGCATGGGATGAGGAATTGGCGCAGACCCAGCAGCGGCTCGGTATCACCGGCCGGGCGGCGGTCTCCGGAGCCGAAGCGGTACGGGAAGTCCGGGATGGTTACGACCGGGGCGAAGAGTGATCGTTGTCGATGCGTCGGTCTGGGTCGATCTGCTGCGCGGTGTGCTGCCACCGGGCTATGGGGAGCGGATCCGCATCGCGGGGTGTGTGGCACCGCCGCATGTGGACTTCGAGGTCGGCTCCGCGCTCATCCGGTTGGCGCGTCGCGGCGAACTGGAGTTCGATCAGGCGCGCGCCTTGATCGCCGCGTTCAGCACCCACCCGGTGGAGCGGATCCGTGAGCCGGGTGATTCGGTTGCCGCGGTGGGCTTGATCGATAACGCCACCTACGCGGACGCCTGGTATATCGCGCTGGCCCAGCGTCTCGCCTATCCGCTGATGACCTTGGACGACGGTATGCGAAAAGCCGCCCGGATCCACGGGGTGGAAGTTATGGGTGCGTCCGGCTGACTGTGGTTCTGCGGCCGTGGTGAGTGATCCCGGCTGAACTCGGTCCGGCCGGGGTGAGAGTGGCCGCATCGGTTCACGATTCGTACAACATGCTGCCCGCGCTGGGATCGGCGATATTGTCGATGGTGTTGTTCTGCTGATGATCTCGGATCGGAGCGTGGTATGTCAGGGAGCCCGTTGGACCTGCGGACCGATAAGCCGCACAGTGCACGGATATACGACTATCTGCTCGGCGGCAAGGACAACTATCCGGCCGACCAGGAAGCGGCGGCCAAGGTGGAGCAGGCTGTTCCGAACGCCCGCAGGGTCGCTCGGGCCAACCGGGAATTCATGCATCGCGCCGCGCGATTCGCGGCGCTGGAGGGGATCGGCCAATTCCTCGATATCGGCACGGGGATTCCGACCGAACCGAATCTGCACCAGGTGGTACAGGAGGTGAATCCGGCCGCGCGGGTGGTATATGTGGACAACGATCCGCTGGTCCTCGCCCATGCGCGGGCACTCATGACCGGCACCGCGGAAGGGCGCACCAGCTATATCAGCGCCGACCTCACCGATCCGGATTCGATTCTGTCCGCGCCCGCGCTGACCGAAACACTCGACCCGGACATACCGACCGCGTTGAGCCTCATCGCGATTGCCCACTTCGTTGCGGGTGACGCAATCTACGACGCTGTGGGCGCCCTTTTGGCATCGCTGGCACCGGGCAGCTACCTGTCGATGACGCATCTCACCGCGGAGATCGACCCGGAAGGTGTCGCGGGTACCGTCGCGACCTACACCCAGAGCGGAATCGAGATGCAGCCCCGCAGTCGAACCGAGGTCGAGCGATTCTTCACCGGCCTGGAATTGGTCGAACCGGGAATCGTGCCCCTGCACCGCTGGCGGCCGAGGATGGAACAACCCGCCGCCCACGACCACACTCTGCCGCTGTACGCGGCCGTCGGCCGCAAGCCGCCGGGTCGGTAGCGCGTTCGTCGATGAGACGGTGCATCATCCGAGAAGTCTTTGCTGTGCCTACCATGATGTCGGGGCAGTCGCGTTGCAGACCGATTGACCGTGCCGCCCCGGCATCAGCAGGAAGACGTCATGTCCGGGTGACACCCAAGCCCTGCGCTCTATGCCGGTGCGTCCTCGATGAGATGGAGCCGCCGGGCAAGGTCGGAGACGAACACCCGCTGTGGGTCGGCTTCGTCGCGGGTCCGGCGCCATTCGTCGAGCCGCGGGTACATGGCTCGGATCATCTGCGGAGTCGTGCGTGAGTCCTTCGCGAAGTAGAGGCGTCCACCCGCGTCGAGAACTCGCTGGTCGAGGTCGTTGCAGAAGTCTGCCAGTCCCGGGGCCACGGCGAAGTCGAGGCTGAGCATGAATCCGGGGTGCGGCCACGACAGTGGCGCGAGGTTGCTCGGTCCCATGCGTTTGAACACGTTGAGGAACGAGCGGTGGCCGGAGTGGGCGATCGCCCGGACCGTTTCGGCCAGTTGTTGTTCGGCGCCGAACGGCATCGAGAACTGGTACTGGAGGAATCCACGCCGGCCGTAGGCCCGGTTCCATTCCCCCAGCATGTCCAGTGGGTGATAGAACTGCGTCAAGTTCTGGATCCTGCCGCGCGCCCGCTTCGGATACACCCGGTAGGCGGCTTCGGCGGCGACGCGGACGGTGAGGTTGTTGACCATTCCGCTCGGGAACACATCCGGCACCGTGAACAGCTGCGGTGCGTCGAATCGCAGCGGGTCCCGGCGCTGTTTTGCCGGTCTCGGGATCTATGTGGTGGATCCGATCGAGGGCTGTCATATCGACGACGACACCGCCGCCGTTCTGCGCCGGATCACCGTAGCTGCGCCCGAGTCCTCGCGCGATCACTCCGCGCGGACCGGCCTCCTTCACTGCCTTGGCCACCGTGTCGATATCGGCTGTCGACACCACATGTGCCACTGACGGCGCGGTGCGGCCCCACCCCGCCAGTTGTCGCTGCTCGATCACCGATCCCCCATGCACTGAAGTCATTCCGTCACCGTAGCGCGGTAGCTCTGACTCGACGCGGTCGTATGGGAACGGCGCCCACTCTCGTGAGCTGCGCGGACAACGTGGCGTGCCGCTAAGCCATATCTTGTCTCGGCCCACACGCCCGGTTGTCATCGATCCGGCAGGGACGGGTCAGTCCTGCTGGGTGAGTCCGGCGTTGATTTCGAGGGCTTCGGCGAGTTGGTCTTCGAGGATGATGATCCGGCACGCGGCTTCCAAGGGGGTGCCCGAATCCATGAGTTCGCGGGCGCGGGCGGCGATCCGCAGCTGGTATCGGGAGTAGCGGCGGTGCCCGCCGGGCGAGCGTTGCGGGGTGATCAGTTTCGCGTCGTCCAGACTGCGCAGGAACGCTTGGGTGGTGCCGAGCAGGTCGGCGGCCCGGCCCATGGTGTAGGCGGGGTAGTCGTCATCGTCGAACTTCTCGTTCGCGGTCGTGGGTTCAGAAATCGTGCAGCCTCCATACGCCGAAGTGCCCCGGCGCCAAAGGCGCCGGGGCACTGAAAGGGGAATTACTTCGTCTTCCGACATGTAACCGAAAAGTCGGAGATCACCCCAACCACATAACTTCGCGGGTGACCCGACGGGCAACGCCTCCCTTCTCCTCACGGTGTTACTGCCTCTTTCCGTGCAACTTCACTTGCTTCCCGAGGGGCGGTCGGACCGTTGTTCCTGCTGGTCCCGCGACCGCGCCCGTCGGTCTTGCCATTCACGGGCAGTTCGTCATCTCCCGTGCCTTCTGGATACTTCCTTCGCTTCCAACAACACAGAAACTACCTCACCTTGCGGGGAATGTCTACTGTCACCGCTACAGAATTTTTCCCGTGGCCGACCAGGGTTGCGGTGGAAGTCTCGAGCACTGTCGAGCGGCTGCACAGTCCATCCGTCCGGGGTTTCTTGCTGTCTATGGCTCAGATCTGCGATACGGCTGCTTCACCGGTATTCATGAGCCGTATATCCACGCCGGTGGTCAGCAAGATCTGAATGTGGTTCCCTGTCCCGGACAGTCAGGCCGACGGAGACCGTCGCGGTGCCCTCACAACTGGCGGCGCAGGGCCGGGGTATCCGCAGAGCGCTGGTGGTCCGGTGCATCGAGTAGCGCCCTGATGATCGGTGTGGGGTCGATACCCGCAGGCAGGTCGGATACCTGTCCGTCGCCGACCTCCACCACCCGCCAGACACTGTCCTCGCGCAACGCGAGATCGGTTGTGATGAAACGGGCGTCCAGTTGCGCGACGCATGTGGCGACGTGGTCCAACAGCGGCGCCGGATATTCCTCGGGGGTATCGGGATGCGCACCGATCAGCAGTGGCTCACCGTCCAGCCACCACACCCTTGCCTCTGCGGCCCGCTGACCGTCGGAGGCGAAGGATTCGAAAGCCCGGAGCACGATGCCACCCGCGAGATAGTTGTCCTGTTCGGCGACGAATGCGGCCACAACGCGGTGCAGGAGGGCGATGTCGGCGCGGTCCGGGATGAAGCAGGCGGTGTCCCAGGCGTGCTTGGCCGATTTGACGTAGTCCTTGACGATTTTCGGTCCGTCACCGAGCGGAGCTGCCAGGGCGGCCAGTGTCGCTGTAGCCGGCACTCGGCCCGGGGGACCGGCCAGCCACCGGCTGGCCGGCGTCACGTGTGCGAAAGTTTCGTACCAGCCGGGCAGTTCATGCGCTATCCGATAGGACTCGGGCCCGATCACCAGTGGTGTTCCGCGGGCCGCGAGGGCGTCGGACAGCGCCGAGTACGCGGGCGAGGGGATCATCCAGCCGCGATACCAGGCCGGGCCGCGGTCGCGGGGAACATTCCGAACCGCCGCCGCGGCATCGCCGGCCAACAGCAGATCATGGTCGATCAACCCCACGCCGCCGTCCAGTTCGCGAGCGATCGCGGTCTCGGCAGCGAAATGGGGATCGGTACGCCGCTGGTTGAGCGGATCAGCGCACGACAGGATGGTGGCCATCGGTACATGTTCCCCGGGCCACCGGTACGGGGAAACCGAATTCTGCGCGGAGACCGGGCAGGCGGTCGAGTCACACCCACCGGCGGATCCGGTCTTTCGCCGGAGCCGACCGGGGTTGGATGGCTGGTCTGCTCGTGGCGCGGGTCCGCGGCGCCGGCAGTTCGTAATGGAGATGACACTGTGGTGTATCTGGAGAACGGTTTCGGGATGGGCTGAGGGCCGTCGATCGGAGGGAGATCCGGTTCCCGCAATAGGCTGGCCGGATGTACGTTCCGTGTTCGGTCTTCCGGCGCACGCCCTTGGAACGTGCGGACCAGCGGCTGGCGTGGGACCGGGCCGATCAATGGTTCTTCGCCGCCGGTGCTTGCCATCTCTTGGCGTACGCGTTTCTCGAAGTGCACCCTGATGGATGGGCACCGGTGGGACTCTGGCCGAAGGGCGGTGCCGATCCCGGTCACGTCTACGTCACCGACGGCACATGGGCTTTCGATCATTGTGGTTGGACTCCGGAAGCCGAGCTGCTCGATATTTCCCGGAAAGCGGAGCCGCACGCTGACTTTGAGCGGCGGATGCTGAACATGGGTCTGGACGAGCTCTGCGCCCGGCACTGGCATCGCACTCGTGCTGAATTCGCTGCCGACCCGTGGCGTCGGGCACATGACTATCTGGAACGACTCTCAGATCCCCGCTGGGCGCGCCGGTGAGTGTCCAGGACAAGGGGAAGGCGCTGGCAGCATTGTGGTGTGGCCGTGCGGGTGGAGCTGAAATCGCTGGAGTTGCCGTGGCGCCCCTGTTCCTCCATTCAGAGCGTGGTCGACGCAGATGTGTCGCGGGCCGCGTCGGCCCGGTCGATATCGGCCAGGTCGAAGCCCTTGGTTTCCCGGGCTACCAGGACCGCGACCGCGGTGACCGCGGCGGCGGCTGCCAGGTAGATGGCGATCGGGACCGGGGAGTCGAAGGTGTCCAGGAGTTTGACCGCTATCACCGGGGCCAGGGAACCCGCGACGATCGAGGTGACCTGGTAGCCGAGGGATACGCCGGAGTAGCGCATCCGGGTGGGGAACATTTCCGCCATGATCGCGGGCTGGGGTGCGTACATGAAGCCGTGGGCGATCAGGCCGAGGATGATCGCCGCGGTGATGATCCAGCCGTTGCCGGTGTCCATCATCGGGAAGGCGATGAAACCCCACAGGCCCGCGCCGATAGTGCCCGCCAGATAGACCGGGCGCCGGCCGACGCGGTCGGTGAGCGCGCCGACCAGCGGGATAACCGCGAAATGGACGGCGTGTGCGGCCAGCAGCCACCACAGGATGTCGTCGGTCGCCATATCGTGCTGGACCTTCAGATACGTGATGGTGAAGGTGACGACCAGGTAGTACATGATGTTCTCGCCGAAGCGCAGGCCCATGGCGGTGAAGACGCCCCGCGGATACCGCTTCAGGACCTCGATCGCGCTGAAGGATGAGGTCCGTACCTGTTCGGCTTCCTTCTGTGCGGCGGTGAAGATCGGCGCGTCGGTCACCTTGGTGCGGATGTAGTAGCCGATCAGAACCACCACGGCCGACAGCCAGAACGCGATCCGCCAGCCCCAGGACAGGAAATCGTCGTCGGACAGGACGGTGGTGAGAACCAGCAGGACGATCGTGGCCAGCAGGTTTCCGCCGGGGACACCGGACTGCGGCCAGCTCGCCCAGAAACCGCGACTCTTGTTCGGGCTGTGCTCGGCGACCAGCAGCACCGCGCCGCCCCATTCGCCACCGACCGCGAAACCCTGCAGGAAACGCAGTACGACCAGGAGGGCCGGCGCCAGGTAGCCGATCTGGCCGTAGGTGGGCAGGCAGCCCATCAGGAAGGTGGCCGCGCCCACCAGGATCAAGCTGAACTGCAGGAGTCGCTTGCGGCCGTACTTGTCACCGAAATGGCCGAAGACGATCCCGCCCAGTGGCCGGGCAGCGAAACCGACCGCATAAGTAAGGAAGGCTTTCAGGATCGCGTCGAGTTCGCTGTCGGACTCCGGAAAGAAAATCTTGCTGAAGACCAGCGTCGCGGCCGTGCCGTACAGGAAGAACTCGTACCACTCCACCACGGTCCCGGCCATGGACGCCGCCACCACCCGCCGCAGACCGCCCCTATCGGGTGGTGAACTCTCGTCGGCTTGTTTCGTCCCGTCCACCACGCTCATTGCCAACTCCTCACACGCGCTGCCCCGCAAACCGGGATAGGGGCCATTCGGAGTATCGCCCGGATGCGGTCGCGGTATCGGCGATTCGGCCGGGTTGGTTCGAGCGCTGCCCGATCAGCGGGAACAGTTGTCCACGGTGATCAACAACCGGTGTGCGCGGATCCCGGTCGCTTGTCCGCCGGGAACATCCGGCGCCTCGCTGCGGCCCGGCCGGTCCGCGGGATTACCGGGCCAGTTGCAGGACCAGGGTCGCGGCCACCGGGATCAGGTACAGCAGCGGGAATACCGCGGTGTTGTACGAGCGGGCGCGCAGGGCGGTCGCGGTGGCGCCCAGGAAATAGAGGATGAGGCCGATGGCCGCGGCGACACCGAGCGGCGGGATTGCGAACCCGGCGATCAACCCCAGCGCTCCGGCCGACTTGGCCAGGGCCAGCCAGTTCCACCACGACCGTGGCACGCCGTACCGTTCGAGCGGTTCGACGACGAACTGCTGTTTCGAGAACAGCGAGTAGCCCGAGAATCCGACCCATACCGCGGTCAGGGTTCCGGCGATGTAATAAGCGACGTTCATCTCACACCATTTCTCTGCGACCGGCCTATCCGGGCCGGTACCTGGTCGACGACGTAAGCCGTCCGGGTGTGACATCGCCGTGGGATCGGGTTCGGCCGGACGCGCCGCGAGGCTTACCCGGTCTGTGACCGGCCCGACCTAGGGTGATCCGCATGGCCTCACTTTCCGATCCCACGGTGCGCGAATTCCTCGGTTACGGAACACGTACCGCCAAGGTGGCTTTCACCGCCGGCGACGGGCGCCCGGTGGTGACCCCGGTCTGGTTCCTGCTCGACGGCGACGAAATCGTGTTCAACACGGGCAAGAACACGGCGAAGGGGAAGGCGCTGCAGCGCGACCCCCGGATCGCGCTGGTGGTGGATCTCGAGGAGCCGCCGTACGCCGCGGTACAGATCCAGGGCACGGTGACCCTGTCCGAGGATCCGGCCGAACTGCTGCGGACGGCGACCGCGATCGGCGGCCGCTATATGGGTACGGCCCGCGCCGACGAGTTCGGCCGCCGCAACGGCGTCCCCGGTGAGCTCCTGGTCCGGGTGCGGCCGACCAAGGTTGTCGCTTTCTTCGACGCCGTCGGCTGAACCAGGGCCGGAAGCAGTCAGACGACGTTCGACGGCACGGGCGGGCAGGGCCCGGTCGCCGCCGGACCCCGTACGTCCGGGATCCGGCGCCGAACCGGGCCGTATCCGGTATCTCGAGCTCGCTTCCGGCCGCAGGTCGCGGGCAGGCGGGCGGGCCCGCGGTCCGGCGTTGCCGCGGTCCTATGCTCGACCCCATGACCGTGCACTTCATCGGGGCGGGCCCCGGCGCCGCCGATCTGCTGACCGTGCGCGCCGTGGAACTCCTGCGGCGGTGCCCGGTGTGCCTGTACCCGGGGACCTACCTGGATCCCGAGGTGCTGGCCCACTGTGCGCCCGGTACCGAAATGATCGATACGCAGCGGCTCGACCTCGACGAGATCACCGGGCATCTGGTGCGTGCGGCGGCGGCCGGCCGGGAGGTGGCCCGGCTGTGCTCCGGCGATCCGTCCTTGTATTCCGCTCTCACCGAGCAGACGCGCCGGCTCGACGCGGCCGGTGTGCCGTGGGATGTCACCCCGGGTGTACCCGCGTATGCCGCCGCGGCGGCGCTGCTGGGCACGGAGCTGACCGTTCCCGAGGTCGCGCAGTCGGTGGTGCTGACCCGGATGCAGGCCCGATCGACGGTGATGCCGTCGTCCGAGGCGCTGTCCGGGTTCGCCCGGACCCGCGCGACGCTGGCCTTGCATCTGGCGGTCACCCGAACCCGGGAGCTGGCGGCGGAGCTGGCCGAGTACTACGGGGCCGACTGTCCGGTCGCGGTGGTGTATCGCGCCAGCCAGCCGGATCAGGTGGTGTTGCGCGGGACCCTCGCCGGGATCGCCGAACGGGTCGAGGCGGCGGGGCTGCGGCAGGCGGCGGTGATCCTGGTCGGCCGGGCGCTCGACCCGGGCGCGGCCTGTGCGCAATCACACCTTTACGACCCGGCCCGTGACCGGGCACACCTGACCGGATAAGTACAGCAAGAGCGCCCGTGGTGGGCCCGGCCCGGAGAACCGGGCGACTCCCGCACGGCTCCGGCCTGCGCGGGCGGAACGCGGTTGGTGTCGCGCCGGTCCGACGGTAGATTGGGTCGGTGGTCAGGAGTCGGCACGCGGGTGCGGGTACACGGTGTCCTTCGGCACCGTACGTGCCGAGTGGTACCGGGCGTCCGATGTAACATCTTCGGCCCGATAAACGGATACTTCCGATGGACATTTCTGCCTGATCGAACGAGAAGTGGGCCTGGAACAGCGGACGTCGTGCTACCGGCGGTGCGCGTCGCGTCCAGGTGGTGACGGGAAGCGCACGTGTGCGCTCCGGAAGCGAGGTTACGGTTGGACCGGCTGGACAACGGCGGAAACGGTACGAACAGTGGTTCGGCAACCGCCGACGGGGACTTGTTCCCCCTGTCGCCTGCACAGCTGGGTATCTGGTACGCGCAGCATGTCGACCCACAGGTGCCAGTCAATATCGCCCAGTACGTCGAACTGCGCGGTGAGCTCGACGTCGACACTCTGACCCGGGCCAGTTTGGACGCTTCCCACGAGCTGGGTTCGGGCCTGTTGCGCATCGTCGAACGCGACGGGGAACCGCTGCAGTTCATCGATCACAGCATCGAGGACGAAGTCCGCTACGTGGACCTGCGGGATGCCGCCGATCCCGCCGCCGCCGCCGGGGAATGGATGCGTGCCGAATACGGCCGTCCCCTGGATCTGACCGCCGATCGCCTGATACGCGCCGCCGCCCTGCGCCTGGGTGAGAACCACTGGTACTGGTATGTGCGGGCCCACCACATCGTCGTCGACGGCTACGGCGCGATGAACATGATGAACCGGATCGCCGAGCTGTACACGGCGTACCGGGCGGGCGTGGAACCCACTCCGTCCAAGGCGGCGCAGCTGCGCACCTTGTACGAGCAGGAGATCGCCTACCGCGACAGCACCCGCTTCCACACCGATAAAGCGCACTGGGCGGAACGGGTCGCGGGACTCGAGGAGGGCACCAGCCTGGCCGGGCGTTCGGCCGCCCCGGCCGCCCGTAACGGGGTCGTGGCCGGGCCGCTCACCGACGAGCTGAACGCTTCGCTCGAGGATGCGGTGCGGCGCTACGAATCCTCGCCCGCGCAGGAACTGATCGCCGCGTTCGCCGCCTACCTCGCCCAATGGAACGGTGCCGAGGATGTCATCCTCAGTCTGCCGGTCACCGCGCGCACCACCGCGCTCATGCGTCGTTCCGGCGGTGTTTCGTCGAATATCGTCCCGCTGCGGCTGCACGTCGGCGCCGAAACCACGATCGCCGATCTGCGTCACCAGGTTCAGCTGGAGGTTTCCGGGGCGCTGCGGCATCAGCGTTACCGGCACGAGGACATCCGCCGCGACGCCGCCGGTGGCGGCGTGGTGACCACGGAATTCTTCGGACCGTGGGTCAACATCATGCTGTTCCAGGACGAACTGCGGCTCGGCGAGAGCGTCGGCAGCCTGCATGTGCTGTCCACCGGCAGTATCGAGGACCTGGGCGTCAACTTCTATCAGTCGGTCGGCGGCACCCGCAGCCATATCGACTTCGAGACCAACCCCAACCTCTACACCGACGAAGAGGCCATCCGGCACCACACCCGGTTCCTCGAATTCTTCGACCGGTTCCTGGCCGCCGACGCTGCCGAGCCGGTCTGGCAGCTCGCGATCACCACCGCCGCCGAACGCACCGCGACCCTCGAGACCTGGAACGACGCGGCGCACGAAGTCCCGGACACCACGTTGCCCGCGCTGCTGGACGCCCAGATCGCCCGTACCCCGGGCAATCTCGCGGTCGAATACGAGGGGACAGGTCTGTCCTACGCCGAATTCGGCGCGCGGGTCAATCGGCTGGCCCGGTATCTGATCGCCGACGGTGTGGGTCCGGAATCGCTGGTGGCCCTCGGTATGCGCCGGTCACTCGACCTGGTCGTGGCGATGCACGCGGTGCTGCGCGCGGGCGGTGCCTATGTGCCGATCGACCCGGACCATCCGGCCGAACGCACCGACTACATCCTGGAGAGCGCGGCACCGGTCTGCGTGCTGACGGTCACCGCGGACGCGGGCGACCTGCCCGAATCGGTCCGGGCGATCGCCGTCGACACCCTGGACACCGCCGGATACTCCGACGCGCCGATCACCGATGCCGACCGGCTCGCCCCGCTGCGGCCGGACAACACCGCATACGTCATCTACACCTCGGGTTCCACCGGCCGCCCCAAGGGCGTCGTGGTGAGCCATCACGCCATCGTCAACCAGCAGCTGTGGATGCTGGAAACCTACGGGTTCACCGCGGACGACGTCTATCTGCAGAAGACCGCCACCACCTTCGACGTCTCGCTGTGGGGCTACTTCCTGCCGCTGATGTCGGGTGCCACCCTGATCGTCGCGACTCCGGACGGCCACCGTGACCCCGTCTATGTCGCCGAGACCATCGCCCGGCACGGGGTGACCGCCACCGATTTCGTGCCTTCCATGCTGACGGTGTTCGCCGCCTACGCCGACGCCGAGCAGATCGCGTCGTTGCGTGCGATATTCGTGATCGGCGAGGCACTGCCGGCGGAAACGGTCGCGGCGACGAAGGCGATCTCCGGCGCCGGACTGCACAACCTGTACGGCCCCACCGAAGCCGCGGTGTCGGTGACCTATTGGGAGGCCACCACCGCGGATACCGTCTCGGTGCCGATCGGTGTGCCGGAGTGGAATGTCGGGGTCCAGGTACTCGACGCCCGCCTGCGCCCGGCGGCCATCGGCGCGCCGGGTGAGCTGTATCTGTCGGGCCGCCAGCTGGCTCGCGGTTATCGGGGCCGCCCGGACCTGAGCGCCGACCGTTTCGTCGCCGATCCGTCCGGTGCGCCCGGGGATCGGATGTACCGCACCGGCGACCTCGTGCGCTGGCGTGCCGACGGGGTGCTCGAGTACATCGGCCGGACCGACTTCCAGGTGAAGTTCCGCGGTCAGCGCATCGAACTCGGCGAGATCGAAACCGATCTGCTCGCCCATCCGGCGGTGAGTCAGGCCGTGGTCCTGGTGGTCGACACCGCCACCGGTCAGCAGCTGGCCGCCTATGTAGTACCCGCTCCCGGGCAGACCGTGGAACCGGTCGAGCTCAGCCGGTTCCTCGGGGAGAAGCTGCCGTCCTATATGGTCCCGGCCGCGATCGTGGTTCTGGACGCACTCCCGCTCAACACCAGCGGCAAACTGGATCGCAGGGCGCTACCGGAACCCGTGTTCAGCGCCGGCGCCGCCGGTTTCCGTGCACCGCGGACCCAGGCCGAGCAGATCGTGGCCGCGATCTTCGCCGATATCCTGGGCCAGGAGCTGGTCGGTGCCGACGACAACTTCTTCGATCTGGGCGGCAACTCGCTGGTCGCGACCCAGGTCGTCGCGCGGATCAGCGCGGCATTCGGGGTCCGCGTCGGAGTACGGGCGCTGTTCGAAACGCCGACCGTGGCCGGTCTGGCGGCGCGTATCGATAATTCCGCGTCGAGCGAGTCCCGGCCGCCGCTGGTGGCCCGGGCGCTGCCCGAACGGGTGCCGCTGTCGCCGGCGCAGCAGCGGATGTGGTTCATCAACCAGTTCGACCCGACCGCGCCGATCTACAACCTGCCGTTCGTGATCCGGATGCACGGCGAGGTCGATCTGGCCGCTCTGCGGGCGGCGCTCACCGATGTGCTGGAGCGGCAGCAGTCGCTGCGTACGGTGTTCCCCGAGTCCCATGACGGCGGCTACCAGCGGGTACTGCCCATGGAGGAAGCCGATCTCGGGGTAACGGTCGAGCCGATCGAAGCCGCCGACCTGCCCGGCGTCCTGACCGCGTTCGCCTCCATCGGTTTCGATGTGAGCCAAGAATTGCCGATCCGGGTCCGGATCTTCGAGGTGCATGGGGGCCGGTCGAACGGAACCGCCGAGTACGCGGTCGCCTTCGTGGTGCACCACATCTCGGTGGACGGCTTCTCCTTCGGTCCGCTGGCCCGGGATATGGCGGCGGCTTATATCGCCCGGTCCCAGGATGCGGAGCCCACGTGGGCGCCGCTGCCGGTGCAGTACCTGGATTACACGGTCTGGCAGCGGGAACTGCTCGGCGTCGAATCCGATCCCGCCTCGATGGCGGCTCAGCAGATCGGGTATTGGCGCAGTGCCCTGGCCGGGCTGCCCGACCAGCTCGAATTGCCCGCCGATCGGGTGCGCCCGCCGGAGCAGAGCTTCCGCGGTGCCCGCGTCGAGTTCCGGATCGACGCCGAGTTGCATCAGCGGCTGGGCGAACTGGCCCGCGCGCAGGGCGTCAGCCTGTTCATGGTGCTGCACGCGTCCCTGGCGGTATTGCTGGCCCGGTTGTCCGGGACCGGCGATATCGCGGTCGGTACCCCCGTGGCGGGTCGCGGCGAGCAGTCGCTCGACGATCTGATCGGTATGTTCGTCAACACGCTGGTGCTGCGCACCGCGGTGGACGGCGGTGAACGGTTCACCGAGATCCTGGCGCACACCCGGGAAACCGATCTGGCGGCGTTCGCGCATTCGGATGTGCCGTTCGAGCAACTGGTCGAGGTGCTGAACCCGACGCGGTCGCAGGCGCGGCATCCGCTGTTCCAGGTGATGCTGTCGTTCCAGGAAATGGCGCATGCGACCGTCGAATTGCCGGGGTTGCAGGTAACGGCCGAAGAGCTCGAGGTCGATATCGCCAAATTCGATCTGCAGTGGACGGTGACCGAGGATCGGTCCGGCGACGGTGCCGCGCTCGGTATTTCGGTGATCACGTCCTATGCCGTCGATCTGTTCGATGCCGCGACCGTCGACGAGTTCAACCGGCGATTCCTGCGAATTCTGGACAGTGTCGTCAACTACCCGGATACGGCGGTCGGCGATATCGATTTGTTCGAGGATGCCGAACGCGCGCGGATTCTGCGGAAGTGGAACGCGACCGAGATGCCGACCGACCGGTCGGCGACCCTGATTTCGCCGTTCCTCGAACAGGTTTCGCGTACCCCGGATGCCGTCGCCGTCGTCTCCGAGGAGACGAGTCTGACCTACGCCGAGTTCGCCGGCCGGGTGCACCGGCTGGCCCGGTATCTCATTTCGCGCGGGGTGGGCCCGGAAACGCTGGTGGCGCTGGGGATGCGCCGATCGGTCGACCTGCTGGCAGGTATCTACGCCGTGAGCGCGGCGGGTGGCGCGTATGTGCCGCTGGACCCGGATCATCCGGCCGAACGGATCGAATACATCCTGGACACCGCGGCGCCGCTCTGTGTCCTGACCACCGACGATGAGATGAGCGTCGGACAGGTGCCGCGGGTGCGGATCGATACCCTGGACCTCTCCGGGTACGCCACGGACCCGATCACCGATGCCGAGCGCCGCGGTCCGGTGCTGCCGGATGCGGTGGCCTATGTGATCTTCACGTCGGGGTCCACCGGGCGGCCCAAGGGCGTCGTGGTGTCCCATCGGGCGATCGCCAACCAGCTGGCCTGGATGCGCGACGAATACCAGGTGGGTCCCGGTGATATCTACCTGCAGAAGACGGCGACCACGTTCGATGTCTCGCTCTGGGGATACTTCCTGCCGCTGGCGGCCGGTGCGCAACTGTTGCTGGCCGGGCCGGACGGTCACCGCGACCCGCAGTATCTGTCGGAGCTGATCGACCGGTACCAGGTGACGCTCACCGACTTCGTACCGTCCATGCTCAGCGTCTTCGCCGCCTACGCCGATTCCCTCGACTTGGCCTCGCTGCGTGCGGTTTTCGTCATCGGTGAGGCATTGCCGCCGGAAACTGTCACCGCATTCGCCGCCGTCAGTGATGCGCGGCTGTACAACGTGTACGGCCCCACCGAGGCCGCGGTATCCATCACGCATCACGAGGTCACCGCGGCCGACACCGAGGTGGTGCCGATCGGTGTGCCGGAATGGAATTCCCGGGTCTACGTGCTGGACACCCGGCTGTGCCCGGTGCCGATCGGGGTGGTCGGTGAGCTCTACCTGGCCGGCGTCCAGCTGGCTCGGGGCTATCAGGGCCGGGTGGATCTGACCTCGGACCGGTTCGTCGCCGACCCCTTCGACAGCGACGGCGGCCGGATGTACCGCACCGGCGACCTGGTCCGGTGGCTGCCGGACGGTGAACTGGTGTACCTGGGCCGCGCCGACTTCCAGGTGAAGTTCCGTGGCCAGCGGATCGAACTCGGCGAAATCGAGACCGCGCTCCTGGAATTCGAGACCGTCGGACAGGCCGTCGCGGTGGTCCGCACGGACGGGCTCACCGGTGATCACCTGGTTGCTTATGTGGTGCCGGCGCCGGCAACCACGATCGATTCCAACCAGCTCCGCAATCATCTGTACGGCCGGCTGCCCGCGTATATGGTGCCGTCGGCAACGGTCGTGCTCGAAGCCTTCCCGCTGAACTCGAGCGGCAAACTCGATCGACGGGCCCTGCCCGCACCGAAGGTGATCGCCCGGGAGTTCCAGGCGCCGACCACACCGGTGGAAGAGATCGTGGCGGAGACCTTCGCCGAGGTCCTCGGGCTCCCGCGGGAGCAGCCGGTCGGACTCGACGACGATTTCTTCGAACTCGGCGGCAACTCGCTGATCGCCACCCAGGTCGCCGCCCGGCTCGGCGCCGCACTGGACACCCGCGTGCCCGTGCGCACCCTGTTCGAAGCATCCACCGTGATCGCGCTGGCGGCGCGGATCGAATCCCATGCCGGTGAAGGCGCCCGCCAGGCTCTGGTGGCGCGGAGCCGGGAGGACGATATCCCGCTGTCGCTGGCCCAGCAGCGGATGTGGTTCCTCAACCGCTACGACGCCGAATCGGCCGTCAACAATATCCCGGTCGCCATCCGGATGTCCGGTGAACTCGATGTGGCCGCGCTGCAGGTGGCGATCATCGATGTGATCGACCGGCAC
Source organism: Nocardia sp. NPDC051750 (assembly GCF_044453135.1). Classification (NCBI taxonomy): domain Bacteria; kingdom Bacillati; phylum Actinomycetota; class Actinomycetes; order Mycobacteriales; family Nocardiaceae; genus Nocardia; species Nocardia sp. NPDC051750. The sequence continues at coordinate 134,834 of NZ_JBITCK010000001.1, read as the reverse complement.
GAATCCCTGCGCACCGTGTTCCCGGAGACCGGGCATACGCCGGTTCAGGTGATTCTGGATGCGGCGCAGGTGGTTCCGGATCTGACACCGTTCCGGATCCGCGAGGACAAACTCATCGATCATCTGATCGATCTGGCTACCATGGCATTCGATGTCACCAGCGAAGTGCCGCTGCACGCCCGGCTCTTCGAGATCAGCGACAACGAGTACGTCCTCGGCATGGTGGTGCACCATATCTCCGCCGACGGCTGGTCGATGGGACCGCTGGCGCGGGATGTGATGGTCGCCTACGCGGCGCGCGTCAGCTGGGAATCGCCGGCCTGGGCGAATCTTCCGGTGCAGTATGCGGATTACGCCCTGTGGCAGCGCGAGGTCCTGGGTTCGGAGGACGATCCGGAATCGCTGATCTCCGGTCAGATCCGGTACTGGAAGCAGGAACTGGCCGGACTCCCCGACGAATTGGCGCTGCCGGCGGACCGTCCACGGCCCGCGGTGTCGTCCTTTGCCGGCGGCATCCATTCGTTCGTGATCGATCCGGAAACGCGCCGCCGGCTGGTGGAACTCGGCCGCCGGCACAATGCGTCACCGTTCATGGTGGTGCACAGTGTGCTGGCCGCCTTGCTGGCTCGGCTGACGGGCGAATCCGATATCGCCGTCGGCACCCCGGTCGCCGGTCGCGGTGATGCCGCGCTGGAAAACCTGGTCGGCATGTTCGTCAACACCCTGGTGCTGCGGACCCAGGTCCGGGGCGATATGAGTTTCGCCGAACTGCTGGCCGTGGTGCGCAATGCGGATCTGCAAGCTTTCGCGCACGCCGATGTGCCGTTCGAACGGCTGGTCGAGGTGTTGAACCCGGTCCGGTCACAGGCCCGGCACCCGCTGTTCCAGGTGGCATTGTCGTTCGAGAACCTGCCGGATCGGCATTTCGAACTGCCGGAACTGTGGGTGGCGCCGGTCGAATTCGAGACCGGGCTGGAGAAGTTCGACCTGTCGCTCAATTTCCGGGGTATGGGCGAGAGCGCGGATTCCGGGATGCTGGGCGAGCTGTCCTTTGCCCGCGATCTGTTCGATCCGGAGACGGCGGCGTTGTTCACCGATCGGTTCCTGCGGCTGCTGTCGGTGGTGGCCGCTGATCCGGACGTGCTGCTGGGCGATCTGGAACTTCTCGAGCCGGGGGAACGCCGGGAGATCCTGTCCCGTTCGGGTGGTCCGGCGGTGCCGGCGCGGACGTTGCCGGAGTTGCTGGCGGATGCGGTGGCGGTCGATCCGGCGGCGCCGGCGGTGGTGTTCGAGGGTGTTCGCTTCTCCTATGGGGAGTTCGACGAGCGGTCGAACCGGTTGGCGCGGGTGTTGATCGCGCGTGGTCTGGGTGCCGAGGATCTGGTGGCGGTGGCGGTGCCGCGGTCGGCGGATTCGGTGCTGGCCGAGTGGGCGGTGACGAAGTCGGGTGCGGCGTTCCTGCCGATCGATCCGACGTATCCGGCGGATCGTATTGCGCATATGCTGTCCGATTCCGGTGCGCCGGTGGGTATTACGGTGTCCTCGGAGGTCGCGGGGCTGCCGGATTCGGTGGACTGGCTGGTGCTCGACGAGCTGGATCTCGATGGGTTTGCGGCCGGTCCGGTGACAGATGTGGATCGTGTGCGGCCGTTGACCGCGGCGAATACCGCCTATGTCATCTACACCTCGGGTTCCACAGGTCTGCCCAAGGGCGTGGTGCTCAGTCACGCCGGCTTGGCGAACTTCAGTGCCGAACAGGTCGAGCGCTACCGGCTGACTCCGCAATCGAAAGCCTTGGCTTTCGCCTCCCCCTCGTTCGATGCCTCGATTCTGGAACTGCTGCTGGCCGTGGGTTCCGCCGGTGCGCTGGTAGTCGTGCCGACGGGTACCTATGGCGGGGCGGAGCTGGGTGAGCTGATCGCCCGCGAGGGTGTGACGGTCGGTTTGATCACGCCGTCGGTGCTGGCGTCGCTGGATCCCGCCGACCTGGCGGGTATGGAAGTCATCATCGCCGGTGGTGAAGCCATCTCGGCGGACCTGGTCGCGAAATGGTCGGCCACACCCGAGATCGGGCGGCCCGCGGGAGCGGTCGAGCGGCGGTTCCACAATGCGTACGGCCCGACCGAGGCGACCATCGCCACCAACATCAGTGAGCGGTTGCTGCCGGGCGACCCGGTCACCATCGGTGGTCCGGTCCGGGGCATGCGGGCGCTGGTGCTCGATGATCGGCTCCAGCCGGTGCCCGAGGGTGTGGCCGGTGAGTTGTATGTCGGTGGTATCCAGCTGGCGCGTGGTTATCACGCTCGGGCCGGTTTGACGGCCGGGCGTTTCGTTGCCGATCCGTTCGGTGAATCGGGGGCGCGGCTCTATCGAACCGGTGACGTGGTGCGCTGGCGTCGCGATCCGGCCGGTGACCCGGTGGTGGAGTATGTGGGCCGCAACGATTTCCAGGTGAAGGTGCGTGGTTTCCGCATCGAGCTGGGGGAGATCGACGCGGCGCTCACCGCGCACGAGACGGTGGACTTCGCCGTCACGACCGGGCACCGGAACGCCGCGGGCGCGGACGCGCTGGTGTCGTATGTGGTGGCGGCACCGGGTCGTTCGGTCGACGTGGCGGCGGTGCGTGAGTTCGCCGGGCAGCGGTTGCCGTCGTACATGGTGCCGTCGTCGATCATGGTGCTCGACGAGATCCCGCTGACCCCGGCCGGCAAACTGGACCGCCGGGCGCTGCCCGAACCGGTATTCGAGACCCGTGAATTCCGTGCGCCGTCGACCCTGATCGAAGAGATCGTGGCGGGGATCTACGCCGAGGTCCTCGGGGTGCGGCGGGTCGGCGCGGACGATGATTTCTTTGCCGTCGGTGGTAACTCGCTGCTCGCCACCCAGGTCGCGGCCCGGCTCGGTGCCGCACTGGACGCCCCCGTTCCGGTGCGGGCGCTGTTCGAGGCGCCCACCGTCGCCGGTTTGGCCGTGCGGGTGGAACAGCAGGCCGGATCCGGTGGCCGGGTGGCGCTGGTGCCGCAGCCGCGCCCGACCCGGGTCACGGAGTCGGGAGAGGTCTACGAGGCGGCGCCGTTGTCGCCGGCGCAGCAGCGGATGTGGTTCCTGAACCGCTTCGATCAGCAGTCCGCGGCGTACAACATCACGCTGGCGATCCGGTTGTCGGGTGCGCTCGATCTCGACGCGCTGCGGGCGGCCGTTGCCGATCTGGTGGGCCGGCACGAAGTACTGCGCACGGTGTACCCGGAGACGGAGTCGGGTCCGGTGCAGGTGGTGCTGCCCGTCGGCGACGCCACCCCGGACCTCCGGGTGCGTTCGGTCGCCGCCGCCGAGCTGTTCGCCGCGGTGTCGGGGCTGGCGCCGGCCGGTTTCGATGTGACGGCCGAGGTGCCGCTGCGGGTGGCGCTGTTCCAGGTGGACGGACCGGCCGGCACCGCGGATACCACCGTCGTGCCGGGGGAGTTCGTGCTGGCGATGGTGGTGCACCATATCGCGGCGGACGGTTCGTCGGTGAGCCCGTTGACGCGGGATCTGATGACCGCGTACGCGGCGCGGGCCGCGGGCACGGTGCCGGGCTGGGTGGCGCTGCCGGTGCAGTATGCCGACTACGCGTTGTGGCAGCGGGCGCTGCTGGGCGACGAATCCGATCCGGAGTCGTTGGCGGCCGAGCAGATCGGGTACTGGGAGTCGGCGCTGGCCGGGATCCCGGATCAGCTGGATCTGCCGGCGGATCGGCCGCGTCCGGCGGTGCAGTCGTATGCGGGCGGCCGGGTCGAGGTGCGGGTCGACGCCCGGACCCATGCCGGGCTGCAGCGGGTGGCGCAGCAGCAGGGCGCCACGCTGTTCATGGTGATGCACACGGCGTTCGCGGTGCTGCTGTCGCGCTTGTCGGGCAGTGACGACATCACGATCGGCACGCCGGTGGCGGGTCGCGGTGAGCGGGCGCTCGACGATCTGGTCGGCATGTTCGTGAACACCCTGGTGTTCCGGACCCAGGTGGACCGCGGGGAGGCGTTCACCGATTTGCTGGCCCGCCAGCGGCAGGTGGACATCGGTGCGTTCGCGCACGCCGATGTGCCGTTCGAGCGACTCGTCGAGGTGCTCAACCCGGTCCGGTCGCAGGCCCGGCACCCGCTGTTCCAGGTGGGATTCGCCTTCCAGAACATGGACCGGTCGCGGCTGGAGCTGCCGGGATTGACGGTGTCCGGTCTCGATATCGACACCGCGGTCTCGCAGTTCGATCTGCACGCGTTCATCGAAGACAACTACGACACCGCCGGAGACCCCGCGGGGGTGTCGGGGTTCCTCACCTACGCGACCGATCTGTTCGACCACGCCACCGTGCAGGGGTTCGTCGACCGGTTCACCCGACTGCTGGGGGAGGTCGTCGCTGATCCGTCGATCCCGGTGGGGGATCTGGAAATCTTGGAGCCGGCCGAGCGGGCGCGGGTCCTGACCGAGTGGAACGCGACCGGGCACGCGGTGCCGGAAACGCTGCTGCTCGACGGTTTCACCCGGGCGGTCGCCGAGTTCCCGGATCGGGTGGCGGTAGTCGCCGACGGTGTCGAGGTCACGTACGCGGAGCTGGATGTGCGGGTCAACCGCCTGGCTCGGCGCCTGATCGCGCAGGGTGTGGGGCCGGAATCGCTGGTCGGGCTGCTGGTATCGCGGTCACTGGATTTCGTGGTCGGCACCTATGCCGTGATGGCCGCGGGCGGCGCCTATGTGCCGCTGGATCCGGCGCATCCGGCCGAGCGGATCGGCTACATTCTGGATGCCGCGGCACCGGTGTGTGTGCTGACCACTGTCGACGATGCCGCGACTGTTCCCCAGGGGACAGGTGTGCCGGTACTGGTCCTGGACGTCCTCGACGTCAGCAAGTACGACGCGTCGACTGTCACCGACGCCGATCGGGTGGCGCCGCTGCGGACGGAGAACACGGCGTATGTGATCTTCACGTCCGGGTCGACGGGCCGGCCCAAGGGTGTGGCGGTGTCGCATGCGGCGATCTGCAACCAGATCCGCTGGATCGCCGGCGAATACGGGATCTCGCGGGATGATGTGGTGTTGTTCAAGACACCCGCGACCTTCGACGTTTCGCTGTGGGAGTTGTTCGCGCCGTTGACCGTCGGTGCGCGGATGGTGGTCGCCGAACCGGACGGTCATCGTGATCCGCAGTATCTGGCGTCGGTGATCGCCGAACAGGGCGTGACGGCGACCTCGTTCGTGCCGTCGATGCTGTCGGTCTTCGCGGAGAGCGTTGCCGCCGACCCGGGTGCGCTGTCATCGCTGCGGATGCTGTTCGTGGCGGGTGAAGCGTTCACCGGCGATGTCGTCGCGGCGGTACGGCGGGTGACCGATGTGGCGCTGTACAACCTGTACGGCCCGACCGAGTTCGCCGTGCACGCCACCCATGCCGCTGTCCGCGAGGGCGTCTCGGGCGCGGTCCCGATCGGTGGACCCGTGTGGAATGCGCGGGTGTACGTGCTGGATTCGCGGATGCGGCCGGTTCCGGCCGGTGTCGCGGGTGAGCTGTATCTGGCCGGCGCCCAGGTGGCGCGCGGGTATGTGGACCGTCCGGACCTGAGCGCGGATCGGTTCGTCGCGGACCCGTTCGGTACGGGTGACCGCATGTACCGCACCGGTGACGTCGTGCGCTGGACGGCCGATGGCGAACTGGTGTACGTGGGCCGGTCCGATTTCCAGGTGAAGGTGCGTGGTCAGCGCATCGAACTGGGCGAGATCGAGACGGCGCTGACCGAGCACGATGCGGTGGCGCGTGCGGTGGTGGTGGCCAAGTCGGATCCGGCCATGGGCGACCGGCTCGTGGGCTACGTGGTGCCGGTGCGCGACGCGATCCTGGACACCGACGACCTGCGTGCCCATCTCGGGCAACGGTTGCCGGTTTACATGGTGCCGTCGGCGTTCGTGGTGCTGGCCGAGTTCCCGCTCAACGCCTCCGGGAAGCTGGATCGTAAAGCCCTGCCGGAGCCGGTGTTCGAGTCGCGGGAATTCCGCGAGCCGTCCACTCCGATCGAGCAGATCGTGGCCGGGGTGTTCGCCGATGTGCTCGGTGTGAGCCGAGTGGGTGCGGATGACGATTTCTTCGCGCTGGGTGGTAACTCGCTGATCGCGACCCAGGTTTCGGCGCGCGTGGGCCAGGCACTGGACACGCAGGTGCCGGTGCGGGCGCTCTTCGAGGCGTCGACGGTGGCCGCGCTGGCCGCGCGCATCCAAGAGCAGGCCGGGTCGGGCGCGCGTAAGGCGCTGGTGGCCGGTCCGCGGCCGGAGCGGGTGCCGCTGTCATCGGCGCAGCGCCGGATGTGGTTCCTGAACCGGTTCGACGGCGATTCGGCCGCCTACAACCTGCCGTTCGCGATCCGCCTCTCGGGTGCGCTCGATCTCGGCGCGCTGCGGGCGGCGGTCGCCGACGTCGTCGCGCGGCACGAGGTGCTGCGGACGGTGTACCCGGAGACCGAGTCCGGCCCGGTGCAGGTCGTGCTGCCGGCGGGGCAGACGGTTCCGGAGCTCGAGCTGCGCACGGTGCCGGAGGCGGATGTCCTTGCGGCCGTGTCGGAGCTGGCGTCGGCCGGTTTCGATGTGACGGCCGATGTGCCGCTGCGGGTGGCACTGTTCGAAATCGACGGCGCGGCAGACGAATACGTGCTGGCGATGGTGGTGCATCACATTTCCGGTGACGGTTCCTCGGCGGTGCCGCTGACCCGCGATGTGATGATCGCGTACTCCGCGCGGACCGCCGGTGAGGCGCCGGGCTGGGCGCCGTTGCCGGTGCAGTACGCCGACTACGCGCTGTGGCAGCGGGAGCTGCTCGGCGATGAGAGCGATCCGGCTTCGCTGGCGGCGAAGCAGATCGCCTACTGGGAGTCGGCGCTGGCCGGGATCCCGGATCAGCTGGATCTGCCGGCCGATCGGCCGCGCCCGGCAATGCAGTCGTTCGCCGGTAGCCGGGTCGAGGTCCGGATCGATGCGGAGATCCATGCCGGGCTGCAGCGATTGGCGCAGCAGCAGGGTGCCACGTTGTTCATGGCGGTGCACACGGCGTTCTCGGTGTTGCTGGCCCGGTTGTCGGGTAGTGACGACATCACTGTCGGTACGCCGATCGCGGGCCGTGGTGAGCAGGTTCTGGACGATCTGATCGGTATGTTCGTGAACACGCTGGTGTTCCGGACCCAGCTCGATCGCGGGGAGTCGTTCACCGATCTGCTGGCGCGACAGCGGGAAGTGGATATCGCGGCGTTCGCGCATGCGGATGTGCCGTTCGAGCGGCTCGTAGAGGTGCTGAACCCGGTTCGTTCTACCGCGCGGCACCCGCTGTTCCAGGTCGGGTTCTCGTTCCAGAACCTGGCGCAGGTCGGCCTGGAGTTGCCGGGGTTGACGGTGTCGGGTGTGGAGGTCGATACCGGGATCTCCCAGTTCGACCTGCATCTGATCGTCGGTGACAGCTACGACTCCTCGGGTGCGCCGACAGGTCTGAGTGGCATCCTGACTTACGCCACCGCGCTGTTCGATCGGGCGACTGTCGAGGTGGTCGCGGACCGGTTCGTGCGGTTGCTCGGGGAGATCGTCGCGGCGCCGGAGACCGTGGTCGGTGAGCTGGATATCCTGGCTCCGGCCGAGCGTGCCGCGCTGGCCGAGCGGAATTCGACTGCTCGTGAGTTGGATTCGGCGCAGACGTTGGTGTCGCTGCTGGATGCCACTGTGGCCGCCGGGCCGGATGATGTGGCGTTGGTGGCTGCTGATGGATCCCGGGTGTCTTATGCGGAGTTGGGTGCGCGGGTCAATGGTTTGGCCCGGTTCCTGATTGCGGAGGGTGTCGGTCCGGAGGTTCGGGTCGGGTTGGCGTTGCGGCGGTCGGTGGATCTGGTTGTCGCGATGTATGCGGTGTCTGTGGCCGGTGGTGTGTATGTGCCGATCGATCCGGATCAGGCCGCGGAGCGTAGCGGCTACATTCTCGAGACCGCGGCGCCGGTGTGTGTGCTGACGAATGCCGAGACCGGGTTTGCTACCGAGAGCGCACCGGTGGTGGTGCTCGACGATCTCGACCTGAGCGGCTTCGACTCCGCACCGGTTTCCGAAGCCGAGCGCAGCATGCCGCTGCGGGCGTCGAATACTGCGTATGTGATCTTCACGTCCGGTTCGACGGGCCGGCCGAAGGGTGTGGCAGTCCCGCACTCGGCGATCGTGAACCAGTTGCGTTACATCACTACCGAATTCGCGTTGGATGCTTCGGATGCGATTCTGCTGAAGACGGCGGCGACGTTCGATCTGTCGGTGTGGGAGTTCTGGACCGCCGCCGTCTGTGGTGGCCGGATGGTCATCGCCTCGGCGGAGGGGCATCGGGATCCCGCCTATCTCAACAGCGTGATGGGTCGCGAGGCGGTCACCACGTTGACGGTGGTGCCGTCGATGCTGGACGCCCTGCTGAGCGACGACGAGGGTCTTCCTGCCTCGCTGCGGCGGGTGCTGGCCATCGGCGAGGCATTGCCCGCGGCGACGGCGCAGCGGTTGCTCGCCGATCACCCGGGTATCGGGTTGTTCAACCTCTACGGTCCGACCGAGGCGGCGGTGTCGATCACCACCCATCGGGCCACGGCCGCGGATGTGGTATCCGTTCCTATCGGTGCGCCGCAATGGAATTCGCGGGTGTATGTGCTCGATGCGCGTCTGCAGCCGGTGCCCGATGGTGTGTCGGGTGAGTTGTATCTGGCTGGTGTGCAGTTGGCGCACGGGTATTTCGGCCGGGCCGATCTGAGTGCGGATCGGTTTGTGGCGGATCCGTTCGTTGCGGGTGAGCGGATGTATCGTACGGGTGACCTGGTTGCTTGGAACGGTGCCGGTGAGCTGGAGTATCGGGGTCGTACCGATTTCCAGGTGAAGATTCGTGGTTTCCGGATCGAGCTGGGTGAGATCGAAGCGGCTTTGCTGGCCTTGCCCGAGGTCGGTCAGGCCGCGGTGGTGGCGAAGTCGGATCCGCGGACCGGTGACCGTCTGGTCGGGTACCTCGTGCCCGCCACGGGTGCGCGTCCGGCCGAGGATTCCGGTGCTGCTGTTGCCGGTGACGCCGGCATCGGTGTGGATTTCGCTCGGATTCAGGCGGAGCTGGGCCGGCAATTGCCGTCCTACATGGTTCCGGCGGCATTCGTCGAACTCGATGCTCTGCCGTTGAATGTCAACGGCAAGCTGGATCGTAAAGCTCTGCCGGAGCCTGTTTTCGAGGCAACCGTGTTCCGCGCGCCGTCGACACCGATCGAAGAGATCGTGGCGGGGATTTTCGGTGAGGTCCTGAGTGCCGACCGGGTCGGCGCGGATGACGACTTCTTCGCGCTGGGTGGTAACTCGCTGGTCGCCACCCAGGTTGCGGCCCGGCTGAGCAAGGTGCTGGATACGACGGTGCCGGTGCGCGCGGTGTTCGAGGCTCCCACCGTCGCCGGTCTGGCTGTCCGGGTGGAGCAGCATGCGGGTTCGGGCGGCCGGGCGCCGCTGGTGCCGCAGCCGCGGCCGACGCGGGTGACCGATTCGGGTGAAGTCCAGGATGCGGCGCCGTTGTCGCTGGCGCAGCAGCGGATGTGGTTCCTGAACCGGTTCGACGGTGAGTCGGCGGCGTACAACATTCCGTTGGCGATCCGTTTGTCCGGTGCACTGGATGTGGATGCGTTGCGGGCGGCGGTGGCCGACGTGGTGGCGCGGCACGAGGTGCTCCGGACGGTGTATCCGGAGACCGATTCCGGTCCGGTGCAGGTGGTGCTGCCGGTGGGGCAGGGGGTGCCGCAGCTCGAGGTGCGGACGGTCGCCGCCGCGGATGTTGTTGCGGCCGTAGGTGAGTTGGCGTCGTCCGGTTTCGATGTGACGGCCGAGGTGCCGCTGCGGGTGGCACTGTTCCGGGTGGACGATTCGAACGAAGCCGCGGGCACCGCACATGACGCCGGTGCGACCGGCGAGTTCGTGCTGGCGATGGTGGTGCACCACATTTCCGGTGACGGTTCGTCGGTGGGTCCGTTGACGCGTGACCTGATGACCGCGTACGTCGCGCGGGCCGCGGGTGAGGCGCCGGGCTGGGCGCCGTTGCCGGTGCAGTACGCCGACTTCGCGCTGTGGCAGCGGGAGCTGCTCGGCGACGAGAACGATTCGCGGTCGCTGGCCGCCGGGCAGCTCGCCTACTGGGAGTCGGCGCTGGCCGGTGTGCCGGATCAGTTGGATCTGCCCGCCGATCGGCCGCGACCGGCGGTGCAGTCGTTCGCCGGTGGCCGGGTAGAGGTCGGGATCGACGCCGAGCTGCACGCGGGCTTGCTACGGGTGGCGCAGGAGCAGGGCGCGACCTTGTTCATGGTGGTGCATTCGGCGCTGGCCGTGCTGCTGGCGCGGTTGTCCGGTAGTGATGACATCACTGTCGGCACGCCGGTCGCGGGTCGTGCCGAACAGGCCCTCGACGGCTTGATCGGTATGTTCGTGAACACGCTGGTGTTCCGGACCCAGCTCGACCGTGGCGAGTCGTTCGCCGATCTGCTGACGCGGCAGCGTCAGGTGGATATCCAGGCGTTCGCGAACGCGGATGTGCCGTTCGAGCGCCTGGTCGAGGTGCTGAATCCGGCGCGGTCGCAGGCACGGCACCCGCTGTTCCAGGTCGGGTTCACCTTCCAGAACCTGGCGCAGGCCGGTCTGGAACTGCCCGGGCTCACGGTCTCGGGTGTGGAGGTCGATACCGAGATCTCCCAGTTCGACCTGAATCTGATCGTCGGCGACAGCTACGACTCCGCGGGTACCCCGCAAGGTGTCGCGGGCCATCTGACCTACGCCACGGCATTGTTCGACCGGGCCACGGCACAAGATTTTGTGCAGCGGTTCATCCGGTTGCTGGGTGAGATCGTCGCCGATCCGGCGCTGCCGGTCGGGGATCTCGATATTCTCGCGCCCGTCGAACGCACCCGCGTACTGGCGGACTGGAACGCGACCGAGCACGTCCTGGCGGAGCGGTTGCTGCTGGACGGGTTCGAGCGGACGGCGGCGGCACACCCGGATCGGGTGGCGGTGTCGTTCGAGGGGATGAGTCTGTCCTACGGGGAGTTCTCCGCTGAGGTGAACCGGCTGGCGCGTGTGTTGATCGCGCAGGGCGTGGGGCCGGAGTCGCTGGTCGGTTTGGTGATGTCGCGGTCGCTGGATCTGGTGGTCGGCATGTATGCCGTCATCACCGCCGGCGGTGCGTATGTGCCGCTGGATCCGGCGCATCCGGCGGAGCGGATCGGCTACATCCTGGATACCGCGGCACCGGTATGCGTGCTGACCACTACGGCGGACGCGGCTGCTGTTCCCGAGGGGACAGGTCTGCCCGTACTGGCGCTGGACGCTATGGAGGGGTCCGGGTACGCCGACTCCCAGGTGACCGATGCCGATCGGCTGGCTCCGGTTCGGCCCGATAACACCGCGTATGTGATTTTCACGTCCGGCTCGACCGGTCGCCCGAAGGGTGTGGCGGTGCCGCATTCGGCGATCGCGAACCAGGTGGCCTGGATGCTGGCGGAGTACCCGATGGGTGCCGGCGATACCTACTTGCAGAAGACGGCGACCACGTTCGATGTGTCGCTGTGGGGTTACTTCCTGCCCCTGGCCGCCGGTGCGCGGCTCGTCGTGGCAACGCCGGATGGTCATCGCGACCCGGCGTATCTCGCGCGGGTGATCGCCGAACAGCGGGTGACGGTGACCGACTTCGTGCCGTCGATGTTGACGGTGTTCGCCGCGCAGACGCCGGCGGGTTCGATTCCGTCGCTCGAGCATGTGTTCGTGATCGGTGAGGCGCTGCCGCCCGAGACCGTCGCGGCGATGCGCGGTATTTCCGATGCCGCGGTGCACAATTTGTACGGCCCGACCGAGGCCGCCGTATCGATCACCTATTGGCAGGCCACCGGTACCGAGACCGGCAGCGTCCCGATCGGTGTCCCGCAGTGGAATTCGCGCGTGTACGTACTGGATTCGCGGTTGCGTCCGGTACCCGCGGGGGTGACCGGTGAGCTGTATCTGGCCGGTGATCAGCTGGCGCGCGGGTATGTGACGCGTCCGGATCTGTCCGCGGACCGGTTCGTGGCGAATCCGTTCGACGCGGACGCGCGGATGTATCGCACCGGCGACCTGGTGCGCTGGGCGCAGGTGGACGGCCGGCCGGTCCTGGAATACCTGGGCCGCACCGATTTCCAGGTGAAGTTCCGCGGACAGCGGATCGAACTCGGTGAGATCGAGTCGGCGTTGCTGGCCCAGCCGCAGGTGAGCCAGGCGGTGGTCACCGTCGCGGGCTCGGATCTGGGTGAGCAGCTGGTCGCGTATGTGGTGCCGGCGCCGGGAGCCGAGATCGTTTCCGGTGCGCTGCTGGATTCCGTCCGGGATGTCCTTCCCACCTACATGGTTCCGGCCGCGGTGGTAGAGCTGGACGCTTTCCCGTTGAACACGTCCGGGAAACTGGATCGTAAAGCGCTGCCGGAGCCGGTATTCGGGACCCGTGAGTTCCGGGCGCCGTCGACGCCGATCGAGGAGATCGTCGCGGGTGTGTTCGCCGATGTCCTCGGTGTGGACCGGGTCGGCGCGGATGACGACTTCTTCGCTCTGGGCGGTAACTCCCTGGTCGCGACGCAGGTCGCGGCGCGGGTGGGGCAGGCGCTGGATACCGATGTGCCGGTGCGGGTGTTGTTCGAGGCAACTACCGTCACCGCTCTTGCCGCGCGGATCGAGACGCATTCCGTACCCGGTGGGCGTAGGGCGCTGGTACCGCAGCCACGTGCGGAGCGGATCCTGGCCTCGGGTGAGATCGTGGAGGCTGCGCCGTTGTCGCTGGCGCAGCAGCGGATGTGGTTCCTCAACCGTTTCGATCAGCAGTCGGTCGCATACAACATTCCGCTGGCCATCCGGCTGACGGGTGAGCTGGATGTGGACGCGCTGCGGGCGGCGGTGGCCGATCTCGTGGCGCGGCACGAGGTGTTGCGGACGGTGTATCCGGAGACCGAGTCGGGTCCGGTGCAGGTGGTGCTGCCGGTCGAGCAGGCCGCGCCCCGGATGGAAATGCGCTCGGTCGCCGCCGGGGATGTGGTTTCCGCGGTTTCGGAGCTGGCGGCAGCCGTTTTCGATGTGACGGCAGAAGTGCCCCTGCGGGTGGCCCTGTTCCACGTCGAAGGCGATACCGCCGGGGCCGGCGATACGTTCGGCGCGGCCGGGCGTGTTCGCGGTGACTTCGTGCTGGCGATGGTGGTGCACCACATCACGGGTGACGGTTCGTCGTCCGGGCCGTTGGTTCGCGACGTGATGACTGCCTATGCCGCGCGCACCGCCGGTGAGGTGCCGGGCTGGGCCCCCTTGCCCGTGCAGTACGCGGACTACAGCATCTGGCAGCGGGAGCTGCTGGGGGACGAAGCCGATCCGGCGTCGATGGCGGCCGCGCAGATCGGCTACTGGCAGACGGCGCTGGCGGATCTGCCGGAACAGCTGGACCTGCCCGCGGATCGGCCCCGGCCGGCGGCGCGGTCGTCTGTGGGTGGCCGGGTTCCGATCGAGATAGACGCCGAACTGCACGCGGCATTGAACACGGTGGCGCGTGCGGAGGGCGCGACGTTGTTCATGATGGTGCACACGGCGTTCGCGGTCCTGCTGGCCCGGCTGTCGGGTACCGATGATATTGCGATCGGCACGCCGGTGGCCGGTCGTGGTGAGCGGGCACTGGACGATCTGATCGGTATGTTCGTGAACACACTGGTGTTCCGGACCGAGGTCGATCGCGGGGAGTCGTTCGCGGAACTGCTGAACCGGCAGCGGCAGGTCGATATCCAGGCCTTCGCGCATGCGGATGTGCCCTTCGAGCGACTGGTCGAGGTGCTGAACCCGGTTCGCTCGCAGGCGCGGCATCCGTTGTTCCAGGTCGGACTGGCATTCCAGAATCTGGTGCAGTCGAGCCTGGAATTGCCGGGGTTGACGGTGTCGGGGATGGATATCGATACCGGGATCTCCCAGTTCGACCTGAACCTGGTCGTCGCGGACGAGTACACGGACAGCGGTGCCCCGGCCGGTATCCGTGCCGTGCTCACCTACGCCGCGGATCTGTTCGATCATGCGTCGGCGGAAGGGTTCGCGGATCGGTTCGTGCGCTTGCTGGCCGAGATCGCGGCCGATCCGTCGGTGGCTGTGGGCGACCTGGAGATCCTCGACCCGGCCGAGCGGGCGCGGGTGCTCACCGAGTGGAACGCGACCGATTTCGCGGTGGACACGGAGCTGCTGCTGGACGGTTACGCGCGGGCGGTAGCGGCATATCCGGATCGCATGGCGGTATCGTTCGAGGATCAGCGGCTGACCTACCGTGAATTCGATGCCCGGGTGAACAGTCTTGCCCGGCTGCTGATTTCGCAGGGTGTGGGACCGGAGTCGCTGGTCGGGCTCGTCGTGCGACGCTCGGTGGACCTGGTCGTCGGCATGTATGCGATCGTGACCGCGGGCGGGGCCTACGTGCCGGTGGACCCGGATCATCCGGCCGAGCGGATCGGCTACCTTCTGGATGCCGCGGCACCGGTATGCGTATTGACCACCGCCGATGACGCCGCGGCTGTTCCCGAGGGGACAGGTCTGCCCGTGCTGGTGCTGGACGCACTCGACACGAGTGATTTCGATACCGCGCCGGTGACCGATGCGGAGCGGGTGGCTCCGGTGCGACCGGAGAACACGGCGTATGTGATTTTCACATCGGGTTCGACGGGGCGGCCGAAGGGCGTGGCGGTATCGCACGCCGCGATCGCCAACACCTTGGTGTGGTCGATCGAGCAGTACGGCCTGGGCGCCGAGGACAGTCTGCTGCAGAAGACCGCGGTGACGTTCGACGCCTCGGTCTGGGAGTTCTTCCTGCCCCTGCAGGTCGGTGCGCGGCTGGTGGTGGCCGAGCCGGACGGTCATCTCGACCCGGACTACATGGTGCGGACCGTCATCGCGGAGCGGGTGACCGTGGTGCAGTTCGTTCCCTCGGTGCTGGCATTGGTTGCTGTCGATGAGCGGTTGGCCGGATACACCGGTTTGCGGCATGTGTTCGCCGGCGGTGAAGCGCTACCGGTCGAATTGGGTCGCCGGGTGCGGGAGCTGACCGGTGCCCGGGTGCACAATGTGTACGGCCCGACCGAGACGGCGGTGGATGCGACATTCCATGAGGTGACGGCCGCCGATATGGCCTCGGTGCCGATCGGTGTTCCGGTATTCAACACCCGGGCGTATGTCCTCGACTCGCGGTTGCATCCGGTGCCCGCGGGGGTCACCGGTGAGCTGTACCTGTCGGGTGCGCAAGTGGCGCGTGGTTATGCGGGGCGCCCGGGGTTGACGACCGAACGGTTCGTCGCCGATCCGTTCGGGTCGGGTGGCCGGATGTATCGCACCGGCGACCTGGTCTCCCGGCGGCCGGATGGAGAGCTCGAGTATCGGGGCCGGGCGGACTTCCAGGTGAAGCTGCGGGGGCAGCGGATCGAGCTCGGCGAGATCGAATCCGCGCTGCAGGCGCGGCCTCGGGTCGGCCGGGCCGTCGTCTCGGTAGTGACTTCCGCACTCGGCGAGCAGTTGGTCGCGTATGTGGTGCCGGCAGCCGGTGCGCGGATCGACTCCGGTGAACTGCTCGATGACGTGCGCACGGTGCTGCCGGGGTATATGGTGCCGGCCGCGGTGGTTGTGCTGGACGCACTGCCGTTGAACGCTTCCGGGAAGCTGGATCGCAAGGCATTGCCGGAGCCCGAGTTCGCTGCCCGGGGCTTCCGGGCGCCGTCCACTCCGGTCGAGGAGATCGTGGCCGGGGTGTTCGCCGAGGTACTCGGAGCGGACCGGGTCGGCGCCGACGACGAGTTCTTCGCACTCGGTGGTAACTCGCTGATCGCGACGCAGGTGGCGGCGCGGCTGGGCAAGGCGCTGGATACCACCGTGCCGGTGCGGGCATTGTTCGAGGCCTCCACGGTGGCCGGCCTGGCTGTCCGGGTGGAGCAGCATGCCGGGATCGGCGGACGTGCCCCGCTGGTGCCGCAGCCGCGTCCGGCAGTGGCGTTGCCTTCGGGTGAGGTCGTGGAGCGGGCGCCGCTGTCGCTGGCGCAGCAGCGGATGTGGTTCCTGAACCGCTTCGACAATCGTTCGGCGGTCAACAATATTCCGCTGGCTGTCAAACTCACCGGTGCGCTGGATCTCGCTGCGCTGCGGGCGGCCGTCGTCGATATGGTGCAACGACACGAGGTGCTGCGCACGGTCTACCCGGATATCGACGGAGTCGGCATCCAGAAGGTGTTGCCGATCGGCGAGGTGGATTTCGATCTCACCCCCGAACCCATCTCCGCATCGGGCCTGGACGCCCGGATCCTGGAGTTGGCAGGTGCGTTGTTCGATGTCACGATCGAACTGCCGTTCCGGGTGACATTGTTGCGTCTGGACGAGAACGCCCACGTCGTGGTGTTCGTCGCGCACCACATCAGTAGCGACGGGTTCTCGGTCCGCCCGCTGCTGCGAGATCTCGTAGTCGCGTACACCAATCGCTGCAGTGGCATGGCACCCGACTGGGAACCGCTGGCCGTTCAGTACGCCGATTACGCGCTGTGGCAGCGCACGGTGCTCGGTTCCGAAGATGATCCGGAATCCGTTGTCGCCGAGCAGATCGCCTACTGGAGCGAACGGTTGCGGGATCTGCCGGACCGGCTGGAACTGCCAGCCGACCGTCCGCACCCCGAGATCGCCTCCAATGTAGGCGCGGCGCATGATTTCGCCGTCGACGCGACCCTGCGCGCGGCCCTGGAGGATCTGGCCCGCGCGCATGGCACCACGTTGTTCATGGTGATGCATGCGGCGCTGGCAACCTGGGCGATGCGGATGTCCGGCAGCGCCGATATCGCCATCGGAAGCCCGATCGCCGGCCGCGGTGAGCAGGCGTTGGACGATCTGATCGGGATGTTCGTCAACACCCTTGTGTTGCGTACCGAAGTGGCCCAAGACGCAGCGTTCACCGAGCTCTTGGCCGAAGTCCAGCGTATCGACCTGGAGGCATTCGGAAATGCCGAAGTGCCGTTCGAGCGGCTGGTCGACATCCTGAATCCGCGCCGTTCGCAGGCGCATCACCCGCTGTTCCAGCTGGCGCTGACGTTCGAGGCCGCGTCGGTGGCCGAGACGCGGGCTGTTTCCCTGCCGGGGCTCGATCTCGAGGTTGTGGAATTCGATCCCGGTCTGGCGAAATTCGATCTGCAACTGAGCGTCGGCACGGGGGCGACCACCGACAGTGGCCTGCTCATGCAGTGGTCGTACGCCACCGACCTGTTCGACGCGGAGACCGTGGCCGGATTCGCCGATCGACTGGTGCGGATCCTGCGCGCGGTCGTCACGGATCCGGATATCGCGATCGGCGATATCGATCTGCTCGCCGAACCCGAGCGTGCGGACGTGGTGCGGCACTGGACGGGTACCCGTCCCGACGCCGCCCCCGGTGTATTCAGTGTCGACGGACGGCCGGTCGATCTGCCCGGGACAGCTACTCTGGCAAGTCTTTTCGAGGCAGTCGTCGGTGAGTACCCGCGGCGGACGGCGGCGAAGTTCGGCGATGAGCAACTCACCTACGCCGAGCTGGATCGCCGGGCCAATGTGCTTGCCCGGCGGCTGATCGCCGAGGGTGCCGGACCGGAAAGCCTTGTCGCGGTGCTGCTGCCGCGTTCGCTGGATCTGATCGTCGCCCTGCTCGCGGTGATCAAATCGGGTGCCGGTTATGTTCCGGTGGACCCGGATTCACCGGCAGAACGGCTCACCTACATTCTCGACGACGCACGTCCGGCGACCGTGGTACTGGACTCCTCGATGTGGGTGGAACTTCCATCCGGTGTCTCGCGGGTGGCGGTCGACGGTTACGCGGTGGAGACCGGTGATATCGAGGACGCCGACGACGGCCCGGTCACCGATGCCGATCGTCTCGCGCCGTTGCGGCCGGACAACACCGCCTATGTCATCTACACGTCAGGTTCCACGGGACGCCCGAAGGGTGTTGCGGTGGCGCATCGGAATGTGGTGCGTCTGTTCGCCAATACCGAGCAGGAATTCGGTTTCGGGCCCGACGATGTGTGGACGTTGTTCCACTCCTATGCCTTCGACTTCTCGGTCTGGGAACTGTGGGGGCCGCTGCTGTTCGGTGGCACGTTGGTGGTCGTCGACTACTACGTCTCGCGGTCGCCGGAGCAGTTCCTCGAGTTGTTGCGTGCCGAGCGGGTGACGGTGCTGAACCAGACGCCCTCGGCGTTCTATCAGCTGGCCGAGGCGGATCGGGCCGCGGGTCCGGAGGCGGGTGCGCTCGCGCTGCGGTACGTGGTGTTCGGTGGTGAGGCGCTGGAGTTGCGCCGGCTCGCGGATTGGGTCGAGCGGCACGGTGACGGCACGGTCGGGCGTACCCAGGTGGTTGATGGCCGGGAGACCGCGTCGCCGTTGCTGGTGAATATGTACGGCATCACCGAGACCACGGTGCACGTGTCCTACCGGGCACTCGATGCGGCCACCATCGCCGGTGCGGCCGGTAGCGTGGTGGGTCGTGCGCTGGGTGGACTGAAGGTCTATGTACTGGACCAGCGTCTGCGGCCGGCGCCGGTCGGGGTGCCGGGTGAACTATATGTCTCCGGTGTGCAGCTGGCCCGCGGATACCTGGGCCGCGCGGACCTGACCGTGTCGCGCTTCGTGGCCGATCCGCTGGGTGAACCCGGTGCGCGCCTGTACCGTTCCGGTGACGTCGCCCGCTGGAACCGCTTCGGCGAACTCGAATACCTGGGTCGTGCCGATGATCAGGTGAAAGTGCGTGGTTTCCGGATCGAGCTGGGTGAGATCGAGGCCGCGGTGCTGGCGCAGCCGGGTGTCGCGCAGGCCGCGGTGATCGTCCGGGAGGACAATCCGGGGGATCACCGGATCGTCGGCTACGTGGTGCCCGAGCCCGGGATCGAATTCGATCAGGACATCGTGCGCGACGGTACGGCCGGGCGGTTGCCCAGCTACATGGTTCCGTCTGCTTTTGTTGTGCTGGATCGGATTCCGTTGACGATCAACGGGAAGCTGGATCGCCGGGCGTTGCCCGCTCCGGTGTTCGAGGCGGCGGGTTCGCGGGCGGTGTCGACGCCGATCGAGGAGATCGTGGCCGGTGTCTTCGCCGAGTTGCTCGGTGTGTCGGGTATCGGTGCCGATGATGATTTCTTCGCTCTGGGTGGTAACTCGCTGATCGCGACCCAGGTGGTCGCCCGGATCGGTGCCGCGCTGGACACCACTGTGCCGGTGCGGATGTTGTTCGAGGATTCGACTGTGGCCGCGTTGGCGGCGCGGGTGGAGCAGCAGGCCGGCACCGGCGGGCGCCCCGTTCTCACGGCTCGTTCCCGTCCGGAGCGGCCGTCGCTGGCGCAGGCTCAGCAACGTATGTGGTTCCTCAACCGGTTCGAGCCGGGATCCGCGTTCGACAACATTCCGGTGGTGCTGCGGCTGAGCGGGACGGTCGATATCGCGGCGCTGGCCCTTGCCGTGGCCGATCTGATGGCCCGGCACGAACCCCTGCGCACGGTGTACCCGTCCTACGACGGTGTGGGCTACCAGCAGGTGCTGCCGCCGCACGAGGCCGTTCTGGATATGGAGACGGTCGAATCCCGCCCGGACGCGATATCCGGCTCCGAGATCGATCACGAACTCCGGGCATCGATAGCCGAGTTCGTCGGCAACGGTTTCGATCTGACCCGGGAACTCCCGCTCCGGTTGCGGGTATACCGCCTGTCCGATGACGATCACCTGCTGGCCGCGGTGGTGCACCATATAGCGGCCGACGGCTTCTCGTTGCGGTCGCTGACCCGTGACCTGATGATCGCCTACGCTGCCCGGTCGATGGGCGCGGCCCCCCAGTGGGAGCCGCTGGCCGTGCAATACATCGACTACGCGATGTGGCAGCGCGAGATGCTGGGGTCCGTCGATGATCAGTCGTCGCTGGTCTCTCAGCAGTTGGATTTCTGGCGGGCGGAACTGGCCGACCTGCCCGAGGTACTTCCGTTGTCGAGCCGGGAACGTCCGGCGGTTCTCTCGGGGCGTGCCGCGATGTACCGGTTCTCGCTGCCGGGTGAGCTGATCGAACAGTTGAACCGCGTCGCGCACGCGCAGGGCGTCACGTTGTTCATGCTCGTGCACAGCGCGTACGCGGCGATGCTCGCCCGGTCCAGCGCGACCACCGATATCGCTGTCGGCACGCCGATCGCGGGCCGTGGTGATCGGTTGCTCGACGATCTGGTCGGTATGTTCGTCAACACGCTTGTGTTGCGGACCGAGGTCGATTCCGGCACGTCGTTCAGTGATCTGCTCGCCCAGGTGCGGGATCGTGCCCTGCAGGCGTTCACCCATGCCGATGTGCCGTTCGAGCAGATTGTCGAAACCCTCAACCCGGTACGGTCCCAGTCGCATCAACCGCTCTTCCAGGTGCTGCTGACCTTCCAGAACCTCGGTGAGATCCGGCTGGAACTGCCCGGCCTCACCGTGGCGGACGTGGGATTCGAATTCCCCGTGACGAACTACGATCTGACACTGACGCTGAGCGAGACACCGCAGAACGACCCCGGTATGGAGGCCGAGTTCGTTTACGCCACGGATCTGTTCGATGCGGAGACGGTGGCCGGTTTCGCCGATCGGTTCCTGCGCATTCTGCGTGCCGCCGTGGCGGATACGGACGTCGTGGTCGGGGATATCGATGTGCTCGACGAGGCGGAGCGGTCGAATGTGCTGCGGAACTGGGTGAGCACGCGCGCCGATGCCGGTGCGGGGGTGTTCGCCCTGGATGGCGCTCCGATCGAGGGTCCGGAAACTGCCACTCTGGCAAGTCTTTTCGATACTGTCGTGAGCGAGCACGCGCAGCGGACCGCGGTGAAGTTCGGTAGTGAGCTGCTCACTTACGCCGAGTTGGATCGCCGGGCGAATGTGCTGGCGCGGCGGTTGATCGCCGCGGGTGCGGGTCCGGAATCACTGGTAGCGGTATTGCTTCCGCGGTCACTGGACCTGGTAGTGGTGCTGCTGGCGGTGATCAAGTCCGGTGCCGGTTACGTGCCGGTGGACCCGGATTCGCCGGCGGACCGGATCGCTTATGTACTCGCCGATGCCCGGCCGGAAGCCGTAGTGCTGGATGCCACCGTGACGGTGGAACTCCCCGCGGGCCTGCCGCAGGTACTGCTGGACGGCGCCGATGGCGAGTTCAGTGATGCGCCGGTCACCGATGCCGATCGTCTCGCGCCGTTGCGGGCGGACAACACCGCGTATGTCATCTACACGTCAGGTTCCACGGGACGCCCGAAGGGTGTTGCGGTGGCGCATCGGAATGTGGTGCGGCTGTTCGCCAATACCGAGCAGGAATTCGGTTTCGGGCCCGACGATGTGTGGACGTTGTTCCACTCCTATGCCTTCGACTTCTCGGTCTGGGAACTGTGGGGGCCGCTGCTGTTCGGCGGCACGTCGGTGGTGGTGGACTACTTCACGACCCGGTCGCCGGAGCAGTTCCTGGAGCTGCTGCGCACCGAGCGGGTCACCGTCCTGAACCAGACCCCGTCGGCGTTCTACCAGCTGGCCGAAGCCGACCGGACCGCGAACCCCGAGGCGGATGCGCTCGCATTGCGGTATGTGATCTTCGGTGGTGAAGCGCTGGAGTTGCGGCGGCTCTCCGACTGGATCGAGCGGCACGGTGACGGCACCGCCGGCCACCGCCGGCCGGTCGATGGCCGGGAGACCGCGTCGCCGCTGCTGGTGAACATGTACGGCATCACCGAGACCACGGTGCACGTGTCTTATCGGGCCTTGAACGCGGCTGTTGTCGCGGAGGCCGCGGGTAGTGTCATCGGTCGCGGGCTGGCCGGGCTGCAGACCTACGTGCTGGACGACCGGTTGCGGCCGGTTCCGGTGGGTGTGCCGGGTGAGTTGTATGTATCGGGTGGGCAACTCTCGCGCGGTTATCTGGGGCGGCCGGATCTTTCGGCGGCGCGTTTCGTGGCCGATCCGTTCGGTGCGCCGGGTGCCCGTCTGTATCGGTCGGGTGACGTTGCCCGCTGGAACCGTTCCGGTGAACTCGAGTATCTCGGTCGTTCCGATGATCAGGTGAAGATCCGTGGTTTCCGGATCGAGCTGGGTGAGATCGAGGCCGCCGTGCTGGCGCAGTCCGGTGTCGCGCAGGCTGCGGTGATCGTCCGGGAGGACGTACCCGGCGATCAGCGAATTGTCGGCTATGTGGTTGCCGAGTCCGGGGCTGCGCCTGATCTGGGGGCGATCCGTGACGGTGCGGCGCAGCGGTTGCCCAGCTACATGGTTCCGTCTGCTTTTGTTGTGCTGGATCGGATTCCGTTGACGATCAACGGGAAGCTGGATCGCCGGGCGTTGCCCGCTCCGGTGTTCGAGGCGGCGGGTTCGCGGGCGGTGTCGACGCCGATCGAGGAGATCGTGGCCGGTGTCTTCGCCGAGTTGCTCGGTGTGTCGGGTATCGGTGCCGATGATGATTTCTTCGCTCTGGGTGGTAACTCGCTGATCGCGACCCAGGTGGTCGCCCGGATCGGTGCCGCGCTGGACACCACTGTGCCGGTGCGGATGCTGTTCGAGGATTCGACTGTGGCCGCGTTGGCGGCGCGGGTGGAGCAGCAGGCCGGCACCGGCGGGCGCCAGGCCTTGGTGGCCGGTCCGCGGCCGGACCTGATCCCGTTGTCGTTTGCGCAGCAGCGGATGTGGTTCCTCAACCAGTACGACACCTCGTCAGTGGCCTACAACCTGCCGACGGCGATCCGGCTGACGGGTGATCTGGACGTCTCGGCACTGCGGTGGGCGGTATCCGATGTGGTGCTCCGGCACGAGTCGCTGCGCACCTTCTATCCGGAAGCCGACGGGATCCCGGTGCAGGTGATAGTGCCGCCCGAAGATGTGGATCTGGCGCTGGGACCGGTCACCGTGACGGCGGCCGAAATGATCACCGAGGTCACCGAATTCGTGGCGGCCGGTTTCGATGTAGCCCGTACCGTCCCGCTGCGGATCCGGCTGTTCGAGATCGCGCCCGACGACCATGTGCTCGTCGTGGTCGTGCACCATATCGCCGGCGACGGATTCTCGATGACACCGCTGGTGCGTGACGTGATGATCGCGTACACAGCGCGTGTATTCGATGACGGCCCCATGTGGGCGCCGTTGCCGGTCCAATACGCCGACTATGCCCTGTGGCAGCGTCGGGTGCTGGGGACCGAGGACGATCCCGAGTCGGTGATGGCGCGGCAGGTCGCGTTCTGGCAGGAAACGCTGGCGGACCTGCCGGACGAGCTGGTACTGCCCACCGATCGGCCACGGCCGGCCGCGGCTTCGTTCCAGGGCGCCACGGTGCGGGCGGAGATCGGCGCCGAGCTGGTCCGTCAGCTCGACGCGCTGGCCCGCGCCCGGGGCGCGTCGATGTTCATGGTGTTGCACGCCGGTTTGGCGGCGTTGCTGGCGCGGTTGTCCGGTAGCGACGATATTGCGATCGGTACGCCGATCGCGGGTCGTGGTGAGCGGGCGCTCGACGATCTGGTCGGGATGTTCGTCAACACCCTGGTGCTCCGTACGGTGGTCGATTCGGGTGAGACCTTCGCCGATCTGCTGGATCGGGCGAAGCATGCCGATCTGGACGCGTTCGGGCACGCGGATGTGCCGTTCGAACGTCTGGTGGATCTGTTGTCGCCGGAGCGTTCGCAGGCCCGCAACCCGCTGTTCCAGGTGGCGCTGTCGTTCCAGAACAATGAGCAGCCGGCGCTGGAGCTGGCGGGGCTCGAAGTGTCGGGTGTGGAACTCGCCGACGATGTGGCGCGTTTCGATCTTCAGTTCACCTTGGGTGAGAACGCCGCGGGTGGAATGGTTCTGAACCTGAACTACGCCACGGAACTGTTCGACGAAGCGACCGCGCACACGATGATCACCCGGTTCCAGCGGCTGCTGGCGGCGGTTGCCGCCGACCCGGATGTGGTGCTGGGCGCGGTCGAGATCCTGGATGAGACCGAACGGGCCGCGGCGCTGTCCCGGACGGGTGGGCCGGCGGTGCCGGCGGGCACGTTGCCGGAGTTGCTGGCTACCGCGGCGGCGGTGGATCCGGCGGCGCCGGCGGTGGTGTTCGACGGTGTCCGGCACTCTTACGGGGAATTCGACGAGCGGTCGAACCGTCTGGCTCGGGTGCTGATCAGTGACGGGTTGGGCGCCGAGGATCTGGTGGCTGTGGCGGTGCCGCGGTCGGCGGATTCGGTGCTGGCCGAGTGGGCGGTGACCAAGTCGGGTGCGGCGTTCCTGCCGATCGACCCGACCTATCCTGAAGACCGGATCGTGCATATGCTCACCGATTCGGGTGCGCCCGTGGGCATCACCGTGTCCTCGGTGCGCGGTGATCTGCCGGATTCGGTGGACTGGCTGGTCCTCGACGAGTTGGATCTGGACCGCTACTCGGCCGAGCCGGTGACCGACGCCGACCGGGTGCGGCCGTTGACTCCGGCGAATACCGCATATGTCATCTACACCTCGGGCTCCACCGGGCTACCCAAGGGCGTGGTCGTCAGCCATGCGGGCTTGGCGAACTTCAGTGCGGAACAGGTCGAGCGGTACCAGCTGACTCCGGCGTCGCGGGCGCTGGCGTTCGCGTCGCCGTCGTTCGACGCGTCGATCCTGGAGTTGCTACTGGCTGTCGGTTCGGCGGGTGCGCTGGTTGTGGTGCCGACCGGTACCTACGGTGGCGCCGAGCTGGGCGAGCTGATCGCTCGCGAAGGTGTGACGGTCGGTCTGATCACACCGTCGGTGCTGGCATCGCTGGATGCCGCGGATCTCGCGGCTATGGAAGTGATCATCGCCGGTGGCGAGGCGATTTCGGCCGACCTGGTCGGCAAGTGGTCCACCACGCATCAGGACGGGCTCGAACGCCGGTTCCACAATGCCTACGGTCCGACCGAAGCGACCATCGCGACCAACATCAGCCGGCAGTTGCTTCCGGGCGACCCGATCACCATCGGTGGGCCGGTGCGGGGTATGCGCACCCTGGTGCTCGACGACCGGTTGAATCCGGTGCCCGAGGGTGTGGCCGGGGAGCTGTATGTCGGTGGTGTGCAGCTGGCGCGTGGTTACCATGCCCGGCCGGGTCTCACCGCCGGCCGCTTTGTCGCCGACCCCCACGGTGCACCGGGTGCCCGCCTGTACCGCACCGGTGATGTGGTGCGGTGGCGTCGTGACGCCGCGGGCGATCCCGCGGTGGAGTATGTGGGTCGTAACGATTTCCAGGTGAAGGTGCGTGGTTTCCGTATCGAGCTCGGTGAGATCGATGCCGCGCTCACCGCGCACGACACCGTTGATTTCGCGGTGACCACGGGCCACGAGAATTCCGCGGGCGTGGTCTCGCTCGTGTCGTATGTGGTTGCCGCGTCGGGTCATACGGTTGATACCGGCGAGGTTCGTGAGTATGTCGGGCAGCGGTTGCCGGAGTACATGGTGCCGTTGTCGATCACGGTGCTCGATGCGATCCCGCTGACCCCGGCAGGCAAGCTGGACCGCAGGGCATTGCCGGAACCCGTCTTCGAGGTGCGCGAATTCCGGGCGCCGTCGACGCCGACCGAGAATGTGGTGGCCGGTGTGCTCGCCGAGGTCCTCGGTGTGGAGCGGGTCGGCGTGGAGGACGACTTCTTCGCGCTCGGCGGTAACTCGCTGCTCGCGACCCAGGCCGTCGCGCGGCTGGGTGCGGCGCTGAACACCCAGGTGCCGGTCCGGACACTGTTCGAGGCTTCCGCTGTCGGCGCGCTGGCGGCCCGTCTCGAAGAGCAGGCCGGTTCCGGTGGGCGTCCGCCGCTGGTACCGCAGTCGCGGCCCACGCGGGTGTTGCCGTCCGGTGAGGTCGTGACACGGATCCCGCTATCGCTGGCGCAGCAGCGGATGTGGTTCCTGGACTGGTTCGACGGCGGTGCGGCCGCCTACAACATCCCGATGGTGATCCGGTTGTCCGGGAAGCTCGATGTGCCGGCCCTGCGGCAGGCGGTCGGAGATCTGGTCGCCCGGCACGAGGTGCTGCGAACGGTGTATCCGGAGACCGAATCCGGGCCGGCGCAGGTGGTGCTGCCGGCCACGGGTGCGGTACCGGAGCTGGAGATCCGTACGGTGGCCGCGGACGAGATTCCGGCGGTGCTGGCTGAGCTTGCGGCGATGTCGTTCGATGTCGCTGCCCGGGTCCCGGTTCAGGTGACCTTGTTGCGGATCGACGGTGCGGCAGACGAATTCGTGCTGGCCGCGGTGGTGCATCATATTTCTGGTGATGGTTCGTCCATGACGCCATTGACGCGGGATCTGATGACCGCGTATTCGGCGCGGGCTGCCGGACGGGCGCCGGAGTGGGAGCCGCTGCCGGTGCAGTACGCCGATTTCGCCATCTGGCAGCGGAACCTGCTGGGCGAGAGCACTGATCCGTCGTCGTTGGCCTATGCGCAGCTCGCGTACTGGCGGTCGGCACTGGCAGATCTGCCCGAGCAGCTGGATCTGCCGACGGACCGGCCGCGGCCGGCCACGCAGTCGTATGCCGGTGGACGGGTCGAGGTGCATATCGATGCGCGGCTGCATCGGGCGCTGGCCGATATCGCCCGCAACCAGGGCGCGACCTTGTTCATGGTGCTGCATACCGCGTTTGCGGTGTTGCTGGCCCGGTTGTCGGGTACCGGCGATATCGCGATCGGTACCCCGGTCGCAGGTCGCGGCGAAGCCGCCCTCGACGATGTGATCGGCATGTTCGTCAACACACTGGTATTCCGGACCGAGCTCGACGGTGGGGAATCGTTCACCGAGCTGCTGGCACGCCAGCGCGAAGCCGATATCACGGCCCTCGCGCATGCCGATGTGCCGTTCGAACAGCTGGTGGAAGCGTTGAACCCGGTGCGGTCGACGGCGCGGAATCCGCTGTACCAAGTGGGCTTCGCCTTGCAGAACCTGGCGCAGACCAGCCTGGAACTTCCCGATCTCTCGGTATCCGGAATGGATACCGGCGCCGAGATCGCCCAGGAAGACCTGAGCTTGATCCTCAGCGATAGTTACGACACGACGGGTGCTCCGGCGGGGTTGACCGGTTATATGACCTACGCCACCGCGCTGTTCGACCAGGCGACGGTCGCCGGGTTTGCGGATCGGTTGGTGCGCGTGCTGGCCGGGGTGGCCGCTGATCCCGGGATCGCGGTCGGTGAGATCGAGTTGCTCGATGCGGCCGAACGTGAACTGGTGCTGCACCGGTGGAATGCCACCGAGCAGGCGATCGAACCCGGTCTGTTGCTGGACCGGTTCACCCGGATGGTGTCGGAGAATCCGGACCGGGTGGCACTCACTCTCGACGAAACCAACCTGTCCTATGCGGAATTCGCGAGCCGGGTGCACCGGCTGGCGCGGTGGCTGCGCGGCGCCGGGGTGGGGACGGAAACCTTTGTGGCCCTGGGGATGCGCCGGTCGTTCGACCTGCTCACCGCCGCGTATGCGGTGGTGGCGGCCGGCGGTGCGTATGTGCCGATGGACCCGGACCAGCCCGTGGACCGGCTCGACTACATTATCGATACCGCGCGCCCGGTCTGCGTGCTCACCTCGGGCGAAGACCTCGATCCGGGGATCGATGGGCAGGTGCGTATCGATCGATTGGATCTCTCCGGTTTCGCCGATACCCCGCTCACCGATGCTGATCGGCTGCGGCCGCTGCGCCCGGACAATACCGCTTACGCGATTTTCACCTCGGGCTCCACTGGCCGCCCGAAGGGTGTGGCGGTCTCGCATCGGGCTGTGGTCAACTACCTGCAGACCGCCCGCGCACGGTATCTGGTCGGCGCCGACGATGTGCTGCTGCAGCGCACGCTGGCAACATTCGACCCGGCTGTGGTGGAGTTCTTCCTCCCATTGCAGGTCGGCGCTCGTCTGGTCATTGCGCGTTCGGAGGGGCATCGCGACGCCGAGTACCTGACCGGCCTGATCGCCGGCGAAGGCATTACGTATGTAGAGTTCGTACCTTCGATGCTCTCGGTTTTCCTTTCCGAATCCGAGCCGGAAACATGGGCCGGGCTGCGCACTATCGTCCTCGGTGGGGAACTGCTCTCCAGCGATATCGTGCAGCGGTTGCGGGAGCGCACCGCAGGCCGCCTGTTCAATACGTATGGGCCGACCGAGACCACGATCGATGTCATTGCCTGCGAGGTGACCGATGCCGAAACCGGAGCTGTGCCCATCGGTGTTCCGGGTCTCAATACCCAGGCCTACGTCCTCGACAACCGGTTACGGCCTGTACCGGCGGGTATTCCCGGCGAGCTCTATATCAGTGGTGCGCAGCTGGCGCACGGCTACCTGGCTCGCCCCGATCTGACCGCCACGAGTTTTGTCGCGAATCCATTGCGCGCCGGCGAGCGGATGTATCGCACCGGCGATATGGCCCGGTGGACTTCCGCAGGGCAGCTGGAGTACCTGGGCCGCAGTGATTTCCAGGTGAAGCTGCACGGCCAGCGGATCGAGCCCGGGGAAATCGAGGCCGCGCTCACCGAACGGGATACCGTGGCACAGGCGCTGGTTGTGCTGCGTCATACCCGGGCCGGCGATCAGTTGGTGGGGTATCTGGTACCGGCTGCCGGCGCGACAATCGACACCGACGCACTGCGTACTCAGCTGTACGATCGGCTGCCGTCGTATATGGTGCCGGCGGCTTTCGTCGAGCTGGATGAGTTCCCGCTGAATGCCTCGGGCAAACTGGACCGTAAGGCGTTGCCGGAGCCGGTGTTCGAGGTGGCGGGATTCCGGGCACCCTCGACCCGGCTCGAGGAGACCGTGGCGGAGATATTCGCCGAGGTTCTCGGAGTCGAGCGGGTCGGCACGGACGATGATTTCTTCGGTCTCGGCGGCGACAGTATTATCTCCATTCAGTTGGTATCGCGGGCCAAGGCGCGTGGTGTGGTGTTCACCCCGCGGCAGGTGTTCGAGCAGCGCACTGTGTCCGGACTCGCTTCGGTTGCCGAGTTCGCGGAATCGGCGGATGACGCAAGCCGGACCCTGGCCGAATTGCCAGGTGCCGGGGTCGGCCGGATGCCGCTCACGCCGGTGGTGCGGACCATGGTCGAGCGCTACGGCTCATTCGGGCGTTTCCATCAATTGTCGACACTGAACCTGCCGGTAGGGGTTACCCGCGCGACTATTGCCGCGGTGCTGGAGCCAGTGCTCGATCGGCACGATATGTTGCGGTCGCGGTTGTCCCTGGTGGATGGCGAGTGGGTTGTGGAAACATCCGAGCCCGGGTCGGTCGCGGTGGATACGCTCATCGACCACACCGTCTTCGACAGTGCCGCCGACGATGAACAACTGCAGGAAACAGCAACCGCTGCTGTCGATTCCGCGTTGGATCGGCTGGATCCCCACGACGGCATGATGCTGCGGTTCGTCTGGTTGGAACCGGATACCGCCGATCGGGCGGGCTATTTGATTGTCGTCGCGCATCACTTGGTGGTCGACGGCGTGTCGTGGCGCATTCTGATCCCCGACTTCGTGCTGTCGGCCGGTGCGCACAGCGCCGGACAGGAACCGGAACTGTCGAAGCCGACCACATCCATGCGGACCTGGGCGCACGCGCTCGCCGAGCAGGCGGACAGTGACGAGCGAATGGCCGAACTGGAGTACTGGCGGACGGTCGTCGATACCGTCGATCCATTACTGACCGATCGCGGTCGGGACCCGGAGGTCGATACCGCCGGAGTGGTCGATACCTATTCGGTGCGGGTATCGCCCGAGGTCACCCAGGCTCTCCTCACCACCGTGCCGGCTTTGTTCCACGGTGGGGTCAACGACGGTTTGCTCACCGCGCTGGTACTGGCCACCAATACCTGGCGGGCGCGGCGGGTGCACGCGGCAGGGATTGATGATCCACTGCTGATCCAGCTGGAGGGCCACGGTCGTGAGGAAACGGTCGTGCCCGGTGCCGATCTATCGCATACCGTCGGCTGGTTCACCACGGTCTTCCCGGTGCGGTTCGCCCTGGCCGGTATCGATATCGAGGATGCGCTCGCCGGTGGTTCATCGATGGGAGCGGCACTCAAGGCGGTGAAGGAACAGCTCCTCGCGGTGCCGGACAAGGGTATCGGCTACGGCCTGCTGAGCGAGATGAATCACCGGACCGCGGGCGAGTTGCCGGTCGAACCGCCCGGCCAGGTGAGTTTCAACTATCTGGGCCGGTCTACCGGGGCAAGTGAGATCTCCACCGAGATGCGTGATTTCGGCTGGCTGCCGGCGAACGATCTGGCGGTGAATGCGGCCTTCGACGCGGATATGCCAGTGCTGACGCTGCTGGATATCAATGCCGTGGTCGCCGAGGATATGTTCACCGCACGTATCGGGTACCCGTCCACCCTGCTCAGCGCCGAGGAAGTGCACGAGTTCGGCGAGTTGTTGGTACGTGCGCTGGAAGCTGTTGCCCAACATGCTAATTCCGCGGGTGCCGGTGGGTTTACCCCCTCCGATTTCGGTATGGTGGCCCTCTCCCAATCCGATATCGACGCGATCGAACATCGATTCCCGATGCCGGTTGCCGATATCTGGCCGCTGTCCTCGCTGCAAGCCGGCATGCTGTTCCATGCCCAGGTCGCCGCGACCTCGGTGGATGTGTATGCCGGCCAAGTAGTGTTGACACTGGCCGGCCGGGTGGACAGCGATCGGTTGCGGGGGGCGGCGCAGGCACTGCTGGACCGGCACGAAAACCTGCGCGCTGCCTTCGTCCTCGACCGCGACGGCAACGCCGTCCAGGTGGTTCTGAAGGATGTGCCGGTCGACTGGACCGAGTACGACCGCAGCAGCACCGGCACCGCCGCCGATCTGATCGAGGCGGACCTGATTCGGCGGTTCGATCTCGCCACGCCGCCGCTGCTGCGCTTCACGCTGATCAAGACCGGTGCCGATACCTGGCAGTTCGTGGTATCGAACCATCACATTCTGCTCGACGGCTGGTCGATGCCGCTGATCATGCAGGATCTGCTGACGCTGTACGCCTTGCATGCCGACGCCACCGGTCTGCCGGCGGTCCGTTCCTATCGAAACTTCCTGCAATGGCTGGACCGGCAGGATCGGCAGGTTTCGCTGCAGACCTGGCGGTCCGCGCTGGCCGAGGTCGACGAACCCACGCTGCTCGCTCGCCCCGGAGTGGGCGGCTCCGCACACGAGATCACCGCGCTGGCGAGTGAATACGTGTTCGAGGTGGATGCCGAAGCCACCGCTCGAATCACCGCGCTGGCCGCCGAACTCGGCGTCACCGCGAATACGGTGCTGCAGGTGGCGTGGGGAGTGCTGCTCGGCAAGCTGACCGGCCGCGACGATGTGCTGTTCGGCGCCACCGTCTCCGGCCGGCCGCCGGAGCTGCCCGGCGTGGAATCGATGGTCGGGTTGTTCATCAACACCATCCCGGTCCGGGTGCGGTTCGAGCCCGGCGAATCCGCGCGGGCGCTGCTGGCCCGGGTCCAGGCCGAACAGGCCGACCTGCTGGACCACCATCACGTGGGCCTCGCCGATATCCATGCGGCGGCCGGGATGGCGGCACTGTTCGACACCCTGCTGGTGTTCGAGTCGTATCCGGTGGATGCCGAGGGTATCCAGGCGCAGGCCGCCGATATCGACGGTATGGCGGTGACCGGTCTCGAGGGCGTCGAAGGTACGCACTATCCGCTCACCCTGGTCGCATCGCTGGGCAGCACGCTGCGGATCCGTGCCACCTACCTGCGGGATATGCTCGACGACGCCGGAGTACGGCGGATCGCCGACCGGCTGGTCCGGCTGCTGTCCGGGTTGGTCGCCGATCCGTCCACCGCCCTCGGTGAGATCGATCTGCTCGATGCGGCCGAACGCGAACTGGTGCTGCATCGCTGGAACGCGACCGAGCACGTCGTGGACGCGCAGTTGCTGACGACCGGTTTCGCCGAGGCGGTCATCGCGTATCCGGATCGGGTCGCGGTGGCGTTCGAGGGCGCCGAACTGACCTACGCGGAGTTCGCCGGCCGGGTCAACCGCCTTGCGCGGCTGCTGATTTCCGAAGGTGTGGGGCCGGAATCGCTGGTCGGTCTGGCGCTGCGGCGTTCGGTGGATCTGGTGGTCGGCATGTACGCGGTCGTCGCCGCCGGTGGTGCGTATGTGCCGGTGGATCCGGATCATCCGGCCGAGCGGACCGGGTACGTGCTCGAGACCGCGCAGCCGGTCTGTGTGCTGACCAGTACCGATGACGCGGATGCGGTGCCGGAGGGGACAGGTGTGCCTGTTCTGGTGCTGGATACCCTCGATACGAGTGGTTTCGATGCCGCGCCGGTGACCGATGCGGATCGGATCGCACCGTTGCGTGCGGAGAACACCGCGTATGTGATTTTCACGTCGGGTTCGACGGGTCGTCCGAAGGGTGTGGCGGTGTCGCATGCGGCGATCGTCAACCGTTTGGTGTGGATGCAGGCCGAGTACGGTCTCGAGTCCGCGGATGTGGTGTTGCAGAAGACGCCGTCGACGTTCGATGTGTCGGTGTGGGAGTTCTTCTGGCCCTTGCAGGTGGGTGCGCGGTTGGTGGTGGCCAAGCCTGATGGTCATCGGGATCCGGCGTATCTGGCCGAGGTGATCGATGCCGAGGGTGTGACGGTGGCGCACTTCGTGCCGTCGATGCTGACGGTGTTCGTGGCCGCTCTGGCCGCGGAGGCGGAGGCCGGACGGTGCGGTTCGCTGCGGGCGGTGTTCTCCTCGGGTGAGGCGTTGGCGCCGAAACCGGCGCACCAGCTGCGTGAGCTGACCGGTGCCGCGGTGCACAACCTGTACGGCCCGACCGAGGCCGCGGTCGACGTCACCTACCACGAGGTGACCGATGCCGATACCGCGGTGGTGCCGATCGGTGCGCCGGTGTTCAACACCCGTGTCTATGTGCTCGACGCCCGGCTGCGCCCGGTGCCGGTGGGTGTCGCGGGTGAGCTGTATCTGTCGGGTGTCCAGCTGGCCCGTGGTTATGTGGCGCGGCCGGATCTGAGCGCGGACCGGTTCGTCGCCGATCCGTTCGAGAGCAGTGCACGGATGTACCGCACGGGTGACCTCGTGCGCTGGACCGCCGACGGTGAGCTGGAGTACCTGGGCCGCACCGACTTCCAGGTGAAATTGCGTGGTCTGCGTATCGAGCTGGGCGAGATCGAGGCCGCCCTGCTGGCGCAGCCACAGGTGAGCCAAGCCGTCGTAACGGTCGCGGCCTCGCAGCTCGGTGAGCAACTGGTCGCCTATGTGGTGCCCGCATCGGGTGCGCGGATCGACTCCGCGGAATTGCTCGACGCGGCGCGCCAGGTGCTGCCCACCTATATGGTGCCGGCGACCCTGCTGGAACTGGACGAGTTCCCGCTGAACCCGTCCGGCAAGCTGGATCGCAAGGCGCTGCCGCAGCCGCAGTTCGAAGCGCGGGAGTTCCGGGCGCCCTCCACCCCGATCGAGGAGATCGTGGCCGGTATCTACGCCGATGTGCTCGGTGTGGACCAGGTCGGCGCGGACGACGACTTCTTCTCCCTGGGCGGTAACTCGCTGATCGCGACCCAGGTCGCCGCTCGCGTCGGACGGGCGCTGGATATCGATGTCCCGGTGCGCGTCCTGTTCGAGGCGCCCACGGTGGCCGCCCTGGCCGTGCGCGCGGAGTCGCAGTCCGGTGCCGGTGGCCGGGTGGCCCTGGTCCCGCAGCCGCGTCCGACCCAGGAACTGGCATCCGGTGCGATCGTGGAACGGGTGCCGCTGTCGCTGGCCCAGCAGCGGATGTGGTTCCTGAGCCGGTTCGACCCGGATTCGTTCGTGGACAACATCCCGGTCGCGGTCCGGCTGTCCGGTGAGCTCGACACTGCCGCGCTACAGGCCGCGGTCGCCGATGTCCTGGTGCGGCACGAATCGCTGCGGACCTTCTACCCGGAGGTCGGCGGGACCCCGTACCAGCAGGTGCTGCCGGCGGCCGAGGTGGTGCCCGAGCTGGCGCCCATCGAGGTCGCGGCGGACGATCTGCCCGCCCGGCTCGCGGAACTGGTGCTGGCCGGATTTGATGTGACCACGAGCGTGCCGTTCCGGGCTCGGCTGTTCCGGGTGAGTGCGTCCGAGCATGTGCTCGGCTTCGTCGTCCATCACATCTCCGGCGACGGTTTCTCGATGGCGCCGCTGCTGCGCGATGTGGTGACCGCGTATGTGGCGCGTACCGCGGGCGAGGCCCCAGGCTGGGCGCCACTGGAGGTGCAGTACGCCGATTTCGCGCTGTGGCAGCGGCAAGTGCTGGGTTCGGAGGATGACCCCGAATCCGTTATGGCCCAACAGGTTTCGTACTGGTCTCAGGAGCTGGCCGGGCTACCGGATCAGCTGGACCTGCCGGCCGACCGGCCGCGGCCCGCGATCGCCTCGGGCCGGGGCGCGGCCCATACCTTCGCGATCGACGCCGAAACCCACGCCGGGCTGGCCGAACTGGCGCGGACCGAGGGCGCGACCCTGTTCATGGCCGTGCACGCGGCGTTCGCGGTACTGCTGTCGCGATTGTCCGGGGAAGCCGATATCGCGATCGGCACTCCGATCGCGGGCCGCGGTGAACGCGCGCTCGACGATCTGATCGGTATGTTCGTCAACACTCTGGTGCTGCGGACACCGGTCGATACCGGCGCCGGGTTCACCCAACTGCTGGGCGAGGTGCGCGGTAGCGATATCGCCGCGTTCGGGCACGCCGATCTGCCGTTCGAGCGTCTGGTGGAGATCCTCAACCCGGTGCGGTCGCAGGCGCGGCATCCGCTGTTCCAGGTGATGCTGTCGCTGCAGAACACCCCGCCGGTGCATACGGAACTGCCCGGGCTCGGCGTCAGCGCGGTCGATATGCCGCTGGAGACCGCGAAATTCGATCTCCAGCTGGATCTGAGCGAACGGACCGGCGCCGCCGGGATCGACGCGACCTTCACCTACGCGACCGACCTGTTCGATCGCGAAACGGTCGCGCAGTTCGCCCAGCGGTTCGTCCGGTTGCTGAAAGCCGTGGTCAAGACGCCGGAGCGCCCGCTGGGTGACCTTCCGCTGCTGGACGCGCTGGAGGCGTCGACGGTATTGCGCGGCGGGTACGGAGCGGAGGCCGCCGTCGATCCGGCCGCGACGCTGGCCGGTCTGTTCGCCGACCAGGTCGCGTATACGCCGGAAGCGCCCGCGGTGGCATTCGAGGGGACAGGTCTGTCCTATGCCGAGTTCTCCGCGCGGGTGAACCGCCTGGCCCGGCACCTGATCTCGCTGGGCGCCGGACCGGATGTACCGGTGGCACTGGGTATGCGGCGCTCGCTGGATCTGGTTGTGGCGATGTACGCGGTCGTCACGGCCGGCGGTGCGTATGTGCCGCTGGATCCGGAGCAGCCGGCCGACCGTACGGATTTCATCCTGGCCACCGCGCAGCCGCTCTGCGTATTGACCAGTGCGGCCGACGGGTTCACTACGGCAGACCGGCCGGTCGTGGTGGTCGACGAGATCGACCTCTCCGGCTACGCCGATACCGCCGTCACCGATGCCGAGCGGGTCGCGCCGTTGCGGTCGTCGAATACGGCCTACGTCATCTTCACCTCCGGTTCGACGGGCCGCCCGAAGGGTGTGGCGGTCTCCCACGCGGCGATTGTGAATCGCCTGGTGTGGATGCAGTCCGAGTACGGTTTGCAGCCTTCGGATGTGGTGCTGCAGAAGACGCCGTCGACGTTCGATGTGTCGGTGTGGGAGTTCTTCTGGCCGTTGCAGATCGGTGCGCGGTTGGTGGTGGCCAAGCCGGACGGTCATCGCGACCCGGCCTACCTGGCCGAGGTCATCGATGCCGAGCAGGTCACGGTGGCCCACTTCGTACCGTCGATGCTGACGGTATTCGTGGCTGCGCTGCCGGGTGAGACCGGTGCGCGGACGTGTGCGTCGCTGCGCCTGGTGTTCTCTTCCGGTGAGGCGTTGCCCGCGAAGCCTGCGCAGCGTTTGCGCGAGCTGACCGGTACCGCGGTGCACAACCTGTACGGCCCGACCGAGGCCGCGGTCGACGTGACCTATCACGAAGTCTCCGATGCGGATACGACGACAGTGCCGATCGGTGCCCCGGTGTTCAACACTCGGGTGTACGTGCTGGACGGCCGGTTGCGGCCGGTGCCGGTGGGTGTCGCAGGTGAGCTCTATCTGTCGGGCGTGCAGTTGGCGCGCGGTTATGTGGCGCGGCCGGACCTGTCGGCGGACCGGTTCATCGCCGATCCGTTCGAGGTCGCCGAGCGGATGTACCGCACCGGCGACGTGGTGCGCTGGAACTCCAGCGGTGAGCTCGAATACCTGGGCCGTTCCGATTTCCAGGTGAAGCTGCGTGGTCTGCGGATCGAACTCGGCGAGATCGAAACCGCTCTGACCGAGGCCGACGAGGTCGCGCAGGCTGTGGTGGTGTTGCGCGGCGATGCCCGGACCGGGGATCAGCTCGTCGGCTATGTGGTGCCGGCCGCCGGTGCCGTGGTCGACACCGATGCGCTGCGTAGCGCACTGTCCGGTCGCCTGCCGTCCTATATGGTGCCCGCCGCGTTCGTCGTGCTCGACGCGTTCCCGCTGAACGCCAGCGGCAAACTCGATCGCCGGGCACTGCCCGAACCGGTCTTCGCGGCCCGGGCCTTCCGGGCCCCGTCCACCCCGATCGAGGAGATCGTGGCGAATACGTTCGCCGAGGTCCTCGGTGTGGAGCGGGTCGGCGCGGACGACGACTTCTTCGATCTGGGCGGTAACTCCCTGATCGGTATGCAGGTCGCGGCCCGGATCGGCGCCGCGCTCGGCACCCAGGTGCCGGTGCGGGCACTGTTCGAGGCGCCGGCCGTCGCCGCGCTCGCCGTCCGGGTGGAACAGTTCGGCGCCCAGGCCCGGCCGCCGCTCGTGGCCGGACCGCGCCCGGACCAGGTGCCGCTGTCCTATGCGCAGCAGCGGATGTGGTTCCTGAACCAGTACGACACCTCTTCGGCGGCCTACAACCTGCCGATGGCGATCCGTCTCACCGGTGACCTGGACGTGCCGGCATTGCGCGCGGCCATGGGCGATGTGGTGGCCCGGCACGAATCACTGCGGACCCGCTATCCGGAATCGGGTGGCCGGCCGGTACAGCTGATCCTGCCCGCCGACCAGGTGGCGCCGGATCTGGATCCGGTGGAGGTCCGGGCGGACGACGTGACGGCGCAGGTCGTCGAGTTCGCGTCGGCCGGTTTCGACGTGGCCGCGGCCGTGCCCGTGCGGGTCCGTCTCTTCGCCGTCGCGCCCGGGGAATTCGTACTGGTCGTGGTGCTGCACCACATCTCCGGTGACGGTTTCTCGCTGGCGCCACTGGCGCGTGACGTGATGACCGCGTACGCGGCGCGGGCCCAGGGCGAACTGCCGGGCTGGGATCCGCTGCCTGTCCAGTACGCCGACTACACCCTGTGGCAGCGGCAGGTACTGGGTGCCGAGGACGATCCCGAGACCGCGATGGCGCGGCAGATCGCGTTCTGGCAGCAGACTCTCGCCGATCTGCCCGATGAGCTCGTGCTGCCGGCCGACCGGCCGCGGCCCGCGGTGGCGTCCATGCGCGGCGCGACGGTGCGCGGTGAGCTGAGCGCCGAACTGGTGCGGAACCTGAACGCGGTGGCCCGCACCCGCGGCGCGTCGATGTTCATGGTGCTGCACGCCGGTCTGGCGGCGTTGCTCGCGCGGCTGTCCGGTAGCGATGACATCGCGATCGGTACGCCGATCGCGGGTCGTGGTGAGCAGGCACTCGACGATCTGGTCGGCATGTTCGTCAACACCCTGGTGCTGCGTACCGCGGTCGGTTCGGGCGACTCGTTCGCCGATCTGGTGGACCGGACCCGCCGGGCGGATCTGGACGCCTTCGGCCATGCCGATGTGCCGTTCGAACGGCTGGTGGATCTCCTGTCACCGGAGCGCTCGCAGGCTCGCAACCCGCTGTTCCAGGTGGTGCTGTCGTTCCAGAACCAGGAGCAGGCGGTCCTGGAACTGGCCGGACTGACCGTCGCCGGCCTGGAACTCGCCGACGATGCGGCCCGCTTCGACCTCCAGTTCACTCTGGCCGAAGACCGTTCGGGCGGTATGGAACTGGTGGTGAACTACGCCACCGAACTGTTCGACGAATCCACTGTCCACACGATGATCACGCGGTTCCAGCGATTGCTTTCCGCTGTCGCCGCCGACCCGGATGTGGTGCTGGGTGACCTCGAGATCGTCGAGCCGGGTGAACGCCGCGAACTGCTGTCCCGCACCGGGGGTCCGGCGGTTGCGGCGCGGACGTTGCCGGAGTTGCTGGCCGATGCGGTGACGGTGGATCCGGCCGCGCCGGCGGTGGTGTTCGAAGGTACTCGCTACCCCTATGGGGAGTTCGACGAGCGGTCGAACCGCCTGGCACGCGTGCTGATCGAGCGTTGCCTGGGTGCCGAGGACGTGGTGGCCGTGGCGGTGCCGCGGTCGGCGGATTCGGTGCTGGCCGAGTGGGCGGTGACGAAGTCGGGTGCGGCGTTCCTGCCGATCGACCCGAGCTATCCGGAAGACCGGATCGCGCATATGCTCACCGATTCCGGTGCACCCGCAGGTATTACGGTGTCCTCGGTGCGTGCCGATCTGCCGGATTCGGTGGACTGGCTGGTGCTCGACGAGCTCGCGCTCGATGGGTACTCGGCCGAGTCGATCACCGATGCCGACCGGGTCTGGCCGTTGATTCCGGAAAGTGCCGCGTATGTCATCTACACCTCGGGTTCGACCGGTGTGCCGAAGGGTGTGGTCGTCAGCCATGCCGGTCTGGCGAACTTCAGTGCCGAGCAGGTCGAGCGGTACCAGCTGACCCCGGCTTCGCGGGCGCTGGCGTTCGCGTCGCCGTCGTTCGACGCTTCGATTCTGGAGCTGCTGCTGGCGGTGGGTTCGGCGGGTGCTCTGGTGGTGGTGCCGACGGGTACCTATGGCGGGGCGGAGCTGGGTGAGCTGATCGCCCGCGAGGGTGTGACGGTCGGTTTGATCACGCCGTCGGTGCTGGCGTCGCTGGATCCGGCGGATCTGGCGGGTATGGAAGTCATCATCGCCGGTGGTGAAGCGATTTCTGCCGACCTGGTCGCGAAATGGTCGACCACGTCGGCAGGTGAGGTCGAGCGGCGGTTCCACAATGCCTACGGTCCGACCGAGGCCACCGTCGCCACGAATATCAGTGGGCAGTTGCGTGCGGGCGACCGGGTCGTCATCGGTGGCCCGGTGCGGGGCATGCGGGCGCTGGTGCTCGACGATCGGCTCCAGCCGGTGCCCGAGGGTGTGGCCGGTGAGTTGTATGTCGGTGGTGTCCAGCTGGCGCGTGGCTATCATGCCCGGGCCGGTTTGACGGCCGGGCGTTTCGTTGCCGATCCGTTCGGTGAATCGGGGGCGCGGCTCTATCGAACCGGTGACGTGGTGCGCTGGCGTCGCGATCCGGCCGGTGACCCGGTGGTGGAGTATGTGGGCCGCAACGATTTCCAGGTGAAGGTGCGTGGTTTCCGCATCGAGCTGGGGGAGATCGACGCGGCGCTGACCGCGCACGAGACGGTGGACTTCGCCGTCACGACGGGTTACAAGAATGCCGCGGGTGCGGTATCTCTGGTGTCGTACGTCGTGGCGTCCCCCGGCGTCGCGGTGGATGTCACGGCCGTGACCGGGTACGTCGCCGAGCGGTTGCCCGACTACATGGTGCCGGCGGCCGTTATGGTCATCGATCGGATCCCGCTGACCCCCGCCGGCAAGCTGGACCGGAAAGCGCTGCCCGAGCCGGTCTTCCAGGCGCGTACCGCCTTCCGCGGCCCGCGCACACCGGTCGAGCAGATCATCGCCGAGGTGTTCGCCGAGGTACTGGGCGTGGACCGGGTGGGTGTAGACGATTCGTTCTTCGCCCTCGGCGGCGACAGTATCGTCTCCATTCAGCTGGTGTCCCGGGCGAAGGCACGAGGTGTGGTGTTCACACCGCGGCACGTTTTCGAACAGCGGACGGTGGCCCGACTGGCCTCGATTGCCGAATCCGCGG
This sequence comes from Nocardia sp. NPDC051750, assembly GCF_044453135.1. Lineage (NCBI taxonomy): Bacteria > Bacillati > Actinomycetota > Actinomycetes > Mycobacteriales > Nocardiaceae > Nocardia > Nocardia sp. NPDC051750. The sequence goes on along the minus strand of NZ_JBITCK010000001.1, from coordinate 94,765 downwards.
ACGCCGGCACTCCGGTGGATACTCTCGTCGAACTGCCGGGTGGTGGCATCGGCACAATGCCGCCGACGCCGATCGTGCGGTTCATGGCCGAACGGCCCGGGGCCGTCGGCCGGTTCCACCAGCTCATGACCCTGGACCTCCCGATCGGCATCGACCGGGCGACAATCGCCGCCGTGGTGGCCCCGGTCGTCGACCGGCACGATATGTTGCGCTCGCGGCTGTACTTCGCCGACGGCGATCTGATCGTGGAAACCGCCGAACCGGGCAGTGTCGATGTGGACGCGCTGATCGACCACACCGTGTTCGACGGCACCGTCACCAGTGACGAGGTGTCCGTGATCGCCACGGCAGCAGTCGATTCGGCGCTGGATCGGCTCGATCCCGCCGAGGGCGCGGTCGTCCGGTTCGTCTGGCTGGAACCCGATACCGCGGACCGGTCCGGCCATCTGGTGGTCGTCGTGCACCACCTCGCGGTCGACGGTGTGTCCTGGCGTGTGCTGGTACCCGATTTCGTGCTGTCCGCCGTCGCGCGCAGTGCCGGCCAGATCCCGGAACTGCCGGCTCCGGTCACCTCCATGCGCACCTGGGCGCACGCCCTCGAACGGAATGCCTACAGCCCGGAGCGGCTCGCGGAACTGGAGTACTGGCGCACCGTCGCGGGTACGCCCGATCCGCTGCTCACCGAGCGCGGGCTGGATCCGTCCGTGGACACTGCCGGATCCGTCGAGGTACACGCGGTGCGGGTGTCGCCGGAGGTCACCCAGGCTCTGCTCACCACCGTGCCGGCGTTGTTCCACGGTGGGGTGAACGACGGTCTGCTCACAGCACTGATGCTGGCGACTGCCGCCTGGCGGGCGCGCCGGGTGCCCGGCACGCCCCTGGACGATCCACTGCTGATCCGGCTCGAGGGCCACGGTCGTGAGGAAGAGATCGTGCCCGGGGCCGACCTGTCCCGCACGATCGGCTGGTTCACCGCGCTCTTCCCGGTCCGGTTCGATCCGGCCGGTATCGATGTCGACGCCGCCTTCACCGGCGGGCCGGAACTCGGCGCCGCGCTCAAGCTGGTGAAGGAACAGTTGCTCGCGGTGCCCGACAAGGGCGTCGGCTACGGTCTGTTGCGCTATATGAACCGCGAGACCGCCGCGGAACTCCCGGAACAGATCCCGGGCCAGGTGAACTTCAACTATCTGGGCCGCGTCGGCGCCGGGGAGATCCCCGACGAGATGCACGGTTTCGGCTGGCTCCCGTCGGCCGATGTCGGCGTGGATGTCGGCTACGACCCGGATATGCCCGCCATGGCACTGTTCGATATCAACGCCATCGTGGCCGGCGATACGCTGACCGCGCGGATCGGCTACCCGAGCACCCTGTTGTCGGCGGACGAGGCCCGCGAATTCGGTGACCTGTGGGTCGAAGCTCTGGAAGCTGTTGCCCGCCATGCCGCTTCCGCGGACGCGGGCGGTCGCACGCCGTCCGATTTCCCGCTGGTCGCGCTGACCCAGCGGGATATCGAGAGCGTCGAGCAGCGGTTCCCGATGCCGGTCGCCGATATGTGGCCGCTGTCGTCTCTGCAGGCCGGCATGCTGTTCCACGCGCAACTCGCCGCCACCTCGGTGGACGTGTACACCGCGCAGGCGGTCCTCACCCTCACCGGCCGGGCGGACGCCGACCGGCTGCGGGCGGCCGCGCAGGCCCTGGTGGACCGCTACGAGAACCTGCGGACGGTGTTCGTCACCGACCGCGCGGGCGGCTCGGTCCAGGTCGTCCTCGACGACGTGCCGGTCGACTGGACCGAGTACGACCGCAGCGCCACCGGCAGTGCCGATGATCTGATCGAGGCCGACCGGCTCCGGCGCTTCGACCTCACCGAACCGCGGCTGATCAGGTTCACGCTGATCAAGACCGCACCGGACACTTGGCAGTTCGTGGTGTCGAACCATCACATTGTGCTCGACGGCTGGTCGATGCCGCTGCTCATGCGGGATCTGCTCGCGCTGTACGCCGTGCGCGCCGACCGCGCGGCCTTGCCCGCGGCCCGTTCCTACCGGCACTTCCTGGACTGGGTGGGCCGGCAGGACCACGACGCGTCGCTGGCCGCGTGGGATTCCGCGCTGGACGGGGTCACCGAACCGACCCTGCTCACCCGGCCGGACGCCAACGGTGCCGCGGCCCACGAGATCGAGTCGCTGTCCGGCGAGTACGCCTTCGAACTGGACACCGCGGCTACCGCGCGGATCGTCGCGCTGGCCGCCGAACTCGGTATCACCGCGAACACCGTGCTGCAGGTGGCGTGGGCGATCCTGCTCGGCCGGATCACCAGCCGCGACGATGTGATCTTCGGTGCGACCGTCTCCGGTCGTCCGCCGCAGCTGACCGGTGTGGAGACCATGGTCGGGTTGTTCATCAACACGATTCCGGTGCGGGTGCGGTTCGATCAGTCCGAACCCGCGCGGAACCTGCTGGTCCGCACCCAGGGCGAGCAGGCCGATCTGCTGGACCACCACTACGTGGGTCTGGCCGATATCCAGGCCGCGGCCGGGCTGGCGTCGCTGTTCGACACCCTGCTGGTGTTCGAGTCGTATCCGGTGGACGTCGAGGGCATCCAGGCCCAGGCCACCGATATCGACGGGATGGCGGTGACCGGGCTGACCTCGGTCGACGCCACCCACTACCCGCTGAGCCTGATCGCCGCGCTGGGCAGCACCCTGCGGATCCGCGCCGGCTATCTGCGCGAGATGTTCGACGAGGCCGGTGTCCGGCGCATCGCCGACCAGCTGGTGCGGGTACTCACCGCCCTCACCACCGCACCGGATCGGCCGCTCGGCGAGATCGAGTTGCTCGACGACGCCGAGCGGGAACTCGTCCTGCGCCGGTGGAACGACACGGTCCATCCGGTGGACGCCACGGCGACACTGACCTCGATGTTCGACGCACAGCTCGCCCGGACCCCGGACGCGCCAGCGCTGACCTTCGACGCGGAGACGCTGTCCTACGCCGAGTTCGCGACCCGGGTGAACCTGCTGGCCCGGTGGCTGATCGACCGGGGCGTCGGCCCGGAATCCCTGGTGGCGCTGGGGATACGGCGGTCCATCGATCTGGTGGTCGGTATGTACGCGGTCACCGTCGCCGGTGGCGCCTATGTCCCGCTGGATCCGGATCATCCGGCCGAGCGGACGGAATACATCCTGGCCACCGCGGACCCGGTCTGCGTGCTGACCTCCGGGGACGATCTGCCGACCGATACCGCTCAGGTGCGTATCGACAAATTGGAACTCTCCGGTTACCCCGATACCGCGATCACGGATGCGGATCGGGTGGCGCCGTTGCGGCCGGAGAACACCGCGTATGTGATTTTCACGTCGGGTTCGACGGGTCGTCCGAAGGGTGTGGCGGTGTCGCATGCGGCGATCGTCAACCGTTTGGTGTGGATGCAGGCCGAGTACGGTCTCGAGTCCGCGGATGTGGTGTTGCAGAAGACGCCGTCGACGTTCGATGTGTCGGTGTGGGAGTTCTTCTGGCCCTTGCAGGTGGGTGCGCGGTTGGTGGTGGCCAAGCCTGATGGTCATCGGGATCCGGCGTATCTGGCCGAGGTGATCGATGCCGAGGGTGTGACGGTGGCGCACTTCGTGCCGTCCATGCTCACCGTCTTCGTGGCGGCCCTGCCCGGCGAGGCGGGCGTGCGGCCGTGTGCCTCGCTGCGGTCGGTCTTCACCTCCGGTGAGGCACTGCCCGGGAAACCCGCGCAGCGGTTGCGGGAGCTGACCGGTACCGCGGTGCACAACCTGTACGGCCCGACCGAGGCCGCCGTCGACGTCACGTACCACGAAGTGACGGACGCGGATACGGCGACGGTGCCGATCGGCGCCCCGGTGTTCAACACCGAGGTGTACGTGCTCGACGACCGGTTGCGGCCGGTGCCGGTGGGGATCGCCGGTGAGCTCTACCTGGCCGGTACGCAGTTGGCGCGTGGCTATGTGGCGCGGCCGGACCTGAGTGCGGATCGGTTCGTGGCCAGCCCGTTCGGCACCGGCGAGCGGATGTACCGCACCGGCGATGTCGTGCGCTGGAACGCCACCGCCGAACTCGAATACCTCGGCCGCACCGACTTCCAGGTGAAGCTGCGCGGGCTGCGGATCGAACTCGGCGAGATCGAGACCGCGCTGACCGATATCGACGAGGTCGGTCAGGCCGTGGTCGTGCTGCGTGGTGATCCGCGCACCGGTGATCAGCTCGTGGGCTATCTGGTGCCCACCGCGGGCGCCCTCCTGGATCTCGAGGATGTGCGCGAGGACCTGTCCGGCCGGTTGCCCTCGTACATGGTGCCCGCCGCGTTCGTGGTGCTCGACGAGCTGCCCCTCAATGCTTCCGGGAAGCTCGATCGGAAGGCGCTGCCCGCGCCGGTCATCGAAGCGCGGGAGTTCCGGGCGCCGGCCACCCCGATCGAGGAGATCGTGGCCGGTATCTACGCCGAGGTCCTCGGGGTGGAGCGGGTCGGCGTGGACGACGACTTCTTCGCCCTCGGCGGTAACTCGCTGAGCGCCACCCGGGTGGCGGCGCGGCTGTCCGCGGCGCTGGACACCGACGTCGCCGTCCGGGAGCTGTTCGAGGCCTCCACGGTGGCCGCGCTGGCGGCGCGGGCCGAAACCCATACGGGTGGTGGCGGCCGGGTGCCGCTGGTGCCGCAGCCGCGGCCGGCCCAGACCCTGCCCTCGGGTGAGGTCGTCGAGCGGGTGCCGCTGTCGCTGGCGCAGCAGCGGATGTGGTTCCTGAACCGGTTCGATCCGGAATCGGCCGCGGACAACCTGCCCATCGCGGTGCGGTTGTCGGGTCTGCTGGACCGGCAGGCCCTGCAGATCGCCATCGCCGATGTGCTGGCGCGGCACGAGTCGCTGCGCACGTACTACCCGGAGGTCGACGGGACCCCCTATCAGCAGGTGGTGCCGACCGCGACGGTGATCCCGGACCTGACCCCGGTGGACGTCACGGAAGCGGACCTGTTCGCCCGAGTGGCCGAATTCGTCTCCGCCGGTTTCGATGTCACCACGGCTGTGCCGTTCCGGGTCCGGCTGTTCGAGGTGGACCCGACCGAGCATGTGCTGGTGGTCGTGGTGCACCACATCTCCGCCGACGGTTTCTCCATGGGACCGCTGGCCCGCGATGTGATCACCGCCTACAGCGCCCGGATGGAGGGCGGCGAGCCGGGCTGGACCCCGCTCGAGGTGCAGTACGCCGATTACGCCCTGTGGCAGCGGCAGGTGCTGGGTTCGGAAGACGATCCGCAGTCGGTGATCGCCGCGCAGATCGCCTACTGGTCCGCGGAACTGGCGGGCATTCCCGAGCAGCTGGACCTCCCGGCCGATCGGCCGCGGCCCGCCGTGGCCTCCGGCCGGGGCGACTCCTTGACCTTCGAGATCGACGATGCGGTGCACGCCCGGCTGGTCGAGCTGGCCCGCGCGCGCGGCGTGACCTTCTTCATGGTCGTCCATGCCGCGTTCGCGGTGCTGCTCTCGCGGTTGTCGGGCGAATCCGACATCGTGGTCGGCACACCGGTCGCCGGGCGTGGTGAACGCGCGCTCGACGATGTCATCGGCATGTTCGTCAACACCCTCGCCCTGCGCACGCCGGTCGAGCCCGGCACCGGTTTCGTCGAACTGCTCGATACCGTGCGCGGTAGCGATGTGGCCGCGTTCGGTCACGCGGATCTGCCCTTCGAGCGACTGGTCGAGGTGCTGGACCCGGTCCGTTCGCAGGGCCGTCATCCGCTGTTCCAGGTGATGCTGTCGCTGCAGAACAACAATCCGCAGGTGCGCGGTGAGCTGCCCGGGCTGGCGATCACCGGTATCGAATCGCCCATCGAGACGGCGAAGATGGATCTGTATCTGGAGCTCGCCGAACAGTTCGGCGCGGCCGAGCCGGGTGCGGCGTCTACGGCTTCCGGGGTGACCGCGAAGTTCATCTACGCGACGGATCTGTTCGACCGGGCCACGGTGGCCGGGTTCGCCGACCGGTTCGTCCGGTTGCTCGGCGAGATCGTCGCCGATCCGTCGGTGCCGGTCGGAGATGCACAGATCCTGGCGCCGGCCGAGCGGTCCCGGGTGCTGGCCGAGTGGAATGCCACCGAGCACGTCCTGCCGGAGCGGTTGCTGCTGGACGGGTTCGTCGAGATGGCGGCGGCGTACCCGGATCGGGTGGCGGTGTCGTTCGAGGGGACGAGTCTGTCCTACGGGGAGTTCTCCGCTCGGGTGAACCGGCTGGCGCGGTTGCTGATCGCGCAGGGCGTCGGGCCGGAGTCGCTGGTCGGGCTGCTGGTGTCGCGGTCGGTGGACCTGGTCGTCGGCATGTACGCGGTAGTGGCCGCGGGCGGTGCGTACGTGCCGTTGGATCCGGCGCATCCGGCGGAGCGGATCGGCTACATCCTGGATACCGCGGCACCGGTGTGCCTGCTGTCGACCACCGCGGATGCGACGGCTGTGGGCGCCGAACCGGTGGGTGACGAGGCCCGCGGGGACGCCGCTGTTGCCGGCGCCGTGGTGGGAGTCATCGCGGGTGTGCCGGTGCTGGCACTGGACGTCCTGGACACGAGTGGTTTCGATGCCGCGCCGATCGTCGACGCGGATCGTCTCGCGCCGGTTCGGCCGTCGAATACGGCCTACGTGATCTTCACCTCGGGCTCGACCGGACGTCCGAAGGGTGTGGCGGTGCCGCATTCGGCGATCGCGAACCAGGTGGCGTGGATGCTGGCGCAGTACCCGATGGGTGCGGACGATGTGTACCTGCAGAAGACCGCGACCACCTTCGACGTGTCGCTGTGGGGTTATTTCATGCCCCTGGCCGCGGGTGCGCGGCTCGTCGTGGCCACGCCGGACGGCCACCGGGACCCGTCGTACCTGGCCGGGGTGATCGCCGAACAGCAGGTCACGGTCACCGACTTCGTGCCGTCGATGTTGACGGTGTTCGCCGCGCACACCGAGGCCGGGTCGATCCCGAGCCTCGAGCATGTGTTCGTCATCGGTGAGGCGCTGCCGCCGGAAACCGTCACCGCGATGCACGCGGTCTCGGATGCGGCGATACACAACTTGTACGGTCCGACCGAGGCGGCGGTGTCGATCACCTACTGGCAGGCCACCGGTGCGGAGGCCGGGAGTGTGCCGATCGGTGTGCCGCAATGGAATTCGCGCGTGTATGTGCTGGATTCGCGGCTGAACCCGGTGCCCGAGGGTGTGACGGGTGAGTTGTATCTGGCCGGTGATCAGCTGGCGCGCGGGTATGTGACGCGTCCGGATCTGTCGGCGGATCGGTTCGTGGCGAGTCCGTTCGATGCGGGCACGCGGATGTACCGCACGGGCGACTTGGTGCGGTGGGCGCAGGTGGACGGCCGGCCGGTGCTGGAGTACTTGGGCCGCACCGATTTCCAGGTGAAGTTCCGTGGTCAGCGGATCGAGCTCGGTGAGATCGAGTCGGCGTTCCTGGCGCAACCGCTGGTCAGTCAGGCCGCGGTCATCGTGTCCGCTTCTCAGCTGGGTGAGCAGTTGGTGGCGTATGTGGTGCCGGCTCCGGGTGCGGAGGTGGTGACCACCGAGCTGCTGGAGGCCGTGCGTGCGGTACTGCCGACCTACATGGTCCCGGCCGCGGTGGTCGAACTCGCTGCCTTCCCGCTGAACACGTCCGGGAAGCTGGACCGTAAAGCCCTGCCGGAGCCGGTGTTCCAGGTGCGGGAGTTCCGGGCGCCGTCGACTCCGGTCGAGGAGATCGTGGCCGGCGTGTTCGCCGAGGTGCTCGGGATCGAGCGGGTGGGTTCCGACGACGACTTCTTCGCGCTCGGCGGTAACTCACTGATCGCGACCCAGGTCGCCGTTCGACTGGGCGCGGCACTGGACACCCAGGTTCCGGTGCGGATGCTGTTCGAATCGCCCACGGTGGCCGCGCTGGCCGCGCAGGCGGAATCGCAGTTCGGCTCCGGTGCCCGCACGCGACTGGTACCGCAGCCGCGTCCGGAACAGACGTTGCTGTCGGGTGAGACCGTCGCCGCCGCGCCGCTGTCGCTGGCACAGCAGCGGATGTGGTTCCTCAACCGGTTCGACAATCGGTCCTCGGCCTACAGCGTGCCGATGGCCGTCCGGCTGACCGGTGCGCTGGATGTGGCCGCGCTGGGTGCGGCCGTCGGGGATCTGGTGAGCCGGCACGAGGTGCTGCGCACCGTGTACCCCGAGACCGAGTCCGGTCCGGTGCAGGTGGTACTCCCGGTATCCCGCGCGGTACCGGAGCTGGAAGTGCGCACCGTTGCCACCGAGGATCTGCAATCGGCCGTGCTGGAACTGGTGTCGACCGTTTTCGATGTCACCACCGATGTGCCGTTGCGCGTGGCACTGTTCCGGGTCGCCGAGACCACGGACGAGTACGTGCTGGCCATGGTGGTGCACCACATCTCGGGTGACGGCTCCTCGGTGGGCCCGCTGACCCGTGACCTGATGACGGCCTACGCCGCCCGCGCCGCGGGAGAGACCCCGGTGTGGGCGCCGCTGCCGGTGCAGTACGCCGACTACAGCATCTGGCAGCGCGAGCTGCTGGGCGACGAGGCCGATCCGGAGTCGCTGGCGCACCGGCAGGTCAGGTACTGGCAGGAGACCCTGGCCGAGCTGCCCGATCAGCTGGATCTGCCCGCCGACCGGCCACGTCCGGCGGTGCAGGGCTATCGCGGCGGCCGGGTCGAGGTGCATATCGATGCCGAGACCCACCGGGCGCTGGTCGGGCTGGGCCGCGACCACAACGCGACCCTGTTCATGGTTGTGCACTCCGCGTTCGCCGCGCTGCTGTCGCGGCTGGCCGGCGTGGACGATATCGCCATCGGTACCCCGGTCGCGGGTCGTGGCGAAGCCGCGCTCGACGATCTGATCGGCATGTTCGTCAACACCGTGGTGTTCCGCACCCGGCTGGAGCGCGGCGAACCGTTCACCGGCCTGCTGGCCCGCCAGCGGGAGATCGATATCCAGGCCTTCGCACACGCCGATGTGCCGTTCGAACGTCTGGTGGAGGTGCTGAACCCGGTCCGGTCGACCGCCCGGCATCCGCTGTTCCAGGTGGGTCTGTCGTTCCAGAACCTCGGGCAGGCCGCCTTGGAGCTGCCGGGGCTGCGGGTCTCGGGTGTCGATATCGACACCGAGGTCTCCCAGTTCGATCTGCACCTGATCGTCGGCGACGCCTACGACGAGGCCGGCGCCCCGAACGGTATCGGCGGTTACCTGACCTATGCCGACGACCTCTTCGACCACAGCACCGCACAGGGCTTCGTGGATCGTTTCCTGCGCTTGCTGACGGCGATCGTCGCCGATCCGGAAACCCCGGTGGGCGATCTGGAACTGCTGGCCGCCGCGGAACACGACGCGCTGATCACCGACCGGAACGCCACCGCGCAGCCGGTGGATACCGCGGCCACGCTGGTCTCGCTGCTGGATGCCACGGTGGCGGCGAATCGGCGGGCGACCGCGCTGGTCACCGACGACGGCACGCAGCTCACCTACGAAGAGCTCGATTCGCGGGTCAACCGCCTGGCGCGGCAGCTGATATCGCTGGGTGTCGGTCCGGAGGATCGGGTCGTGCTGGCGTTCCGCCGCTCGGTGGACCTGATCGTGGCCATGTACGCGGTCGCGAAATCCGGTGGCACGTACGTTCCCGTAGACCCGGATCAGCCGGCCGAACGTACCGGCTACATCCTCGATACCGCGGCACCGGTATGCGTGCTCACGAACAGCGAGGCGGATTTCGACACCGCTCTCGCGCCCGTGGTCTCGCTGGACGAACTGGACCTGTCCGAACTCGACGCGAGCCCGATCACCGACGCCGACCGGCGCGCCCCGCTGCGGCCCGCGCACACCGCGTACGTGATCTTCACGTCCGGTTCCACCGGACGCCCGAAGGGCGTGGCGGTGTCGCATGCCGCGATTGCCAACCAGTTGCAGTACGTACGAGTCGAATTCGGTCTCGACGGCGCCGACGCCGTCCTGCTCAAGACGGCCGCCACCTTCGACCTGTCGGTCTGGGAGTTCTGGTCGGCCGCGGTCTGCGGTGGCCGCCTGGTCATCGCCGCACCGGACGGCCACCGCGATCCCGCGTATCTGAACGAGCTGATGCGCCGGGAGTGGGTCACCACGCTGCATGTGGTGCCGTCCATGCTGGACGCGCTGCTGGCCGCCGACCTGCCGGATTCGCTGTGGCGGGTCATGGCCATCGGCGAGGCGCTTCCGGGTGCGACCGCACAGCGGCTGCTCGCCGAGCACCCGCGCGTCGAGCTGTACAACCTGTACGGACCCACCGAGGCCGCGGTCTCCGTCACCACCCATCGGGTCACCCCGGCGGACCAGGTGTCGGTGCCGATCGGTGCTCCGCAGTGGAACAGCCGGGTGTACGTGCTGGATTCGCGGCTGCGCCCGGTTCCCGACGGTGTCGCGGGTGAGCTGTACCTGGCCGGTGCTCAGCTGGCCCGCGGTTATTTCGGCCGCACCGATCTGACCGCCGACCGGTTCATCGCCGACCCGTTCGTTCCGGGCGAGCGCATGTACCGCACCGGTGACCTGGTGCTCTGGAACGATCAGGGCGAACTCGTGTATCGGGGCCGCACCGACTTCCAGGTCAAGATCCGCGGGTTCCGTATCGAACTCGGTGAGATCGAGGCCGCGCTGCTGGCACTGCCGGAGATCGCGCAGACGGCGGTGCTGGCGGTATCCCATCCGCGCACCGGAGACCGGCTCGTCGGATACCTGGTGCCGTCGGGTGCGGACGTGGACGTCGCCCGGGTGCAGGCCGAGTTGGCGGCGCAGCTGCCGTCCTACATGGTGCCCTCGGCGTTCGTCGTGCTGGATGCGCTGCCGTTGAACATCAACGGCAAACTCGATCGGAAGGCACTGCCGGAACCGGAACTCGAGGCTTCGGTGTTCCGGGCGCCGGCCACACCGATCGAGGAGATCGTCGCCGGTGTGTTCGCCGAGGTACTCGGAGTGGACCGGGTCGGCGCCGACGATGATTTCTTCGCCCTGGGTGGTAACTCGCTGATCGCGACGCAGGTCGCGGCCCGGCTGGGTAAGGCGCTGGACACCACGGTGCCGGTGCGGGTGCTGTTCGAGGCCCCCACGGTCGCCGGTCTGGCTGTCCGGGTGGAGCAGCAGGCCGGTGCGGGCGGGCGTGCCGCGCTGGTGCCGCAGCCGCGTCCGGAGCGGGTGCTGGTGTCCGGTGAGACCGCCGTGGCTGCGCCGTTGTCGCTGGCGCAGCAGCGGATGTGGTTCCTGAACCGGTTCGACGGTGAGTCGGCGGCGTACAACATTCCGTTGGCGATCCGTTTGTCCGGTGCGCTGGATGTGGATGCGTTGCGGGCGGCGGTGGCCGACGTGGTGGCGCGGCACGAGGTGTTGCGGACGGTGTATCCGGAGACCGAGTCGGAACCGGTGCAGGTGGTACTGCCGGTCGGGCAGGGTGTGCCGGAGTTGCATGTGCGGACCGTGGCGTCCGATGAACTGCTGCCGGCGGTGACGGAGCTGGCCTCGGCCGGTTTCGATGTGACAGCCGAAGTGCCGCTGCGGATGGTGCTGCTGCGCGTGGACGACGCGGACGCCGAGTTCGTCCTCGCGATGGTGGTGCACCATATCGCCGGTGACGGTTCCTCGCTGGCGCCGCTGACCCGGGATCTGATGACCGCGTACGTGGCACGGACCACCGGTGCGGCGCCGAGCTGGGCGCCGCTGCCGGTGCAGTACGCGGATTACAGCATCTGGCAGCGGGAGCTGCTGGGCGACGAAGCCGACCCGGAATCGCTCGCGGCGAAGCAGGTCGAATACTGGCGGTCGGCGTTGGCCGGGGTGCCGGACCAGCTGGACCTGCCGTCGGATCGGCCGCGTCCCGCCGTACAGTCCTATGCCGGTGGGCGGGTCCCGGTCGTGATCGATGCGGCGACGCACGCCGGGTTGCAGCGGGTGGCGCAGCAGCAGGGCGCGACCCTCTTCATGGTGGTCCACTCGGCGCTGGCGGTGCTGCTGGCCCGGCTGTCCGGCACCGATGACATCACCATCGGTACGCCGATGGCGGGTCGTGGTGAGCAGGCGCTCGACGATCTGATCGGTATGTTCGTGAATACCCTGGTGTTCCGGACCGAGGTCGAACGCGGGGAGTCGTTCGCGGATCTGCTGGCGCGGCAGCGGGAAGTGGATATCGCGGCGTTCGCGCATGCGGATGTGCCGTTCGAGCGCCTGGTGGAGGTGCTGAACCCGGTCCGTTCGCAGGCCCGGCACCCGCTGTTCCAGGTCGGGTTCTCGTTCCAGAACCTGGCGCAGTCGAGTCTGGAACTGCCCGGGTTGACGGTATCGGGTGTGGCCGTCGATACCGCGGTCTCGCAGTTCGACCTGCACCTGATCGTCGGCGACAGCTACGACAGCGCCGGCGTGCCGAACGGGGTGAGCGGTGAGCTGACCTACGCCACGGATCTGTTCGATCACGCGACCGCGCAGGAGTTCGTGGTCCGGTTGAGCCGCTTGCTGGCCGAGATCGTCGCCGATCCGTCGGTGGCGGTCGGGGATCTCGATATCCTCGCTGCCGCCGAACGTACGGTGCTGGCGGATCGGAATTCGACTGTCCACGAGTTGGATTCGGCCGCAACGCTGGTGTCGCTGCTGGATGCCACTGTGGCCGCCGGCCTGGATGATGTGGCGTTGGTCGCTGCTGATGGATCCCAGGTGTCTTATGCGGAGTTGGGTGCGCGGGTCAATGGTTTGGCCCGGTTCCTGATCGCGGAGGGTGTCGGTCCGGAGGTTCGGGTCGGGTTGGCGTTGCGGCGGTCGGTGGATCTGGTTGTCGCGATGTATGCGGTGTCTGTGGCCGGTGGTGTGTATGTGCCGATCGATCCGGATCAGGCCGCGGAGCGTAGCGAGTACATCCTGGAGACCGCGGCGCCGGTGTGCGTGCTGACGAATATCGAGACCGGGTTCGGTTCGGCCGGCACCGGCGAGGCACGGACGGCTGCGCCGATCGTGGTGCTCGACGAGCTGGATCTCACCGGATTCGGTACCACGCTGGTGGCCGATGCCGAGCGCGTCGCGCCGTTGCGGGCGTCGAATACCGCGTATGTGATCTTCACGTCCGGTTCGACGGGCCGGCCGAAGGGTGTGGCAGTCCCGCACTCGGCAATCGTGAACCAGTTGCGTTACATCACTACCGAATTCGCGTTGGACGCTTCGGATGCGATTCTGCTGAAGACGGCGGCGACGTTCGATCTGTCGGTGTGGGAGTTCTGGACCGCCGCCGTCTGTGGTGGCCGGATGGTCATCGCGTCGGCGGAGGGCCATCGGGATCCGGCCTACCTCAACGCGTTGATGGGCCGTGCGGCGGTCACCACGTTGACGGTGGTGCCGTCGATGCTGGATGCGCTGCTCACCTCGGGTGCGGGTCCGTCGGATTCGTTGCGGCGGGTGCTGGCTATCGGTGAGGCGTTGCCCGCGGCGACGGCGCAGCGGATGCTGTCGGATCATCCGGCGATCGAGTTGTCGAACCTGTACGGTCCGACCGAGGCCGCCGTGTCGATCACCACCCATCGGGTCACGGCCGCGGATGTGGTATCCGTTCCTATCGGTGTGCCGCAGTGGAATTCGCGGGTGTATGTGCTGGATTCGCGTCTGCAGCCGGTGCCCGATGGTGTGTCGGGTGAGTTGTATCTGGCTGGTGTGCAGTTGGCGCACGGGTATTTCGGCCGGGCCGATCTGAGTGCGGATCGGTTTGTGGCGGATCCGTTCGTTGCCGGTGAGCGGATGTATCGTACGGGTGACCTGGTCGCTTGGAACGGTGCTGGTGAGCTGGAGTATCGGGGTCGTACCGATTTCCAGGTGAAGATTCGTGGTTTCCGGATCGAGCTGGGTGAGATCGAAGCGGCTTTGCTGGCGTCGCCCGAGGTCGGTCAGGCCGCGGTGGTGGCGAAGTCGGATCCGCGGACCGGTGACCGTCTGGTGGCCTATGTGGTCGCCGCCGGCTCGGCCCCGGTGGATACGGCCGGTATCCAAGCCGAGCTGGGGCAGCGGTTGCCGTCGTACATGGTTCCCGCGGCGTTCGTCGAACTCGACGCACTGCCGTTGAATGTGAACGGGAAGCTCGACCGGAAGGCTCTGCCGGAGCCGGTGTTCGAGGCGACCGCGTTCCGGGCGCCGTCGACCCCGATCGAGGAGATCGTGGCGGGTATCTTCGCCGAGGTCCTCGGTGTCGACCGGGTCGGTGCGGATGACGACTTCTTCGCCTTGGGCGGTAACTCGCTGGTGGCGACGCAGGTCGCGGCCCGGTTGGGTGCGGCACTGGATGCGACGGTGCCCGTGCGGACCCTGTTCGAAGCCTCCACGGTCGCCGGTTTGGCGGTGCGGGCGGAACAGCATGCGGGCTCGGGCGGCCGGGCGGCGCTGGTGCCGCAGCCGCGGCCGGCCCGGGTGCCGTTGTCGCTGGCTCAGCAGCGGATGTGGCTGATCAACCAGTTCGATCCGAGCTCGGCCGGTTACAACATCCCGCTGGCCATCCGGCTCACAGGCGCACTCGATGTCGCGGCGATGCAAGCCGCCGTCACCGATGTGCTGGAGCGGCACGAATCGCTGCGCACCCGGTACCCGGCGGACTCCGACGGACTCCCGTACCAGGAGATCTTGCCCGCCGCGCAGGTGCTGCCCGGTGGGCTGGGTGTCGAGTCGGCGGAGGATCCGGTGGCCCGGATCGGGGCCCTGATGTCGGCCGGTTTCGATGCCACCCAGGAGGTACCGGTCCGGGCGCTGCTGCTCGCCACCGGACCCGAGGAGCATGTGCTGGCGTTCGTCGCGCACCACATCGCTGCCGACGGTTCGTCCCTGGCGCCGCTGGCCCGGGATCTGGTGACCGCCTACCTGTCCCGCGCCGCCGGCGAGGCACCGGGATGGTCGCCGCTGCCGGTGCAGTACGCGGATTACGCCCTCTGGCAGCACACCGTGATCGGTGACGAGAGCGACGGGGATTCCGTCGCCGCCGAGCAGCTCGCGTACTGGCGCAAACAACTCGACGGGATCACCGACGATGTCCAGTTGCCGCTGGACCGGCCGCGGCCGCAGGTGCCGTCGATGCGCGGCGGAGTCACCGAATTCGGCGTCGCCGCCGAGGTGCACCGGTTGCTGGACGAATCCGCGCGGGCGCGGGGTGTCACCCTGTTCATGGTGATGCACGCCGCGGTGGCGGTCCTGCTGTCCCGGTTGACCGGCACGAACGATATCGCCGTCGGAACCCCGGTGGCGGGTCGTGGTGAGCGGGAACTCGACGACCTCGTCGGCATGTTCGTCAACACCCTGACACTGCGGACGCAGATCGACCCGGCCATGACGTTCGCCGAGCTGCTCGACCACGCGCGGGAAACCGATCTGTCGGCCTTCGCCAATGCCGATATCCCGTTCGAGCGAGTGGTGGAAGCGGTGCTGCCCGACCGGGCGAACGCGCAGAATCCGCTGTTCGATGTCCTGGTGTTGTTCCAGAACACCGAGCAGGCCGTGATGGATCTTCCCGGCCTGACCGTGCAGGGCCTGGACGGGGGCACGCTGGCGGCGAAGACCGATCTGATGATCGGTATCGATCCGCAGCGCGACGCCGACGGCGGCTACGGGCAACTGTGGTCGGTGTTCAACTACGCCACCGACCTGTTCGACGAATCGACCGTGCAGTCGTTCGGTCGCCGGTTCGAACGCATCCTCACCGCGGTGGCCGCCGACCCGCAGATCCGCATCGCCGATATCGACATCCTCGATGCCGCCGAACGCGAGCGGATGGCGGCGCCCGCCCAGCAGGCGGCCCATTCCGCCACCTCGGGCACCGCGCTGCCGCAGCTGCTGCGCGCCTCGGTCGAGGACGACCCGGAGGCCCCCGCTCTGGTGTGGGGCGAGGAGGAGATCACCTATCAGGAATTGGACGCGCGGTCGTCGCGGCTGGCGCGGGTGCTGATCGCGCGCGGTCAGGGGCCGGGGACCGGTGTGGTGGTCCGGCTCGACCGCGGGATCGATGCGGCGGTCGCCACCTGGGCGGTGCTGAAGGCCGGTGCGGCGGTGGTGTCCGCCACAGAAACCGACGCCGCCACGGCCGCGGGGATCACGGTCGGCGCCGGTATCGCCGCGGGTGCGGCGCCGGGCACGCCGGCGGTGGACTGGCTGGTGCTCGACGATCCGTCGCTCGCCGGCGAGATCACCGCGCAGTCGCCGCGCCCGGTCACCTATGCCGACCGGGGCCGTCCGTTGCGCGGCGGCGATACGGCCTATGTGGCGGCCGGCGGTGCGCAAATCTCCTACGACGAGCTGGCGGCCGTCGTGAGCCGCGTGCACAGCGACACCGAGCTGACCTACGAATCCCGTACCTTCCGGCACGGACCGGCCGACAGCCTCGGCGCCGTGGTGGAGATCGTGGCAGCCGGTGCGGCCGGGGCGGCGGTGGTGCTGATCCCGGAGGTGAGCACCGAGGCGCTCGCCGACGAATGGGTCACCCACCTGTGGGCCGGGCCCGCACGTCTGGCGGACCTGGACCCGGAGGCCCTGGAGGACCTGCTCGCGATCGTTCTCGATGAGGACGGGCAGCTGCCCGATGGCTGGTCGGAGATCGAGCATGTGCTGGATCTGTCCGAGCCCGCGGAGTGACGCCTCCGGCGGCAGCTTCGGGTCGGTGGGCCCCGGCTCGCGTGCGCCCGGCGTGATCGACGCCGGGCGCACGCGAGCCCATCGGGGGTGGCTGGGCCTGCGCAGGTAACGACCGGGCTACGGCAGACAATGTAATGATGGAAGACTGCGAGTGCCGCAGCGGTCGAACATGCCCGGGCGCGGCACGGCCGCTGTGCCCGGGCGATGCGCACACCGTACGTGGTCGCCCTGCGCGCAGTAAGGAAACACCAGGTGAGGTAGGTTGATGGGCTCTGTTGTCGGTGACCGGAGGGACCATCTCCAGGAAGTGATGCGAGGATGACCCGAACGGCACGCACCCGGCCCACCCGCGCCCGGCGCCCCCGGTTCACCAGCTTGCCCCAACTCATGGCCGCGGCCGTTGAGACCAATCCCACCGGTATCGCCCTCCGCGGCGCCTACGCCAACGGCGAGCCCGGTCAGCTCACCTACGCGGAGCTGGACGAACGCTCCAACCGGCTGGCCCGGCTGCTCATCGCGCAGGGGGCCGGTCCGGAAAACCTGGTTGCGGTCGCCATCCCGCGCTCGATCGATTCGGTGGCCGCCGTGTGGGCGGTGGCGAAAACCGGTGCCGGATATGTGCCGGTGGATGTCACCTACCCCATCGACCGCATCACCCATATGGTCACCGATTCCGGCGTCGTCTTCGGCCTGACGGTGGCCGATACCGTCGATGAACTGCCGGACGAGGTGGAGTGGCTCGCGGTCGACAGCCCCGAAACCGCCCCTCTGATCGCGGAGTACCCGGCCGAACCGGTGTCCTTCGACGAGCGGCTGCGCCCGCTGCGCGCCGAGCACCCGGCCTACATCACCTACACCTCGGGGTCGACCGGCAAGCCGAAGGGCGTGGTGGTCACCCAGGCCGGACTGGCCGGGTTCTGCGCCGAACAGACCGAACGATTCCTGGTGGATGCCACCGCCCAGGTCCTGCACATCATCTCGCCGTCCTTCGACGTCGCGGTCCTGGAACTGTTGATGACGGTCGGTGCCGCGGCCACCATGGTGGTCGTTCCGCCCACCGTGTACGGCGGTGAGGAACTGGCCGCGTTGGTGCGGCGCGAGCGGGTGACCCATATCGTCATCACCCCCTCCGCCCTGTCCTCGACCGATCCGGCCGGCCTGGACGACGTGCGGGTGGTGGTCGTCGCCGGCGAGGCCTGCCCGCCGGAATTGGTGCGGCGGTGGGCCGGGACGCTGGTGGACGGTCAGCCGCGGAAATTCTTCAACGGGTACGGGCCCACCGAGGCCACCATCCTGGCCAATATCAGCGGGCCGCTGGAACCGGACGAACCGGTCGATATCGGCCCGCCGGTGCGCAATGTCACCGAATACATCCTCGACGACCAGCTGCAGCCCCTGCCCACGGGCGTCACGGGTGAGCTCTACCTCGCCGGTGGGCAGCTGGCCCGCGGCTACCACAACCGCCGCGGCCTCACCGCCGAGCGGTTCGTGGCCAACCCGTTCGGCGACAACGGTTCCCGGCTCTACCGCACCGGCGATCTGGCGCGCTGGCGCGCGAACGGTTCGGTGGAATACCTGGGCCGCAACGATTTCCAGGTGAAAATCCGCGGTTTCCGGATCGA
The DNA here is from genome assembly GCF_044453135.1 of Nocardia sp. NPDC051750. Lineage (NCBI taxonomy): Bacteria > Bacillati > Actinomycetota > Actinomycetes > Mycobacteriales > Nocardiaceae > Nocardia > Nocardia sp. NPDC051750. Next base: position 76,491 of record NZ_JBITCK010000001.1, on the reverse strand, counting down.
ACTGGGCGAGATCGACGCGGTGCTGACCGAGCACGAGTCGGTGGATTTCGCCGTCACCATCGGGCACGAGCCCCCCAGCGGCGCCACCCTGCTGGCCACCTACGTGCATGCGGCGAGCGGGGCCGTGGTCGATACCGATGAGCTGATCGCCCTGGCCGAGAGCCGGCTGCCCGCGTACATGGTGCCGGCGGTCATCACTGTGCTCGACGAGATCCCGCTGACCCCGGTCGGGAAGCTGGATCGCCGCGCGCTGCCCGAACCACATCTGCACACCACCGAATACCGGGAGCCGGAGACCCCGCTGGAGAAGCAGGTCGCCGCCGTGTTCACCGAGCTGCTGCGTCCCCCGGACCCGGTCGGCGCCGACGACAATTTCTTCGAGCTCGGCGGTAACTCGCTGATCGCGACCCAGGTGGTGGCCCGGCTGGGCGCGCTGGTGGACGCGCGGATTCCCGCCCGGATCCTCTTCGAGGCCGCGACGGTGGCCGGGCTCGCCGAAAAACTCGGCGAACTCGGCGGAACCGGTGCCGAGCATCGGGCGCTCATCGCGCGCCCGCGTCCGGAGCGGGTGCCGCTGTCGCTGGCACAGCAGCGGATGTGGTTCCTGAACCGGTTCGACGAGCAATCCGCCGCCTACAGCATCCCGATCGCCGTGCGCTTGTCGGGCGACCTGAATGTGGCCGCCCTGCGCGCGGCGATCGGCGATCTGGTCGATCGGCACGAGGTGCTGCGAACCTACTACCCGGAGACCGACCAGGGACCGGTGCAGGTGGTGCTGCCGCTCGGCCGGTCGGTGGTCGAATTGGGGTCCCGGGTGGTGGCGCCGGAGGGTGTCGAGTCCGCGCTGATCGATATGCTGTCGCGGACTTTCGATGTCACCGACGAGGTGCCGCTGCGGGTCGAACTGTTCGAGATCGACGGTGCGACCGACGAATACGTGCTGGCGATGGTGGTCTACCACATCTCCGCCGACGGCGCCTCGGTAGGACCGCTGACCCGGGACCTGATGACCGCCTACGCGGCCCGGGCCGCGGGCTCGGCACCGGCCTGGGAACCGCTGCCGGTGCAATACGCGGATTTCGCGATCTGGCAACGGGAAGTGCTGGGCGACGAATCCGATCCGGAATCGCTGGTGCACAAGCAGGTCGAATACTGGCGGGCAGCGCTGGCGGATCTGCCGGATCAATTGGAGCTGCCGGCGGATCGGCCGCGCCCGGCGGTGCAGTCGTACACGGGTGGCCGGATCGAGGTCCAGGTCGACGCCCGGACCCATGCGGCGCTGCTGGATCTGGCGCGCGATGCGAACGCGACCCCGTTCATGGTGATCCAATCCGCGTTCGCGGTCCTGCTGTCCCGGCTGTCCGGATCCGATGACATCCCGATCGGTACGCCGATCGCGGGTCGTGGTGAGCAGGCGCTGGATGATCTGATCGGTATGTTCGTGAACACGCTGGTGTTCCGGACGCAGATCGATCGCGGGGAGTCGTTCACGGATCTGCTGGCGCGGCAGCGTGAGGTCGATATCGCGGCGTTCGCGCATGCGGATGTGCCGTTCGAGCGTTTGGTGGAGGTGCTGAACCCGATCCGTTCGACGGCGCGGCATCCGCTGTTCCAGGTGGGTTTGTCGTTCCAGAACCTGGGGCAGGTGAATCTGGAGCTGCCCGGCCTGACGGTGTCGGGTGTGGGGCTCGATACCGAGTTGTCGCAGTTCGACCTGCATTTGATTGTCGGTGACGCCTACGACGAGTCGGGGGCGCCGCTGGGTCTGGGCGGGTTCCTGACGTACGCGACCGCGTTGTTCGATCGGGCGACCGCGCAGGGGTTCGTGGACCGGTTCGTGCGGTTGCTCGGGGAGATCGTCGCGGCGCCGGAGACTGTGGTCGGTGAGCTGGATATCTTCGCTCCGGCCGAACGTGCCGCGCTGACCGAGCGGAATTCGACTGCTCGTGAGCTGGATTCGGCGCAGACATTGGTGTCGCTGCTGGATGCTTCGGTGGCGGCGAGCCCGGATGCGGTGGCGTTGGTCGCCGCTGACGGGACTCAGGTGACTTACGCGGAGTTGGGTGCGCGGGTCAATGGTTTGGCCCGGTTCCTGATCGCGGAGGGGGTAGGCCCGGAAACGCGGGTCGGGCTGGCGCTGCGGAGGTCGGTGGACCTGGTTGTCGCGATGTACGCGGTGACTGTGGCCGGTGGTGTGTATGTGCCGATCGATCCGGATCAGGCGGCGGAGCGTAGCGGCTACATTCTCGAGACTGCGGCGCCGGTGTGTGTGCTGACGAATGCCGAGACCGGTTTCGCGCCTTCCGGTACCGGGGCCGGAGGGGGGTCCGATACCGGCACCGCCGAGGCCGGTTCCGATGTCGGAGAAGCGCCGGTGGTGGTGCTCGACGATCTGGACCTCGAGGCGTTCGACAGCACGCCGGTTTCCGATGCCGAGCGGGTGTCACCGTTGCGCGCGTCAAATACCGCGTATGTGATCTTCACGTCCGGTTCGACGGGCCGGCCGAAGGGTGTGGCAGTCCCGCACTCGGCGATCGTGAACCAGTTGCGTTACATCACTACCGAATTCGCGTTGGATGCTTCGGATGCGATTCTGCTGAAGACGGCGGCGACGTTCGATCTGTCGGTGTGGGAGTTCTGGACCGCGGCGGTGTCGGGTGGCCGGATGGTCATCGCCTCGGCGGAGGGGCATCGGGATCCCGCCTATCTCAACAGCGTGATGGGTCGCGAGGCGGTCACCACGTTGACGGTGGTGCCGTCGATGCTGGACGCGCTGCTCTCCACGGGCGAGGGTCTATCGGATTCGTTGCGGCGGGTGCTGGCTATCGGCGAGGCGTTGCCCGCGGCGACGGCGCAGCGGATATTCGCCGATCATCCGGCAATCGAGCTGTTCAACTTGTACGGTCCGACCGAGGCCGCCGTATCGGTGACGACCCATCGGGTGACCGAAGCCGATCGGGCCTCGGTGCCGATCGGTGTGCCGCAGTGGAACTCGCGGGTGTACGTCCTGGATTCGCGCTTGCAGCCGGTGCCCGATGGTGTGTCGGGTGAGTTGTATCTGGCTGGTGTGCAGTTGGCGCACGGGTATTTCGGTCGCCCGGATCTGAGCGCTGACAAGTTCGTGGCGGATCCGTTCACGCCCGGTGCGCGGATGTACCGCACGGGTGACCTGGTTGCCTGGACCCGTGCCGGTGAACTGGAGTATCGGGGCCGTACCGATTTCCAGGTCAAGATCCGGGGTTTCCGGATCGAACTCGGTGAGATCGAAGCGGCCCTGCTGGCGTTGCCCGAGATCGGCCAGGCCGCGGTGGTGGCGAAGGCCGATCCGCGGACCGGTGACCGGTTGGTCGGGTACCTGGTTCCCGCTGCGGTCGGTGTCGATGCCGGTCCGGTCGATGACTCGGTTGCTGGTGCCGATGGTGCCGATGGTGGTACCGGTGTGGATTTTGCCCGGATTCAGGCGGAGCTGGGTCTGCGGTTGCCGTCGTACATGGTTCCGGCGGCGTTCGTGGAGCTCGATGCGCTGCCGTTGAATGTCAACGGCAAGCTGGATCGTAAAGCTCTGCCGGAACCCGTTTTCGAGGCGACCGAGTTCCGGGCGCCGTCGACCCCGATCGAAGAGATCGTCGCGAGAATTTTCGCGGAGGTCCTCGGTGTCGACCGGGTCGGTGCGGACGACGATTTCTTCGCGCTGGGTGGTAACTCCCTGGTGGGGACCCAGGTGGCCGCCCGGTTGAGCAAGGCGCTGGATACGACCGTTCCGGTGCGCGCGCTGTTCGAGGCCACCACGGTTGCCGGTTTGGCGGTCCGGGTGGAGCAGCATGCCGGGTCGGGCGGCCGGGCGGCGTTGGTGCCGCAGCCGCGGCCGACGCGGGTGACCGATTCGGGTGAGGTCCAGGATGCGGTGCCGTTGTCGCTGGCGCAGCAGCGGATGTGGTTCCTGAACCGGTTCGATGCGCGGTCGGTGGCGTACAACATTCCGTTGGCGATCCGGTTGTCCGGTGCGCTGGATGTGGACGCGCTGCGGGCGGCGGTGGCCGATCTGGTGGCGCGGCACGAGGTGCTCCGGACGGTGTATCCGGAGACCGATTCCGGTCCGGTACAGGTGATTCTGCCGGTGGGGCAGGGGGTGCCGCAGCTCGACGTGCGGACCGTGACGGCCGGTGAGGTTGTCGCGGCCGTAGGTGAGTTGGCGTCGTCCGGTTTCGACGTGACGGCCGAGGTGCCGCTGCGGGTGGCGCTGTTCACCAGCGGCCGGAGTGAATTCGTGCTGGCCATGGTCGTGCACCACATTGCCGCCGACGGTTCCTCTGTCGCTCCGCTGACCCGGGATCTGATGACCGCGTATGCGGCCCGCACCATGGGCGAAGCGCCCGCATGGGCGGGATTGCCGGTGCAGTACGCGGACTTCAGCATTTGGCAGCGGGAGCTGCTCGGTGACGAATCCGATCCGGAATCGCTGGCGGCCGAACAGATCGGGTACTGGAAATCGGCGCTGGCCGGGGTACCCGATCAGTTGGATCTGCCCGCCGACCGGCCGCGACCGGCGGTGCAGTCGTTTGTGGGTGGCCGGGTGGAGCTCGGTATCGACGCCGAGGTCCACGCCGGGTTACTGCGGGTGGCGCAGGAGCACGGTGCCACGTTGTTCATGGTGGCGCATACCGCGTTCGCGGTACTGCTGGCGCGGTTGTCGGGCAGCGATGACATCACTGTCGGTACGCCGGTCGCGGGTCGTGGTGAGCAGGCTCTCGATGACTTGATCGGTATGTTCGTGAACACGCTGGTGTTCCGCACGCAGCTCGATCGCGGAGAGTCGTTCGCCGATCTGCTGGCGCGGCAGCGTCAGGTGGACATCGAGGCGTTCGCGAACGCGGATGTGCCGTTCGAGCGCCTGGTCGAGGTGCTGAATCCGGCGCGGTCGCAGGCGCGGCATCCGTTGTTCCAGGTCGGGTTCACGTTCCAGAATGTGGCGCAGTCGAGTTTGGAGCTGCCCGGGCTGACGGTGTCGGGTCTCGGTATCGACACCGAGATCTCGCAGTTCGATCTGAACCTGATCGTCGGTGACAGCTACGACGAAACCGGTGCACCGCAGGGTCTGGCGGGCTTCCTGACCTATGCCACGGATCTGTTCGATCAGGCGACGGTGCAGGGCTTTGCTGATCGGTTCGTCCGGTTGCTCGGTGAGATCGTCGCGAATCCATCGCTGCCGGTGGGGGATCTGGAAATCCTCGCGCCGGTCGAGCGGACCCAGGTGCTCGAGCAGTGGAATGCGACGGGGTATCCGTTCGTCCCGCGGCTGCTGCTGGAAGGGTTCGACCGTGCGGTGATCGCCTTCCCGGAGCGGGTGGCGGTGTCCTTCGAGGGTGCCGAGCTCACCTATGCGGAGTTCGGTGCCCGGGTGAACCGGCTGGCGCGGTTGTTGATCGCGCAGGGCGTGGGTCCGGAGTCGCTGGTCGGCTTGGTGATGTCGCGGTCGCTGGACCTGGTGGTCGGGATGTATGCGGTGGTGGCCGCGGGTGGTGCGTACGTGCCGTTGGATCCGGCGCATCCGGCGGAGCGGATCGGCTACATCCTGGATACCGCGGCACCGGCGTGCCTGCTGTCGACCACCGTGGATGCGCAGACCGTCGGTGTGGAACCGGCGGTCCCGGCCGGCTCCACGGTGGGTGTGCTGGCGGGTGTCCCGGTGCTGGCGGTGGATGACATCGACACCAGCGGTTTCGATAGCGCGCCGGTGACCGATGCCGACCGGGTGGCGCCCGTGCGTCCGTCGAATACGGCGTATGTGATCTTCACGTCCGGTTCGACGGGCCGGCCGAAGGGTGTGGCGGTACCGCATTCGGCGATCGCGAACCAGGTGGCGTGGATGCTGTCGCAGTATCCGATGGGTGCGTCGGATGTGTATCTGCAGAAGACGGCGACGACGTTCGATGTGTCGCTGTGGGGTTACTTCCTGCCGCTGGCCGCGGGCGCTCGTCTGGTGGTGGCGACCGCGGACGGACACCGTGACCCGGCGTACTTGGCGCGGGTGATCGCTGACCAGCGGGTGACGGTCACCGACTTCGTGCCGTCGATGCTGACGGTGTTCGCGGCGCATACCGAGGCCGGTTCCATCCCGAGCTTGCGGCATGTGTTCGTGATCGGCGAAGCACTGCCACCGGAGACGGTGACGGCGATGCACGCGGTCTCCGCTGCAGCGGTGCACAACCTGTACGGTCCGACCGAGGCGGCGGTGTCGATCACCTACTGGCAGGCCACCGGCGCGGAAGCCGGGAGTGTGCCGATCGGTGTGCCGCAATGGAATTCGCGCGTCTATGTGCTCGACCGCCGGTTGCGGCCGGTGCCCGAGGGAGTCGTCGGTGAGCTGTATCTGGCCGGTGATCAGTTGGCGCGCGGGTATGTGACGCGTCCGGATCTGTCGGCGGATCGGTTCGTGGCGAGTCCGTTCGATGCCGGCCGGCGGATGTATCGAACGGGCGACCTCGTGCGGTGGCGGCAGATCGAGTCGGCGTCGGCGCCGGTGCTCGAGTATCTGGGTCGTACCGATTTCCAGGTGAAGTTCCGTGGACAGCGGATCGAGCTCGGCGAGATCGAGTCGGCGTTCCTGGCGCAACCGCAGGTCAGCCAGGCCGCGGTGACAGTATCCAAGTCCCAGCTGGGTGAGCAGCTGGTGGCGTATGTGGTGCCGGCTCCGGGTGCGCAGGTGGTGTCCGCCGAGCTGCTGGAGGCTGTGCGTGCGGTCCTGCCGATCTACATGGTCCCGGCCGCGGTCGTGGAACTCGACGCCTTCCCGCTGAACACATCCGGGAAGCTGGACCGTAAAGCGTTGCCGGAGCCTACGTTCGAGTCCCGGGAGTTCCGGGCTCCGTCGACTCCCATCGAAGAGATCGTGGCGGGTGTGTTCGCCGATGTTCTCGGCGTCGAGCGGGTGGGTGCCGACGACGACTTCTTCGCGCTCGGCGGTAATTCGCTGATCGCGACCCAGGTCGCGGCGCGGATCGGTGCCGCGCTGGAGGCCCAGGTGCCGGTGCGGACGCTGTTCGAAGCCTCCACCGTGTCGGCGCTGGCAGCCGCGGCGGAGACCGCGACCGGTCGTGCGGGTCTGCCGGTACTGGCGCCGCGGCCGCGTCCGGAGCGGGTGCCGTTGTCGCTGGCGCAGCAGCGCATGTGGTTCCTCAACCAGTTCGATACCGAATCGATCGCCTACAACATTCCGGTCGCGGTCCGCCTGACCGGCGACCTCGATGTCGCCGCCCTGCGCGCGGCCGTCAACGATGTGATCGCTCGCCACGAAACCTTGCGCACCGTCTACCCGGCCCATGACGGGCGGCCGTACCAGAAGGTGCTGCCGGTCGGACAGGCCCTGCGGGACCTCACCCCGGTGCCGGTGCCGGCCGCGGAATTGCCCGCGCGAGTCGCGGAAGCGGTCACGGCCGGTTTCGACGTGACGACCGAAATCCCGTTGCGGGCAGCGCTGTTCCACTCGGCCGCCGATGAATACGTCCTCGTTGTCGTGGTGCACCACATCAGCACGGACGGCTGGTCGATCGGACCGCTGACCCGCGATGTGATGGCCGCCTACGCCGCCCGCTCCGCCGGCACAGTGCCCGGCTGGGCGCCGCTGCCGGTGCAGTACGCCGACTACAGCATCTGGCAGCGGGAGGTCCTCGGCTCGGAAGACGATCCGGACAGCCTGGTCAGCGCGCAAGTGCGGTATTGGCGACAGGCACTGGCCGGATTGCCGGACGAACTGAACCTGCCCGGTGACCGGCCGCGGCCCACCGCGCAATCGTTTGCCGGTGGCACCGTGCCCTTCCCGATCGACTCCCGGCTGCACGAGGGTGTGACCCGGCTGGCCGCCGAACACAACGCCACGGTGTTCATGGTCGTACACGCGGCGCTGGCGCTGCTGCTGGCGCGGTTGTCGGGTACCGACGATGTGGCCGTCGGGACCCCGATCGCGGGTCGCGGTGAGGCCGAACTCGACGATGTGGTCGGCATGTTCGTCAACACGCTGGTGCTGCGGTCGCATGTCCGGGGCGAGCTGAGTTTCTCCGATTTCCTCGCGGCCACGAAAGAAGCCGACCTCCAGGCGTTCGCGCATGCCGATGTGCCGTTCGAACGCCTGGTGGAACTCGTCGATGTCGAGCGTTCCACGGCCCGGCATCCGCTGTTCCAGGTGGCGCTGTCGTTCGAGAATCTGCCGCCCGCCGGATTCGAACTGCCCGGGTTGCGGGTCGCCGCTGTCGAATTCGATGCCGACACCGCCAAATTCGATCTCTCCCTGCGTGTCGTCGAAACCGGAGCAGGGATGGCAGCGGAATTCTCGTTCGCCCGTGACCTCTTCGACGAGGACACCGTCCGCGTCTTCGCGCGCCGCTTCGTGCATCTGCTGGACGCCCTCGTCCGGACCCCCGACGCGCCCATCGGTGATCTGCCGATCATCGACGATTCCGAATATCGCCTGCTCACCCATATCCATGGTGATGAGGTGATGGCGACCGGTCTGCTGCCGGAGATCCTCCACTACGGTGTCCGGACGAACCCCGGCGGTGTGGCGGTCCGGTACCGCGGCCGGTCGGTGACCTATCGCGAGCTGGACGCGGAGTCCTCCCGGCTGGCCCGGGTGCTGATCGGCCGCGGTGTCGGACCGGAAAGCATTGTGGCACTGTCCTTCCCGCGTTCCTACGATATGGTTCTGGCGTTCTGGGCGGTGACCAAGGCCGGCGGTGCGCACCTGCCGGTGGATCCCAACTATCCGGCCGACCGGATGCGGCATATGCTCTCCGACTCCGGTGCGGTACTGGGAGTCACCAGCAGCGAGTTCGTCGACCGCCTGCCGGGCGATACGCCGTGGCTGCGGCTGGACGATCCGGCCCTGCAGGCGGAGGTCGCGGCACAACCGGACCACCGGGTCACCGACGCCGAGCGGACCGCGCCGCTGATGATGTGGCACCCGGCCTATGTCATCTACACCTCCGGCTCCACCGGTCTCCCGAAGGGCGTCGTGGTGACGCATGCGGGTATCGGCGGTCTCGCCGATGTGGCGGCCGATCTGTACCGGCTGGAGTCGCGGCACCGGTTCCTGCACATCTGCTCGCCGAGTTTCGATCCGTCGGTACTGGAATGGGTGTGCACGAGTTATGTCGGCGCCACCCTGGTGGTGGTGCCGGGCGAGATCATCGGCGGACCGGACCTGGCCGAACTGCTGCGGTCCGAAGAAGTGACCCATACGATCATCACCCCGGCGGTGCTCGGCACCATGGACCCGGCGAACCTGGACGCGCTGGAAGTGGTGTCCGTCGGCGGCGATGTGACCACACCGGAACTGCTGGCCAAATGGGAACCGGGACGCGAGTACTTCAACGGCTACGGTCCCACCGAGACCACGATCATTTCCTCGTACGCGCGGCTCTTCCCCGGTGAACACGTCACCATCGGCGACCCGGTGCACGGGATATCGGCCCTGGTCCTGGACTCGCGATTGAATCCGGTACCGCCGGGTGTGGCGGGTGAGCTGTATCTGTCCGGTGGCGCGCTGGCGCGCGGTTACCACAACCGGCCAGGTCTGACCGCCGACCGTTTCGTGGCCAACCCGTTCAGTTTCGAGGGTTCGCGCATGTACCGCACCGGCGATGTGGTGCGGTGGTACGCGACGCCGGGACTGCGGGCAGGGAACGAGGCATTGCCCACGGTGCGCTGGGAACTGGACTATGTCGGCCGGTCCGACTTCCAGGTCAAGATCCGGGGTTTCCGAGTCGAATTGGGTGAGATCGACACCGCCCTGGCCGCACACCCGGATATCGAATACGCGGTGACCCTCGGCCGGGAAACCGCCGCGGGCGCGACGATTCTGGTGTCGTATGTGCTCCCGGCCCAGGGCCGGAGCGTGGACACCGGTGCGGTGACCGAGTTCGTATCCGCCGGGTTGCCCGCGCATATGGTGCCGTCGGCGATCGTGGTCCTGGACGAGATTCCGCTCACGCCGGTGGGCAAACTGGACCGTAGGGCGCTCCCGGAACCGGTGCTGGAGGCACAGTCCTACCGCGCCCCGGTGGGTGAGGCCGAAACCGTGATCGCCGAGGTCTTCGCCGATGTGCTCGGTACCGGGCGGATCGGTGTCGACGATTCGTTCTTCGCCCTCGGCGGTGACAGTATTCTGTCGATCCAGCTGGTCTCCCGGGCCAAGGCCCGCGGAGTGGTCTTCACCCCGCGCGATGTGTTCGAGCGGCGGACCGTGGCCGGGCTGGCCGAGATCGCCACCCTCGGCGTCGCAACCGAACAGCGTCTCGCGGAACTGCCCGGCGGCGGGGTCGGCACCATGCCGGTGCTGCCGGTCATGTCCCAGATCCTGCGCGGCGGCGCGTCGTACCAGCGGTTCTCCCAGCCGATGATGTTGCGCCTACCGGCCGATATCGATCGCGAGACCCTGGTCGCGACCCTGTCCGCGGTATTCGATCACCACGACGCGTTGCGCTCCCGGCTGGTGGTGCCGGCCGACGGTGCGCCGGAGTTCGAGGCGCTGGCCCCCGGTGCCATCGATATCGACGCGCTCGTGCACCGGGTGGACCTCGACGACGCGATCGACGAGGCCGAACTCACCCGCGTCGCGTCCGCCGAGTTCGATGCCGCGCTGGGGCGCCTGGACCCGGCCCGCGCTGTGATGGCGCAGTTCGTCTGGTTCGCCTTCGGCGGTGAACGGCGCGATGTGCTGGCCTTCGTGGCGCATCACTTCGTGGTCGACGGTGTGTCGTGGCGCATTGTCATCCCGGACCTGGCGCTGGCGTGGTCGCAGCTCGCGGCCGGTCAGCCGGTGGTGTTGCCGCCGGTCGGCACCTCGCTGCGCCGCTGGGCGCACGGACTGGCCGAGGCCGCCGGTGACCCCGGACGAGTCGCGGAACTGCCGTATTGGCGCACGATCGCCGCCACCCCGGACCCACTGCTCGGCGCCCGGGCGTTCGATCCGGCGATCGACACCAACGCCACCGTCGAACAGTTCCGGGTATCGCTGCCCACCGAGATCACCGAGGCGGTGCTGACCACCGTCGGCGCCCGGTACCACGGCGGTCCCAACGATGCCCTGCTGGCCGCGCTCACGCTGGCCCTGGCCCGGCTGCGTGGTGGTGATCCGTCGGCCGCGGCGCTGATCAAACTGGAAGGCCACGGCCGGGAAGAGACCGTGGTGCCCGGCGCCGACCTGTCCCGCACCGTCGGCTGGTTCACGGCCGTGCATCCGGTGCGCCTGGAATTGCCGGGCATCGACCTGGACGAGGCGTTCGCGGGCGGCCCGGCCATGGGCGCGGTGGTGAAAGCGGTGAAGGAACAGCTGTTCGCGATCCCGGACAAGGGACTCGGCTACGGCCTGCTGCGCTACCTGAACGCCGAAACCGGTGACGCGCTACCGGAACTGGTGCCGGGGCAGATCAGCTTCAACTATCTCGGCCGCGTCTCCGCCGGCGAGATCCCCGCCGAAATGGCCGAACTCGGCTGGCTGCCGACCGGCGATCTCGGCCCGATCGACGCCGAATCGGACCGCGATATGCCCGCCAACGCGGTGCTCGATATCAACGCCATCGTCGATACCGGCGCCGACGGTCCGGTATTGACCGCGTCCTTCTCCTACCCGAGCGGACTGCTCACCGAGGCGACAGCGCGGGAATTCGCGGACCTGTGGATCGCCGCGCTCACCGCGCTCGCCGACCATGTCCGCCGGCCGGACGCGGGCGGTTTCACTCCGTCCGATATGTCGCTGGTCCGGGTTTCGCAGCGCGATATCGAGCGCTGGGAGGGCGGCTACCCGGCGATGTCGGAGGTGTGGCCGCTGTCGCCGCTGCAGGCCGGGTTGCTGTTCCACGCCCAGTTCGTGGGTGAGGGACACGACGTCTACACCATGCAGTCGTCGGTCACCCTGGCCGGCGTGGTGGACCCGGTCCGCCTGCGGCGCGCCGCCGAGACCATGATCGGCCGGTATCCGAATCTGCGGACCGCGTTCGTCGCCGATACCGACGGCCAATGGGTACAGATCGTGCTCGACTCCGTATCGGTGCCGTGGCGCGATGTCGACCTGCGTGATCTGCCGGAGCCGGAACGGGCCGGAGCGCTGGATCGGCTGCTGGCCGCGGACCAGGCCGACCATTTCGATATGTCGGCCCCGCCGCTGATCCGGTTCCACCTCGTCCGGCTGACCGAGGACACCTGGCAGCTGGCGATCACCACCCACCACATCCTGCTCGACGGCTGGTCCATGCCGCTGCTTATGCGGGAACTTCTGGTGCTGTACGCGGTGCGCGGCGATACGTCCGTGCTGCCGCGGGTGGTCTCGTACCGGAACTTCCTGTCCTGGCTGGCCGGGCGTGATCACGCAGCCTCCGTCCGGGCGTGGCGCGAGGCGCTCGACGGTTTCACCGAGCCCGCCCTGCTGGCGCCCGAGCCGGTGGCGCCGGAAAGCTACGAGATGGGCACCTTCGTCGCCGAGATCGACAAGGACCGCACGGCGCAACTCACCGCGCGCGCCGCCGATCTCGGGATCACGATGAACACCCTGCTGCAGGCGGCGTGGGGTGTGCTGCTCGGCTGGGTCACCGGACGTGACGATGTGGTGTTCGGTGCCACGGTGTCCGGCCGTCCGGCCGAACTTCCCGGCGTCGAGTCCATGGTCGGCCTGTTCATCAACACCCTGCCGGTGCGGGTCCAGGTGGATCACCGGGCGACCACCAGCGATCTGCTCACCGGATTGCAGCGCGAACAAGCCGCCCTGCTGGAGCACCACTACCTGGGGCTGACCGATATCCAGCAGGCCGCCGGAGCCGCGGTGCAGTTCGACAGCCTGTTCGTGTTCGAGTCCTATCCCACCGATGCCGCCACCGTCGCCGCAACCAGCGATATCGACGGTATGTCCATCGTCGGTGTGGGCACGCGCGACAACAGCCACTACCCGATGACCCTCGTGGTGACGGCCGAGGGCACTGTCCGGATCATGCTGAAGTACCTGACCAGCCGGTTCGACGCCGCGGCTGTCGAAACGCTCGCCGCGCGACTGGTGCGGGTGATCGACCACCTGGTCGACGCACCGGACCTGCCGGTGGGGGATGCGCAGTTCCTGACCCCGGCCGAACATGCGGAACTGGGCTCGCGCTCCGGTGGCCCGGCGGTACCGGCGCGGACATTGCCGGACCTGCTGGCCGCTGCCGTGGCGGTGGATCCGGCGGCGCCGGCGGTGGTGTTCAAGGGCGTCCGGCACTACTACGGCGAATTCGACCAGCGATCGAACCGGTTGGCGCGGGTGCTGATCGAGCGCGGACTGGGTGCTGAGGATCTGGTCGCCGTGGCGGTGCCGCGGTCGGCGGATTCGGTGCTCGCCGAATGGGCGGTGACCCGATCCGGTGCGGCGTTCCTGCCGATCGACCCGACCTATCCGGCGGATCGGATCGAGCATATGCTCACCGATTCCGGTGCGCCGGTGGGTATTACGGTGTCGTCGGTGCGGGCCGATCTGCCGGATTCGGTGGATTGGCTGGTACTCGACGAGCTGGACCTCGCCGGGTATTCGGCCGGGCCGATCACCGATGCGGATCGCGTGCGGCCGTTGACGCCGGCGAATACCGCGTATGTCATCTACACCTCCGGTTCGACCGGTGTGCCCAAGGGCGTGGTGGTCAGCCACGCCGGTCTGGCGAACTTCAGTGCGGAGCAGGTCGAGCGGTACGGCCTCGATACGACAACGCGGGCGCTGGCGTTCGCGTCGCCGAGCTTCGATGCGTCGATTCTGGAGTTGTTGCTGGCGGTGGGGTCGGCGGGTGCGCTGGTGGTGGTGCCGACGGGCAACTACGGTGGCGCCGAGCTGGGCGAACTCATCTCCAGTGCCGGTGTGACGGTCGGTTTGATCACGCCCTCGGTGCTGGCGTCGCTGGATCCGGCGGACCTGGCGGGTATGCAGGTCATCATCGCGGGCGGTGAGGCGATTTCGGCGGACCTGGTCGCGAAATGGTCCACCACACCCGAGGTCGAGTGGTCCGCGGGTGCGGTCGAGCGGCGGCTGCACAATGCGTACGGTCCGACCGAGGCGACCATCGCCACGAATATCAGTGGTGTGCTGCGTTCCGGTGATCCGGTGACGATCGGCGGTCCGGTGCGCGGTATGCGCGCGCTGGTGCTGGACGACCGGTTGAACCCGGTGCCCGAGGGTGTGGCCGGTGAACTGTATGTCGGTGGTATCCAGCTGGCGCGTGGTTACCACGCTCGGTTCGGTCTGACCGCGGAGCGTTTCGTCGCCGATCCGTTCGGCGAACCGGGCGCCCGGTTGTATCGCACGGGCGACGTGGTGCGCTGGCGGCGTGACGCCGCGGGTGATCCCGCGGTGGAGTATGTGGGCCGCAACGACTTCCAGGTGAAAGTCCGTGGTTTCCGCATCGAACCGGGCGAGATCGACGCCACGCTGACCTCGCACGACAGTGTCGATTTCGCGGTCACCCTCGGCCACGAGAGTGCGGCGGGCGCGGCCGTGCTGGTGTCGTATGTGGTTGCCACGCAGGGCTTCTCGATCGATGTGGCGGAGTTGCGCGAGTATGCCGGGCAACGGTTGCCGTCGTACATGGTGCCGTCGTCGATCATGGTGCTCGACGAAATCCCGCTGACCCCGGCGGGCAAACTGGACCGCCGGGCGCTGCCGGTGCCGGTGTTCGCCGCCGACGCCCACTTCCGCGCGCCCCGCTCCCCGCTGGAGCACACCATCGCCGAGATCTTCGCCGAGGCGCTGGGTGTGGACCGGGTCGGGATCGACGACTCGTTCTTCGCGCTCGGCGGTAACTCGCTGCTCGCGACGAAGGTCGCTGCCCGGCTCGGTGCGGAGACCGGGGTCGATATCAGTGTGCAGTGGTTGTTCACCGACGCGACCGTGGGCGGCCTCGCCGCCCGGCTCGCCGCACCGGCCGACGCGGAGGCGCTGGCCGAGGCGGCACTGCAGGTGGTCCTGCCCATCCGGGACACCGGTGACAAGACCCCGATTTTCGCCATCCACGCCCGAGACGGACTGGCCTGGACTTTCGCCGGGCTGACCGGGCTGCTGCCGGCGGATCAGCCGATCTACGGTCTGCAGTCGCCGGCGTATTCCGAAACCGATTATGCCCCGGCCTCACTGACGGAGATCGCGGCCCGCTACCTGGCCGAGATCCGGCGCATTCAGCCGGTCGGCCCGTACCGCCTGCTCGGCTGGTCGCTGGGCGGGGTGCTGGCCCATGCCGTCGCCACCGAACTGCAGGAGGCGGGCGAACAGGTCGAGATGCTGGCAATGCTGGACAGCCATCCGGCCGTCGATCCCGGCATCTTCGAGTCCGCGGTCCGCGCGGCGCTGGTGGAACAGGGGATCGTCACCGAGGAAACGGGCCGGGGTGTCGGCGAACTCGGTGACGCGGAACTGGACCGACTGCACGAGTTGATCCCCCCGGAGCTGCTGCGCTTGCCGGTGGACCGGCTCCGCGGTGTCTACCGGACCGCGGTGCGCTCCGCGGAACTGATCGCCGACCACCAGCCCCGGGTGTACCAGGGTGTCGTCGACTTCTTCCGTGCCGACGTCCCGGTCCCCGGCGCACAACAGGCCGGTCCTACGGCGGACGACTGGCGGCCGTATGTGTCCGGCGATATCGCCGAGTACGCGGTACCGGCGACGCACGACGATATGACCACGGTGGAAGCTTTCGCCGTGATCGCGCCACTGTTGGCGGACCGGCTCGGTGAAACCTCCGGCGGACAGGACTGAACCCGGTACAACAGATACGAGTCGCCGGCTGCACAGCCGCGGCCGGCGCAGTGGTCAGGCAGGTGTCCGCACCGCCTGACCACACTGGGCACGGGCCGAGCGGTGGGCTCGGCCCGACGTTCCCGGGTCGGGGTTCCGGGTAAGCCCGGCTGTCTTTCCCGTCGGATGGTCGCGAATCCACAGGATAGAATCCATAGAGCATCCGCGGACATACGCGGTCCCGTATCAGGCTGGAGGTGGTCCGATGGCAATGCCCGCCCCTGGACTTGACGGGTGGACTGCGGCCGATCTCGACAACATGCCGGAAGACGGCTTGCGATACGAGGTATTGAATGGTCAGCTCGTCGTGAACGCTGCTCCCAAGCCCCGCCACCAATGGCTCATCCAGCACCTACTTCTGGCTCTGCGCGATGCGGTTCCCGCGGGCTGGGTTGTTCTCGAAGGGGTCGGTGTACTGATCGGTGACGACGAGCCGATCCCCGACTTGATCGTGGCCGAGGGGCCGATCTCGTGGGACGAGCGGGGGATACCGGTGGAACAGGTGCGCCTGGCTGTCGAAGTGGTCTCCAAGTCCACGACGCTGGCGGACCGGATGACCAAACCCGTGGTCTACGCCGCCGCCGGAATCCCGCACTACTGGCGGTTCGAGATCAACTCGTTCAAAGGCCGGCTACCGGGCGAGGAGCTGCCGGTCCTGTTCGCCCACACACTGGGCTCCGAGCAGGTCTACGAACAGACCCACCGGGTGGCCGCCGGTGATTCGGCGACCCTGCACGGCCCTTTCGAGATCACCGTCGACCCGGCGGCCCTGCTTCCCTGACCGTCGATCTCGAACAGCTGATGCCTGCGGCCCGAGTAGTTCATCGGTACTCATCGCCCGCGTGGTTCAGGCGAATACGAGCTGTCAGGGCGCGGTGGTCCGCACCGGGCAGGTCGACCGTCTCCACCGCGACCGCGCGACCCCCGGCAACGAGTATGTGATCGATACCCACCACGGCCGGCCACCACTTATCGGTGGGATAGGTGACCAGGTGGCCGGCACCGGCCTGGACCGCCGCGTCGTCGAAGCGACCGGACAGCATGGCCCGGAACTGCGAATGATCGTAGGTCGCGTTGAAATCGCCACCGGCGATCGCCGGGCGGTTCGCCGCCGACCGCTCCAGAATCGCGCGCAGCCGGGCCAATTCGTCGGCCCACACGTGCGTGCCGTATACCGGGGGAACCGGATGGAAGGCGAATATCGTGACCGGTCCCGCGCCCGGGACGGTTGCCGTGGCCGACAGCTGGTTCAGCACGTATCCGTCGTACTCGACGGTGTCCGACAGCGGGTAGCGGCTCCAGATCCCGGTACCGGCCGCGGTCCTGCCTGGGGAGAGATACCGGTGGGGCAGCAACTGGTCGAGTCCCGCCCGGCCGAGATCGCCGATGGCCGCCCGGGTGAGTTCGTTGACGGTGAGCACCTCGATCTCGCGGCCGCGCACCTGGTCGACCAGCGCCCGCGGATCCACCCCGTCGAACAGCAGATTGGCCTGCATGACTCGGATCGTGGGGCCGTTCTCGTCGCCCGAGTGACCGATGTACAGCGGCGCTTGGGTCCATACCGCCGCGGCTGTGACAATGACCGCGACGCCCACACTGCTCCAGCGCTGGAGGGCCAGAAAGGCCGCCAGTCCGACGAGCGCGCCGCTCATCAGGTACGGCGCAACCGATGCCGCCAGGACCGGGATGCGCGACCCCGACCAGCTGAAATGCAACGCGACCCCGGCCACTCCCGTCAGCGTGGCGATCCACGGGAGCAGGTCCACGCCGATCCGGACGAACTTCGATATCACCCGCGCAGCCAACCACAGCCGGTCGATCCGGCGGCGCCGGACGATCCGGTGAATCGCTGCGGTCTCCGGCGCGCCCGCCCGGCGGATCCGGAATTCCGGCCGATCATGACGGGATGGCATCTCGACGGATCAGTGGCCGGGCGCATCTGTGGCGCAACGCGGGCACTGTGGTGTTCGCTCTGCTGTTCTACTACTTTGTTCCGCTCGGGTTCGATTTTCCCGGTTACTGGCCGCTGCGCGTGGTGACGGTGGTGGCGTTCACCGCCGGCGTGGCCGGGTTGGCATGGCTCGCGTACCGCCGGCTCGGTCAATTCCTGATCGCGAGCCGGGACACCGGGCACCGGGTCGACGGTCTGCTCTTCCTGGTCTCCCTGGTGGTGGTGTTCTTCGCCCTCTTCTACTACGTACTCGAGCTGCGCGACCCCGGGCAGTTCACCGAGATGCGGACCCGCAGCGACGCCCTGTACTACACCGTCGCGACCCTGGGCACCGTCGGATTCGGCGATATCCACGCCGCCGGGCAGGCGGCCCGGATCGCCACCACCGTGCAGATGGCATTCGATCTGGTGTTCATCGGAACCCTGGTCACGGTGATGAGTACCGGTATCACGCGGCGTTTGGACGCCGCGGATGTCACCGGCCCCCGGTAGCCTGATCCCGTGCCCGAACTACCGGAAGTGGAGGCGCTGGCGCAGTTCCTGCGGGAGCATGCGGTCGGTGCGGTGGTGGGGCGTATCGATGTGGCGGCATTGAGCGCGATAAAAACCTTCGACCCACCGGTGACGGCGCTGTCCGGCCGGGATGTCACGGGCGCCGGGCGGTGGGGAAAATTCCTCGGGATGGACTGCGGCGGGCTGTGGCTGATCACCCATCTGTCCCGGGCGGGATGGTTGCGCTGGGCCGACAATCCGAGTGTGAGCCCGCCGAAACCCGGTCGTGGGCCCTTGGCATTGCGGGTGCATTTCTTCACTCCCGAGGGGGCCACCCCGGCCTTCGACCTCACCGAGGCCGGTACCAAGAAACGGCTGGCGGTCTATATCGTGCACGACCCGGCGGAAGTGCCGGGGATCGCCCGGCTGGGGCCGGATGCGCTCGCGGTGACCGAGGCGGAGTTCGCCACGCTCCTGGCCGCGGCTTCGGGCCGGATCAAGAACGTGCTGGTCGATCAGACGGTGCTCGCCGGTATCGGCAACGCCTACTCCGACGAGATCCTGCACACCGCCCGGATCTCCCCGTTCGCGACCGCGAAGACCCTGCCGGCGGCGAAGGTGTCAGCGCTCTACGAAGCCCTGCGCACCGTCCTGCTGGACGCTGTCACCCGGTCGATGGGCCAGGACGCGGCGCGGCTCAAGGGCGAGAAACGTTCCGGTATGCGGGTGCACGGCCGGACCGGGCTGCCCTGCCCGGTGTGTGGGGACACGGTCCGGGAGGTCGCGTTCACGGACCGGTCGTTCCAGTACTGCCCGACCTGCCAGACCGGCGGTAAGGTCCTCGCCGACCGCCGGATGTCGCGGCTGCTGAAATAGGCTGCCGGTCAGCCGGCGGTTTCCGGTCCGGCGTTGCCGGGCTCGGCTTTCCGCTCGGCGTCGGCGGCGGATTCCTCGGCGCTGCCGGCGAGTTTCTGCAGCACCGTGGCCGTAATTTCGGTGCCGCGCCCCTCGGCATTCTCGGGACTGATCTTCCCCAGCAGTGAGCCGTCCTCTTCGGACTCACCCTCGTGCGACTCGGCGGGCGGTATGGCAGTCGCGCCGCGGGCGGCGCCGGCCGGCACCAGTTGAGGTGCGCGCACACCCGCCCACAGCTTGCGCTGTGCACTGTCGGGATCGGTGTCCACCCGGCCGGGATCGTCGATGATGAGCGTGGCGCGGTCCGCTTCGGAGTATCGCGGCCACACGGGCAACGGTTCGCCGGTGCGGGCGAAATTCAGCCAGTTGTCCTGGAACTGGCGGGTCACCGCGAGCAGACCGCGGCGGCTACCGCCGACCGTCAGGGCCCGGCTCCACGGTTCGTACACGGCACCGAAGGTGGGGATCAGATCGGTGGCGTGTGTCGCACCCAGCTTGTACAGCTGCAACAGCCGGGGCGCGAAATCGTAGCGGTAGGCGTAGGTGGGGGCGTGGCGGCTGTGCCCCTCCATCACCTCGAGCGAAGGCCGCCAGAAGAAGTAGTCGCCACCCGCGCGAATGGCCGCCGCTTCGCCCGGAAAGCCGGGGTAGGTGTAGAACACTCGCGGATAGCGGTCCGGTCCGGCCACCGAGAGCGCGCGTTTGAGGCGTTCGGGGCGGGTGGGCAGCGTATCGGTGAACCGGTTGAACAGGGCGCCCTCGTTACGGCAGGTGCCGATGATGAGCGGAACCGGGTGCGAGTGGCCCTCGGCGAACGCGTCGATCGGGGTGCGCGGCAGCAGATCTCCGTCGGCCACCGGCGCGGCCGGGAAGAAACCCGGATACTCCGCCATGGTCGCGTTCGACGCCCGGTTGAAGGCGCGCCGGATATCATGCGGATCCACTTCGCGCAGTGCACGGTTCGCGTTCTGCGGGGCGATACCGAGTTGGTCGAGAACGCGGCGGGCGAAGGTGCCGGCTTCGGCCACCGTCAGACCCCAGTCCGCGGGCGGGCTCTGCGCGATACCCCGATGGAAGAGCCCGGCGGCCGACGGCGTGGCCAGCAGCGTCAGGACCGCGTGCGCGCCCGCCGATTCGCCGAAAATCGTGACATTGTCCGGGTCACCGCCGAATTCGGCGATATTGCGCTGAACCCAGCGCAGTGCGGCGATCTGGTCGCGCAGGCCCAGGTTCGATTCGTAGGGGCTGTCCGGGGTGGAGAATTCGGAGAAATCGGCATACCCGAACGCGCCGAGCCGGTAGTTGATCGACACCACGATCACATCGCCGTCGGCCGCCAGCTGCACGCCGGAGTAGAGGCGCAGCGCAGAAGTGCCGAACAGATAGCCACCGCCGTGGATGAACACCATCACCGGACGTGGCCGCACGGTCGGAGTAACGGGAGCCACGACATTGAGTGTCAGCGAATCCTCGCTCATCTCCTGCAGCTTGCGCGGTCCGAGCCGCACGCCGAAGCGGGGCTGGATCCCCGCCGCGCGGAAATAGGTGGCGTCGCGGACATCGGTCCACGGCTGCACCGGTTGCGGGGCCCGGAACCGCAGGTCACCGACGGGTGGCGCGGCGTAGGGGAGCGACCGCCAATACATCACGCGGCGCCCGCGGCCACCCTGGACGATCCCGTCAGTGGTCGTGATCTGTTCCGTTACGCTCACTCTGTCTCCATTGGGCATGAGCGAGGGCCCTGCGTGGTCACGCTTCGCTACCGCCTCCGGGCCTGACTCGCTCATGCCGTCGATGGTAACGACGACCGATCGGTCTCCAACAGACGTAGCCAGAATTCGCTCACGGCCGGAAACGCGGGCACCGCGTGCCAGAGAGCGTCCAGTGGGACCCGTCCGGCGACGGCGATCGTCGCGGCGTGCAACTGTTCCCCGATATCGGGACCCACGAACGTGGCGCCGAGCACGGTATCGGTGGAGTTGTCGATCACCAGCGCCGCATGACCGCGGAAATCGTCCCGGGTCAGCGCCGATCCGGCGACCTCGATATCCAGCCCGACGGTGCGGATATCGTGTCCCGCTGCGCGGGCCGCCTCGGCGGTGAGCCCGACCGCGGCGACTTCCGGGTCGGTGAAAACGACCTGGGGAACGGCGTAATGGTCCGCGGCGGCCCGATGCCGCGGGGCTGTCAGTGATCGGCCCTCGGCCCGGGCCGCGATCACATCGCCGCATACTCGCGCCTGGTATTTGCCCATATGAGTCAGTGCGGCACGGTGGTTGATATCGCCGACGGCATAGAGCCATTCGCCGTCGACCCCCGTCACTGTCAGTTGATCGTCCACCTCGAGGTACCCCGCATCCAGCCCGACGGTTTCGAGCCCGAGGTTGTCGGTGTTCGGGGTGCGCCCGGCCGCCACCACGATCTCGTCGGCGAGCAGGGTCGATTCGCCGGAGGGTCCCGCGGCGTGCACCGTGACCGGGCCGCCGTGGATCCTGCCTTCGCCGTGGTCCGCGGCGGCCGGGCGCTGGACCCGGCGGGGGCTGGTCCCGAAGCGGATCGTGACGCCGCGTGCCGCCAGTGCGGCGGCCACCATTTCCCCGGCGAAGGCTTCGACCCCGGCGAGCAACCGATCCCCGCGAACCAGGACGGTGACCTCGGCGCCGAGCGTCGACAACCAGGTCGCCGCCTCGCAGGCGACCACGCCGCCACCGATCACGAGGACCCGTTTCGGAATTTCGTGCAGGTTCGTCACATCGCGTGAGGTCCAGGGCAGTGCGTCGCGCAGGCCCGGGATATCCGGGACGGCCGCCCGGCTACCGGTCGCCAGGACCACCGCCCGGCGGGCCCGCAGTTCGTGGTCACCGATCCGTATCGTGCGTTCACCGGCCAGCCGGCCGGCGCCCCGGATCACCTCGATACCCTGCTGCGCCGCCCACTCGACCTGGCTCGAATCGTCGTGGTCACCGTCGTGGGCGTGGACGAACTCGTCGCGGCGGCGCAGGACCGCGGCCACATCGGGCCCGCGGCCCTCGACACCGGGCAGCCCCCGCGTGGCGCCGAGTACATGGCCCGGCCGCAGCAGGGCCTTGCTGGGGATACACGCCCAGTACGAGCATTCGCCGCCGACCCGTTCGCGTTCCACGATGGCCGCGGTGCGGTCGCTGCCCGCTACCGCGTAGGCGGCGGCATTTTCGCCGGCCGGGCCGCCGCCCAGCACGATGACATCGTATTCGCTTGTGCCGGTTCCATTTTCGGTCATCGGGTGCCTACTGTAGGTAGCCCTCGACCTGTCCCGGTGGTCTCGGCTGCGCGGTGTCCGGTGATTGATCGCTGTCGATCCGGGCGCGCCGCTGCCGCAGCAGGTCCCAGCACTGGTCCAGCATGACCTCCAGTTCGGCCAGCCGGCGCCGTTCCGCGTCGGGATCGAGCTCCCCGCGTGACGCCCGCGACCGCAGGTCGTGCTCGTGGTCGACCAGTTCCTTGATCCGCCCGAGTATGTCCTGTTCGGTCATGCCGACCATGCTACGGGCTGTCACCCGTCGGCCCGGTGATTCGCCGCTGTGGCCCGCCCACCGCATGATCCGGCGCCCGTGCCCCGACTACCTGGTGGTTCGGCGCCGTGGCGCGATCACCCCGTTATTCGGCGGGACGCAGCAGGTAGATATCCATGATCCAGCCCTTGCGGGCGCGTAACGCGTCGCGCCGGCGGACGATTTCCCCGGCGACCTCCCCGACCGGGCCGCGGATCAGGGTTTCGTCGGGCATCCCCAAGTAGGCGCCCCACCAGATGTAGGTGTCGGCGGGAGTGGTGGTGAAGGCGCAATCGGCGTCCAGCATCACCACCGTCGACCCGCCACCCAGCCCTTCCTCCCGCAGCCGCCGGCCGGTGGTGATGTGCACGGGTTCGCCGATCCGGTGCAGGACGGTGCGGTGCCGGGCCGCGAGCGCGTGCACGCTGGTCACCCCCGGGATGACGGTGTAGTCGAATTCCAGCGTGCCACGGGTCAGCACCCGTTCCACCATGCGCAGGGTGCTGTCGTACAGGGCCGGGTCTCCCCAGACGAGGATCGCGCCCACGCCCTCGGTACCGGCGAACGCCTCCTCCAGGAGCAGTGAACGGCGTTCGTGCCAGTCGCGCACGGTCGCCCGGTAGTCGTCCGGGGTGCGGTCGCGCGGCGGGTCGGGTATCTCGACGATCCGGTAGGGGCGGCCGGCGTGCTCGTCGAGGATTGCGGTGCGCACGTCCACCAGCTGCTGTTTCTCCGCGCCTTTACCCATGACGAAGAAGACGTCGACGTCCCGGAGCGCCTTGACGGCCTGCACCGTGACCTGGTCGGGGTCCCCGGCGCCGATACCGATCACGTACAGGTTCCGCATGGGGCCAGCTTGGCAGGGGGACGAGCGGCGGTCGCGCGGTGGGTCGGCACGTTGGAGACGCCACGTCGTACCGCCGTGGGCTGACTGCGGGACTGCGGTGGCTGGCCGGAGGCCGGGCAGCGTCGTGCACGCAAGGTCCGGCCGGTCGGCCCGACGTGCTCCCAGCGCCTCCGCCCACTCAGCGTTGCCGCTCGGCGCTACTGCCGAGATGGCCCGTCACCCCCGTGGCGAACGGGTCGAGTACGGCGCGCCGCATCGGTGCTCACCCGGTCGCTGCACCGGCCCGTTGTGCGGAAAGTAAGCTCGGCTCGTGGCGAGCGCAGCGAACAATCCCATGGTGAGCGCAGCGAAGAGTCCCGGTGTGGGCGCAGGGGCCGGTCATATCCCGGACTCGCAGCGCGCTCCGGACACCCAGTACGAAGATCTACTCCGGCGGGTGCTGGAATCGGGGTCCACCAAGGGGGACCGGACCGGCACCGGAACGCGCAGTGTGTTCGGTCATCAGCTGCGCTACGACCTCGCGGCCGGATTCCCCCTGATCACCACCAAGAAAGTGCACCTCAAATCGATCGTGTACGAACTTCTGTGGTTCCTGCGAGGGGATTCCAATGTGAAGTGGCTACAGGACCACGGGGTCAGCATCTGGGACGAATGGGCCGACGCCGACGGCGAGCTGGGACCGGTATACGGAGTGCAGTGGCGCTCCTGGCCGACCCCCGGCGGCCACCATATCGATCAGATCGAGCAGGTCCTGCACACCCTGCGGACCGACCCGGATTCCCGGCGCATGCTCGTCTCGGCCTGGAATGTGGCCGAACTGGACCGGATGGCGCTGGCCCCCTGCCACGCCCTGTTCCAGTTCTATGTCGCCGACGGCCGGCTCTCCTGCCAGCTGTACCAGCGCAGCGCCGACCTGTTCCTCGGCGTGCCGTTCAATATCGCGAGCTACGCCCTGCTCACCGTGATGGTGGCGCAGCAGAGCGGACTCGAACCCGGCGAATTCATCTGGACCGGCGGCGATTGCCATATCTACGACAACCACCGGGACCAGGTCACCGAACAACTGACCCGCGCCCCGTACACCTTCCCGGTGCTCGAACTCGCCCCGGCAGCGTCCTTGTTCGATTACCGGTACGAGGATGTGCGCGTGCTGGACTACCGGCACCATCCGGCGATCAAGGCTCCGGTGGCAGTGTGACCGCCGCGTCCGGTACCGGCCGGGTGATCGGCATGATCTGGGCGCAGACCCCCGACGGGGTCATCGGTGTGGACAACACCATCCCCTGGCGGGTCCCCGAGGACATGGCCCGCTTCCGGGAGACGACCACGGGCCACGCCGTGGTGATGGGCCGCCGGACCTGGGAGTCGCTGCCGGAACGGTTCCGCCCGCTGCCGGGACGTCGCAATATCGTCGTCACCCGGCAAGCGGACTGGTCGGCGGAGGGCGCCGAAACCGCCGGATCGGTCGTGGCCGCGCTCGATCTGGCCGCGCCCGCCGTCACCTGGGTGATGGGCGGTGGCGAGATCTACCGGCACGCCCTGCCCTATGCGACCGAACTGCTGGTCACCGAGGTCGACACCGAGGTCCACGGGGATGCCTTCGCCCCCGAGTTCGGCCCCGAATGGCAGTCTGCCGACTCGCCGGAGTGGCTCGAGTCCGCGAGCGGGCTGCGCTACCGCACCCGGCGTTTCATCCGGTAGGGGCCCGGCCTCGGAGACCGCAACAGGGGCGGGCCGCCTGACGGTGACAGGGGCGCGCCGCTGAGCGGCAATAGGGGCACAGCCTCGGAGAAACGCCCGAATGTCGCGGCCGGGTCGGGCATACTCGGCGATACGACCCGTGATCATCAGCCCGGTCGCGGGGACGCGGAGGCGAAAGGGCGGTTCATGGACAAGAAATCGCTGACAGCGGTGGCCCGGCAGCAACTCAAGATGGCCGCGACCGTGACCAGTGGCCGCAGTTCCCAGACGATCTACGGTGGCCACGCCAATTCACTTCGGCAGACCGTGGTGGGATTGTGCGCGGGCCAGAGCCTGTCCGAACACGACAACCAGGGCGAGGCGACACTGCTGGTGCTCAACGGCAGCCTCACCCTGCACAGCGGTGAGAACGAATGGAAGGGTTCGACCGGCGATCTGCTGGTGGTGCCCAAGGCGCGGCACAGTGTGCAGGCGATCGACGATGTGGCGTTTCTGCTGACCGTGGCCAAGTAGCCGCCGGGCTTGCCCGGGGCCGGGGTGGTTCGCCGGTAGGCTGATCGCCTATGGGGCAGCCGCAGCCGATTCTCGAACCGCTCACTCCGGCGGCGCATTTCCTCGTCGCCACCCTCGAACCCGGCGGCGAGGCGGCGGCGCGGGACCTGCTGGCCGAACTCCCGGGCCTGCGCCGGTCCATCGGGTTCCGGCTGCCGGGCGCGGGGCTGGGCTGTATCACCGGTATCGGTTCCGCCGCGTGGGATCGGTTGTTCGGCGGCCCGCGCCCGGCCGAACTGCACGATTTCCCCGGATACGACGGCCCGCTGCACCATGCCCCGGCGACACCGGGCGATCTGTTCTTCCACATCCGGGCCCAGGCACACGACGCCTGCTTCGAACTGGCCATGGCGATCGGCGACAGGTTGGCCGGGATCGGCGCGATCGTCGACGAAACGGTGGGATTCCGCTATTTCGAGCAGCGCGATCTGCTCGGCTTCGTCGACGGCACCGAGAACCCGGAAGGCGCGCTCCCGGATTCACCCGCGGGTACGGCCGCGCTGATCGGTGCCGCCGATCCGGAGTTCACCGGCGGCAGCTATGTGATCGTGCAGAAATACCTGCACGATCTGCCGGCCTGGCGGGCACTGCCGGTGCAGGAGCAGGAGCGGGTCATCGGCCGGACCAAACTCGAGGATTTCGAATTCGCCGACGCGGACAAGCCCGCCGATTCGCATATCGCGGTGAACCAGGTGATCGAGCCCGACGGCACCGAGCGCGAGATCCTGCGCGCGAATATGCCCTTCGGCAGTGTCCGCGACGGCGAATTCGGCACGTATTTCGTCGGCTATTCGGCGACCCCCCGGACCACCGAGATCATGCTGGAACGGATGTTCCTCGGCACCGACGAGGCCACCCACGACCGGATCCTCGATTTCTCCACCGCCGTCACCGGCAGCTTGTTCTTCGTTCCGCCGCAGGATTTCTTCGATGATCTGCCCGCGCCCCCGGACGAGACAACAGCGGCCGAGCCGGTGGGGCGGACCGCGGCGGAGCCGGACGCGCCGCGGGTTTCGGACGGTTCCCTCGGCATCGGCACGTTGAAAAGGAGTAGCACCGTATGAACAACCTCCACCGCGAGCTCGCGCCGATCACGGACGCGGCCTGGGCCGTTATCGAAGAGGAGTCCGCGCGGACCTTCAAACGGCACAGCGCCGGCCGCCGGGTGGTCGATCTGTCCGGTCCGCACGGTACCGACTATTCGGCCCGCGGCCTCGGCCACACCACCCCGATCGCCGCCCCGCACGACGGCGTCGTGGCCCGGCAGCGGGTGGTCGCGCCGCTGGTCGAGTTGCGGGTGCCGCTCACGCTGTCGCGGGAGGAACTCGACAATGTCGAGCGCGGCGCGCAGGACACCGACCTGGACCCGGTCAAAGACGCCGCCCGCCGGGTCGCCTTTGCGGAGGATCGGGCCGTTTTCGAGGGTTACGGCGCCGCCGGGATCACCGGGATCCGGGAGGCGTCGTCGAACCGGGTGATCGCGCTGCCCGAGGATGTCTTCGGGGTGCCCGAGGTGATCGCCCTGGCCGTGAGCCAGCTGCGGCTGGCCGGTGTCGACGGGCCGTATTCGGTGCTGCTGAGCGCCGACCTGTACACCAAGGTCAGCGAGACCTCCAACCACGGGCACCCGCTGCGCACCCACCTGGAGCGCCTGGTTCCCGACGGGGAGATCATCTGGGCACCGGCGATCGACGGAGCGTTCGTGCTCACTACGCGCGGGGGAGACTTCGACCTCACCCTCGGACAGGATCTGTCTATCGGTTACCTGGGCCACGATGCCGAAACCGTTCAGCTGTATTTCCAGCAGAGCATGACTTTCCAGGTCAACTCGGCCGAAGCCGCCGTAGCCCTGCACTGACCGGTGAGCGAGGCGCCGCCATCCGGTACGGTGTGGCCGATAACACCAGTTCCAGGGGTGAGCGGAGTCGGTATGCGAATGGTGCACGCGGGTGTGGTGCCCACCGAGCGAGCGCTGGGCTACGGCCTGGCCGGTCTGGCCGTCGTCGCGGCCGTGACCGTACCGACGGTGCTGCTGTTCGGGCCCGGCCGGGTGTTCACCGGGGTGGTGCTCGGCGCGATCCTCGCTGTGGCGGCCCTGATCGCGTTGTTCAAGCGGGACGCGGTCGTGCTGACCGAACAGGCCATCCACCGGCGTACGCCGTGGTCGATGACCAGTATCGAGTGGGATCGGGTGGTCGCCGGACGCTTCGTCCTGGACGAGCGGTCCCGGTGGTCGCTCGCACTGGATCTGACCGCGGGTGACGAATTGCACAGCGAGTTGGTGCTGCTGTCCATCCCGCCGGTGTCGGGACCGGTGTCCGGTGCCTATGACCTGCGGAAACGGGACCAGATCAACGAAGTCCGGAACATCCTGCGGGACAAGAAAATCCCGGTGACAGTCCTGCCGGACATCGCGGTTGCCCTCGAAGAACACTGGCGGATAGCGCCGCCGACCCGCTGAACCCGGACACGCCCGGGCCACCGGCCCGGACGCCCTACCGTGCGAGCATCCGATCCGGATTGCTGCGACCATGGACCTCGACCGCCGCATGGCAGAGGAGAGGACTGTGTACATCGTCCGGGCAATCGTGGGGGTTCTGGCGTTGGTCACGGCGCTCTGCGCCGGGCTACCGGTGACCGCCGCTCGGGCGGATACGGCCTGGCATCCGGGACTGTTGCTCTCGGCCGAACCACTCGACCGGGAATGGGGCGGGCTCGACGACGTCCAGCGAATCGGCTACGTCACCACGGGGCCCGGCGGGAAACTCGTGGCCGCGGAAGCCGTGGTACGGATCCCGGACGGTGCCGCCCCGGAGGGCGGCTGGCGGGTGCTGGCCTGGGACCACGGCACCTCCGGTGTGGGGCAGCAGTGCGGGCTGACCGGGTCACCGCAACTGGAACGGGAGACCGGTCCGGTGGTGCGGCGGCTCAACGACGCCGGCTACGCCGTCGTCGCACCCGACTACATCGGTTTGAGCCCGGGGTCACCGGGACCGCATCCGTACCTGCAGACCAGCACCGCGGCCACCGCCACCATCGACGCGGTGCGCGCCACCCGGGACGCGTTCGCCGGGCTCTCCACCGCCTGGGGCGCCGTGGGTTTCTCGCAGGGTGGTCACGCCGCGCTCGGCACCGGGCGGTACGCCCCGGAATACGCGCCCGAACTCGATTTCCGCGGCACGGTGGCGCTGTCGCCGGTCAGCAATATGGAAACCGTCTTCCTGCGTTCGCGGCCGGATCAGCCCGAGATGCCCGGTTTCCCGGGCCGGGCCGTGGCGATGGTGCTGTCCGGTATGACCGGCGGTGCGGTGAATGTGAATATCGACGATTACCTCACCCCCGCCGGCCGCAATCTCGTCGGCGAGCTGAATACCGCGTGCAACTCCGGCACCGCCGAAATGCTGGGTCATGCCGAGATCGGCCATCTGGTGGCGCGGCCGCTCGACGATTCCGAGTTCGGGCCGGCGATGCGCCGGTATATGAGCGTGCCGGTCAGCGGCTATCAGGACCCGATCCTGGTCGTCCACGGAACGTACGACACGGTGGTCCCGCTACCGTTCACGCTCGCGCTCACCGGTCAGTTCGTGAAGAACGGTACCCAGCACGACCTCAGCATCATCCAGGCCGGCCACGACGACCTCCCGGAGCACGGCGGGCTGGACCGCGCCGTGGCCTTCTTCGGGCAAGTGCTGCCGCCGCGCTGACCCGATGGGCGCCGCCGCCTATCCGGTGAATGCCCGCTCGATGATCGCCGTGGTGTCCACTCCTACCGGCAGGGTGCCGAACGCGGCGCCCCAGTTCTCGCCGAGCCGGGACGCGCAAAAAGCATCCGCCACCGCTCGATGACCGTGCCGGACCAGCTGGGCGCCCTGCAGTACCAGCGCCATCAGCTCGACCACCCGGCGCGCCCGGTACTGGATATCGCTGTGATCGGCCAGTTCCTTGCCGACCCGGTCGATCGCGTCGTCCAGGTGCGGGTTCTCGCCGCGGGCCTGCGAAACCTCGGCGAAGTATGCTTCCACGGTCTCCGGCTGCGTGCCCATGGCCCGCAGCGCGTCGAGCGCGGCGACATTGCCCGAACCCTCCCAGATCGACATGAGCGGTGCCTCCCGGTACAGCCGCGGCATCCCGGATTCCTCCACGTAACCGTTGCCGCCGAGACATTCCAGCGCCTCGGCCGCATGGGCCGGCGCGCGTTTGCACACCCAGTATTTGGTCACCGCCAGCGCGATCCGGCGTAGCGCGGCTTCGGCCGGATCGGCCGCGGCCCGATCGGTCGCGCCGGCCAGCCGCAGCATGGCCGCGGTCGCGGCCTCCGATTCGAGTACCAGGTCGGCCAGGACATTGCGCATGGCGGGCTGGTCGACGAGGGCGGCCCCGAAGGCGGACCGATACCGGGCGTGATGGACCGCGTGGACCGCGGCCAGCCGCATCCCGATCGCGGATCCGATCACGCAGTCCAGCCGCGTCATATTCACCATCTCGATGATGGTTTTCACCCCGGCGCCTTCCGCGCCGACCAGCCAGCCGGTCGCATCCTCGTATTCGATCTCGGCCGACGCGTTCGATTTGTTGCCCAGTTTGTCCTTGAGCCGCTGCAGCCGGATCGGGTTGCGGGAACCGTCCGGCAGGACCCGCGGCAGCAGGAAGCACGAGAGCCCACCCGGCGCCTGCGCGAGGGTGAGGAACATATCCGACATCGGTGCCGAGGTGAACCATTTGTGCCCGAGGATCCGGTACGAACCGTCCGGGCGCGGGGTGGCGGCGGTGGTGTTGGCCCGGACATCGGAGCCACCCTGTTTCTCGGTCATCGACATACCCGCGATGAGACCCGCCTTCGCGGACGGTTCGCGCAGCCCGAAATCGTAGGTGCGGGCGGTGAGCAGCGGTTCGTACTTCGCGGCCAGATCGGGGTTGTGCCGGAGCGCGGGAATCGCCGCGTAGGTCATCGAAATGGGGCACATATGCCCGGCGTCGGCCGCGCCCCAGACATAGAATTTCGCGGCGCGCGCCACATGTGCGCCGGGCCGGTCGTCCGCCCACGGCGCGCCCTGCAGGCCGTGCTCGACCGCGACCGTCATCAGATCGTGCCAGTGCGGATGGAACTCCACCTCGTCGATACGGTTGCCGTACCGGTCGTGGGTGCGCAGGACCGGCGGGTTCTCGTTGGCCAGCCGGCCCCACTCCTGCACCCGCTCGCTGCCGGCGAGCATCCCGAGCTCACGCACTTCGGCCTCGGCCCACCCGGCGCCCTCCCGGTGCAGCCCGGCGAGCAGCCCCGGATCCCGGGAGACATCGAACGGCGTGATCGGCGGTACCTGGTTGCGAACTTCGTGCGTGGGCATCCATCGATTATGCGACCCAGGTCACAGGCCACGATCTGGGGGATCACGACCAGTCGGTATCGGCGTCGACCGGACGGCCAAACAGTCGAACCGCGGCCGGAGTGGCGCATCCGGCGGAAGTGGTGTCCGAGGCAGTGGTCCTGGGCCGGCGGGTGGCCCGGTCGGTTGCCGGTCCCGCGCGGAACCACGGAACAGGTGACTAGCCTGGGCAGATGCGCCGGCTGAGCGTTATCGACGGTATTTTCCTGCGGACTCATCAGGGAATGGGGACGCCCATCGCGCTCCAGGGGCTGTGGCGCACGGCGGACGTGGTGGACCCCGCTCAGCTGCGCCGATTGCACGAGGCCCTCTGCGCGGGCCCGCTCGGCCGCCGGGTGGTTCGGCCCCGGGTGCCGGGTGCTCGGGCGCGCTGGCAGTCCAATATCCGCGCCCACCCACTCGGCCTCGGCGCGGTAGTGCTGCATCCGGGCGAGATTCTTTCCTGGGCCGACGCACTGGGCACCGATCTGGATCCGCGGCGCGGACCCGGTTGGCGTCTTTCGGCGGCGCCGCTCACCGACGGCGGCACGATCATCGCGCTCACCTGTTCGCATGTCCTTGCCGACGCGAGGGGCCTGATCATCGCTGTCGAACAGGCGCTGTGGGTATCGACCAGAGGTGATTCGCACCCTGCGCCCGGCACCACGCCGAGTCCGGCCGACGATCCGTCAACCCCTGCCGACCCTCACGGTGATCCCGAATCCGATTGGGCCGACGCCGGCGAAACCTGGGCCACGGTACTGTCCGGCACCACCCGTGCTTTTCGGAACTGGGTCCGGTGGCCGGATCTCCCGGCGGGCGCTGACAACTCCCGGCCGGCCGAAGCCGACCGGACGCGCTCGGCGGACGGCCGCATTGCGGGGCCTGCCGGGCTCGCGGAGACGGGTACACCGGATAGCGGAGACGTGGAACCGGCAGGGATGCGGGAGGCGGGCTCGGCGGGCCGCGGACCGGTTTCGCGCGACCCGGCCGACCCATCCGGATCGAGCGTCGAACTGCCGGTGTCCGGTGTGGTACTGCGCTGTCCCACCGTGGACTGGGAGCGGATCGCCGCGAGCCGCGGTGGCACGGCCAACAGTCTGTTCATCTGGCTGGTTGCGAACATCCTGTGGGCTGCGGGTTTTCCCGAGCGCCGGATCGTGGCGAGCCTGCCGGTGGACACCCGGGACGAACCCCGGATCGACAACGATCTCGCGATGACGGAGATCGTTGTCGATCCCACGGACGGACCGGCGGATATTCGAGGGAAGAGCCGGGCCGCGTACGAGCGCCGGATGTCGAGCCCCGGGGGCCTGCCGGAGGAATTCCTGTATCTCGTACCGGATCGCGTGGCCTATCTGTTGTCCCGGGGGGCGGGTGAGCGCGACATCCTGTGCTCGAATATCGGCGTGATTCCGCCGGCGCTGCACGCCCTCGGCCCGCACGACTGCACCGGCGTCGCCACTCGGGCCATCCATCCGGGGCTGACCTACGCAGGCCGCCCGCGGACCCGGATATCCGGATACCTCTGCCGATTCCGCGACGACTACCTGCTGACGCTGATGAGCCTGGATCCCGCGCGGGTATCCGACTCCACCGGACTCCACCGGCTCGCGGAGCGGACCGCGGGGCGCGTGGGTCTGCCGATCGGTCCCTGGTAGCGCCGACGATAGACCTCCTGGCGCCCGATCCCCGGGAGGTGCCGAGTCGCCGGAAGAGCAGGACGGGTGGCCTGGCGAGGGGAAGGACGGTCAGCGGTTGGCGCGATACCAGCGGACGAGGCTGTCGGTGGACGAATCGCCCTGCGGTGCGGGATCTTCCGCCGCGGTGAGCAGCGGTGCCAACTCCAGCGCCTGCTGCTTACCCAGTTCGACACCCCACTGATCGAAACTGTCGATCCCCCAGACGACCCCGGCCACGAACACCTGATGTTCGTAGAGCGCGATCAATTGACCGAGCACGGCGGGAGTCAATTGCGGGGCGAGAATCGTCGTACTGGGCCGGTTGCCGGGCATCACCTTGTGCGGCACCAGTTCCGGGGGCGTACCTTCCGCGGTGATCTCTTCCGCGGATTTCCCGAACGCCAGCACCTTGGTCTGCGCGAACAGATTGCTCATCAGGATGTCGTGCATACTGCCGGTGCCGTCGCGGGTGGGCAGATCATCGGTCGGCCGGGCGAATCCGATGAAATCGGCCGGAATCAGCCGGGTTCCCTGGTGCAGCAGTTGATAGAACGCGTGCTGGCCGTTCGTGCCCGGCTCCCCCCAGAAGATCTCGCCGGTGGCGGTGCTGACCGGGGTGCCGTCGGCGCGCACCGACTTACCGTTCGACTCCATCGTGAGCTGCTGCAGATAGGCCGGAAACCGGGCCAGATCGTTCGAATACGGCAGCACCGCCCGGGATTGGGCGCCGAAGAAATTGGAATACCAGACGCCGAGCAGGGCCAGCAGTACGGGCGCGTTGTCCGCGAGCGGTGCGGTCGCGAAATGGCGGTCCATGGTGTGCATTCCGGCGAGGAATTCGGCGAACCGGTCCGGGCCGATCGTCACCATCACCGAAAGCCCGATGGCCGAATCCACCGAATACCGGCCACCCACCCAGTCCCAGAAACCGAACATATTGGCTGTATCGATCCCGAACTCGGCCACTCGTTCGGCGTTGGTGGAGACCGCGACGAAATGCTTGGCTACCGCGTCCGAGCCCAGGGCGGCCACCAGCCAGCGGCGGGCGGCGGTCGCGTTGGTCAGCGTCTCGAGGGTGGAGAAGGTCTTCGAGGCGACGATGAACAGGGTGGTCGCCGGGTCCAGGCCGGTCAGTTTCGCCACCAGATCGGCGGGATCGACATTGGATACGAACCGGGCGTCGACCCCGGCGTCCGCGTAGTGCCGCAGCGCCTGGTGCACCATCACCGGACCGAGATCCGAACCGCCGATACCGATATTGACCACGGTGCGGATCCGCTCCCCGGTCGCGCCGCGCCACTGCCCCGAACGCACCGCGTCGGAGAAAACAGTCATCCGGTCGAGCACCTCGTGGACTTCGGCACCGGCGTCCGCGCCGTCGATGGTCATCGGGGTTCCCGTCGGCAGCCGTAGCGCGGTATGCCCGACGGCGCGGTCCTCGGAGGTGTTGATGTGCACGCCCCGCAACATCCGGTCGCGCTGGGCCTCCACCCCGGCCTCGTCCGCCAGTTCGACCAGCAGCCGCAGCGTCTCCCGGTTCACCCGGTGCTTGCTGTAGTCGATCAGCAGTTCGCCGGCGGTCAGTTTCAGGTCGCGGCCCCGCGCCGGATCTTCGGCGAACAGGTCCCGTAGCTGTACGGCGGCGATCGCATCATGATGCTCCTGCAATTTCCGCCAGGCCGCCGATGCGGTGATGTCGACGCTCACATCCACCGAGCGTAGTAGCTTCTCGGCGCGCAGGTACGCAAAGGCGACAAGCACACCTGTCATGCCGTACGCAGCACGATGGATTTGTCTTTGCGAGCCAGCGATATCGGCCGATTTCCGGCCTAGGCTGTGGCGTATGGCCTCAGAAACCGATGTACTCGCGTCCGTACCGAAGCAGCTGTGGATCGGCGGTCCCGTCGATGCCGCCGGTGGTGGCACCTTCGCGGTGCACAATCCGGCCAACGGTGACGTGATAGCCGAGGTCGCGGACGCCACTCCGGAGGACGCCGTCCGTGCCCTGGACGCCGCTGTCGCCGCACAGGACGCCTGGGCGGCGACCCCGGCCCGGGAACGCGGCGAGATCCTGCGGGCGGTGTTCGAGCGGATCACCGCCCAGGCGGAGGACTTCGCGCTGCTGATGACGCTGGAGATGGGCAAGGCCCTGCCGGAGAGCCGCAACGAGGTGCGCTACGGCGCCGAGTTCTTCCGCTGGTTCAGTGAGGAGGCCGCGCGGATCAACGGCCGCTATCTGCATGCCCCGTCCGGTACCGGCCGGATCCTGGTGCACAAACAACCCGTCGGCCCGTGTCTGGCGATCACCCCGTGGAACTTCCCTCTTGCCATGGGCACCCGCAAGATCGGCCCGGCCCTGGCCGCGGGCTGCACCATGATCGTGAAACCGGCGTCGGCCACCCCGCTCACCATGCTGTTGCTCGCGAAACTCTGCGCCGAGGCAGGCCTCCCCGAGGGGGTGCTGTCGGTGATCACCTCCCGCCGTTCCGGCGCGGTGACCCAGCCGCTGCTCGACGACTCCCGGCTGCGCAAACTCACCTTCACCGGGTCTACCGAGGTCGGCCGGTCGCTGGTGGAGAAATCCGCGCACGGCCTGCTGCGGACCTCGATGGAACTCGGCGGGAACGCGCCGTTCGTGGTGTTCGACGACGCCGATATCGATGCCGCTGTCCAAGGCGCCATGCTGGCGAAGTTGCGCAACGGCGGGGAGGCGTGCACCGCGGCCAACCGGTTCCACGTGCAGCGTGGGGTACTGGCCGAGTTCACGGACAAATTCGCTGCCGCGATGAACGAACAGGTCCGGATGGGCCCCGGGACCGACGCGGACACCACACTGGGACCGCTGATCAACGAAGAGCAGCTGAGCACGGTGTCCGACCTGGTCGACGACGCGGTGGCCGCCGGCGCGACCCTGCGCCTGGGAGGCAAGGCACCGGGCGGGCCGGGCTGGTTCTATCCGGCGACCATCCTGACCGATATCCCGGCCGGCGCGCGGATTCTGCGCGAAGAGGTTTTCGGCCCGGTCGCCCCGATCGTTGCGTTCGACACCGAGGAAGAGGGCCTGGCCGCGGCCAACGACACCGAGTACGGACTGGTCAGCTACGTCTACACGCGGGATCTGGACCGGGCGCTGCGGGTTGCGGAAGGTTTGGAGAGCGGCATGGTCGGGGTGAACCGCGGCGTGATCTCGGATCCGGCGGCGCCCTTCGGCGGCGTCAAGGCCTCCGGTTTCGGCCGGGAGGGCGGTATCGAGGGGATCGAGGAATACCTGTCGACCAAGTACATCGCGATGACCTGATCCTGGACGTACGACCGCCCCGGGGCGTCCTCACCCGGGGCGGTTCGCGGGAATGCGGCGGTCTGCGGGCCGCCGCGTATGGCTCTACCGGCCGAGCCGGCCGCGACCGAGACGCAGCAGCAGCATCGCCAGGGTATGGCCCTCCTGGCCCAGTTCGCTGAAGCGCTCCAGCACTTTCATCTCCCGGCTGTGCACCAGCCGGGTGCCGCCGGATGCCATCCGGGTGCGCCCGATGACCTGCGAGATCTCTGTCCGGCGTTTGATCGCCTCCAGGATCTGCGAGTCGAGCTGGTCGATTTCCTTACGAAGCTTCTCGATCTCGGCTTCGGTCCGAGGGAGCTCCGATTCCGAGCCGGTCGTCGATTCCGAGCCGGTCGTCGTAGCGGGTGTGCTCATCATTCATCTCCTCGTGTCAGAACCTGGATCGGCGTCGAGCTGTTTCGTGTTACCGGTCCGGAGTCCTTACACCGTGAAAAGCCCCTGGTGGGCTGGTCGTGCCGTTACCCCCTACTCGCCCCGATCGGCCTCAGGTGCCCGGGCTGTGGTCCCGCTGCGCACACAGCCGGAGCGGATGTTTCGCTGAAGGGCAAACCATGCTGCCAGTTTGCCACGGCAAACAGGGTCTGCAAAGTTTTGGTTGTGTTTTTGGCGCGCTGGCGCGCGGGGTTTTGGCCCCCTTGGGCCCTGCGTTCAGCCCGCGAGACTCGCGGCTGCGCCGCATGCGCTTCGAGGGCTGAACGCAGGGCCGGGCCAAAACCTCCAAGGGCCTCGCTGAACTCGGCGCCGCCGCTGGCGCGTCAGGTCGGGCTCGGGTGGGGATTTTCGGCCTAGTGTTCGAAGGTGTCGGGTCGCGGCGGTAGCGTGGACAGACGATGGACACGACGGCGGCAGCAACTTGTTCGGACTCGCATTCTTCCCGCGCTCAGCTCTCCGGCGGCGGCCGTTCGGAGCCCCGCGCGGACGAGCGTGGCCCGGACGCTCCGATGCTACCCGGGATGGAAGATCCGGGGGCTCAGCGGCGGCCGTCCGCGCCTGGTCCGGGGAGCCGGGAGAGCGGCGCGCAGGGTGGACTGGCGGCGCTGCAGCGGCGGGTTCAGGCCGAGCAGGCGCAGCAGCGTACCGAGTCGGCGCAGCGGCGGTCCGGGGAAGCCGCGGAATTGCTGCAGGGGCTCAACCCGCAGCAGCGTGCGGCCGTTCTGCATACCGGGTCGCCGCTGTTGATCGTGGCCGGCGCCGGTTCGGGCAAGACCGCCGTGCTGACCCGCCGGATCGCGTATCTGCTGGCCGCGCGGGGGGCCACCACCGGCCAGATTCTCGCGATCACCTTCACCAACAAGGCCGCGGCGGAAATGCGGGAGCGGGTTGTCGAGCTGGTAGGTCCGCGCGCCGCGAGCATGTGGGTGTCGACCTTCCATTCCAGTTGTGTGCGCATTCTGCGCACCCAGGCGACACTGTTGCCCGGACTGAACTCGAACTTCTCCATCTACGACGCCGACGACTCCCGCCGGCTGCTCACCATGATCGGCCGGGATCTGGAATTGGATCCCAAGAAGTTCTCGGCGCGCATGCTGGCCACCGCCATCTCCAATCTGAAGAACGAGCTCATCGGCCCGGAGCAGGCGAACTCGGATGCCGAGTTCGACGATGCGGACCTGCCGCGCATCGTCGCCCGCGTATTCACCGAATATCAGCGGCGGCTGCGGGCGGCCAACGCGCTGGACTTCGACGATCTCATCGGTGAGACAGTCGGCCTGCTGCAGAAACATCCCGAGGTCGCCGAGTACTACCGCCGCCGTTTCCGGCATGTACTGGTCGACGAATACCAGGACACCAACCATGCGCAGTACGTGCTGGTACGGGAGCTGGTCGGGCACGGCGCCGCGGATTCGGCGGCCGCGACCGAAGCGGCCGACAGCGATGCGGGTGCGGCGGCCGCGGCCGAACCGGAAACCGAATCCCCGGATCGGCGGTTCGTCCCGCCCAGCGAACTCTGTGTGGTGGGCGACGCCGATCAGTCGATCTACGCGTTCCGCGGCGCCACCATCCGCAATATCGAGGAATTCGAACGCGACTTCCCCGATGCCGAGACCATTCTGCTGGAGCAGAACTACCGTTCCACGCAGAACATTCTGTCCGCCGCCAATGCGGTGATCTCCCGCAATACCAACCGTCGCGACAAGCGGTTGTGGACCGAGGCCGGTGAAGGCGAACTGATCACCGGCTACGTCGCCGACAACGAGCACGACGAGGCCGCGTTCGTCGCCCGCGAGATCGACCGGCTGGTGGACGAGGGAGAAGTCGGCTACTCCGATATCGCCGTGTTCTACCGGACCAACAACAATTCGCGCGCCCTGGAAGAGATCTTCATCCGGATGGGCCTGCCGTACAAGGTGGTCGGCGGTGTGCGGTTCTATGAACGCAAGGAAGTGCGCGATATCGTCGCCTACCTGCGGGTACTGGAGAATCCGGACGATGCGGTGAGCCTGCGCCGCATCCTGAACACCCCGCGCCGCGGTATCGGTGATCGCGCCGAGGCGTGTGTGGCCGTACACGCGGAACAGCGCGGTATCGGTTTCGCCGCGGCCCTGCGCGATGCCGCCGCGGGCGATGTGGCGCTGCTGAACACCCGGGCACGCAACGCCATCGCCGGGTTCGTCGCGCTGCTGGAGCAGATCCGGGCCGCGGGGGAGATGGACGAACTCGATTTCCCCGATGTCGGCGCGGTGGTCGAGGCTGTACTGGAGCGTACCGGGTACCGGGCGGAGCTCGAAGCCTCCGACGACCCGCAGGACGGCGCCCGGCTGGACAACCTCAACGAACTGGTCAGCGTGGCCCGCGAATTCAGTTCCGAGGCCCGCAACGCCGTCGAGGCGGCCCGCGCCGAAGGGCTGGTGCCGGAAGCGGGTGAGGGAGAGCCCGAGCCCGGATCGCTGGCCGCGTTCCTGGAACGGGTATCGCTGGTGGCCGATGCCGATCAGATTCCCGACGAGGGCTCCGGCATGGTGACCCTGATGACCTTGCATACCGCCAAGGGCCTGGAATTCCCGGTCGTTTTCGTCACCGGATGGGAGGACGGTCAGTTCCCGCATCTGCGGGCGCTCGGCGATCCGGCCGAACTGGCCGAGGAACGCCGGTTGGCATATGTGGGAATCACCCGGGCGCGCCGCCGCCTGTACCTCACCCGGGCTGTCGTCCGCTCGGGGTGGGGGCAGCCGGTGTTCAATCCGGAGTCCAGGTTCCTGCAGGAGGTTCCGGATCATCTCATCGACTGGCAGCGGCTGGAGCCGAAGCGTTCGTCGGCGCCCACGCAGTACGGCCGGCGCCGGGCGGAGGAATCCGGCGACGACGACTGGACCGGTGGCTGGCCGCGATCACGCGAATCGCGTCCCGCGCCGCGGGATGGCCGGCGCGGAGTGGCGCGCAACAACGTCGGGTTGTCGCTGGCCGTCGGTGATCGCGTCAGCGACGACAAATATGGTCTCGGCCGGGTGGTCGCGGCCGACGGGGCCGGGGATATGGCCAGCGTGACGATCGATTTCGGGTCCAACGGCACAATCCGGCTCATCCCGAAGTTCAGCCAGACCCTGACCAAGCTGTAGTCCCGGCCCACCGGGTGGGCGCGGTAGGTTCCGATTATGGAGTCTGTTGCACAGCATCTGATGTGGTTCCTGCCGATGCTCTGGCTCGGTATGGTGCTGGCGATCTCGTTTCTGGAGGCGCCGCTGAAGTTCCGCGCGCCGGGGGTGACCGTGGAATTGGGGCTGGGTATCGGCCGGGTGGTGTTCCGTGCGCTGAACACGGTGGAATCGGTGCTGGCGCTGGTGCTGCTGGTGGCCGCCGTGGTGCTCGGGCCTCCGGGTGGAGTCTGGGTGTGGCTCGGGCTCGCCCTGGGGATTCTGCTGGTCCAGGTGGCGGTGGTGCGGCCACCACTGTCCCGCCGTTCCGACCGGGTGCTCGCGGGCGAGCAACTACCGCGTTCAGGGGCCCACTACGGGTACATCGGCCTGGAAGTGGCCAAGGTCGTGGCACTGATCGGACTGGCGATCACGGCCGTGCCCTGAACAACGGATACATGCGGCGGACCGCACGGCGGATTCGCTGCGGGCGGCGGGCGACAGCCGCTCAGTCGCTGTTGCCGGTGAGGCTGATACCGCGGGTGGCGAGCCAGGGGATCGGGTCGATCTTGTCGCCTCCGTTGAGCCACACCTCGAAATGGACGTGCGGCCCGGTGGAGAAGCCACGATTGCCCATCGTGGCGATCTGATCGCCCGCGAGCACGTATTCGCCCACCGATACCGTGGTGGTGTCGACGTGCCCGTAGACGGTGACGGTGCCGTCGGCGTGCAGCAGCCGGACCCACATCCCGAAACCCGCGGCGGGCCCGGCGTCGATCACTTCGCCGTCGGCCACCGCGTAGATCGGGGTGCCGATCGGCGCGGCGATATCCACACCCAGATGTTGTACGCCCCAGCGTGCGCCGAAACCGGAGGTGTAGGCCCCGCTGGCGAAATTGGCGAACAGCGGACGGTACTTGGCTTCCTCGGCCCGAGCGAGATCCTGTGCGAATTCGGCGCCGTTGGCCAGCATCTCGCCGAAACGCCCGGTGTCGAGCGGGGCGCCCCCGCTCAGCATCTGCGGTGAATTGGTATCGGACGCAGCTGGAACCTCGGCAGCGCTCGACTGGGCGGCGATCTCGTGTACCGATCCGGCGGCCTCGTAGTCGGTGGCCTGTTTCGTTTTCTGTTCCCCCGGTGCGGCAGTCGCGCACTGCCCGGCAGCGACGACGGCTCCGGCTGCGACCGCGACCACCGCGGCCCGTCCTTTGAGCGCGGCGGGCGGCGCCGCTACCCGGTGGGCGCCCCGGGATCGCGTTTGCCGTGGTGGGGTGTCGGGTTCGGCGACGGCCGGCCCGCTCGCCAGCGCTTCGGCGATCGTGGTGGGCTGATCGTGCGGGGCGGGCTCTGCGTGATCGTCGTAGGCCGGTTCGGCGGACCAGTTCTGCGCATCGGACCAGCTCTGGTGGGTGTTCCAGTTCGGATCACTGTGCCAGGCGGGCTTGTTGTCGCGGTTCCAACCGTTGTCGTTGTTCCAGCCGCCATCGGACCAGGTGCCGGACTGCGGCTCGGCCCAATTCGTCGGCTGTGATTCTGCGGCCCAGGTGTTCGACTGTGGTTCGGACCAGCTGCTGGGCTGTGTTTCGGACCAGGACCGGTCGGTGCTGCTATTACCGGAATCGGCCCAGCCCTGGTTGGTCGACCAGAAATCGTCGGCGGCACTGCGCTGGGAGTCGGCGGCGGCCGACGCCGCAGCGGTGTTCAGCGGGCGTCTGCGGGACCGGCTGTCACCGGAGGCACCGAACGCGTTGAACGGCTGCGGGTTTTCCAGGGCCTGCGCGCCGTCGTTCCGGGACCGGCGCCGGTGACCGTTGTGCGGGGCGCCCAGGGTGCCGTTGTGGTTCATCAGCGGATCCACATCCGAGGAGAGGTACCGAAGGCCGGACCCGCCGTAGAGGGGTGCGGCACCGGGAAGGCTGTTACCGAACGGCTCTGCGACTGCGGAGCGGTGTGCTGCGTCAAGCTGCCGTCCTCTCTCAACCTGCTCACGGGAGCAATATCACGAAGATCTCTACTCGCGCGGTCACCTGGTGCGCAAGCAACCACGCCTGTGCACCTTCGTGATCGCGCTGTGACATCGACCGCTTCGACGGTAACGAAACGATTGCGACGCGGCAAGCGGTAGGACGTATTCAAACGTTACTGTGACATTGATCACGTTTTGGTGCGTGTGGCGGCTCACCGCCGGAAGCCGCGAGCGGTGATCTCGGCGGTCCAGTCCGCGGATATCGCCGAGCGCATCCCGCGCCGCCTGCGAATCGATCGAAAAGCTACTAGCCGGTAGTCATGGCCTGCGGGTTTGACCTCCCCGCGGCCGGCCTCGTGACCTGCGCCACTTAGGATGAACGTGCCCGATCGGGCGTCCTTATGAGTGGTTAGAGTCCGAACGACCCGCTACCGACGTCGGGCCGCCAACAAAGACGTTGTCATAGCAACGCAGACGAGACGGTGAATACATGGATCTCTTCGAATATCAGGCGAAGGAGCTCTTCGTAAAGCACGGAGTGCCTTCGTCGGAAGGCCGCGTCACGGACACGGTCGAGGACGCCCGCGCCATCGCGGTGGAAATCGGCAAACCGGTGATGATCAAGTCCCAGGTGAAGGTCGGTGGCCGCGGTAAAGCGGGTGGCGTGAAGTACGCCGCCACCCCGGACGACGCGTCCACCCACGCGCAGAACATCCTCGGCCTGGATATCAAGGGACACATCACCAAGAAGATCCTGGTGGCCGAGGCGAAGGATATCGCCGAGGAGTACTACATCTCCTTCCTGCTCGACCGCGCGAACCGCACCTACCTGGCGATGTGCTCGGTCGAGGGCGGTATGGAGATCGAAGAGGTCGCCGCCACCAAGCCGGACCGGCTGGCCAAGGTGCCGGTCGACGCCGTCAAGGGCGTCGATCTGGCGTTCGCCCGCTCCATCGCCGAGCAGGGCCACCTGCCCGCCGAGGTGCTGGACGCCGCCGCGGTGACCATCCAGAAGCTGTGGGAGGTCTTCGTCGCCGAAGACGCCACCCTGGTCGAGGTCAATCCGCTGGTGCGCACCCCGCAGGACGAGATCCTCGCGCTCGACGGCAAGGTCACCCTGGACGAGAACGCCGACTTCCGGCACGCCGACCATGCGGCGTTCGCGGACAAGGACGCGACCGATCCGCTGGAGCTGAAGGCCAAGGAGAACGACCTCAACTACGTCAAGCTCGATGGTGAGGTCGGCATCATCGGCAACGGTGCCGGTCTGGTCATGTCCACCCTGGACGTCGTCGCCTACGCCGGTGAGAAGCACAGCGGCGTCAAGCCGGCCAACTTCCTCGATATCGGTGGCGGCGCCTCCGCCGAGGTGATGGCCAACGGCCTGGACGTCATCCTGAACGATTCCCAGGTGAAGAGCGTTTTCGTCAACGTCTTCGGTGGTATCACCGCGTGTGACGCGGTGGCCAACGGCATCGTGAAGGCGCTGGAGATCCTGGGCGACGAGGCCAACAAGCCGCTGGTGGTCCGCCT
Source organism: Nocardia sp. NPDC051750 (assembly GCF_044453135.1). NCBI lineage: Bacteria > Bacillati > Actinomycetota > Actinomycetes > Mycobacteriales > Nocardiaceae > Nocardia > Nocardia sp. NPDC051750. The sequence goes on along the minus strand of NZ_JBITCK010000001.1, from coordinate 33,254 downwards.
GGACGGAAACCGGGTGGAGGAGGGTCGCAAGATCCTCGCCGAAGCCGCGCACCCGCTGGTGACGCTGGCGCAGACCATGGACGAAGGCGCCGACAAGGCCGCCGAACTCGCGGCCCGCTGAGTCGACCTACTAGGGCACGCCCAGTAAAGGACACACAGAACTATGTCAATCTTCCTCAACAAGGACTCGAAGGTCATCGTCCAGGGCATCACCGGCGGCGAGGGCACCAAGCACACTGCGCTGATGCTGAAGGCCGGTACCCAGGTCGTCGGCGGTGTGAACGCGCGTAAGGCGGGCACCACCGTCGCGCACACCGACAAAGACGGCAACGCGATCGAGCTGCCCGTGTTCGCGACCGTGGCCGAGGCCATGGAGAAGACCGGCGCCGACGTCTCCATCGCGTTCGTGCCGCCGAAGTTCTCCAAGGACGCCATCATCGAGGCCATCGACGCGGAGATCCCGCTGCTCGTGGTCATCACCGAGGGCATCCCGGTGCAGGACACCGCCTACGCGTGGGCCTACAACGTGGAGAAGGGTGCCAAGACCCGGATCATCGGCCCCAACTGCCCCGGCATCATCACCCCCGGCGAATCGCTGGTCGGCATCACCCCGGCCAACATCACCGGCAAGGGCCCGATCGGACTGGTCTCCAAGTCCGGCACCCTGACCTACCAGATGATGTACGAGCTGCGCGATTTCGGCTTCTCGACCTCCATCGGCATCGGCGGCGACCCGGTCATCGGCACCACCCATATCGACGCCATCGAGGCGTTCGAGAAGGACCCGGAGACCAAGCTGATCGTGATGATCGGTGAAATCGGCGGCGACGCCGAGGAGCGGGCCGCGGCCTACATCCAGGCCAATGTCACCAAGCCGGTCGTCGGCTACGTCGCCGGGTTCACTGCGCCCGAAGGCAAGACCATGGGCCACGCGGGCGCCATCGTCTCCGGTTCGTCGGGCACCGCCGCGGCGAAGAAGGACGCGCTGGAGGCCGCGGGTGTGAAGGTCGGCAAGACGCCGTCCGAAACCGCCGCACTGGCGCGCGAGATCCTGGAGAAGGCCGCAGTCAGCGCCTGATTCGCTCGTTCGCTGAAACTCACGAGGCCGTCCGTGTAATGCGGACGGCCTCGTTTTCGGTGCTGTCCCCCCAGCGCGGGTTTTGTTCACCGACCTTGCGCACCCAAGTACACATTCCGCAGTTGCGCTGTGTTTTTGGCGCGCTGGCGCGCGCGGGTTCGGGGCCCCCTCGTGTCTCGGATCTTCCCTCCTCCGCTCCTCCGCTCCTCCGCTCCGTCAGTCCAGATCCGAGACGGGCCCCGAACCACCGACGCTGACTATCCGGATGCCGGGAAAACGGGGTGGAGTCGCATGTGGGCAGGGCTGCTGACATCTCGAGACTAGGGGTCACCATTGCTGTCCGGATCGCAGGTTATCCACAGCTGGATCCTTCGGTGATGACCTGTGCGCGTGCGTGCAGTAGCGTCAAAGAGAATTCAGCCGTCAAGTACGTATGACTCGACCTAGGAGATGACGACATGTCATACCCGACCGGGGGCTCCGGGTACAACGCACCCGTTCCGCCCTCCGTTCCGCCCAATCCCGGCCAGCAGGCGGCCGGTGGTGCGAGTGCCGCTGAGGCCGGCGGGAAAGGACTGCCGTTCTTCCTGACCATCGGCGCGGCTGCAGTGGGCGTGCTCGCCTTCCTGCTCGGTTTCCTGGCCTACGTGGGCGCGGACACCGATATGGACCTGCCCTCGTCGGCGGACACCAGCCTGAACCTGTGGGAGTACCAGGAGGCGTCGATCGGCGGCCTGCTGCTGATCGCCGGTCTGCTCGCCGGTCTGTCGCTGCTGCCGAAGCAGAACTGGGTGGGTGTTTCGGCGGCTGTCGCCACCGGTACCTTCCTCACCATTCTCTTCCAGCTGTTCACCCTGCCGGAGGGGGCCAAGGCCGAGATCGGTCTGTATCTGATCCTGGTGCTTGCGCTCGTGCAGGCGGGCCTCGCGGTGGCCGTGGTGCTGTTCGAGTCCGGGATTCTCTCCGCCCCGGCCCCGCGCCCGGCGGCTTCGACCGGGTTCCCCGGCGGACAGCAGGCCTACGGCCAGCAGCAGTACCAGGGCCAGCAGGGTTATGGCCAGCAGCAGTACAGCAGCGGCCAGCAGCAGCAGCCGTCCTACGGCCAGCAGGCGTATGGCCAGCAGCCGGGCCAGCAGAGCTACGGTCAGCAGCAGCCGGGATACGGCCAGCAGTCGCAGCAGGGTTACGGACAGCAGCAGCAGTCGCCGTACGCCGGCGGGCAGCAGCAGTCGCCGTACGGTCAGCAGCAGGCGCAGCAGGGTTACGGCCAGCAGCCGCAGCAGCAGGCCGCCCAGCCCGCTCAGCCGTTCGGCGGGGAACAGCCCTCCGATCCGGCCGCCGACGCCACCCGCGCGTTCCGGCAGAGCGACGACCAGAAGTGATCCTCGGCAGGCCCCGGTGCGGCGCGCCTGAAGCGCCCGCGCCGGGGCAACTGCCACTCTGAAATCCATGAGTGCCCCGCGTACCTCGTCGACCGGACCGTTCCGGGGCGCGCGCCGAAACGCGGCGCGTCCGGCTGGTGAACCGGGTCCGCTCGCACTTCCGCCCGACCGCGCCCGGGTATTGCTCTACGTCGCATTCCGGCCCGCGGCTTTCGCCCTGGCATTCATCGTGGGCGCGATGCTGGCGACACTGTTCACCGCCGGTAGTGATCTCACCGGTCTCAGTGGTGCGGTCGCCGCCGGTTGGCTTGCGATACATCAGGTGCCGCTGACCATCGGCACCACCTCCTTGAGCCTGCTGCCGGTATTGCCGACGGCGTTACTGCTGTGGGCCGCTTTCCGGGAAGCGGTGGCGGCCACCGATACCGAGCCCACGCGCGCCGAAATCGGCTGGTTGTTCGGGGCCGCGGCCGGCGGGCCGCTGCTCATCACCGCCGTCTGCCTGGCCGTGACCGAGGACGCCTCGGGATCCATTGCCCTGCAACGTCCCAACCCACTGGCCGCTTTTGCGTGGGTATTGGCCCTGCATGCGCTGGCCGCCGGAGCCGGGGTCGTCTTCCGGTGCCGCGACCGGATTTTCGACCGTCTGCCCTACGACGCGATCGCCGCGGGTTACGTGGCCGGCCGGGCGGCGCTGCGCCTGCTCGGTGCCGCCGCCGTCATGATCGTGCTCGCCTTGCTGGTGCATTGGTCCCGGGTCGGGGACACCTACGGCACGGCCGGCAACGTCGTGGATGTGCTGGGCCTGACCCTGCTGTCGCTGGTTTATCTGCCGAATGCGGTGATCGCGGCGGTAGGGGTCCTGGTCGGCCCCGGGGTCCAGTTCGGCGATGCCTCCGTCGGGGTGTTCACGGTGGTCGGTGGCCCGGTACCGGCGGTACCCGTACTCGCGTCGCTCCCGACCGGTCCGGCGGCGCTCTGGTGGGCGGTTCTCTTGATCGTCCCGGCCGCAATAGGCGTCTATGCCGGGGTGGAATCGGCCCGGGTGAGTTATGACCGGCCGGCGGCGCCGTGGGCACTGCTCGCCGCGGCCGGGCTGGGAAGTGTCGGGCTCACGGCACTGGCCGCCCTGTCCGGGGGAGAGCTGGGGAATTTCGGCCGGCTCGGGGTCGAGCTGCCGGTTTTCGCGCTCGCGGTGTTCGCCTGGCTGGCCATTCCGGGATACGCCGGCCTGCTCTACGCGCGCACCTTCCTGGTCTCGTTCCCGACACCACTGCTGGACCATCCCGATGCCCTGTTCGACCCGGACGATGCCGGCTGCGGAGCCGAAACGGACTATCCGGACCAGGTACCCGCACTGCCGTCCGGGCAACTCCCCGAACTACCCGCGGATACCGCGACCGACGGCGCCGGCCGCTACGCGGACCTGCTGGACGGCCCTCGTGAGGCTCCGGTCGGTCCGCAGCCGCCCTTGGATGTGGAAGTTGTGGAGGGGCAGTCTGCCTCGCCCGGGTCGAGCCCGCTGTCCGATTCCGCGGGCACCGAGGCCGAAATCGTGGACGCCGAAGTGGTCGAACCGGACCATCTCGACGGCGAGGCCCCCGATCGCCACTAGCGCCGGTCCGGGGTGATCGGCGGTGCGTGGCCCCGCTGGACCGCCCCCGACCGTATCGACTGTGCGCCGGTCCGCTTCGTTCCGGCCGTGCGGTGTGTGCTGTACGCCCGCTTCCTTCCGGCCGTATGGTCCGTGCGTACCTCGGTCGCTCCGGAGGTGCGCTGTGCGAGCCGTCGGTGTTCGCTTCGTGTAGCGCCGGTTCATACCGGCTGTGCGCTCCATGCGTATCCCCACGTCTGCTCCGGCTATGCGCTTGTGTGCTGGGTGCGTTGTCCGCGTTCGCTTCGTGGGTCGTTCCGGCCGTGGGCTGTGTGCCCCGCGTCTGCTCCGGCCGTGTGCGGACGGCGGATGAGCTGCTCTCAGTGGCACCCATTAGGCTCTATCCGTGCTCGCGGGCCCGTCCCGGCCATCGGGCGATCGCCCCCACCGACCCTTCGAACTCCAGGAGTAGAGCTCTGACCGCCCCGGAACCCACTGATTCCGCCCCGGCCGGCCTGGTCGTACTCGCCTCGGGGACCGGATCGCTGCTGCGCGCGCTGATCGAGGCCGCCGCGGATCCCGCATACCCGGCTCGGATCCGGGCCGTGGGCGTGGACCGGGAGTGTGCCGCCACCGAGCATGCCGCGGCCGCCGGTATCCCGGTGTTCCGGGTGCCTACCGGCGAATATGCCGATCGCGGCGCCTGGGATCGCGCGATCACCGACGCGGCCGCTGGATATACGCCCGACCTCGTGGTGTGCGCGGGTTTCATGAAGCTGCTCGGTCCCGAATTCCTGGCGCGGTTCGGTGGCCGGATCATCAACACCCATCCGGCGCTGCTGCCCGCCTTCCCTGGCGCGCACGGAGTACGCGATGCGCTGGCCTACGGGGTCCGGGTGACCGGTAGCACCGTGCATCTGGTGGATGCCGGTGTGGATACCGGGCCGATCCTGGCTCAGGAACCCGTCCGGGTGCACCCGGACGACGACGAGGCCGGCCTGCACGAGCGCATCAAAGTCGTCGAGCGACGGTTACTGGTGGAGGTTGTCGCCGCCGTCGCCACCCGCGGAATTGTCTCCGATGGACGAAAGGCAGTGATCCCAGATGAGCGAGTTCTCCGGTGAGTGAACGCAGGCCGATCCGCCGGGCGCTGGTGAGCGTCTACGACAAGACCGGGCTCGTGGAGCTGGCGACCGCGCTGCACGCGGCGGGGGTCGAGCTGGTATCCACCGGATCCACGGCCGCCCGGATCGCCGACGCCGGCGTTCCGGTGACCAAGGTCGAGGAGCTGACCGGTTTCCCGGAAACCCTGGACGGCCGGGTGAAGACCCTGCACCCGCGCGTGCACGCGGGAATCCTCGCCGATACCCGTAAGCCCGAACATCTGGCCCAGCTCACCGAACTGGGTGTCGAGGCGTTCCAGCTGGTGGTGGTGAACCTCTACCCGTTCAGCGAGACCGTGGCGAGCGGCGCTACCCCCGACGAGTGCGTGGAGCAGATCGATATCGGCGGGCCGTCGATGGTGCGTGCCGCGGCGAAGAACCATCCGTCGGTGGCTGTGGTCGTCGACACCGGCGACTACGACCAGGTCCGCAAGGCCGTCGCCGACGGCGGTTTCACCCTGGCCGAACGTACTTCGCTGGCCGCCAAGGCCTTCCAGCACACCGCGAGCTATGACGTGGCCGTGGCCACGTGGATGGCGGAGACGCTGACCGGAGATTCGGCCGCCGCGGAATTCCCGGCGTGGATCGGCAAGAGCTGGCAGCGGTCGGCGGTGCTGCGCTACGGCGAGAACCCGCATCAGCGCGCCGCCCTGTACACGGGCGCGGATCGCGGGCTGGCGCAGGCACAGCAGTTGCACGGCAAGGAGATGTCGTACAACAACTATGTGGATGCCGATGCCGCCTGGCGCGCGGCATACGACCACACCGAGCCCGCGGTCGCGATCATCAAGCACGCCAATCCCTGCGGTATCGCTGTGGGTGCCGATATCGCCGAGGCACATCGCAAGGCCCATGCCTGCGATCCGGTGAGTGCCTACGGTGGCGTGATCGCGGCGAACCGGGAGGTCACCGTGGAGATGGCCCAGCAGGTCGCGGAGATTTTCACCGAAGTGATCGTGGCGCCCTCCTATGCCGACGGCGCGGTAGCGGTGTTGCAGCGCAAGAAGAACGTGCGGATTCTGATCTCCGAACCGCCGCGGCGGGCGGGTGCGGAACTGCGCCCGATCAGCGGGGGCGCCCTGCTCCAGCAGCGCGATGTGCTCGACGCGGCCGGCGACGACCCTGCCGGTTGGACGCTGGCGGCCGGTGCCGCGGCGGATGCGGAAACCCTGGCTGATCTGGCGTTCGCCTGGCGGGCCTGCCGGGCGGTGAAATCGAACGCCATCCTGCTCGCGCACGACGGCGCGTCGGTGGGTGTGGGTATGGGACAGGTCAATCGGGTGGACGCGGTCGGACTCGCGGTCCAGCGGGCGGGCGACCGGGCCAAGGGGTCGGTTGCCGCTTCGGATGCGTATTTCCCGTTCCCGGACGGCCCGGAGACGCTCATCCAGGCGGGTGTGCGGGCGATCGTGCAGCCCGGCGGTTCGGTCCGGGACCAGGAGACCGTCGATGTGGCGCGGGCGGCCGGGGTCACCATGTACTTCACCGGGGCCCGGCACTTCGCCCACTGAACTGTGTTTTCGGCGCCCTCTGCGGCGTCGCGGGTTTCGGCGCCTTTGGGCCCTGCTTTCAGCCCTCGGGACTCGCGGATGTCTCGCATTGCGCTTCGAGGACTGACAGCAGGGCCGGGCCAAAGCCTCCAGGGGGCTCACCGGACTCGGCGCCGCCGCTGGGCACGTCTGGCAGTTGGCTAGCAGAGTGTGGGGCAGTTGGGGTCACCGGAGAATGTGGTGAAAAACTTGGTGAGCAGCTCAGCGACCCGGTGGAGACCGGGCCGGTGAGCGCCGACCCGCTGGGTTCATGGCCGAATGCCGACCCGTGGAGTTGTCGTTCACCGAGCGCGGAGCGGACGCGGCCGGTTCGAGGGGGGCGGATTCAGGCCGCGCTGAGTACCCGGCGATTGCCGAGTGGGGCATCCAGCTGGACCTCCAGCGTGCCGAATACCGCCATCATGACGCACATCTTGCCGGTGGAATCGGCGCGGGTGCCGCTGCGGAGTTCCACGGTGACCGTGGTTTCGGTTTCGGTGACCGTGGCGTCCACCCCGTAGCACTCGGGGACGCCGGTTTCGAAATGGACGGCGATCCGGTCCTCGCCCGCCCGGGTCCATGAGGTGAAGGGCACGGGATGAGCGCCGACGATGGACGGGTCGGCGGTGAACAGATGACCCGGGTCGGCACCGGGGACCTCGGTCGGTGTGCTGGGCGGTTTTCCGGTGGTGGAGGTGGCCGATGGCTCCGGCGACAGACCCGGCTCCGCGCCGGTATCGCCGGTATCGCCGCACGCGGTGACCGTCAGCGCGGTGCAGATGGCCAGAATCGCCAGGATCCCGCGCGGTGAACTCATGGGCACGACTCTAATGGCCGCACAGATTCCGCGGACCGATAGGCCGAGCGCCGTTGCCCCGATAGCCGAATGCCCGGGACACGGTCCCGGGCATTCCTGCTTGTCGGAGCCTCAACGGCTGGTGAAGGGCAGCAGCGCCATTTCGCGGGCGTTCTTCACCGCGATGGCGACCTGCCGCTGCTGCTGCGGGGTCAGGCCGGTGACCCGGCGGCTGCGGATCTTGCCGCGGTCGGAGATGAAGGTGCGGAGCAGGTTCACGTCTTTGTAGTCGACGGTTTCGATACCTGCCGCGATGAGCGGGTTCTTCTTCGGCCGGCGGGCCTGCTCGGCGCGGGCTTTCTTCGACGGGCCTCGTTTGATTGCCATAACCGGCTCCTAACTCACGAGATCAGTGGGTCTACCAGCTCGATTTGTGCACACCGGGTAGCTCGCCCCGATGCGCCATCTCACGTACGCGCACACGCGAGAGGCCGAACTTCCGGAGGTAACCGCGCGGTCGCCCGTCGGCGGTGTCCCGATTGCGCAATCGTACCGGACTGGCGTTGCGCGGCAGGTTGCGCAGGGCGGCCTGTGCGGCCAGGCGCTCGTCGTCCGGGGTGGCCGGTTTGCGGATGAGTTCTTTGAGTTCGGCTCGCCGTTCCGCATAGCGCGCCACGATCTCGCGGCGTTGTGCGTCGCGGGCGATCTTCGATTTCTTCGCCATCAGCGTTCCTCCCGGAAGTCGACGTGCCTGCGGATCATCGGGTCGTATTTCTTCAGGACCATCCGGTCCGGGTCGTTGCGCCGGTTCTTGCGGGTGACGTAGGTGTACCCGGTGCCCGCGGTGGAGCGGAGTTTGATCACCGGTCGGATATCGCTCGATTTCGATGCCATCGTGTCCTCAGATGCGTTCGCCGCGGGCCCGGATACGGGTCACCACGGCCTCGATGCCGTCGCGGTCGATGGTTTTGATGCCCTTGGCCGAGACGGTCAGGGTTATCCGGCGGCCCTCGCTGGGCAGGTAGTACGTCTTGCGCTGGATATTGGGGTCCCAGCGGCGGCTGGTCCGTTTGTGCGAATGCGAAACGGACTTGCCGAACCCGGGTCTGCGGCCGGTGACCTGACAGTGTGCCGACACGACGGCTCCCTTCGGACGGAGGAGTGGCAACCGCGGCGAACGATGATGATAATCGTTTTCGACAACGGTGGATCCACACTGTAGCGTGTGCCCGGTCCTAAATGAAAATCATTGCCGAAAGGGTAGTGGTGTCCAACTCCGCACAACCATCAGAAGGCGCCGGTCACCGCGACCGCCGCACTCCGGTCGTGGTGGTCGCCGGCCTGCACGGCGATCCGGCCGGCACTGTCGACCGCATCGCCGGTGCCCTCGGCGCGGCCGACGGCACCGTGATCGTCCGCCACGATCTCACCGAACTCCGGCAGGGGATCGTCCGCCGCACCGTGCACGCCGCCGGGGAGATCTCCGAATCGGTGCACGAACTCGCCCACGGTTGTGTGTCGTGCACGCTGAAGGCGGATCTGCTACCCCTGCTGTGCACCCTGGCCGCCCGCGATTCTGTGCAGCGGATCGTGCTTGCCCTGGATCCGGCATTCGAGGCCGAGGCAGTCTGTGTGGGGATCGCCGATATTCCGGTCGCCGGAATCGTCGGGCGGGTCGACGGCCCGGCGGCCCGTAATGTGCGGGTGGCCGCCGTGCTGACCGCGATCGACGCCCGGACCTGGCCGGCCGCGGCGACCGGCGACGAAACGCTCGAAGAACTCGGCTGGGCGTGGGCCGACGACGATCGCACGGTGGCCCAACTGGCCGTCGGTCAGGTCGATTTCGCCGATGCTGTCGTGGTGTCGGGCGGCGCGGACGTGGACCCGCTGGAACGGGCCCGAATGGGCGCCGTGCTGTCGCGGCTGGTCCCTTCGGCGCCGGTGCTGTGGACCGAATCGGCCGATGCGCTCACCCCCGGTGCGGTCGACGCTCTGCTGTCGCTGGTTCCCCCGGACGCCCGCCGCGGCCGGGTGTTCGACGCGCACGCTCCGCTACTGCGCGGCCGGCCCCCGCTCGGGCCGGAACACGGGGTGCAACTGATGGAGTTCACGGCACGCCGGCCGTTCCATCCGGAACGGTTGCACGGGGCCCTGGACATGTTGTTCGACGGTGTGGTCACCGCCCGCGGGCGAGTCTGGCTGGCCACGCAGCCGGAGGAAGTGGTGTGGCTGGAATCGGCAGGCGGCGGCCTCCGGATCGGCGGCGCCGGCCGCTGGCTGGCGGCGATGCCGGCGGACGAACGTACCGCAGCCGACCCGGAACGTCTGGCCATGGCGGGACTGCGCTGGGACGAGCGATTCGGTGACCGCGATATCTCACTGGTGATCCTGGTCCACGACGCCGACCCGAACGAGATCCGGGAGGCCCTGCACTGGGCCTTGGTGGACGATGCCGAACTGCTACAGGTCGAGCGTTCGCCGCACCAAGTAGCCCGCTGGCCGGACCCGTTCGGCGACTGGCACACCGACCCCTGTGAACCGGATGAGCCGCGCTCGGCCGCCGCCGGCGACGGGCGCGGTATCGACACGGGCGATCGTGCCCGGAAGGAGAAGTGATGAAACCGGGTATCCACCCCGACTACCGGCCGGTCGTCTTCGAGGACGCGAGTACCGGAAAACAGTTTCTGACCCGGTCGACGGCCACCGGCGAGCGGACCGTCACCTGGGCGGACGGCAACACCTATCCGCTGATAGTGGTGGATGTGACCGCGGATTCGCACCCCTTCTGGACCGGGGCGAACCGGCTGCTGGATACCCAGGGCCGGGTGGAGAAATTCGAGCGCAAGTACGGCAAGCGCGGCGTGCGGGCACGGAAGGAGAGCTGAGATGGCGGTACCCAAGAGGCGGATGTCGCGGTCGAATACCCGTAGCCGGCGGGCGAACTGGAAAGCCGCAGCACCGGATCTGGTCCCGGTGACCGTGGACGGTGTCGTTCACCAGGTACCGCGCCGGTTGGTCGCTGCCGTACGGCGCGGCCTGTTCGACCCGAAACGCCGATGATCTGTCATGCCCCCTAGATATGAAACTACCGCTGCAACAGGACTATACGGCCGTTCGTACCGGGTCGTGAGCAATCTTTCGGCTAGTGCAAGAATGGCCACCACCTGTGATTATCGCTAGCTGACCGGTAGCGGACCCGGGGACGGTCCGGTTCGGCAATTCCGTACTTCTGTGCCGTGACGGGCAGAAAAAACTTGCCGGACTGCTGATTCGCCGATCGGTTCCGGTTATCCTCGTGCGTGAGGGCGGGTCTCCCAGAGATGGGAGACCCGCTCATCGCCATTTTTACGGGCCCTCGCCCCGCACTCGCGGCCCTTCCGGCCGCTGCTCGTCGCACTCTGCGGATAACGCCCGGGCCAGCTCGTCCACCTGCCGCAGCAGTGCGAGAGTCAAGGCGGCCGGTAACAGTAGCAGCGACACCGGCCACGGCAACCGGATGCGGTCGGGATCGTCCACCCGGGCCGCGAGATCGGCGACCGTGGCCTCCATTTCACTGATCTCGACGCGAAGCTCGGTCACTTCCGTGCGCAGGGCACGCAGCTGTCCCCACAGCTCCCGCAGCAGCGTGTCCTGGTCCACGAGCACGCGATCCGTCCCCGGCCGAGTCAGCGAGCGGGTTCGGGCAGCGGCCGGGCGCGTTGCGCCAGGGCGGCCGTGGCGGAGGGGCGGGGTGCCTCACCGGCGGGGGCGCCGTTCGAATTTCCGCCCGCCGGGCCGTCATCCGGTGCGGCGGATCGCTTCGGTGCCGGTTGCTCGTCCCGGCGCTCGGGCGCCACCAGCACGGCGGTGATCGGCACGGCCAGTGCGAGCAGTCCGATCACCAGCATCGGGAAGGCGTAACCGAACAGCTCCATCCCTTCGGCCGGCTGCGCCTCGGTATCCGGCCGGAATTCCAGGCTCGTGATACCGGTGAAGTAGAACGCCGCCACGCCCGCGGCGAACATGAGGATCGAGCCCACCCGCGCGGCCGGGAAACGGAACCGCTGGAACAGGAATACGCACAGCGAGGAGGCGACCACGGCGATCGCGAGCGCGGCCAGGTAGAGCCAGACGGTCACCGATACCGAACCCTGGACATCGACCGAGGTCAGCTGCAGCCACAACATGATCCCGAAGCCCACGCCGAGAGCCACGGCGGCAGTCGCCATCCGCTTGACGTCGAACTCGCGCCCCGCGAGCAGCAATCCGACGAAGACCGCCGATACGGCGAAAACCAGCGACAGCGTCAGATCGGAGATGTCGTAGCGCAGGACGGTGCCCGGAATGGACACGCCCAACAGGGATACCGTGCTGGCCAGCCATACCCCGACCCCGCCGATCGAGGCGGCGGATGCGGCGATCCAGATCGGCCTGAAGCGGATCGATCGGCGTCCGTTGATCGCGCAGGCCAATCCGACGAACATGCCGACGGCGGAGAACAGCGCGGTCAGCAGGGTGAGCCAGTAGCCCATGGTGAACAGATCGACGGTGGCGACCGTCTCCGCGGCCAGCAGTTCAGCCATGCCGGGCGACTCCCTCGTACTCCTGGGCTTTCAACCGGTTGATCGCGTATTCGGTGACGGCCGCCAGCGCCTGGCGGACCTCCTTGGCATCGCGGGCGTCGATATCGACGATCGGTACGCCCTCGCGCACCGACAGCGCCTCCCGCAGCTCGGCCATCGCGAAGCGCGGCGCGTTCGGGAAACGGTTGACCGCGATGAGGAACGGCAGCTTACGCGCCTCGAAGAAATCGACGGCGGCGAAACTGTCCTCGAGCCGGCGAGTGTCGATCAGCACCACCGCGCCGATGGCGCCGCGGATCAGGTCGTCCCACATGAACCAGAAGCGGCGCTGGCCCGGGGTGCCGAACAGGTACAACGTCAGATTACCGGGCAGGATGATCCGCCCGAAGTCCATGGCGACGGTTGTGGTCCGCTTGTCCGGCGTGTCCTCCAGGTTGTCGACGCCGTCGGAGAAGCTGGTGACCATCGCCTCGGTGCGTAGCGGCACGATCTCGGAAACCGCGCCCACGAACGTGGTTTTCCCCGCGCCGAAGCCGCCCGCGACCACGATCTTGGTCGACGCGACGCGGGTATCGGATTCCGCCGCGGCACCACCCTGGAACTTGCTATAGGGCTCGGAGTCCACGCAATGTCCTCTCCATCAGCGACCGGCGTTCGTCGTAGCTCGCCTGCTCGGTCAAGGTCGAATGCACTCGCAGGTTGCCGTCCACGACGAGATCACCGATGACGACGCGGACCATACCGAGCGAACGATCGAGATGTGCGGCGATTTCGGCGACCGACAGCTGGTGGGTACCGAGCCGCAGGATCTCGGCCCGGATGTCGCCGGACGGCCAATCGAATTGTGCATGATAAGAGATGGTTTCGATAACCGCCTCCATCGGCAGATCGACCGCGGGCTGGGTGCGGCCCGAGGTGAGGGCGTACGGGCGGACCCGCCCGGCCCGGCGCGGGTTGTTCGGGTTGTTCGGCGGTGGATCGGCGCGGAAACGATGGGTACCGGTGTTGTACTGCGCGGATGCGGGGCTGCTCTGCTGCGCACCCGGGCCGAAATTGTGTGCGCCGGGACCGTAGTCGGGCCCGCCGGTATTGAAATGGGGCATACCTTGGCCGAATTGGGACATGGCGTTCAGACGGTGGATCGGGCGGTCGCGCTGACCACCGCACCAACCCGGTCGACCAGCAGTGCCATCTCGTAGCCGATCCGGCCGATATCGTGCTGTTTGTTGGCTAATACCGCGATATGCGAGCCGTTTCCGACACTCATCACCAGCAGGTAGCCGCGCTGCATCTCGACGATCGACTGCATCACCTTGCCGCCGTCGAACAGCTGGGCCGCGCCGGTGGACAGGCTGGCCAGACCCGCGGTGACGGCGGCCAGCTGTTCGGCGCGGTCGGCGGGCAGATGAGGGCTTACCGCCTGCAGCAGACCGTCCGCGGAGACCAGGACCGCATGGGAGACGCCCGGGACGTCGCGGGTGAATCTGGCGACCAGCCAGTTCAGGTTCTCGTCCGTGCTGCTGTTCGGGGTGGTCATGAAGGCCCTCCGTCATTGTGCTGCGCGTCGGCCCGCCCACTGCGAACCCCGCTCAGATGTCTCGTCAGATTGCTCCGGATCTCCTCCGGATTCCGCGGGGCCTCGTCTTCGACGGGGGCGAGCCCGCCGGGCACGAGCTGTGCGCCCGGCCGGCGGATCGGGAGCCCGTTCGCGGTCCTGGAGTCCGAACTCGGTGTGGCCGCATCCTCGGCGGCCAACCAGCCGACATCGGCCGGTGAAGTCCAGTCCTGGCGCGGCTGCTCCTGCGTGGATGCCGGCTCGACCAGCCACTCCGACACCATGCGCTGGTAGATCGGGGTGGGCGTGGCGGCGCCGACCGGCTGCAGCCGAGAGGAAGTGGTTGTGCTCGTGACTGTCTCGTCGAGGCGCTGCTCGGGGCGTCCGAACGGGTCCTCACGGTCCATCCCCGGGCGGCGGATCGGCAATCCCGACCGCGCGGTGAGCGATGCCGGAGTCTCGTTCGCCGGTGCGGGTGCCGGGTAGGCCCGCTCGACCGGCGCCGGGAACGACTGGGTCTTGTAGGTTTCCGACCACAGACCGGTCGGTGCCTCGTCGGCTTCGGGCTCGGGTTCGGGGACGGGATCGAACGCCGAGAACGTATCGCCGGAGCCGTGACCGTTGGACCGGCCGTTGCCCCCGCCCGCTTCGCCCGGGAAGCCGGCAGCCGGACGGCGTTGCGGCAGACCGGACGTGGTCGTGCCGAGGCCCGGCGCGGCCGGCGCCGGCGTCAGCGGACGTATCGGCGGCTCCGGCCGCGAGGGCCAGGACTCGGCCGGGGGAAGGCTGGGAACCGGCATCAACTGCCGCGGCTGAGGAGGCGGCTGCAGCTCGGCCGGTTCCGTTCGGAGCCGGGGTGGCTGTTGCTGGAGCTGCGGCGGCTGCGCGGACAGCTGGGGCGGCGGCGACAGGGAGAAGTCGGTGGTCAGGGTGTTGGCGTTGTCGGCGCCGGTATCGGGCGATACCAGCAGGCCCGGCAGGTGCAGGCTTGCCGTGATTCCCGGTTGCTGCGCCATCGTCGAGGTCCGGCGCAGACCGACCGTGATCTGGTGCCGTTTGGCCAGTCGGCCGACGACGAACAGGCCCATCCGGCGGGCGGTTTCGACGTTGATCTCACCACCGGAGGCCAGGCGGGCATTGGCCGCCTGCAGATCCTCGGTGGCCATCCCGAGCCCGCGGTCGGTGACCTCGATGAGGTAGCCGCCGTCGACCGCGCGGGACACGGTCACCGCCACCGGAGTATTGGGCGGCGAATAGCGCAGCGCGTTATCGATGACCTCGGCGAGCAGATGTTCGATGTCGACGGCGGGTTCACCGGCCACGACACCGTCGGGGACATGGCCGATCTCGACCCGCTGGTAGTCCTCGACCTGGGAGACGGCACTCCACAGCATATCTGAGAGCGGGACCGGTTCGAGCTGACCGCGGCGCAGCGCCGTACCGGCCAGGACGAGCAGGTTGTCGCCGTTACGGCGCATCCGGGTGGCGAGGTGATCGAGCCGGAAGAGGTTCTGCAGCCGTTCGGGCTCGTCCTCGTCGTGTTCCAGTTCCTCGATGATCCCGAGCTGCTGTTCGACCAGCGATTGACTGCGCCGGGACAGGGTTTCGAACATATTGCCGATCTGCACGCGCAGACGGGCCTGGTCGGCGGCCAGATTGAGCGCCTGCTGATGCATTTCGTCGACGGCGCGGGCCAGCTGGCCGATCTCCTCGGTGCCCTGGACACCGACCGGTTCGATTTCCGGGGTCTCACCGCCGCCGCGCACCTGCTCGAGTTCCTCGGGCAGGCGCACATGGGCCACTTCCAGCGCGTCGCGGCGCAACCGGCGGACGGGGACGACCAAGGTCCGGGCCACGGCCAGAGCCAGCGTGAGGCCGCCCAGCAGGGCGCCGATCAGCAGCGCGGTTTCCCGCAGGGCGCTGTTCTGCGCGGATACGGTCGCATGGTGCAGGGCGCCGGCGATGGTGGCGGTCAGTTGATCGGTGGTGACGTCGTAGGCCTGAGAACTGGCATCCAGCGAGTCTCGGGCGGCCGGATCGGTCAGTGCGCCCTGGGTGCCCTGGCTGAAGATCGCCAACCTGGTCTGGACGGCGTCCAGCAGCGGGCGCATGGTCCCGGTGACGTCCGGCATGATCTGGCCGTACTGGTGGATCATGGTCAGCTCGGCGCCGCCGGAGGTCAGGATGCGGGCGCGCATCGCCGGATTATCCTCGGCGGTGGGTGAACTGATCACCAGGCGCTGCGCGGTGAGCGAACGGCGTGCGTTTTGGATGGCGCTCACCTGCAGGAAGTAACGCTGGATCGACAGATCCTCGACCGTGGGCGATTGCGCGAGCGCATTGCCGATGCGGACGGCGATCTCATCGGCCTGGTCGCCGACCATCGCCGGTGATCCGGTGCTGAGGCCGCTGCGCATCGTGCTGCCGAGAGTGAGCGCCGAGGACAGTTCGCGGGAGACCACGGGGCGGATCTGGTTGGCGTCCATCGCGCGTTCCAGCGCCTGGTGGGCCGAATCGAATGCCGCCAGCGCCGCGGTGGCCTGCGCTTCCGTATCGGCGCCCTTGCGCACGGTGGCGCTGACCGCCAGGTTCTCGGCTGCGGCGTTGTAGTCGGAGATCGGTCCGATGATGCGGGACTGCTCGGTCGCGGCATTGAGCTGTTCGAGGGTGCGCAGCTCATTGTTGATCCGCAGTACCGCGAAGAGGGTTGCCAGGACAACCGGCAACACCAGGACGATACCGACCTTGCGGGTGACCGACCAGTTGGACAGGCTGAATTGCCACGGTCGCGGTGTTTCCATCCGCCTCTGTCGCCTCCGCATCACGATCGACCCCTATTTGGTGCGTGGCCGTTTCAGTTATGATTGATCGCACACCCGAACCGACCAGAGGTCTAGTTTTTACCGCTCGGAACATACCGTGCATGGTTGTTGCGGGCAATCGGGGCGTTCAGGCGGTTATACCGTGAATAAAGCGGATGGGGAACAGGTTTCGTGACATATCACAGATCGGTAATCATTGGTCCCGTAACCGGATGAATTCCCAGGTCGTCGCACCGCCCCGGACACGCGGCGGGCCCTCTCAGTAGCCTCTCAGTCGCTGCCGTCAAACTGGTGCAATGCGCATTCTGGTGGTCGACGACGATCGTGCGGTGCGGGAATCGCTGCGCCGATCACTGACCTTCAACGGCTACACGGTCGATCTGGCGGTGGACGGTATCGACGCCCTCGAGAAGGCGACCACGGAGCGGCCGGACGCGCTGGTACTCGATGTCATGATGCCCAGGCTGGACGGCCTGGAAGTATGCCGTCGGCTGCGTAGTACCGGTGACGACCTCCCCATCCTGGTGCTGACCGCCCGCGATTCGGTATCCGAACGCGTCGCCGGCCTGGACGCGGGCGCCGACGACTACCTGCCGAAGCCGTTCGCACTCGAAGAGCTGCTGGCCCGGCTGCGCGCCCTGCTGCGCCGCCGCACACCCGATATCGGGGAGATCTCCGAGACGATGCGGTTCGCCGATCTCTCGCTCGACCCGGTCACCCGGGAAGTGTCGCGGGGCACGCGGTCCATATCGCTGACCCGGACCGAGTTCTCCCTGTTGGAAATGCTGATGGCCAATCCGCGCCGGGTGCTGACCCGCGGCCGGATCCTCGAGGAGGTATGGGGTTACGACTTCCCCACCTCCGGTAACGCGCTGGAGGTCTATATCGGCTATCTGCGCCGCAAAACCGAGGCCGACGGCGAACCCCGGCTCATCCACACTGTGCGCGGCGTCGGTTACGTGCTGCGCGAAACGCCTCCGTAAGCGCGGATATGGCACGTACTCCTCGTTCGGCGGCAAAGAAGCACACGGTCGCGACACTCGGCGGGCCCTGGCCGGACGAACCCGCGCCGATGCGCCCGCCGACTCCGCTGACGCGCACCGTTTCCCTGCGGTGGCGGGTCACCCTGCTGGCCGCCTCTCTCGTGGCGATCTTCGTGGCGATCACCTCGATCGCCGCGTACGCCATGGTCGCCCGGGCCCTCTACGGTCAGGTCGACGCCCAGCTGCACGCCCGCGCGGCCACCATGATCAGTGGCGATATCGACAATATGGCGTTCCAGTCACTCGGCGTCGCGACCCTGTTCTCCAACGATATCGGTGTCGCCCTGATCTATCCGGTCGCGCCGTCGGAGTTGGAGAAGCCGGCGAGTATCCCCGTCTATCTGCCACCGCAGCCGACCACACCGCCCATCGGTACCGAGGAGGTCGCGGTGGCGCAGGGCAAGCGCGACTCCTCGCTGCGCACCTACAACAGTCAGCGGGTGCTCGCCGAGCGGATGGATTCCGGGGTCACCCTGGTCATCTCGCAACGCCTGGAACCCACCCGCGAGGTCCTCGACCGGCTGGCGTGGCTGCTGTTCGCGGTCGGCGCCTGCGGCGTGGTCCTCGCGGCGGGCGCCGGAACCACGGTCGGCCGCACCGGTCTGCGCCCGATCGCCCGTCTCACCGCGGCGACCGAGCGGATCGCCCGCACCGACGATCTGACTCCGATCCCGGTGACCGGCGACGACGAACTCGCCCGGCTGACCGAAAGTTTCAACACCATGCTCCGGGCGCTGGCCGAATCCCGGGACCGGCAGCGGCGGCTGGTCGCCGACGCCGGCCACGAACTGCGTACCCCGCTGACCTCATTGCGCACCAACACGGAACTGCTCATCGCCTCGAGCCGCCCCGACGCGCCGGCCATCCCCGAGGAGGATATGGCGGAACTGCGCTCGGACGTGGTGGCGCAGATCGAGGAACTGTCGAACCTGGTCGGTGATCTGGTGGACCTGGCTCGCGAGGACGCCCCGGAAACGGTTTACGAGCGCGTCGACCTCGGCGAGGTCACCGAACGTGCGCTGGAGCGGGTCCGCCGGCGCGGCGCCGTCGCCTTCGACGCCGAACTGCGGCCCTGGTTCGTCTACGGCCACGACGCGGCCCTGGAACGCGCGATCCTCAATGTGCTCGACAATGCGGCGAAATGGAACCCGCCCGGTGAACGGGTCCGGGTGCGGATGGCCGAGACCGGGCGCGGCCTGCTCGAGTTATCGGTCGACGATGCCGGCCCGGGAATTCCGCCCGCTGAGCGAGAACTCGTATTCGAACGTTTCTATCGCACCACGGTGTCCCGCTCTATGCCCGGTTCCGGTCTGGGCCTGGCAATTGTGAAACAGGTTGTCACCAAACACGGTGGAACGATCGCGATCGACACCTCCGACCGCGGCGGCGCCCTGATCCGCATTGTTCTGCCCGGCGAGAACCCGCCCCCGGAGGAATACCGGCAGTAATATCGAGCCTCGGCGTGCAATGAGCGGCAAAACTCACGGGTCCGCATATTGCCTCAAGTGCCCGGCGGTGCCGAGATACTGACGAGGCCCGCGAAGGTCTGATAACCCCGAACCAATCCGACGCGCCCAGCGGCGGTGCCGAGTTCAGCGAGGCCCCTGGAGGTTTTGGCCCGGCCCTGCGGTCAGCCCTCGAAGCGCATGCGGCGCAGCCGCGAGTCTCGAGAGCTGACCGCAGGGCCCAAGGGGGCCAAAACCCCGCGCGCGCCAGCGCGCCAAAAACACAGCGCAATCTCAGTGCGTTCTCAGTAGTCACCTGCACCCTGGACAGGGAAAATGAGCAGAATAGAGAGACTATGACCGAGGATTCCACCAATCGTCCGGACCGGCCGGAAGACGGACCGGTGCCGCCCTCGATGCCCCCGTCCCAGCCCGGTGCTGTGCCGCCCCCCGCGCAGGCCGGCGTTCCGCCGTACCCGGGCGGGCAGCCGTTTCCGGGCGGACAGCCCGGCGATACGGCGTCCTATACCGCGGTGGGCTATCCGTACGGGGGGCCGCCCGGTGGAGTGCCACCGGGCGGCGATACCGGCCAGTTCTTCGCCGCGGGCCCCCCGCCGGCGCCGCGGAAGAGTACGCTGCGCACCGGACTGGTGGCGGGCGGGATCGCGCTCGCACTGGTGAGCGGTGGTATCGGCGGTGTAGTGGGGGCGCTGGTGACCGATTCGGGGGACGGTCCGGCGGTGACCAACGCGCTGGATGCCCCGGCACCGGAGATCCAGGATGCCGCCAACGCGCCCGCAGGTTCGGTACAGGCGGTCGCTCAGGAGGTCACTCCGGCCGTCGTGATGATCGAGGTGGCCAGCAATCGGGGACAGGGGGAGGGGTCCGGGGTGGTGCTGTCCTCGGACGGACTGATCTTGACCAACAACCATGTGGCGGCCGGAGGCGGAGCCGCCGGGGATATGCAGGTGACCTTCGCCGACGGCAGTACCGCCCCGGCCACCCTGGTGGGTGCCGATCCGGTTTCGGATCTGGCAGTGATCCAGGCTCGCGGGAAAACGGATCTGAAGCCGATCGAGCTGGGCAATTCGGCCGGTTTGCAGGTCGGTCAGCCGGTGGTCGCCGTCGGTTCGCCGCTGGGCCTGGCCGGTACTGTGACCACCGGAATCGTTTCGGCTCTCAACCGGCCGGTGTCCACCACCGGTGAGGGTGGCAGTGATCCCACCGTCCCGAATCCGGTGATCGACGCGATCCAGACCGATGCCGCGATCAACCCTGGGAATTCCGGTGGCGCCCTGGTCGACGGCCAGGGGCGGCTGATCGGTATCAACACCGCGATCGCCAGCCTGGGCTCGTCGGGGGCGGCGGGCCAGCAGAGCGGTTCGATCGGGCTGGGTTTCGCGATTCCGGTGGATCAGGCCCGACGTGTCGCCGATGAGCTGATCAAAACCGGGCACGCCACGTACGCTCAGATCGGGATGACGGTGCAGCGCGACGAATCCGTGCACGGGGCGCGGATTCTCGATGTCACACCGAACGGCCCGGCGGCGCAGGCCGGCATTCCGCCGGGTTCGATCGTGACCACGCTCGACGACCGCACGATCGATTCCGGTGACGCGCTGGTCGCCGCGGTGCGGTCGAAGCAGCCCGGCGACAAAGTGAAAGTGACGTATACGGATGGACAGGGCGGCAACTCCGAGACTGTCGAGGTGACTCTCGCCGCCGCCGCGGTGGAAGGAGCAAGGTGATGCAGCTGGTGACCGGGGGCGGCCAAATAGGGTCGGAGGTCGGCGCTACGGTGAGCGGTATGGAAATCGATGCTCCTGTGGCGGGGCGCGCACTGGTGGTGGTCGTCGACGATCGAACCGCGCACGGCGGTGAGGATTCGCTCGGGCCGTTGGTCACCGAACTGCTCACCGAGGCGGGGTTCCTGGTCGATGCGTCCGTGTCGGTGGAGGCCGATGAGGTGGCGATCCGGAACGCCTTGAACACCGCGGTCATCGGTGGTGTCGATCTGGTGATCTCGGTGGGTGGCACGGGGATGTCGCCGCGTGATGTCACGCCGGAGGCCACGGCCGAGGTGCTCGACCGTGATCTGCCCGGCATCAGTGAGGCGTTGCGGGCGTCCGGCCGGGTGGCGGGTTCGCTGGATGCCGGGCTCTCCCGCGGGCTGGCCGGTATTTCCGGCAGCACCCTGGTGGTGAACCTGCCGGGGACCAGGGCAGCCGTCCGCGACGGTATGGCGACGCTGGGTCCGTTGGCGAGCCGCGTCATCGGCGAGCTGTCCGGCCTACTGGAGTGAGCCGAGGCCAGTGGTATGAGTGAGGGTGAGACCCCGGAGGTCCCCCGCCGGGCACGACGCCGGGCGGGGGACCTCGCACGTGTGGACCGGGTCTTCGGCGAGGTGCTGCCGAGTACCACACGCGATGAGTGGGATGACGGTTCGGCGCCGGACCGCGACGGCGACGATTGGCTGCGGGCACAGGTGCCGCCGCATCACGGTGGTGCGGACTGATCCGCAATCGTGTTGGCGCCGAACGTTTTTCCGTTTGAATACGGCGTTAATGCGCTATCTCGAGGGGGTAACGGTGCGGGGGGTGCCGGAATTGTCCAGTGCTCGGCTCATCGAGATTTCTCGTCTCGCGGGTCCGGCTGGTGCTCATTTATTGCTTCCGCTGGTTTTCGCGGCGGTCTATTTACGGAATTCTTCCGTATCGACCTGCATGCACCGATCATCTGGTACGGGCTGTGGCCTGCGGATGCTCCGTTGCGCATGGGTGAATGTGAAATAGATCACATCAATGTATAGCGAAAACAAACTTTGTCCAATCTGTTATTGACCGTTTAACCTCGGTGCGTCGGCCGCCGCAAAGGCGGTCCGGCGGGCCGGTGATTCGGGGTCCGTCGGTCGCATTCGCGTGCAATGTCTGATTTGTGGTGTTGCATCGAAATAACAACGAGTCACCTGCAGGTAACAAACGAGCGAAACACTGGTCGGAGCCGGAGAGCGGTGTGTCCGAGCTCGAAGGCCTGCTGTTTGTCCGAAGATGATGAGGGGAAATATGAGCGAGAACCGCACCGACGGTGTACGTAAAGGTGTCAGGATCGCGGGAGTCGGTGCCGCGGCCGCTGTCGCCGTAGGCTTGCTGTCGGTGGGCGCTGCCAGTGCCGATACCTTCGTGCCGCTACCGGACGGCCAGAAAGCCGGCCCCGGGGTGACCATCACCCGCACCGGTGAGCACGCTGTCATTTCGCCGTCCATGGCGGCCAACGGCGCGGGCCGGGTCGTCTGGGTCTCGGGTAACGCCGCGGCCGACGTCACGGTCACGCCCGAAGGTGAAGCGGGCCCGAACAACGGTCCGACCGGTGCGGACGGCACCAACAACTCCTCGACCCACGGCGCTTCGCAGATCAACACCGGCTATATCGTCGGCTGCCAGGTGAGCATCGGTGACGAGGCCATCGGCCTGGGCGGGTCGCTCGGCCTGAGCCTCGACGGCGGTAGCGTCGGCGGTTCCGTCGGTGTGGAGCTGGGCCCGGGTGAGGTCAAGTTCGTGCAGATCGACTACAAGGACATCGAGAAGCCGGGCCGGTACTCGATCGAGTACCAGGACGCCGAGATCGAGATCCAGGGTTGCGCGGGTTACGCGCAGGCGCGGTCGTACACGGTGGTCGAGATCATCGGTGACCACTACTCGAAGACGACCCTGTACGGCCAGCCGTTCAGCGTCGGCTGAGCCGCGGATCTGTCCACGTCGTATCGAAACGAATCTCATCTCGCGTAATCCGCGAGCTCTCCCCTCGAAGGGTCCAACCATGATCAACCGAAAGAAACTGGCGCGCCTCGCCGGCGTCGGCGCCGCCGCCACCATCGCCGCGGGTCTGTTCTCGACCGGAGCGGCCAATGCCGATACCTTCATCCCGCTGCCCGGCGGCGAACTCGTCAAGACGCTGTCCGACGGCACGGTGGTGACCGTGCGGATGGTCGGCGAATCCGCCAACATCAGCCCGTCCATGGGCGCCACCCCGGTGCACCGCAACGCGTGGGTTTCCGGTAGCGCGCAGGTCGAAATCGCCGGTGGCGAGGATGTGGGCGGCAAGATCTACCCCGGGTATGTCGTAGGTTGCCAGGTCAACATCGCCGGCGGCGGCGCCGAGGGCGGTGCCAGTGCCGACGTCGATTCCGAAGGCGCCGTGAGCCCGAGCGCCGAAACCGGCGGCAACCTGACCGTCGGCCCCGGCCAGGCGAAGTCGTTCTACGTGCTCGATATCGAGAAGGCCGACGATTACGGCAGCGAAGACCACTCGACCAACAACGGCTTCGACGGCAACAGTGGTTCGGTGACCTGGTCCGATCAGACCATCGGCCTGAACGGTTGCGGCGGCTACGCCCAGGCGCGGTCCTTCATCAGCGTCGAGGTGGAAACCGAGAATGTGATCAGCTATGTGACCCTGTGGGGCCAGCCGTTCAGCCTGGGCTGATCGAAGATCAAACTGTCATACTGGCACGGATACAGGCCCGCCGCACCAGCGGCGGGCCTGTCTCATATTTCCGCAATCCGGGATATCCGGTGTTAGGGCTGCGTTTTCCCAGCACCCGTCACCTTCTCGTTACCTGGGAATCACTCTGAAGCCACACCGAGTCGGTGGCACGGCAGCCAAGTGTTCACCGGTTGTGTGGTTTCGGGTTCATCTAGTGGCTACAGCCGTCGCCCAAGCTCTATGGAGCCTGTTCTTGGGCCGCCCCGGCCTCGTTCGCTGCGAAGTCGGGTGTCGCTGTAAACCTTGATGAGGGGAAATATGAGCAAGAACCGCACCACCGGTCTGCGCTACGGCGCGCGCGCCCTGGGCGTGGGCGCCGTCGCTGCTGTGGCCATGGGTCTGTTCTCCACCGGTGCCGCCAGCGCGGACACCTTTGTACCGCTGCCGGACGGTGAAAAACTGGGCCCCGGCGTCAAGATCACCCGCACCCACGAGAGCGCGCTCGTCTCGCCGTCCATGGCTGCCAACGGTGCGGGCCGGACCGTATGGGTCTCGGGTAACGCCGCCGCCGACGTCTCGGTGACGCCCGAGGGTGAAGCCGGTCCGAACAACGGCCCGACCGGCGAGGACGGCACCAACAACTCCTCGACCCACGGCGCTTCGCAGATCAACACCGGCTACATCGTCGGCTGCCAGGTGAGCATCGCCGACGACGCGATCGGCCTCGGCGTGTCCGGTGGCCTCGAGGTCGGTGGCGGCAGCGTCGGCGGCTCGATCGGCCTGGAGCTCGGCCCGGGTGAGGTCAAGTTCGTCCAGATCGACTACAAGGACATCGAGAAGCCCGGTGTCTACTCCGTCGAGTACCAGGACGTGGAGATGGAGATCCAGGGTTGCGCCGGCTATGCGCAGGCCCGGGCCTACACCGTGGTCGAGATCATCGGTGACCACTACTCGAAGACCACCCTCTACGGGCAGCCGTTCAGCATCGGCTGACGCGCCGGTACCGGTCGAATTCACCCACCACAACTCTCTCGCTGTAGCGAATTCAACCCCAGAGGGGCATATACACATGTTCAACCGTAAGAATCTGGCGCGCCTCGCCGGCGTCGGTGCGGCCGCGTCGGTCGTGCTGGGCCTGTTCTCCACCGGCGCCGCCAATGCCGATACCTTCATCCCGCTGCCCGGCGGCGAAATCGTCAAGACGCTCTCCGACGGCACCGTGGTCACGGTCCGTATGGTCGGCGAGTCCGCCAACATCAGCCCGTCCATGGGCGCCACCCCGGTCCACCGCAATGCGTGGGCCTCCGGTAGCGCGCAGGTCGAGATCTCCGGCGGCGGCGAGGACGTGGGCGGCAAGATCTACCCCGGCTATGTCGTGGGCTGCCAGGTCAACATCGACGGTGGCGGCGGCGAAGCCGGTGCCAGCGCGGATATCGACGGCGAGTCCGGCGAGGTCAGCCCCAGCGGTGAGGTCGGCGGCGACCTGACCCTCGGCCCCGGCCAGGCCAAGGCCTTCTACGTCCTCGATATCGAGAAGCCGGACGACTACGGCAACGAGGATCACTCGACCAACAACAAGTTCAAGGGCAACAGCGGTTCGGTCACCTGGTCCGACACCACCATCGGCCTGAGCGGCTGCGGCGGCTACGCGCAGGCGCGGTCCTTCGTCAAGGTCAAGGTCGAGACCGACAACGTCATGTCCGTCGTGACGCTGTGGGGCCAGCCGTTCAGCCTCGGCTGATACGCCTCCTCCCGTTGATTCGGCCGGGCAGCCCGTTCCCGGCCGGGTCCGGATACTTCTGAGGGCCTGTCGCGCATCCGCGCGGCAGGCCCCTCGCCGTCAGTGGAAGATCACGGTGAGCGCGCTGCTCAGTGAGGCCGCGGCGACGGCCGCCGCCCGGTGCGCATCCAGCGCGACCAGCACCACTCGCTCGGTCGGGCCCGCGGTGGGCTCGCCGGGCGATCCGGAAACCAGCACCACCGCGGCATCGGTGGCCAGGGTCGTGGCGCGGGCCGGATCGGTGGTGTCGGCGGCGACGACGTCCACTCGGTCGCCGGCGCGCAGAATCTCGGTGATGGCGGTATCGGCCAGCCGGATCGGCACGATCCGGGAGTTCGCGGTGCCGGTCGCGACCTCGGCCAGCCGGGGACCCACGGTCCGCACATCGGTGAGTACTTCGCCGGACCGGAGGGCGGCGGTGAGTACCGCACCGGCGAGTGCGGCGGGATCACGAGCGGCGCCGTCGGGCGCGGCACCCGGCGGGAGCTGAGTGAGCCGTAGATCCGCCGGCTCCAGCAGGTGACCGGGCGCGAGGTCACGGGCGGCGACGACGACGGAGATACGGACGCGTTCGGGATCCTCGCGGAGGAACAGGACTGCGGCCGCCAGGGCGCACAAGCCGGCCAGAATGCGCCGGAACAGTACTGCGTCGGCCCAGGGCGGCCGGTTCTCGAATGCTTCGCGCCAGGTGTCCCCGGTACCCAGCCGGCCCTCGGCGTTCACGCCGGGGCGCGAGCGAATGCGACTCATGAGCTGAGCGTATGGCGCCGAATCCGGCCGAACTCGGCGCTGTGGGCAACTGTGGACAACCCGCGGGCTGTGGATGAATCAGGCGGTCGGACAGCTGCCCGACCGCGTTACCGGGCTACCCGTTCAGCTGGCGGCGGCGGCGGGCGCCGAGGAGGTGCCGGACGAGCCGCTGTCCGAACCGGACGAAGACGACGAAGACGACGCCGACGAAGACCCGGACGAGCTCGAGCTGTCCGATTTCGCCGGCTCGCTGGCGGTCGACGAGCCGCTGCGGCTGTCGGTCCGGTAGAAACCGCTGCCCTTGAAGACGATGCCCACCGAGTTGAACAGCTTGCGCAGCGCCCCGGAGCACTCCGAGCAGACCGTGAGTGCATCATCGGTAAAGGACTGAACGATATCGAAGCGGTTGTCGCACTGGGTGCACGCGTATGAATAGGTTGGCACTGGGTCCTCCGCGGTATTCGAGAATTAGCACTCTACAGGCCACAGTGCCAACAGTGCCAATCGCGGAGTGATTCCCCTGGGGCCACCGATGTGCCCGAGAACACGTCCGGCCTCAGGACGACGCGACATCCAGCGGAGCCGGTCCGCCGCCGGGCGTGAGCACCCACCGCATGCGGATATCGTGCGGCTCCTCGGGAAGCCACTCGACCACCTCGTCGTCGCGCACCACCACCATCACACGTGCGGCGGGATCGGCGAGGCCGAGCGTCCGGTCGTAGTATCCCGCGCCCTGGCCCAGACGCACCCCGCGCCGGTCCACCGCCAGCGCCGGGACCAGGATCAACTGGGCAGACGTGACCGCTTCCGGCGATAACACCGGACCGGCCGGTTCGAGCAGTCCGTAACGTGCCGGCCGCAATGTTTCCGTACCGGTGAACTCGCCCCAATACAGCGGACCGGGCTCCCGGGTCACCGGCAACAGCACCCGGCTGCCCGTTGCCAGCAGCGCCTCCGCGATCGCCGCGGACCCCGGTTCCTCGCGTACCGGCACGTAGGCGCACACCCACTCGGCGGGATCCAGCCGCCCGGCCGTCTCGGCCAGCGCCGCCGCCTCCGCGGCGCGCACGGAGTCCGGCACCTGCGCGCGCCGGCCACGGATCATCGCCCGCCAGGCCTGCTTATCGATCTCCTCGGGAACCCGCACGGCGACAACCATAGGCCCGCCCACTCGTCGGTGCGTCTGCTTCGGAAGGCGGCCGCCGTGACCCCGGGGCCGCGCGATAACACAGCCACGTCGAAGACGCAGCACAGTTTGAACGGAGGTATCGGTGGATAGGGTGTGTATATGACAGCAGAGGCCGCAGAACAGGGTACCGGGGGCGTCCATCCGTCGGGACCGGACTTCCGGACAGCCGTAGTACCCGCGGCCGGACTCGGGACCCGATTCCTGCCTGCCACCAAGACAGTGCCCAAAGAGCTGCTGCCGGTGGTCGATACCCCCGGTATCGAACTCGTGGCCAGCGAGGCGGCCGAATCCGGGGCCCAGCGGCTGGTGATCGTGACCTCCCCCGGCAAGGATGGTGTGGTCGCTCATTTCGTCGAAGATCTGGTGCTCGAGAGCACTCTGGTCGAGCGCGGGAAGTTCGCGCTCCTGGAGAAGGTGCGCAAGGCACAGGGGCTGCTCGATGTGACCTCCGTCGTCCAGGAGGAGCCACTGGGGCTCGGTCATGCGGTGGCGCAGGCCGAAGCGGTGCTCGATCCCGATGAGGAAGCCATTGCTGTTCTGCTGCCCGATGATCTGGTCCTGCCCTGCGGGGTGCTGGATGTGATGAACCGGGTCCGGCGCAAACGCGGCGGTTCCGTGCTCTGCGCCATCGACGTACCCGAAGACCAGGTGAGTGCCTACGGTGTTTTCGATGTGGCACCGGTTCCCGATGCGGTCAATCCGAATGTGCTCCGGGTCAAGGGAATGATCGAAAAACCGAGCCGGGAGGAAGCCCCGTCGACCTATACGGCGGCCGGACGGTACCTGCTCGATCGCGCGATCTTCGACGCGCTGCGGCGGATCGGCCCCGGGGCCGGTGGGGAACTACAACTGACCGACGCGATTTCGCTGCTCATCGACGAAGGACATCCGGTGCATGTGGTTGTCCACCGTGGGTCGCGCCACGATCTGGGTAACCCGGGCGGCTATCTTCGTGCTGCGGTGGATTTCGCGTTGGAGCGTGACGAATACGGTCCCGCGCTACGCGAGTGGCTCCAGCACCGGCTGAGTCCGGACTGGGACCCGCAACTCACCGTGGACGAATGAGATCGCCTGTTCCGGCGAGGACATCGGGAAGGGCTGGATGCGCTCTGTCGAGGATCAGCAGATCAAGGTGACGGCCGCGGCCGTCGCGCCGCGGCCGGTACGGGTCGCGATATCCGAGGCGCACGGGCTGTTGTGCGCGGAGGACGTGGTGACCGAACGGCCGCTGCCCGGTTTCGACCAGGCCGCGATCGACGGATACGCCGTGCGCAGTGTCGATGTCGCGTCCGCGGGCGCCGATATCCGCGACGAGGACGGCGATCTCGTCGATCTGACGCTGCCGGTGGTCGGTGAGGTACTCGCCGGATCCCGCCAGCCGATCCGGCTGCAGCCGCGGCAGACGGTGCGAGTGGTGACCGGAGCGCCCCTGCCGACTCTCGCGGACGCCGTTCTGCCGTTGGACTTCACCGACGGTGGCCGCGGCCGCCTCAAGGTCTACGAACCGGTGCGTTCCGGCGACTATGTGCGCCGCGCCGGTGACGATGTGCAGCCGGGCGATGTCGCGGTGCGGGCCGGCACGATCATCGGGCCCGCCCAGGTGGGGTTGCTGGCCGCGGTGGGGCAGGACAAAGTGCTGGTGCATCCGCGGCCGCGGTTGTCGGTGATCTCCATCGGGGAGGAACTCGTGGATATCGATCGGACCCCCGGGCCCGGGCAGGTCTACGACGTGAACTCCTACGCGCTGGCCGCCGCCGCGCGCGATGCCGGCGCGGATGTGAACCGGGTCGGTATCGTCGACGCCGATCCGCGCCGGCTGCGCGATGTGGTCGAGGGCCAGTTGGTGCGGGCGGAGGTCGTGGTGATCGCCGGCGCTGTGGGCGGCTGGGCCTCCGATCAAGTGTGTGAGGCCTTGGCCGGGCTCGGTGAGCTGGAGATCGCTCGGGTCGCCATGCATCCGGGTTCGGTGCAGGGGTTCGGCCGGCTCGGCCGGGACGAGGTGCCGACCTTCCTGCTGCCGTCCAATCCGGTGGGCGCCCTGGTGGTTTTCGAAGTCATGGTGCGGCCGCTGATCCGGATCGCGCTGGGCAGGCGGCAGCCGATGCGCCGGATCGTACGCGCGCGAACGATAACCCCGATCCAGTCGATGGCCGGACGTAAAGGCTATCTGCGAGCCCAGCTGATGCGCGACGAGGCGACCGGTGAGTACCTGGTGCAGGCGCTGGGCAATACCGCGGGCGCCTCATCGCATCTGCTGGCCGCGATGTCGGAGGCCAACAGCCTGATAGTGGTCGAGGCCGATGACACCGAAATTCGCACCGGTGACAAGGTTCGAGTCGCGTTCCTGGCGCAGCGCGGCTAGAAGTGGAGTCCATGAACGTATTCCGGGCTACGCAGCACCCCGGGTGGCCCGCGCACCTGGGACCGGTGCGCGTGGCGGCCGGGGAGGTGACGTTGCGGCCGGTGCGGTTGCGGGACGCGGCGGCGTGGAGCCGGATCCGATTGCGCGACCAGGACCATCTGGAACCGTGGGAGCCGACCGGGCGCGGCTCCTGGGATGCGCGTAATCACGCGTCGAACTGGCCCCCGCTGTGGTCGAGTCTGAAGGCCGAGGCTCGGCGCGGCGTGATGATTCCGCTCGTGATCGAGGTCGACGGCGCGTTCAGCGGCCAGCTCACGGTCGGCAATATCGTGCGCGGGGCATTGCGTTCGGCATGGATCGGGTACTGGGTCACCAGGGATCTCGGCGGACAGGGAGTGGCGACGGCGGCACTGGCGCTGGGTCTCGACCATTGCTTCGGGCCGGTGGGGTTGCACCGGGTCGAGGCCACGGTGCGGCCGGAGAACCTGGCCAGTCAGGCGGTGCTGCGCAATGTCGGTTTCCGTGAAGAAGGTTTGCTGCGTAGATATCTCGATGTGGACGGGGCATGGCGCGATCATCTGCTGGTCGCCATGACGGCGGAAGAGTTGTCCGGCAGGGTTATCGATCGGCTGGCCCGGGAAGGGCGGTTGACGCTGCGCTGACAGGCCGCCGGGAACCGGCCTGCTCGGACCGGCGCTGGTGGAAATGTGACTCATGTGGCGTATGTGCACGGCGCGCCTGCCGTGTCGTACCCCTACTCGGAATTAACCTACGGACGTCGGAGGTGCGCCTCGCGCCACCGATGGAAAGCTCGTACCAGGATCTGCGAGACGTACCCGCGGGGAAGGACTCCGGCGTCGGGACGCAACCCGGTCATGGCGTGGGCTTGGACGACGACCATGCGGGACGGAGGTGCTGACGACGATGCCGAACTCGATCCTGTGGATCGGTCTGGTAGTCCTGTGGGTCTTCGTCCTGTTCCCGATCCTCGCCGACCGGCATCCGAGAATACGCCGGACGACCGACACCGCACTGGCTACGCGGGTACTGCATCGTGGAGATTCCAAACGGCGCAAGGGAAGTGGGTATGTCCGCAAGAAGCGGTCCGGCCGGCCCCACCGAAAGCGTCACCACGGCAACGATGCGGAGGATCGCATGACGACAACAGCCGAGGAGACCGTTACCGAGGCTGAAGAGGAGTTACCGCACACCACCCCCGGCGACGAGAATCCGGCCGGCGTTTTCGACGACACCGTCACCCCGGAGGAATTCGAGGGCGCGGACACCGGCGACGACAGGGAATTCGAACCGGCCGGCGACACCGCCGCGGAAACCGAACAGGTCGGCGGGGACACGGCGGACAATGTGCCCGCCCGTATTCCCCCGGTGCGGGCGCGCGCCCAGCAGGCGCCCGCGCCCGAAGCGCTCGAGGACGACGGCGATTTCGTCCCCACCCGGCGTGGTCGCGGCGGCTACGACCCCGAGGCCGACGCCATCGCTCGCGCCGCGCGCTACACCTTCCGCCAGCGCGCCGTGGTCGCCCTGATCCTCGCCGCGGTGCTCTGCGGTGGTCTCGCCGTGGCCATCGGACCGCTGTTCTGGTGGGGCTGCGGCGGCGCACTGCTGTCGCTGGTCACCTATCTCGGTTATCTGCGCAAGCAGGTGCGGATCGAACAGGAGATCCGGCGCCGGCGCAGCGCCCGCTTGGCCGATCGTGATCGCGAGCTCGGCGGCGAGCCGGCAGCGGACGAGGAGTCCGCCGTTTCGCCCGCCGCTCGTCCCGGGATGGACCGCGATACCGCCCGCGCCCTGCGCCGCCGCTCCCAGCTGCTCGAACCGGATGACGAAGACCCCGCCTTCGAGCATCTGGACGCCTATGACGCCACCATCGCCCGGACGGTGCGCCACCGGGCCAGCGGCGGCGACATCCGCCGAGCGGCCGGCGCGTGAACGGGGCCGGACAGCGCCGTCCGGTCCGCCCTCGTTCCGGAATAATCGCAGGTCAAAGCCTCGATTCGGTGGAATGTGACCCGGTTTGCTAGAGTGGCACAGCGCGGTTCAGCGAGCCGCACGGGGCTATAGCGCAGTTGGTAGCGCGTCTCGTTCGCATCGAGAAGGTCAGGGGTTCGATTCCCCTTAGCTCCACTCCACGAAACGATCCACCGCGGCCGGTGTCACCCACAGGGTGCCACCGGCCGCGGTTTTCTCATGTCGGATTGCGGAAACCGGCAGGCGGCGGACCCGGTCGGAGTGATCCGGCAGGTGTCGCTGCCGCGTCGGCGGCCATGGTCCGGGAAAGCCGATCGAAGAGGCGAAGCGACCCACGGCTCACCCGGCCGCGCGGCGAAACCGGTCCTGTCCGGTCCCGGGGTGACAAGAGCTTCGCCCCGCAGCGGTCCTAACGGACGCCGGAGCCGGCACCCGAGTCCGACCCCGACCCGGTGCCTGACATCGAATCAGTGCTGGAACCTGAACCGGTGCCTGCGCCCGATCCGGCGCTGGGGTTCGAGTCGCTGTCCGCCCCCGAATCAGTCCGGGTTCCCGTTCCCGTTCCCGTGCCTGTACCTGTACCTGTACCTGTGCCCGTGCCCGTGCCCGTGCCCGTGCCCGTGCCCGTGCCCGTGCCTGTGCCTGTGCCCGTTCCGGAGTCGGTGCCTGTGCCCGTTCCGGAGTCGGTGCCTGTGCCGGTGCCTGTGCCGGTGCCTGTGCCGGAGTCGGTGCCTGTGCCTGTGCCGGAGGCGGTGCCTGTACCGGATCCAGAGCCTTCGTCTGCCCCTGGTGCCGGCGCTGGATCCGGGGTTGGGGCGGGATGCGGCCCGGCGGCTGGTTCGTCGTCATCGTGATGAGAGTCCGATTCGCTTTCGCCGTCGTCGGTGTCAGCTCCCAGCGTGGACCCCATGCCGGCCAATGCCATGGCGGCAGCGGCTGCTCCGAGAAGGAGTCCCATTCCGCCGGTGGAATTGGCGCCTGCTCCAGGATTGCCGGCGGCGTCGCCGCCGGCGCCCTGCCCCGGAATCGTGTCCGGTATCGGCGCTGGATCAGGTGTGGGTACCGGATCTGGTGTAGGCACCGGGCTCGGTTTCGGTGCCGGGACGGGATTCGGTGTGGGCGCCGGGCTCGGGGTCGGTATGGGCACCGGATTGGGTGTAGGCACCGGGCTCGGATAGGGCACCGGATTCGGTGTGGGTACTGGATTCGGTGTGGGTACCGGGGTCGGTGTGACCGGATTCGGTGGCACTGGGCTCGGACTGGGGGACGAACCGGAGCCAGTGCCTGATCCGGAACCTGTGCCGCTGCCGTCGCCGGAGCCGGATTCATCGCCTGAGCCCGAACCGGAGTCCTGCTCGAACAGTGAATCACCGGCAAAGGCGAGTCCGACAACCGCAGCGCCCACAGCTCCGACACCGAGGATGATCCCGGTCCGTTTACTGCCCTTGTTGTCACCGCTGTCCTCGGAGCGGGCGGTTTCCGGGCTGCTCGGGGCGGGGTTGTTGGGGTCGTCGGGGTCGGGTGTGGTGTCGGGGTTGTTGGGGTCGTCGGGGTCGGGTGTGGTGTCGGGGTTGTTGGGGTCGTCGGGGTCGGGTGTGGTGTCGGGGTTGTTGGGGTCGTCGGGGTCGGGTGTGGTGTCGGGGTTGTTGGGGTCGTCGGGGTCGGGTGTGGTGTCGGGGTTGTTGGGGTCGTCGGGGTCGGGTGTGGTGTCGGGGTTGTTGGGGTCGTCGGGG